>JAZQSE010000024.1:0-125324 GCA_045629945.1 Fibrobacteraceae bacterium
ACTCTATCTACTTCTTTGTCTGCTTCTACTATCAATGATCCGCCACCACAAGCACATAACAAAGCATAATATAAAAAGACAATAATTCTTTGCATTTTCTATTTCCAATCAACTAATTCTGCATAATATTTATCTTGTATACCAAGCACTGGTAATACTTGAACATTCCCATATTTATTTACTTTACTAATGTCCGAAGTAAACACAAGCAACCTTCCGTGCAAATCAGGATTATAATTTTTTTCAGATGGTGCTAAAATAAGTGTTTGAAATACACTCTTACCATTTTCCTCGCCAAAATAAAAAAAGGTTACTTTCTGTTTTTCTAGTCTTGGATAGGGGACACCATACTCATTTAACAATGCAAATTCCATAATAGCTTTACGAATGTTTTTACCTTGACTCAACGGAACTTTTTTTCTCATAACTCGTCCTTTTGGACTATTTCCTATCGCTATAATATCTCGCTCATTACCAAGTCGTTCAAAAACAGGAAATTCTGGTGTTCGTAAATTAAATTTCCCGTAGGTAAATTCCCCTAATTCTAAATCAGAATTTAAATCATACCACGCATACGCTCCCAAATCTATTTTTTTTGTTCTTCTAACATTCAATATATCTGATTGAAGAACAAACTCATCCTTTAACCCAATGCCGATTGCCGGGGACTCATTTTGTAGAGTTAACCCTGCCGTCATACTCATAAACATATTATCACCTTCTGGTTTGTTTTCATTAACAAATTTTGGGTCACTTACAATGTTTCCCATTCCAGAATAATTGTTTTCTGCAATAGAATGATGAATAGATAAAAATGGAGATAATTCTCTTTTACAATTTTCTAATATACAAGAAGTATTTATGTTTTTCCATAATATTGAATTGTAAATTTCTCCTGTAGCCTCTCCACCAATAGCAGAAAATCCTTTTTTCCCATTGTTATTAAAAATTGTTGCATTGCTAATTTTAACAAAGCCTTTTTCAGCAAACCAAGCTCCACCATAGCCATTTGATTCATTTTGATTAAATATTACATTTTGAGCGAAAACTATATCATTTGTATGAATTGCACCTCCATTATCCAAAGCTATATTTTTGTCAAAAATGACATTTTGCATCTTTAATAATCCGTGGATATAAGCAGCCCCGCCATTTTTATTTGATTGACAATTTTTAAAATGAACATTATACATTTCAACCGTATCAATTGAAAATAAAGCTCCTCCCTCCATCTCAGATTTATGAGCTGACAAAAGCATATTCTTTAATTTTAAATGGTTAGATTTTGAACTAATAGCTCCACCATTTTGTGTATTAAATCCATTTCCTATCCAAAAACCAATTAACGAGCGTGGAGATTTTCCCAGTATTTGTATATGCGAGTCATCTCCAAGAAAAATGGTGGGCATACTTGAAACAGAATTCAAATCCCAGATATCGCCTTTATATCCAACTAGTTCAAAACCGACTTTCCAGGGAACAACGCCTTCAGTAAAGTTATCGGTCACATTCCAAATGCCACCGGCCATGTTGATTTCTTTGCCTGTCGCCTTGGCTGTTTCGAGAACGGTTGCAAAATCACCAATAGCAGTTGCTGGAGTTGTTCCATCGCAACCTTCCTTACATTGTGTTTGTGGGTTCCAATAAATGCGATAATTTTCGGATTTATTAAAGTTGAATATGTATTTACTTTTAAAAGCTTCTATTGGAAATCCTGATATTTTATTTTGTGTCAAAGAAATTTCAACATTTTGATTTAAAGATGAAAGTTCTACTATTTTTGAGTTCTTTTCATTTACTTTAATTTGTGAACTATCTGCATAAACGAACATCTCAATAGATGAGGCGGAAAGCGGCAGTTGAGAAACATAGCGAAAAATTCCAGGCATAAAGAACGGACCAAAATGTTCTTCGCTATGAGAAATTTCAGTTGCACGGGGTTCTTGTGAAATCGTTGACTGCGGTTCTATCTGAAATTTGCGTGCATATATAGCACCGACAAGGTGCGAGCGAGATGGAATACGAACGAATGCAGATGGGGCAGCAAACTGTCCAAAATACAGACCGTCCGTTCCCATATCAACTTTTTCACCGGCAATATTCCACTGAATTTCACTGGGGTTACCACCAGAAATGGCAAATGTATTACGGTCGCCAAAGCGAACATTTTCTAAAACACCTATTGAAACAGGGCTTGATGTTAAATCAAATACAAACTTGACATCAGGTTCTGTAAAGATGTTCTGGAAAGTATAAGAGCCAGAGGTAAAATGAACTTTAGACCTTGCATTGGCGTAGAAAACACCATAATTACCTGGCGGAAGTGTAATAGTTTCATCAAGTCCTACAGAAACTGGTGATATACCTGTGACGATGTTTGGAAGGCTGACTACTGGCTTTGATAGCGCTTTTGTACTTTTTGCTTTCGCTTTTATATTATTTTGTTCAATACATGGAGTTGAATAGCGCAAATTACCGCTGATATTTGCACGTTCGCGCAAAAAACAATAGTTTGACGCATCTACATTGCCGTAAATCTTGGAATCAGCTCCTAGTTCAAGGTATTGACCGAATACATCGCCTAAGGACATGGAGTAGTCACGAAAATCAACTGTATCAGCAATAACGATATAATCCCAGTCGCTTGTAGATATCGTGGAAGAATTATTGGTGCTTACATTTTGGTTAGAACCGCAATCAAGGCAATTTAAGCTAACATCAGATAGATAAACCGTTCCAGAATTTTTACCAAGATTAAATTCAAATCGTGCATTATTCACATTGCCCGATTGCATCGTGAATGTTTTCGTTATCAACCGTCCATTTACTGGCGCCACAACTTCACCAAATTCTGCAAAGGCATCATAAGGAAAAGCATTTCGACCTATGCGCACTTCTACATAACGACGATTACTAACCCCTTGCAAATAGAACTTAACTTCGTAAGTCTTACCAGCCTGTAATTCGATATTGTTGCGAGTTAGTTGTACATGCCAGTAATCGGAACCGCCATTAGTAACAGAGATAAAGCCCTCATTGAAATTTGCACTTGCTCCGCTATAATTAGCTAAACTCCATTCAGAATACGGAAAATCAAGGGCAAAGGAGGTGTTCATTTGCGACAGAAAAAACGCGACAACAATCAGAAAATGTGATTTTTTCAAACAAAATTCCTTTATGGTAATAAAAAAATAACAATGCCGTACAACAATAATAATCTTACAAAAATATGTCAATCCATTTTCATAAACTCTTTTTTTATCAAGAATTTGCCCACAAACCAAATAAAAGAGTTTGTTTTCACTATAAGGAATCTCTTTTCAAAATTTGAGGATTTTTTTGAGTGCGTTACGAGAGGGTAGCGGAAAATAGTTTTGTGAGGTATGAACAAAACTAGTTGCAGCGAGGGAGAGACTTCTCCCTTTGTATGAATAATTTTTTCAGAGTTATTTGGCGAAATATTCTGCTTTTATCTTGTATTTTTTGATTTTTAGAAATTTGAATTTTTCATATATAAAGATTTTTCCTAAATTTTCAGCGAAAAATTGAACTATGCCCAATTTGTTTTTAGGGCAATAAAAGGAATAAAAATGGCTAAGTATAATCCGCAGGAAATTGAAACCAAGTGGCAGGCTTATTGGGATGCTCATGAAACTTTTAAAACAGCTAGCGATAAAAGTAAACCAAAATTTTATTGCTTAGATATGTTCCCCTACCCAAGTGGTGCTGGGCTGCATGTTGGTCACCCAGAAGGCTATACCGCGACAGATATTATTTGCCGTTATAAAAGAAGTAATGGTTTTAATGTGCTTCACCCTATGGGTTGGGATGCTTTTGGGCTCCCTGCTGAACAATATGCAATTCAAACAGGAACACACCCTGCTATTACTACTCAAAAAAATTGTGATAATTTCCGCAGGCAAATTAAACGCCTTGGCCTTTCTTATGATTGGAGTCGTGAAATCAATACGACGGACCCTAAGTATTACAAGTGGACGCAATGGATTTTTAAGCGCCTTTATGATACTTGGTTCGACGATGAATTGCAAAAAGGGCGCCCTATTTCTGAACTTCCAATTCCTTCTGATGTAGAAGCAAGTGGTGAAGCTGCTGTTCGTGCATATAGAGATTCTAAACGCCTTGCTTATTATGCTGATGCTCAGGTTTGGTGGTGTAAGCATTGTAAAATCGTTTGCGCCAACGAAGAAGTTTTAAATGATGGTTCTCACGAAAAGTGCGGTACTAAAGAAGTGGAACGCCGTAATTTGAAACAATGGCTTATGCGTATTCCTCATTATGGGGATCGCTTGTTGAAAGGTCTTGATTCTCTTGATTGGCCGCAAGGCGTAAAAGATATGCAAAAGAACTGGATTGGCAAAAGCCAGGGTGCAGAAGTGGATTTCTGCGTGGCTGATGCTTCTGGTAATGCGACTGAAAATAAGCTTCGCGTTTATACAACTCGTGCTGATACTCTGTTTGGGGCAACTTATATGGTGGTGGCTCCTGAACATTCTCTTGTTCCCACTCTTACAACAGCAGAACAAAAAGAGGCTGTTGAAGCTTATGTGCATGCAGCGGCTCTTAAGAGTGATTTGGATAGAACTGAACTTGCTAAAGAAAAAACAGGTGTTTTTAGCGGTAGCTATGCCATTAACCCATTAACTGGCACAAAAATTCCTATCTGGATTGCTGATTATGTTTTGACTGGATACGGCACAGGCGCTATTATGGCTGTTCCTGCTCATGATACTCGCGATTTTGATTTTGCGAAAAAGTTTGGTTTGCCAGTTATTTGCATTATGGAACCGGATTCTACTTGCCCAGAAGATGTTCGCCCGCAGGTGCTTGCAGGTAATGCTTGCTGGGCAGCAGATGGCACTTACATTAATAGCGAAAACGAAACCCTTTCCCTTAATGGTTTAAATAAGAAGCAAGGTCTTGAACGCGTTATTGCTTGGCTTGAAGAAAATAAAATCGGCAAAGCAACAGTAAATTACAAACTCCGTGATTGGCTCTTTAGTCGCCAGCGTTATTGGGGTGAACCATTCCCTGTTATCCATTGGGAAGATGGCGAAATTTCTACTGTTGATGATGCAGAACTTCCTGTTCTTTTGCCTGAACTTACAGAATACAAGCCAGGTGATGGTGGACAATCTCCTCTTGCGAATGCAAAGGAATGGTTAGAAGTTGTTGATAAAAACGGTCGCAAAGGTATTCGTGAAACAAATACTATGCCACAATGGGCCGGCTCTTGCTGGTATTACCTTCGCTATATCGACGCTTGTAACGGCGATGCTTTCCTTGCACAAGAACTTGAAAAATACTGGATGCCAGTTGACCTTTATGTTGGCGGTGCAGAACACGCTGTGCTTCACTTGCTTTATAGCCGTTTCTGGCATAAAGTGCTGTTTGATTTAGGTCTTGTTTCTACCGACGAACCATTCCAGAAACTTTATAACCAAGGCATGATTCTCGCTTATGCTTACGAAGATGCGGCTGGCTCTAAAGTTCCTTCTGATGAAGTGGAAGAACGTGATGGCAAGTTCTACAAAATAGGTACTGACATTGAACTCAAGCAAATCATTGCAAAAATGAGTAAGTCTTTAAAGAACGTTGTGAACCCAGATGACGTTGTTAGAGATTACGGTGCAGATAGTCTTCGCTTGTATGAAATGTTTATGGGACCTCTTGATGCAGTGAAACCATGGCAGGTAAAAGGAATTGAAGGCATGAATCGATTCTTAAATCGTGCCTGGCGTTCTGTGATTGGCGAAGAAGATTCAGCTCCGGTTTTTGTAGATGAAGCAGCCCCGGAATCTGTTGTAAAAGTAATGCACCAAAGCATTATCAAGGTAACAGAAGATATTGAAGCCATGAGTTTCAACACAGCTATTAGCCAACTTATGATTTTCAACAATGAACTCATAAAAATGGACAAGCGCTATCGTGAACCTTGTGAAGCATTTGTAAAACTCTTGCACCCATTTGCCCCACATATCGCCGAAGAAATGTGGAGCATTCTCGGGCACAATGAATCTCTCACCAATGTCCCTTGGCCAGAAGCCGATGCTTCTAAAGCTGTTGAAAACACAGTTGAAGTTGTATTCCAGGTAAACGGAAAAGTTCGCGCTCGCGAAACCGTTTCTGCTGACATGGAAAAAGCTGCTTTAGAAAAGCTCGCCCTTGACAACGAACGCGTGCAAGAATTCATGGCAGGCAAAACAATCGTTAAATGCATTGTGGTGCCCGGTAAGCTTGTGAACATTGTGGTGAAGTAACGGCAAGTTGAGAGCAGAGGAATCGCTTGCGAGTTCATTGCCACAAGCATGCTACTTGCAACGAAGCAAGCTTAAAAATTCAAAAGGCATTCCAATAAGGAATGCCTTTTTGATTAAAAGTTTTTTTGTTAAATGTCCACGACTTCGGTCCAGCCGAAAATATCTTCGGTTTCACCAAACTGGATAGCGGTATAAACGTTGTAGAGTTCGGTGCAGACAGGGCCTGGAGTTTCAGGGTCTCCATAAGTGAATGTTTTATTGGCAATCGGGTCAACAATTTTTCTGATAGGCGTGATGACCGCAGCTGTTCCACATTCGGCCACTTCTTCAAATTCTGCAAGTTCTTCGAAAGGAACCGGGCGTTTCTCAACTTTATACCCTAAATGTTCTGCAAGTTGTTGCAAACTTTTGTTAGTAATAGAAGGCAAAATACTTTCTGATTGTGGGGTAATATAAGTTTTGTTTTTAATACCAAAGAAGTTTGCCGGGCCACATTCATCAATGTATTTCTTTTCTTTTGCATCAAGATAAATTGTAGAAGAGAAACCGGCCTTTTTAGCAATAGCTAAAGATTGCAAACTAGCGGCATAGTTTCCGCCGACTTTAACAGTGCCTGTTCCTTGTGGAGCCGCTCTGTCAAAATCCCTACAAATCATCATATCTACAGGTTTGAACCCTTCTTTGAAGTAAGGTCCGACAGGAACAACGAACATGATTAACAAGTATTCTTCAGAAGGTTTTACGCCAACTTCTGGACTTGTACCAATAAGAAGTGGGCGAATGTAAAGGGTCGCGCCGTGTCCGTAAGGAGGAATAAAACGAGCGTTTAATTGGACTACCTTGTGTACCATTTCGCGGAAAAGTTCAACAGGAGGAGCAGCCATCAAAACGCGTTCAGCCGTTCTTTGCATGCGAAGAGCGTTTTCTTCACAGCGGAAAATGCGGACTTTGCCGTCTTTGCCTGTGTATGCTTTTAAACCTTCAAAGCCTTCTTGTCCATAATGCAAGCAAGTAGCAGCCATGTGAATGTTAATATTGTTTGAAGAGGAAACTTCAATTTTCCCCCAAGAACCATTGCGATAATAACAGCGGACATTGTAGTCAGTGTCTGCGTAACCAAAAGGGAGATTTTTCCAATCTATTTCTTGCATAATAAAACCTTTTTGATAATACCTTGTAAAAGGACTTGTTTTTAGGAAAAATAAAAAAAGCCCCGAAGATGCCTTAAAAATAAATTTATTGGAGAAATTTGGACAAAATTTTTTGGTTTAAGTTGAATTATTTTGCTTTTAATTTAGGGATTTATTTAGTGAACGCCTTTTTTGTGTATTGAATGGCTCAAAAATTTCTATCATTGAACGGGTAAAAATTTTTATAAGGTAT
This sequence comes from Fibrobacteraceae bacterium, assembly GCA_045629945.1. GTDB lineage: Bacteria > Fibrobacterota > Fibrobacteria > Fibrobacterales > Fibrobacteraceae > UBA1765. The sequence continues at coordinate 7,662 of JAZQSE010000024.1, forward strand.
TTTAGTATGAACTATAATCCTCTTGCTGAATCTCTTAATGCAGACCTTTCTATGAATGGTTGCCGTATTTTGGATATGCTTTCTTCAAAAGGAAAAGCCATATTTTTCCCAAGTAAAGGAATTCTTGGGCAAGGTGCTGAAGCAAAAGGTGCTAGTATCAATGCAACGATAGGAACAGCTCTTGAAGACGATGGTTCTCCATTGACTCTTGCCTGTGTGCAATCAGCGTTAAATTTGCCAAAGTCTAGTTTTCTTTATTCACCTAGTTTTGGTGACCCTAATTTGCGTGCTGCTTGGAAAGAACAAATTGTAAGAAAAAATCCTTCTATTGAAGGTAAAAAGTTTTCTTCACCAGTTGTAACAGCGGCTCTTACGCATGCGATTTCTTGTGCGGCTTATCTTTTCTTAGATGAAGGCGACGAAGTGATTTTGCCAGACCTTTATTGGGATAATTATGAACTTGTTTTTGAAAATGGTCAAAATGCAAAGTTAAAGACTTTCAATACTTTTAAAAATGGTGGCTTTGATACAGACGCTTTAAAAGCAGCTTTGCAAGGTGAAGGTAAAAAGGTTGTTTTGCTTAATTTCCCAAACAACCCGACTGGTTACACAGCAACAGAACAAGAAGCAGAAAAAATAGCTACTATCTTAAAAGAAACCGCTGAAAGTGGAACGCCTGTTGTTGCTTTGTTAGACGACGCTTATTTTGGACTTGTTTATGAAAAAGGCGTTTATACAGAATCGCTTTTTGCCAAATTAGCTGATGCGAGTGAAAACCTTTTAGCAGTCAAATTAGATGGCTCTACAAAAGAAGATTACGTTTGGGGATTCCGTGTGGGCTTTATGAGTTTTGCTTGGAAAGGCGCTACGGATTCTCAACTTAAAGCTATGGAAGCCAAAGCAGCTGGTGTTGTTCGTGGTAACATTTCTAATGCACCAAGCATTTCTCAGAAGATTCTTCTTGCGGCTTACCAGAGTGAAGATTATTTAGCTCAGAAACAAGAAAAGTTTAATACTTTGAAAAAACGTTACGATGTTATTTTAGACGTTTTTGAAAAACATCCAGAATATAAAGATGCTTTTGAATCAATGCCTTTTAATAGCGGTTACTTTATGTGTGTTCGTCCAATAGGTGTTGATGCTGAAATCTTGCGTAAAGAATTGATAGCTAATTACAGCACAGGTGTAATTGTGTTGTCTGGCCTTGTGCGCCTAGCTTTCTCTTCTGTTCCAACAGATAAAATTCCACAGATGTTTGAAAATATCTACCAGGCAATTTTGAAACTTCGTGCATAAGAGAGTTTTTTATGGAAGATAAAGTAAAGTTAAGTTTTGATGGAAAAGATTTTGAGTTTCCTGTTTTAAAAGGAAGCGAAAACGAAAAAGCTTTTGATGTTTCTGAACTTCGTAAAAAAACAGGGCTTGTAACGCTTGATTATGGTTACTTGAATACGGGTAGTACGAAAAGCACTATTACGTTTGTTGATGGCGAAAATGGAATTCTTCGTTATCGCGGTTATGCTATTGAAGATTTGGCCGAAAAAGCAACATTCCCGGAAGTCGCTTGGCTCTTGATTTATGGAGAACTTCCGACAGAAGCTCAATTGATGCGCTTTCGCACGATGCTTACAGAAAATGCATTGATTCATGAAAACTTATTGCATTTTTTCAGAGAAATGCCTCCTTCAGCACACCCAATGGGAATTTTAAGTTCTATTGTAAATGCGGTCGGGCTTTTTACTCCTCGTTTTTATGACGATGACAATAAAGCAGATGTTTTTGATTTGACGACTGTCGGGCTTATCTCTAAAATTCGTACAATTGCTGCTTTTACTTATAAAGCAAGTATTGGTGAACCCTTTGTTTACCCAGAAGCCGAACGAAGCTATTGTTCAAACTTCTTGAACATGATGTTCTCTAGCAAAGCAAAGCCTTACAATCCAGACCCTATTATGGAAAAGGCTTTAAATACTTTGCTTATTGTTCACGCTGACCATGAACAGAATTGTTCTACTTCAACCGTTCGAATGGTTGGAAGTTCTCAGGCGAGCTTGTATGCAAGCATTTGTGCCGGCATTTGCGCTCTTTGGGGACCTTTACATGGTGGTGCGAACCAGGCTGTTTTAGAAACTTTATTGCGCATTCAACAAAGTGGAATGACTGTCCAACAAGTGATGGAAAAGGCAAAAGATAAAAATGACCCGTTCCGTCTTTCTGGTTTTGGACATCGTGTTTATAAAAGCTATGACCCGCGTGCAAAAGTTTTAAAGAAACTCATGCACCAGGTTTTTGAACGCGAACACGAACACGATCCTTTGTTGGATATTGCAACAGAACTTGAAGAACGAGCATTAAAAGACGATTACTTTATTGAACGTAAGCTTTACCCTAACGTAGATTTCTATTCGGGTATTCTCTATCGCGCAATGGGTATTCCGACAAACATGCTTACTGTAATGTTTGCTATTGGTCGCTTGCCTGGCTGGATTGCTCATTGGAAAGAAATGCACGATGACCCATGCTCTAAAATTAATCGCCCAAGGCAGATTTATACAGGAGAAATTTTAAGGCCTTGGGTCGATAGAAAAGACCGCTAAATAGTTAAAATAAAAGAGCTCCTTTCTGTTGAAAGAAGCTCTTTTTTTATGCAAAGAAATTAAGGTAGTTCACCACCGAGTAAATTCATTTGCATGGAATAAATTTCAGAGCAGGCTTTTTCACCTAAGTCCAACAATGTAGAGAGCATTTTTCTGTCAAATGCTGCGTGTTCACCGGTGCCTTGGACTTCGATAAATTCTTTGGCATTTCGCATTACAACATTCATATCAACATCGGCAGCGCTATCTTCAACATAGCAAAGGTCAAGCAAAGCTTCACCTTTTACAACCCCGACAGAAATGGCGCTGATAGCGTATTTTAAAATCTGCTGTTCAATACCGAGATTGACTTTGATTTTTTTGAGCGCTAAGCCTAATGCTACAAAACCACCAATAATACTTGCGGTGCGTGTTCCTCCATCAGCTTGGATAACATCGCAGTCTACAACAATTGCATTTTCACCAAGGGCTGCTAAATCGGCAGCTCCTCGCAAAGAACGACCAATCAAACGTTGGATTTCTTGAGTCCTGCCAGAAGCACCTTTGCGCTCTCTATCTACGCGTTTGTTTGTGCTTTGTGGTAAAAGAGAATATTCAGCAGTAACCCAGCCAGTGCCGCGGCCTTTCAACCAACCAGGAACTTCTGGCAAAAGAGTGGCGTTACAAATAACGCGGGTGTTTCCCATTTCAATTAAAACAGAACCGTCTGCGCTACTTATAAAACCTAGCGTCATTTTTATAGAACGCATTTCATTATTTTGTCTGTTATCTATTCTTTCCATGTTAAACTCCTATTTTTTCGTATTCTAATTTTTTTATTTCGCCACCCTTAAACGTTCCTAAAAGGTAAATAAAATCAGCATATTCCCCGAGTTCTTTTAAAGCTTCGCTAGCAAGAGTTTCTTCTGGATTACCTTCAAAAGACATGTGGAAAATATATTCCCAAGGTTTATCTGGGTGTGGACGACTTTCAATTCTTGTTAAATTCAAATTGCGTTTTGCAAAGCAGCCAAGAGCATTATAAAGTGCTCCGGATTTTCCGGAATTTGCTAATGTGAAAAGCAATGTGGTTTTCAGATTTTCTGATTTTTCAAACGGACGCGGTTCTTTTTGAAGTGCGTAAAAACGAGTGAAGTTAATTCCTGGTAAATTTTCAATTCCTTCAGCTAAAATATCTAAGCCATAGACCTTGGCTGCATAACTACTGGCGATGGCGCCAAGCGTAGAATCTTTTGCTAAAGCGACAGCTTCTGCACTCCCGGCGGTATCATAAAAAACAGACGCTTCTATATGAGGATGCTTTTCAAAAAATAAACTGCATTGAGCAAGTCCTTGTGGGTGGCTTATAATTTTTTTGAGATTTTCAATTTTTGTTCCGGGCAAAACACAAAGCGCATGGGAAATTTGAAGCTTCACCTCAGCAACAATTGAAAGGCGCCACTTAAAAAGCAAATCATAATTTTCATAAATTGAGCCGGCAGTGGAATTTTCAATAGGAACTACACCACCATCAACAGAGCCATTTGCAATTCGCTCATAAATTTCTTCAAAAGTATCTACAGGAATTACTTCAATATCTTTTCCAAACAAATGATACGCAGCACTTTCGCTATAAGCACCGCAACGGCCTTGAAAAGCTATTTTCTTTTTCATTAATATCTCCTAGCTCCTTGGTAGCGTTTTTTCCAATAAACATTATCCATTGGAGAAATCATTACCCCTTTTGAAGAACTTGCATGTACAAAACGATCTCCTGACAGGTAAATTCCAACATGGTCTATTTCCCAAAAACTACCAAAAAATACCAAGTCGCCTTCTCTCAAATCACTTCTTGAAACGCTTTTCCCCATATCATACATTTTTGAAGCTTTGTGGGGTAAAGACATTCCGCGGACTTCCTTATAAATTTGCATTACAAAGCCAGAACAATCTATGCCTGATTTTGAAGAACCGCCATAACGATAAGGAGTGCCAATCCAAGGTTTTGCAGCATTTTCCCAAACAGAACCATCTGACTTTGTTGTGGTTTTTTCTTGCGTTTTGTCTTCATTAGTTTGTGTAGAGTGGGACTTTTGCGAAACTTCTTGGGAAACTTCTTGGGAACGTTGTTTTGTTTTATGTGATTTTTTAGGTGTTTCCTTTTTTACATATCTTCCGCTTGCTCTGTCATAGCCACCCCGCGTAGGCATAGAACAAGCTACGATAAAAATCAAAAGAAAAATGCACCACAAAATCCGCATAGTTGAAATTTAATAATAATCTCATTTTGAAAATGAATGGGCAAATTGAAAGAGGTTTTGTTTTTTTGCTAAAAGTGTTTTTGTCATGGCAAATGAAATGAAACCATCTAACAACAGGTTGTCATGGCGAACGCAGTGTGGATTGTCATGGCGAGAGGCGATGAGCCTCGCGGCCATCTGGTTTTTGTCATTACGAGCGTAGCGAAGTAATCCAAAAACAAATGTTACTTGCAAACAGATTGCGTCAGTCACTACGTTTCTTCGCGAGTGACAAGAATCGCGGGCAAGAACCGTGGACAAGTTCAGGATTGTCATTACGAGTGTAGCGAAGTAATCCAAAAACAAGTGTTCTTTTACTATAAAAAGGTTTGTCGACGATTCGAAATTTATTTCGAATCACCTTTCCGTAAAAAGCTATGTCGGTAGAAATTTCTGTATGCTTTTAGAAAGCTCGTTTTGAAACTTTAAAATAGACGCGTGCGGCGTTTACGTCTATATCCTTGTAAGTGAGAGAGTGTTTTTTAAAATTTTTTAGGAAAAAACAAAAGTTAGCCTTGACTAATTTTCGGAAAGTTTCTAAAGTTAGCGATGGCTAACAATTAAGTTGTGAGAATTTTATATGGCATGTGTTTGTAAATGTGATTCATCGGTAACTCCAAAGGATTGGGGTTCGGATTTGGTTGCGTTTAGAGATTTAAAACCAGGAGATTCGGCTGAAATCGTTGGCTATGCAGATGGTGGCGATTTGAATTATAAAGTGAAGTTGTTGACGCTTGGGCTTTTGCGCGGGCGTGTGATTAAAGTTTTGCAAGTGGCACCTTTTGGTGATCCTGTAGAAATTTTGGTGATGTCTTATAGACTTTCGTTGCGGAAAAAAGAAGCTGCTGTTCTGAAGTTGAGGAGGGTTTAATATGTCTCAAAATTTTACGATAGCAGTTGCCGGAAACCCGAATGCGGGCAAAACGGCTTTGTTTAATGCTTTGACGGGCTCAAATCAGGTTGTCGGAAATTGGCCAGGAGTTACGGTAGAGAAAAAAGAAGGCTTTTTTGTATTAGATGGTAAACAAATTCGATTGGTTGATATTCCTGGTATTTATGCGCTTTTGGCTAATTCAGAAGATGAACGCGTTGCATTAGATTATTTGCTTTCTCGTGATGCTGATTTGATAATCAATATTTTAGATGCCTCGAATTTAGAACGGAATCTTTTTTTGACAACGCAACTTGTTGAAATGCAAGTGCCCATGGTTTTGGCTGTTAATATGATGGATTTGGCGTATAAACGCGGAATCGTTCTGGATTTAGAAAAACTTTCAGAAAGTTTTGGCGTGCCCGTTATTCCATTAACAGCAGTTTCTGATAAAAGCTGTTCTAAATTTGTCCGAAGATTGGCTGAGGTTTTAAAACAAGATTCCCCAATACCTAAAAGTATTGTCCATTCGGAAAATATAGAACAAGCGATAAGTTCTGTTTCTGAACTTGTTGTTCCGCTGGCAAAAGAATTGAATATTCCGGAACGTTGGGTAGCGATACAGTATATTTCTGGTTTTTCTCCAATTGTTGAAAAAGCAGAAAACTTGAATTTGGCTATAGATAAAGAAAATTTGTCAAAACAATTGTCCGACGAACCTGCTTTTGCGTTGGCAGATTCGCGGTATTCATATATCCGACAAATTATTTCTCAAGTGGTTCGGGCGGAATTAAAGCAAGGGTCTGTTACAGACAGATTAGATAAAATTTTCTTAAATCGCATTTTGGCTTTGCCTTTGTTTTTGCTTGTGATGTATTTGGTTTTCTGGGTTTCGGTCACAATCGGCAGCGCTTTTATTGACTTTTTTGATATCCTTTTTGGCACTGTTTTTGTAGATGGTCTTGCAGAATTTTTAAAGGCAGTTCATGCCCCTGATTTTGTTGTGGCAATTCTTGCTTCTGGCATTGGAGCAGGAATCCAAACAGTGGCTACTTTTGTTCCGGTTGTCTTTTTTATGTTCCTTTGTCTTTCCATATTAGAAGATTCAGGTTATATGGCTCGTGCGGCTTTTGTCGCCGATCGCATTATGCGCTTTTTGGGGCTCCCTGGGAAAGCTTTTGTCCCAATGCTTGTGGGTTTTGGGTGTAGCGTTCCTGCAATTATGGGGTGCCGAATTTTAGAAAATAAAAGAGAACGCTTTCTTTCTATTTTCCTTGTGCCGTTTATGAGTTGTGGTGCCCGTCTTCCGGTTTATGCGTTATTTGCCGCAGCTTTCTTTGGTAAATCAGCCGGTTTAGTTGTGTTTGCTATTTATTTAACAGGAATTATTATCGCACTGTTTTTTGGTTTGCTCTTACGCCATACGGCGTTTAAAGGCGAAGCTTCTCCTTTCATTATGGAATTGCCTTCGTATCATTTGCCAAAACCTAAAGCGATATGGCGACATACTTGGTTTAGGTTAAAAGATTTTATTTTGCGTGCTGGGAAAATAGTTGTTATTATGGTAACTATTTTAGGCGTGTTAAATTCTGTCGGGACAAATGGCAGTATTGGAAACGAAGATTCAGAAAATTCATTGCTTTCCGCAATTGGTAAAAAAATTACGCCTGTATTTGAACCGTTTGGAGTGGAAGAAGAAAACTGGCCGGCTTCGGTTGCTTTGTTTACAGGGCTTTTTGCAAAAGAGGCTATTGTCGGGACATTAAATTCTCTTTATTCCATAAATGATGCTGAAAATGCAGAGCCTTCTGAAACCGAAGAAACTTCTTTTAATCTGTTTAGGAGTTTTTCAGAAGCATTTTTGACTATCCCAGAAAATCTTTTGGGAACAGTGGAAAGTTTTGTAACTCCATTAGGGGTTGAAAAAAGTATTGAAGAAGCAAAATCAACTACTTTTTCAAATATGAAAGAGCGGTTTACTTTAAGCCCGACAGGCTTTAATTTTCAGGTATTTGCTTATTTGTTGTTTATTTTATTGTATGTTCCTTGTCTTGCCGCATTGGGGACCGCTTTTAGAGAGCTTGGAAAATTTTATGGAACGGTATTAGTTATCATTCAAACATTGCTTGGTTGGTCTCTTTCAGTATTGTTGTTCCAGGTAACGGTAGGGCATTCCGTTTTATGGATTGTTGTTAGCGTTGTGACTTTGATTTTGATTGTAGCATTTTTAAAATGGCTTGGACTAAGTAAACATAAAATAAATTAGTTGAAACTTGCTTGGTGAAAAAGGAACGGTGGCTAATTGTCTCCAGCTGCCGTTCTTTTTTTATTGACAAAATATTTGTATTTTTCTATAATATGAATATATGAACAAACATTCATATATAAAGAGGTGAAAATGAAAAAGAAAAAAGCTGATTTAAAAGATTTATTTGAACTGTCGGAATTTTTTAAATTTTTCGGAGATTCTACACGTATCCGTATTATTGAATTTTTGCGTCAAGGGGAACAATCTGTTCTAGCTATAGCTAATTATTTAGAAATGGGACAATCGGCAATCAGTCATCAACTTCGTATTTTACGCATGGCAAATCTATTAACCTTTCGCCGGGAAGGAAAAGCAATCTATTACCGTTTAGATGATGAACACGTAGAAAAAATTTTCCAACTAGGTTTAGAACACATTTTACATAAAAGAGGAAGTAAATGAATTATTTAAATGAATTTTTGAATAGCTTTCTTTCTCTTGCTTTAGAAATGGCTCCTTATTTATTGCTTGGCTTTTTTATAGCTGGGGTTTTACACGTTTGGATCCCGCGTCAGTTATACCTCCCTAAAATTGCAAACTCTGATTTTAAATCCGTTCTTTGGGCAACATTGTTTGGAATTCCCTTGCCAATTTGTTCTTGTGCCGTTATCCCAACAGCTATTGCTTTACGTCGGGAAGGTGCTAGTAAAGGCGCTTCTGTTTCTTTTTTGATTTCAACGCCAGCAACAGGAATTGATTCCATTTTAGCTACTTATTCTTTGCTTGGTTTACCTTTTGCAATTCTTCGCCCAGTAGCAGCTATTTTTACTTCTATTTTAGGCGGGGTATTTACTAATCAATTCACTGATAAAGATGTTGAAAAAAAATCTACAGATGAAGTGAGTTCAAAACAAGAAAAAAATCTTGAAGGTTTTTGGGAAAAAATTTTAGAAACGATTCGCTTTGGTTTTTTAGAAATGCTTCCTAATTTAGCGAAGTGGCTTTTCATAGGTATCGCATTAGGTGCATTAGTAAACGTTTTTATTCCTGATGATTTCTTTAGTTTTTTAAGGCCTTATCCTTTTCTTTGTATGTTGCTTGTGCTTTTGTTTTCTATGCCTATGTACACCTGTGCTATGGGTTCTATTCCTTTAGCATTATCTTTGATTGATAAAGGAATTACTCCCGGAGCGGCTCTAGTTCTTTTAATGGCAGGGCCTGCAACTAGCGTTGCTTCTATGCTAGTAGTTGGTCGTGCATTTGGTAAGAAAACTTTGTTAGCCTATTTAGCAAGCATTGCTTTTGGGGCTTTATTTTTTGGATTTATCATCGATACATTTTTTATGGATGTATTTTTAGAAACAATAAGGTTCTCTAATTTTATTGCCGAACATGATTCTTCAAAGATTTGGTTAAATATTTTATCGCTAGGAATACTTCTTTTGTTTTTAGGAATACCTAAATTTAAAAGCATAATTCACAAAAAGGAAAAATTTAAAATGGCTAGATGTTTTAATGTAAATGGAATGAATTGCAATCATTGTAAAATGAGTGTAGAAAAAGCTGTGGGCGCATTATCTGGGGTTACTTCTGTTGAAGCAAATCTTTCGCAAAAATGTGTTTTTGTAGAAGGAACTTTTGAAGATTCTTTACTACAAAAGGCTATATCAGACGCGGGCTTTGAATTTCTTGGTGAAAAGAAATCTTAAAAGCATCAGCTAAGAAAAACGTATAAAATTGTTTTTTTATAATGCTCTTTATACTAAAAAAACAGCGACGAAAAATTCGTCGCTGTTTAGTTATTTCATAAGAAATTAAAACGATTGGTAAATATTAAATATTGCAAGAATTTTCCCGATAATCGCTGGGAAACCAGGCAATAAAAAGCAGAGGAAAACGCGAAGTGCTCTGTTTTTCCACCAAAGTTTAAAATGCCAAATATCATCAGTTAAAGTTTCCATTTCTTTAACTCTTGGAGGTCTCATGTATACTTGAACAAGAGCGGTGAAAAAGCCGACTCCAATCAGAGGGGTCAGTCCGGTAAATGGAGCGGCAACAAGTGCTGTTAATATGGTAAGTGGGTGGCCTCCAGCAATAATCGTCCCAAGCATGGCTCCGCCACCAGTAAGCATAGCCCAATAAAGACTTGCTTCACCAGCTTTTTCAATTCCCGCATGAATTCCTAACGCAATTAATGAACCAACAATTGCAATAGGAATAGCCCAACCAACAACTTTTGAAAATAAAGATTTTGGAGGAATTACTTCGAGAGGCGTTTTGTCACTAACTGTTTTTCCAGTTTCAAGAATTTCACGAATACCTTCTCTGTGACCAGCTCCAACAACAGCAACAATTTTTTTGCCTTCTGCAGAATCAATAGAAGATGCTAAAAATAAGTCTCGTTCGTGAATAAGTACTTGCTTGATTTCTGGGTAAGTTTTCCCAAATTCTTGCATTAAAGTATTGAGCGTGTCTTGCTCTTTCATTTTTTGCAGTTCTTCTTCACTGATTTCAGATTTATCAAATAAACTTGCAAAAAGTCCGCCAAGCAAGGAAAATTTTCTATACCATGGGGTAGAGGCCCAGGCTCTTTTTAACGTGATTTTTATGTTTCTATCAGAAAGAACAATAGGAATATTTTTTTCTCGTGCGGCTAAAACAGCTTCATAAAGTTCTGCACCCGGTTTTACGCCGGTTTGGTTTCCCATACGTTTTTGGTAAGAACCAAGAATCAAATTGGCAACAAGCGTTCCGAGTTGTTTTTCTTTAATAACGGTTTTTAAATCGGTTGTTTTCCACCTTTCAGGTTCGTCTAGGGATAAAAGTCTACCAGCGTCAAGTTCTACACAAACAGCATCTGGTTGCTCATTTTCAATTACTTCTCTAACTAAAATTCGGGAATTTTCAGAAATGTGAGCCGTACCGATAAGGAAAATTTCCTTGTCGTTAGATGTAGTTAAGTGAAGAATATCGTTATGAATTGTTTCAGACATGCGGCAAATGATAGAAAAATGTGGGTATTTATAAAAAAAATATTCAATTTTTCTTGGAATAAAAATATATTTTGTAGCTGGGTAGATTTTTTGGAGGTCAAAATGCTTAAATCACTCATTGCTACTTTGAGTTGTGTGTTAATGCTTACAGCTTGTGCTGGTGTAAAAAGCGATAATCCTGATGCTATAAACGACGCGTTAGTCGGATTTACAACTTGTACCCAAAGTGCTCGTTGGTCAGAAGCTTTGCAATATGTAACCCCTTCTGAAGCGTCTGAAATTAGTGATGGTGTAACATTCAAACCAGAATACCAAAAGGCTGCTGCACGTATGCCTCTTTCTACGATGCGTCGCATGCAATGGACTGTTGATGGTAAAGGTCGTCTCATTGGCGTTAAAGAAGTTCTTGATCAAGCCAATACTCGTTACCTGGTTTCTGAAGAACAAGCTAAAGTGGGTACCAACTTAGAAGAAATGGAAAAAGCTCGTATCCAACGTCGCTTAGAAGAAGGTCGCAAGATTCTTGAAGAAGAAGAAAACGCCGATGAACCACAAGTTGAAGTGATGACTAATCGCTTGACTGACGAAGAAAAGCGTAAATATGGTAGTACAGGCGAATTGCTTGCACCAGAACAATATGAAGATACTAACACCGATGCTGCAAAAGAAGCGATGGGAACTGCCGAAGAATCTGCTGAAGCTCCTTCCGAAGAAGAAGGCTACTACGGCGAATAATAGTTTTATAGAATCTTATTAAAAAAGTCGCAAGAGTATTTCTTGTGACTTTTTTTTAGGGAAAACCTTGTCATGGCGAAACAGTACGGATTGTCATGGCGAGAGGCCTTGTGCCTCGTGGCCATCTTGGCTTTTGTCATTACGAGCATAGCGAAGTAATCCAAAACAAGTGTTACTTGTGAGGAGATTGCTTCTGTCACTACGTTCCATTGCAATGACAAGAACCGCGAGCAAGTTCAGGATTGTCATGGCGAGGAGTCTTGTAAGACAACGCGGCCATCTGTTAGCAATTTGTCATCGCGAACGCAGTGTGGCGATCTAGGCTTTTGTCATTACGAGCGTAGCGAAGTAATCCAAAAACAAGTGTTACTTGTGAGGAGATTGCTTCTGTCACTACGTTCCATTGCAATGACAAGTAGCTAGCAAGGAGATTGCTTCAGCTTTTCAAGCTTCGCAATGACAAGAATCGAGCGGCAAGTGTAAAAACAAGTTGTCTTCGCGAACGCAGTGTGGCGATCTAGGCTTTTGTCATTACGAGCGTAGCGAAGTAATCCAAAAACAAGTGTTGCTTGCAAACAGATTGCCACGCCGTGTATTCTACACGTCTCGCAATGACACTGGCAATGACAAGGTTCGTGGGGAACCCTATAAAAATGGTTAAATACGTGTTATTTCGGCGTTTATTTTGAGTTGTAATTCCTGAAAAAAGAAAATAAAGGCCTTTTGGACAAAATTAAAGAGAATAAAAAAATGTCTGAATCCACTTTTTTTATATTTGGCGACAATGAATTCGCATTTTGTAATTGCAATAGATGGCCCTAGCGGAACGGGTAAGAGTACAACGGCTCGTTTACTCGCTAAAAATCTTGGTATCACCTATCTTGATACCGGAGCTATGTATCGTGCAATTGCACTTGTTGCATTAGACGCAAATATTTCACCAGAAAATACAGATGCTTTAAAAAGCGTTCTTCAGAAAACAGAAATTTCATTTGATGGCGAAAACCATATTTTGATAAATGGAGTTTCAAGAGAAGAAGATATTCGTAGCTCTAGAGTATCTGGTTCAGTGAGCTTGTATAGCGCTATCCCTGAAGTTAGGGAGGCTTTGACAGAAAAACAAAGAGTTTTTGGGTCTAAGGCTTCTTGTGTTTTGGATGGCAGAGATATCGGGACTGTTGTGTTCCCTAATGCCCAGTTTAAGTTTTTTCTTGTGACCGATCTGAAAGTCCGTGCCAAACGCCGTATGGAAGAACTTCTTTTGCGTGGAGAAAATGTTTCCCTTGAAGAAGTGATGGAAAGTTTAGCTGAACGTGATGAACAAGATTCTAACAGGAAAGTGGCGCCTTTGCGTAAAGCAGAAGACGCTGTTGAAATTGATACTACGCACTTAACCATAGAACAACAAGTGGAGAAGATTCGTGCTGCCGTAAGCGTAGGTGCGACACTTGAATCACCTTCACACAACCAAAAGAAATAAATATGTCCAACAAAATTCTTTTCGGTTCCCAGGAAGACCTGGACGAAATTCTCGCCGCTGAAGCGGAACTCGGCAAGATTAAATCTTCTGAAGCCGCTGATGTTTACGCCGTTATGGATTGCCTCGAACCAGGCAAGCTCGTTGTAGGTAAAATCAGTCATGTTGATGACCAGGAAGTTCTTATCGATGTGAACTTCAAGTCTGAAGGCGTTATTGACCGTGCAGAATTTAAGGATTCCGATACTTTAGAAGTTGGGTCCGAAATTGAAGTATTCGTGGAAAAACTTGAAGACGGTGATGGCCGTTTGGTTCTTTCCAAACAAAAAGCAGACTTTGTCCGCGTTTGGGATCGCATTCACGAAGCTTTCGAAAATAATGAAATTGTTCGCGGTGCTCTTACAAAGCGTATCAAGGGTGGTGTTGTGGTGGACCTCTTTGGCATCGATGCTTTCTTGCCAGGTTCCCAAATCGATTTGCGCCAGATTCCAGATATCAACGCTTTGATTGGCCAAGAATTTGACCTTAAGGTTATCAAGGTAAATAAGACTCGCCGCAATATTGTTGTTTCCCGCCGTGTTGTTCTTGAAGAAGAACGCAATCGTCAACGTGGAGACATCTTGGATACTCTTGAAAAAGACCAGGTTCGTAAGGGTATCGTTAAGAACATTACAGACTTCGGTGCCTTCATTGATCTCGGTGGCGTAGATGGTCTTCTCCATATCACCGATATGAGCTACAAGCGCATCAATCACCCATCTGAAATGCTCCAACTCGGTCAAGAAGTTGAAGTTAAGGTTCTTGACTTTAATGACAAGAAAGAACGCATTTCTCTTGGCATGAAACAATTGAAACCACATCCTTGGAAAGACGTTGCAGCTCGTTACCCAGAAGGTATGATTGCTACAGGTAAAGTTGTTTCCATCACTGATTATGGTGCATTCATTGAACTTGATAGCGGCATTGAAGGCCTTATCCATGTTTCTGAAATGTCTTGGACTCAACATGTTAAACACCCTTCCAAAATTTTGGTTGTTGGTCAGGAAGTTGAAGCTGTCGTGCTTAAAGTTGAAGAAGATGCAGAACGCATTTCTCTTGGTATGAAACAGCTTGAATCTGATCCATGGGATTCTATTGATGCTGAATTGCCACCAGGCGCTCGTGTTGTTGGTGAAATCCGCAACCTTGCTTCTTTCGGTGCATTCGTTGAAATCAAGGAAGGTGTTGATGGCTTGATTCACGTTTCTGATATGTCTTGGACAAAGAAAATCACTCACCCTAACGAACTCGTTAAGAAGGGCGATAAGGTTGAATGTGTTGTCTTGGCTGTAGACCGTGAAAAACGTCGCATTTCTCTTTCTATGAAACACCTCACAGAAGATCCATGGGATGTAGTAGAAACAACTCACCCAGTTGATTCTGAAGTGAAAGGTAAAATCGTTCGTCTCTTAGACCGCGGTGTAGTGGTTGAATTGGACGATGGTTTGGAAGGATTCATTCCTGTATCCAAGCTTTCTGCTGAATTCATTAAGGTTCCTGCAGACGCTTTCAAAGTAGGCGATGATGTTCCTGCAGTGGTTACTGAAATTGATATGGACAACCGCAAACTCTATTTGTCTGTTGCCGATTATTTCAAAAACCGCGATGAAGCAGAAGTTCAAGAATGGATGAATGCTCATAAGCCTGGCGAAAATGCTGAAGCTCCTAAGAAAAAAGCTTCCAAGAAAAAAGCTAGTGAAGAAACTGCTGAATAATTTTTCTTGAAAAGTTAAATTCGCTTTTTCAAAAAATGTCCTCGGAAGTTGTTCCAACTTCCGAGGCTTTTTTATAATAACTAAACAAGATGTATTCTTTTTTCTTAAAAGAATATTTAATTTATGAACATGGAAAAAAAAGTTTATGATTTCTTGATTATTGGGTATGGCCCTGCAGGAATTTCCGCTGCGTTGTATGCTTTGCGTTCCGGACATTCCGTTCAGATTGTTGGCTATGATGGTGGCGCTTTAACAAAAGCTCATTTGATTGAAAATTATTATGGATTAGCTACTCCCGTTTCAGGGAAAGAACTTTTAGAAATAGGCAAATCGCAAGCTCGTCAATTAGGGGCTGAAATTAGTGAAGATCAAATCACCGATTTGTTTTTTGATGGCACTTTGTTTGTTGCAAGTTCTAAAGAAAAACAATATTCAGGTAGAGTTTGCATTTTAGCAACAGGTGCTGCTCGTAAAAAGCAACCATTTGCAGGGTTGTCAAAATTAGAAGGCCATGGTGTCAGTTATTGTGCTGTGTGCGATGCTTTCTTTTATCGCCAAAAAAATGTTGCGGTTTTAGGTTCTGGAGAATATGCTTTGCATGAAGCTTCTGAATTAAAACAAGTAGCTTCTTCTGTTACGATTCTCACAAATGGGAATGAACTTGAATTTGAAAATACAGATGGTTTTATTATTGAAAATCGCAAAATAGAATATCTTCTTGGAAATGAAAAATTTGAAGGTATCCGTTTTGATGATAATACAGAAAATCTTTATGACGGGTTGTTTGTTGCCATAGGCAGCGCCTCTGCCACAGATTTAGCGCGCAAAGCTGGGGCCGCATTTGAAAATGGTAAATTAGTGTTAGACGAAAATTTTCAATCGTCTATTCCGGGATTGTTTGCAGCAGGGGATTGTACTGGAGGGACTTTACAAATAGCAGTTGCTGTTGCTGAAGGTGCTAAAGCCGCTTTGGCTGCAAATAAATTTTTAAGGGAAAATTTAAAGTAAATGCTGAATAAAAAAAATATTTGGCGAATCACTTTACTTACTAATCCGGATAAGTGCAACTTGTCTTGTCCATTGTGCTTTATGCGGCAAAGAGGCTATCCATTTGGAATGGGTGAAATGCCTTTAGCTCTAGCGTTAAAAAGTATTACGGAATACAAGGAAACTTTAAAAGAAGTAATTCCTTCTACCATGGGAGAACCTTTACTCTATTCGCATTTTGAAAGTTTGCGAGAATTTTGTTTTAATCAAAATATTCCGCTGAATTTAACAACAAATGGAACATTCCCTAATTATCTTGAATTTGAAAAACAAAAAAAATTGTTGCAATCTTGTTCAGATATAAAAATTAGTTTGATGGGTTTTTCACAAGAGCATTTCCAAAATTTAATGCCTGGCTTGACTTTTGAAAATTGGAAAAAGAATGTGTCTTCTTACGCACAAGTCAGAAAAGAATTGATTGCAAATGGAGAATCTACGGCCACATTATCTTTGCAAGTTACTTTAAATGCTTTAAATGTACATTCTATTCAAGACATACTAGAATTTGCAAGTGAATGCCAAGTTTCAAGAATTAAATGGAATTTGCCAGTGTTTCTTTCTTTAACTTCTGATTCTTATAAAGCACGGTATGCCATTTCTCCTGATTTGTATTCAGAATTACAAGAAATGATTAAAACAAACAGTGAGCGTCTTTCAATTCAAGCAAAGGGAAGTTTATTCTTTGAAAAAAAAGTTTCAGTAGATTGCCCTTTTGCAAAAGAAGTATGGGTCTATCCTGACGGGACCAAATCTCATTGTCCTAACCCAGAAAACCGATTTGGTGATTCAAAACAAGTTTCTTGTAAAACTTGTGTAATGAAATGAATTAGTAAGCGCCTTCGCCTTTAAAGACAACTTTAAAGGTTTTCGCGATTAAAGAAATATCATTTTTGATAGAAGCTTGTTGTATATATTGGTTGTCTAAACGCATCCAATCTTCAAAACTGATATTACTACGACCAGAAACTTGCCAAATACATGTCAAACCAGGTTTGACAGCTAATCGCATATTATGCCATGGAGAATAAGTTGCTGTTTCAGCCGGAATCGGTGGGCGAGGCCCGACAATAGACATGTCTCCGCGTAAAATATTAAAAAGCTGAGGTAATTCATCTAGGCTGAACTTTCTAAGGATTCTACCCATTGGATAAATTCTGGGGTC
Source organism: Fibrobacteraceae bacterium (assembly GCA_045629945.1). Taxonomy (GTDB): domain Bacteria; phylum Fibrobacterota; class Fibrobacteria; order Fibrobacterales; family Fibrobacteraceae; genus UBA1765. Next base: position 24,825 of record JAZQSE010000024.1, read on the forward strand.
ATTTTTCATTTTAAAAGTAGGCCCAGATGTTTCGTTTAGATGTTCTAAAGCTTTTTTGCGTTCTTCAGCATCAATATACATACTGCGGAATTTATACATTGTAAATAATTTACCATGCTGCCCCACCCGAGTTTGTTTAAAAATAACAGGGCCTTTCGGGTCGCTGCATTTAACGATAGCTGCAATAGCTAAAAGAATGGGTGAAAGAACAATTAAAGCACCACCAGTACAACCAATGTCAATAGCTCTTTTTACAAACATTTGGAGAGCTCTGGTTTTTGTTCTAGGTAAAATATTTTCTGTGTAGAGAAGTCTTGATAAAGTAAAAAACGGCTTGCTTTCTTTATTGAATTTTTTTATAGCTTTATCTTCTTCAGGAGCATTGTCTTTAACTTTTCCATTGTGGATAAAGGCTTCAAAAATAGGGCCTCTTCTGTTTTTGAAACGCAGAATATCAAAAGTTTTACTTTCGCTTAAGTTTCGCAGGATTTTTTTTCGAATTTCTTGTAATTTGCTAATATCAGTATCCAAAAAAATTAAACCAATGCCGCCACTTGGTAAAAAGCCGATAACATCAATAAAGTCTAATTCAGCAAGCATAGTAAGGGTACTGATTTTCCACGCACGTATCGCTTTAACATTTTTGTTCCAATCGCCAAAAATTTCAAATGGTTTAATGAATATTTTTATAAAAACAAATGGCTTATTGTTGCGTTGGGTTCTAAAAAATTCTTCTTTTAAACGCAACTGGAATAAATCTACTGGGTAGACAAAATGATTGAAATCAGAAGAAGAAAGAATTTCTTGCAACGAAACATGTGGGGTAAATTCATCCATGAAAAGAAATATAGTTTTTCTTACTTAAGAGTGTTAATTTACTTGCAAAAATGTAAAAATAAGCAAACATATAAGCCAACTTATTAACTTGTTAGCCATATTGTTGATTTCTTTAGCGACTGGAATAAATCTTTTTTTTACAAATTGTTATTTTATGCGTAAAAATTTGACTTTTTATTCAAAAAGAGGTTTTTATGCGCATTGGTTTGATTGGAACAGGAACTGTCGGTGGTGGCGTTATTGAAATTCTTGAGCAAAAAGTGGAATATTTCCGTGAAGCTTTAGGCGTTAATTTAGACCTTGCTTGCATCTGTGCCAAAACCGATGAAGAACTTGCTCCCTTCCGCGATAAATATAATGTTTCAACAGATGCTTTTGCCATGATAGAAGACTCTTCTATTGATGTTGTTGTTGAACTTGCTGGCGGTTATGAAATGCCTCGTCGTTGGCTGACTGCAGCTTTAAATAACGGTAAACACGTGGTTACAGCAAATAAAGCTTTGCTTGCAAAATATGGTCATGAATTATTTCCGTTAGCAGAAGAAAAAGATTGTCACATTTTGTTTGAAGCGGCTGTTGGTGGCGGTATTCCTATTATTCGCAGTCTTCAAGAAGCTTTGTTGGGAAGTTCTGTAGAACGTTTGAGTTGTATCATCAACGGAACTTGTAATTACATTTTGTCTAGAATGTCTGAAGCAGGTCTTTCTTTTGAAGATGCTTTAAAAGAAGCTCAGGCTAAAGGTTTTGCAGAAGCAGATCCAACCTTTGATATAGAAGGTATTGATTCTGCTCACAAAACAGCTTTACTTGCAAGCCTTTGTAGCGATAAACATGTTGATTTTGAAAAAATCCATGTAACTGGTATTTCTCAAATTACTGCTGAAGACATTGCTACGGCTGCTGATTTTGGTTGCACCGTTAAGTTGCTTGGAATTTATCACAGAGTAGGTGATAGAGTGGACGCAAGAGTGCATCCATGTCTTTTGCCAAAAGATCATTTATTGTCGAGCGTGAATGGTGTTTTGAATGCTGTATTCTTAGAATGTGATAATTTAGGCCCAACATTGCAAACAGGTGCGGGTGCTGGTCGCTTACCAACAGCTTCAGCAGTTGTTGCTGATTTAGTTTCTTTAGCCCGTTCTACAGATTCTGGCTCACGAGCAGTTTTACCAATGGGCTGGTTCTGCAAAGAAAACGAAGCCTCTCTTGTGCCAATGGAAGAAACCTGTGCTAGGTATTATTTCCGGTTTGCCGCAAAAGATGGTTGTGGAGTTCTGGCTGCCATTACAGGAATTCTTGCGCAAAATGAAATTTCAATTGAATCCATTGTGCAAAAAAATGTCAATGATCCAGGCAAAGTAAGTATTGTGGTTATCACAGAAAAAATCCTTGAGCGTAAAGCAATAGCCGCTCTTGAAGCAATAGATGCTTTGCCAAATGTGGTTGATAAAAGCAGAATGATTCGATTCTTGATGTAATATGTTTCGCTCTTCCACATTAGAACGTTTACTTTTAATTTTTTCAGATGCATTAGCTTTTGTCATCTGTTTTGTTCTGGCATTTTGGGTTCAGTTCAGAAGTGGCTGGATTCCAGACCTTGTCAATTACAACAAAAATCTTTCTGATTTTATACAAGTAGGCGTTCTGCTTTATGTCGGTTTCTTTTTTCTTTTTTCATTAGCGGGTCTTTACCGTTCATGGCTGTTGCTTTCTAGAACCCATCAGGCATTTCGTGTGGCTAGAGCCATTTTAGTGGGTGGCCTTTTTACGATAGTCGCTCTTTTTGGTTCTGAATTTATTGCAAAAATTGTGGCAGAGAAATCCATTTCATCGGGCTATGTTTATGGCTCGCGGTTCTTATGGATTTTAGCCTTTTTATTTGCTGGAATCTTTTTAGTAATCTTCTTTCGCATGATTATTTATTTAGGTTTGCGAGCTTTACTCAAAAAAGGCTTTGGTGCGCATAGGCTTTTAATTTTAGGAGCAACAGAAACAGGTAAACGCGTTGCAGAAGAATTGAAAAAATCTCCTGAACGAGGGCAACTTGCAGTAGGCTTTGTTGATGAACGTTATCAAGTTATTGAGCATGAATTTGCTGGTTTGCCAGTTCTTGGTAAATATGCGGATTTAGCTAAACTCGTTCGTGAATTAAAGGTCAATGGGGTTGTTATTGCACACGATAGTAGTTCTGTCCAGGAAATCACACGAGTTCTTGTTTGGCTTGGAGAAGTACAAATTCATATTTATGTTGTACCAGACCTTTATTCTGTTGTGGACGGTCATTTTAAAGCAAACTTAGTTCATGGTTTTGAATTGCGTGAATTGTTCCCGTTTACGATGCCGCCTTGGCAGGTTCGGGTAAAGCGCGTTATGGATGTTGTTATAGCTTCAACGCTTTTGCTTTTATCTTTTCCGATTTCGCTTTTAGCAGCTCTTGCTATTAAACTTGATTCAAAAGGCCCTGTTTTTTATAGCCAAGAACGTGTTGGTCTTTATGGCCAACGTTTTATCGTTCATAAATTCCGCACTATGCGGACAGATGCTGAAAAAAATGGAGCTCAATGGGCTACAAAAAATGACCCGCGTATTACAAGGGTTGGACTATTTTTAAGAAAAACGCGCATTGATGAACTTCCCCAGCTTTTATGCGTTTTAAAAGGTGATATGTCTATGGTAGGCCCAAGGCCTGAACGTGCTGTTTTTATTGAGCAGTTACGCGAAGAAATACCATTTTATATGAGTCGTTTAAAAATGAAACCAGGCTTAACTGGTTGGGCTCAGGTTCGTCATCATTATGATACAAGTACTGAAGATGTAAAAATAAAACTTCAGTATGACCTTTATTATTATGAAAATATGTCTCTCTTGTTAGATATCCAAATTTTATTTAGAACAATTTATGTGGTTCTGACAGGAAAAGGAGCTCAATAATGTACGGTGATAATTCTTTGCCAGTATTTCCAAAAGAAGATGCTTTGACAATGATTCGTTTAGCGTTAGCCGAAGATGTGCGTACAGGCGATGTTACAAGTGCCTGGACAATTCCTGAAAATCAAAATCAGCACGCTCGTTTAATTGCTAAAGAAGACGGGGTTTTAGCTGGGCTTCCTATTATTGAACTTGTCTTTAATGAATTAAAAGCAAACGTAAATGTCGTCTTACATAAACAAGATGGCGATTGTGTAAAAAAAGGCGATTTGATAGCTGAACTTTCTGGTTCCACAAGAGAACTTTTAACGGGTGAAAGAACACTTTTGAATTTTATCCAGCAACTCTCTGGCGTTGCGACGGTAGCACATATTTTCCAAGAAGCTTTAAAAGGTGGCAAAACAAAAGTTTTAGATACTCGTAAAACTTTACCTGGTTTTAGAACATTACAAAAGTATGCAGTTCGTGTCGGTGGTGGTAGTAATCACCGCATGGGACTTTTTGATATGGTTCTTGTAAAGGATAACCATATTGCAGCAGCCGGTGGCGTTTTAGAAGCTCTTGAAGTAGTTAAAAAGAACAACGCTGAAAATTTAATGGTTGAAATGGAAGTGGAAACATTAGAAGATTTGAAAAAACTTCTTCATAAAGGTGTTGATGTCATTATGCTTGACAATATGAGTAATGAAATGATGGCTGAAGCATTAGAAATCATTAAAGAAAGTGGTGATAAAGTTCTTGTTGAAGGCTCTGGGAATATGACGCTTGAACGAGCAAAAGAAATAGCTACTCTTGGGCTTGATTATATTTCTGTTGGAGCTCTCACCCATAGTGTAAAAGCTCTTGATATTTCAATGAGAATTTAAAAGGCGATTAGTTAAAAATGGCATGCGATAACCAGCAGACAAGTTCAATCATTTTTGTTGTTGATGTAGGGAACACTCATACTGTTCTTGGAATTTTCCGGGATGAAAAATTAGTCCACCATTGGAGACTCACAACAAGAAAAGAAACAACTTCTGACGAAGTCATAAATCGCATTAGTGGGTTATTGCGTTTTTCAGAAATTCCGGCAAAAGATATTACGCATGTTGGGCTCAGTACAGTTGTACCTGCTTTAGAGCGCCCTTGGGTAAAAGCTTTACAAACACTTCTTTATCGTAACGTGTTAGTGGTGAATGCTAAAAATTGTAATGGCTTGCCAATAGCTTATCAAAATCCTGCTGCAGCTGGTAGTGACAGACTTTGCAATGTAATTGCTTTACGAGCTCGTGGAATAGATAATGCAATTGTTGTCGATATGGGAACAGCAACAACATTTGATGTTTTAAAAGATGGTGCTTTTGTTGGTGGCTGTATTATTCCTGGTATTAACGCAGCCTTAGATGCTTTAACAGAAAAGGCCGCAAGACTTTTACCGGTTACTATTGAATGGCCTAGTAAAGTAATTGCTGATAATACTGATGACGCTTTGCGTGCTGGGCTTCTATTTGGTTTTATGGCAGAACTTGAAGTTTTGATTGCTAAATTTAAAAGCGAATTGGGTAAAGAGAATGTGCCAGTTTTTGCAACAGGTGGTTGGGGCAAAATGATTGCCAAACGAACTTCTTTGATTGATAAATACGATCCATTTTTAACTTTACATGGTGTGCGTGAAGTCGCTTTGTATGGCGTTTCTTGTGTAGCTGAAGAAGACTCCGATTTAGAAGAATAATTGAGAAGATTATTAAAAAAAATAAATATTCTCGCAAAATGTAAATAAAATTTTACTCTTTACTATGAATCAGTCAAAAAAATGGACGAAAATTCACAGAATTTCTTTAAAAATCAAAAAATTTTAGAAAATAATTGCTTTTTTTAAAAGAATAGCATAGATTTCGGTGGTGTTTGGACAGTAGGCTGAATAGCTTATTGTTTTTGTGGGTATAGTATAAAAATAGAGAGATTTTTATGTCAATGATGCACAAATGGAAAGGTCTTCTATGTGGAACAGTGCTTGCATGCACGGCATTTGTTTCTGAAAGTGCGGCTCAGAATTGCCTAGGTACTGCGTATATCAAGGTTCCTGAAACTTGGACAGATTTAACTGTTTATTATGGAAACCAGGCAAATGTGGTTCCTGCGACAAGCTTGGATCCAACAACTGGTTTTTATGTTATAGACCTATCGACAATCAGAGGAAATGATGCTACAACATTCATTGTCTATACCGGCACTGGAAACATTGACTATCCAGGTGTTTTAGGTATAAATGGTTCTGTTTATAACCAAAATTTCTCAGGTCGTCCTACTGCTGCAGATATTCCTTGCCCAGGAAAAGATAAACCAGTTTATGTAACAGAACACCCAGAAACAGAAGGTGCATCTTATATTTCATTTGATCCTCCTAACGCAAAATATCTTTATGTTTTGATTCCAGAAGATAAAGATTGGCAATCTTCTTTGCCAATGATTAGCTTTGATGGAGGTGTAACAGGTTCGAATTTGATAGCAGATTCCAAACGTTGCGGTTGGTATTATGCCGTTTATTTTGGAAGCCAGCCTGTTCCAGAAGAAGTTATTATTTATCGTGATGACGACCCTGCAGACCAGATAGGTATCAATGGCTTATGGGGCGCAGAAGAAGTAGCTACGCCTATTCCTTTAAGACAAATGTTTGATTCTTTAGGAACTAATGAATTGTTCTTTATCCCAGATGATGCCGCTTGGCCAGATGACGGTTCTACTTATGGTTGGTATACAACAGATAATGGCGTTGAAGGAGTATGTACTTATACACTTGCTGCTATCATTTATGACTCTGATGCCGCAGTAAACAACTTGTTCTCAGAATATCAGGGGATTACTGGTCCTTATACAGAAACTTGTACTGGTGTCCGTCGCGGGGTAGTGGCTGATGTGCTTGGCGCTGACAATAAACCTCAGTTAAATGTTAATAGTCAGAATGCTCTCCAGTGTTTTGGTAATGACCCTTCTTTGTTTAATACCTTATTTAATTATACTCCAGGTAAAAACGAAGTGGTGTGTTATGACTTACCATTCTCTCGTGCAAAGGATGGTCGTTGGTCTTATAACTCTGATGAAGCTGTCACGGGGACTACAGTAGGTGGTTTCTATCCAGTTGAAAATACAACAGATGAAAGTGTTATCACATTAGGTGGTGTTAAACAAGGTCCTTTGATGGCAGCAAGAATGAAACGCCGTGCTGAAGGTCCTGTAGATGTTGCTTCTATTCCTGCTGGTATTGCAAACATTGACTATGTATGTAATGGCCCAGGTTGGGATGGGGGTATTGATTGTGAAGGATTCTTTGTTTCTGATGATGCACTTGGTGTAAGTTGGCAATGGGATAAGTCACCTACAGGTGGTCCTCGTTGGGGTTCTTCGCCTGCTGTGTCTCGTAACCAGCATTTCTGCTTTGAAAGCCATGCTACATTTACTTACAAACCAGGACAAGAATTTACATTCCGTGGTGACGATGATATTTGGGTATTTATAGCTGGCAGATTAGCTGTTGATAATGGTGGTGCTCACTTGGCTGCTCCTGGTCACGTTGTTCTTGATAGAATTTTAGATAAAGATGGTAAGCCTCTCGTTGCGGGTCAACAGTACAACATTGATATCTTCTTCTGTGACCGCCGTACCACAATGTCTAACGTTATTATTAAGACAAACATGTATATCAAGCAATCTACAGGTCTTGATATTGCACCAACGGGTAAAGACCAGAGTGGTGGCATTTCGTATGAAGTTTGTTGGGAAAAATCTGGCGACTCTGACTGTGCTGCTGTAGCTATGGGCTCAGGTGGTGCTAGTGGCGGTTCTCAACGTTATTGCGGTAAAGAAATTGAAAATGTTCTTGGTGCAGGCGTAATTAGTTATTACATCACAACACGCGGTGGCGATAAAATTGCTGACCTTCCTGGTGGAAAAGTATGGTATGGTGGTTTTGATTTAACAGACCCATACAATCCAGTAATCAATACCAACAAGGTTGGTGGATTGAATCCAGGTGCTTACCGTCTCGTTGTAGAAATCCAAGGCAAAAAGACTTATGTAAACTTCCGCGTAAAAGGTAACTTGGACATTGTTAACCAGACTGTTACTTATCAACCTGTAACTGGTGATTCAGTCAGCGCTCATTACCCAGCAGGAACTAAGTGGGAATTTGTTGGTCAGGCTCTTGCTGGCACACGTGTACCTCTTTATGTTTCTGCCGTTGCCGATGGTGATATAGACTTGCTTTCTGCTGCTGGTCAAAATTATTCTTTGACAGTTGCTGCTGGTATGAATCTTTACACTTCTAAAGATGGTAACGAAGTGGCTGTATTCCCAAGAACAATTGGTGAATCCGGTGTAGACACCGTTTGGGCTTCTGTTTCTCTTGCTGGTATGACAGCTCCTGTAGAAGTAAAAACAGCTCAGGTTCGTTCTATTGTTGCTACAATAGAATTCTACGCTCCACAATTACACTTTGCTACCGATATTGTTACTGATTCTACTGGTAATATTGCTTCTTTCACTCCTGTGACTGGCGACCCTGATACTTTGGATGGTACTGAATACTATAACTGGGTTGGTTCAGACGTAGAACTTTATCTCCTTGTAGTAAACCCAATTACATCAACAGTTTGCACCGAATGTAACTTCGTTGTGGACGCTGTTGAAACATCTCCACGTATGGAAGTTGTGGCTTCAGAATTTGTCAATGGTATGTCTACTGTTCGTGTCCGTTCCTTCAAGGAATACATGGATACAACAGCAGCTATTACAATGGCAAGTGCAGAAAACCCGGCTCTTGTAATGGTTCTTTATAATAATATGAAGTTCCGTGATCCTCCGGTTCCGTACCCAACACTTGTTCAGCTCTTTGATACAAAGGGTGCTCCGGCACAAACTTCTTTACGTATTCCTACACCTTATCATGAAGAATCAAGAGAATATCTTGATGGTATTGCTGATTCCATTTCCATCACTTACCACCGTCCATTCCATAAAGACTCTTTACCAAATTTCATTTGCTTAGAATGGGATGAAGATAAAGAATTTGAATTGAAACACTTCAAGTTTGATAGTGAAAAAGGTTTGGAATCTTCTGTAAAGAAAGATACTTTGGTCACTTGCTCCGATTCAATTGGTCGTGCTCAAATTTTAGCTGCTTATAAGGATCGCCCCGATGACAGCACTCTTGTCTTTGGTGGCTTTGAATTCTCTGAAAAAGTAAAAACAGCTGGTGATGGTAAAGTCCGTTCCTGGGCTACTTTCGAAGATAGAAAACAAGTGTCTGTACAATCTTTTGATAGGGTTACAACAGATCGTATGCCTCCTGTTGTTTTGAAAGCTCGTCTTACAACTAACAAAACCAATAAAGAATTTGATGATATCCGCTTTGTGTTCTCAGAACCACTTGCTGCAGAAGATTCTTCAAAGTTGAAAAACATGCTTGCTTACTACATGCCTTCAGCTACAGAATATGCCGTAGATGAACGTTATGCTTCTCCAGATGCTTTGCAGAACATGACTCTTGGAAAAGATTCTGTAACGGTAAGTTATCGTCACTTGCAAGGTGAGAAAATTTTAAAAACTCCTCAAGTAGGTGATTACGTTCGTTTTGTTGCTTCTGCTGTGTCTGATACAGCTGGTAATAAACCATTGGATTACGATGAAAAGATTCCATCTCCTTGGTATACAATTACTGGTGACGTGCGTTCCATTGTTCGTACAATCAACTACGCAGAATTAGACCCATCTGATCCGCAAGTCCAGAAAAATCTTGAAGACAAGAAAATCGTAACAGTTGTATTGTTTAGCCCTTACGATAGTCTTGGTCGTATTAAAGATTCTTTGCCATATACAGTAGGTCATTGGATCCAGACCGATATGGCTAACTTGTTTGAAAAGTATCAAGCAAGCAATCCAAACTTGAAACCAGAAGATGTTGTTCTCAAGTATGAAGTAGATTACTTCACTAACTTGGGTGCATTTGTAGCCAACGAAAGTGGTGAAATCAGATGTACAGATGAAAAGATCTTCGGAACAGGTGAAAGTTGTATCACTAACCCTGGCTACATTTATGTGGGTTGGAACGGTATTTCAAATGATGGTCGCTTAGTTTCTTCTGGAGCTTACATTTCTAAGATGACTTCTGTCTTAGTGGCTGGTAAGAAAAAAGATGCAAAACAAGACCAGACAAATGTCTTTGGTATGCGTCGAATCCAGAAAAAGTAAAACTGATTTTTCTAAAAAAAGGCTCTCTTGAGAGCCTTTTTTTGTTTCTTAGATTTAGCCCGCATCTTGTCATTGCTTATAACTTGCCGCGCACCTCTTGTCATTGCGAATCCCCAACAAGATTTTTTTGCGAAGCCTAAATGTGAGCCTGCCATGAGCCACACTTGTGGCGTGGTGGAAGCAATCTGTTTGCAAGCAACACTTGTTTTTGGATTACTTCGCTACGCTCGTAATGACAAAAACCAGATGGCCGCGAGGCTCAACGCCTCTCGCCATGACAATTCTGAACTTGTCCACGGTTCTTGCCCGCGATTCTTGTCATTGCGAAGAAACGTAGTGACTGACGCAATCTGTTTGCAAACAGCACTTGTTTTTGGATTACTTCGCTACGCTCGTAATGACAAAAGCCAAGATCGCCACACTGCGTTCGCGATGACAATCCTGTAACTTGTCATTGCGAGAAAACTTGCCGCGCGCATCTTGTCATTGCGAACTCTGAAAGAGTGAAGCAATCTACTCGCGATGACAATTTGCTAACAGATGGCCACGTCGTCTTACAAGACTCCTCGCCATGACAACTTGAACTAGCCCGCAGTTCTTACCCGTAACTTGTCATTACGCGCCGTGCAGAATGCACGGCGCGGCAATCTCCTTGCCAGTTACAAGAGATGGTATTACTTTGCTTACTATGACAGCTTATTTCTAAGAAGCTATCCAAGAAAGAATAAAATTCATAAGAAATAAGAACAGAATTTCAGGAAAATGCTATTTTTACTTTTATGATAAAGAAAATAGCTTTCTTCTTTTTATTAGGTGTGTTTTTCTCTTTTGCACAAACACCAACAGATTTAGACACTCTTTTCCACGGGAAAGAATACAAGATTCAACTAAATGATTCATTGCGCTATAAAACGCAAGAATCACAAATTGCGCAAGAAACAGACAAGCAAGCAAAAGGAAAATCTTGGTTTGTTTTGCAATTTGAAGCATTAGCTGATTTTGATGCAGCTCAAAGACGCCGCGATCAATTAGTCGCAAGTACAGGTTACTCTATCCAAGTAGTCTTTGATACTCCTTTTTATAAATTGCGTGCAGGTGGCTGGCCAACAAAAGCTCAAGCTGAAGATAAGGCTCGAGAGTTATCAGCCTATAATATTTCAGCATTTGTTGTAAAAGTTCGCTAGAAATTTGTGCTTTTTTCTGAAAAAAAAAGTATTTTCAAGAAAAACTTAGAAAAGGAATCATTATGAATAAAATGTTCTGGAAATATGGCTTACTAGCAGCGTCTATGTTTGCCCTCTCTGCTTGTTCTGAAGATTCATCTTCAAATGCAGAAGAATCTACTTCATCTTCTTCTGCAGCTCAAATTGAAATGTCTTCTGCTTCAGAAGTTTCTCCACTTGTTATGGATAAATTAGGTGCCGATGTAATGTCTGATGGCCAGGGCGGTGAAATGGTCCAGCTTAAGGGAACTATTAGTTTGGATTATGGTTTCAGAGTTGAAGGTAGAGAAGACGATGAAATCTTCTTTAACATCGATAGTTTGCGCTTTATTGCTGGTCATGTTGATAATGGAACCGTGTATGAATCTCCATTACAAGTTCCTATGACTATTAACTTCCCAACAGATCGTATTGCATTAGGTACTTCTACAGCAAAAATTCAATTAGCTCCTTTGGAAGGTTGTGGTGATTTCCGTATTTATGTATGGGCTTATGCAAGTGCTTCTGAAGAAGGTGGACTTGATGTTTCGAAAGTGCCGGTTTATTCTTCTATAGATTCTGTAGACTTTGTGAAAGCTTGCCCTAAAGAAGAAGTATCCTCTTCTTCTGTTGAAGCGGTCTGCACAGAAGTTGCAGCAACAGAAGTTACTCTTTCCAATATGTTAGGAACAGACCAATACGCAATCAACCTTGTAACTGGCTTGGCGGAAAATCCACATTTGACACTTGAAATTGTGGATAATATGGCTTATTTCCAGGCAGCTCCAGGCGTTGAAATCTGGGAAGAAGAAACACAAGACTTTGGTCTTTTACCAGAAGCACCTGTTTGTCTAGAAAGCTTTAAAACAGCATTTGGTTCTCAGACTAATCGTCTAGAATTAATGGGAAATATGTGGCTCTATATCAAAACTCCAGAAGGCAATTTCCCGATGATGCTTGGAAAAGTTAGATACCAGGATGAAAAGACTGGTTCTATAAGTCTTACTTATTACAAGTAATTTTAGTCTTTAAAAATGCCCGGCGTCAGCCGGGCATTTTCTTTTATATAAAAGAAAGGATTTTTGAAAAGACTTTTCTGATTTAAGGCTCTTTTTAGATAAAGTCTTTTTTTCTACATTTGAATTTGAAATTTAAACATTGATGGAGAATCTTATGCTTAAAAAGAATTTGGATTTTGCTGGACTTAAAGGGCCGGTAGTTACTATCGTGATGGATGGTTATGGCTTTAACCCAAGTGGCGAAGGAAACGCAATAGCCGCAGCTTGTAAGCCAACTCTTGATCGGTTGCTTGCAAATTACAGCAATGTTTTGTTGAAGGCTCATGGTCGTGCGGTAGGTATGCCGACAGATGAAGATATGGGAAACTCTGAAGTAGGCCATAATGCTATTGGTGCAGGTCAGGTTTATAACCAGGGTGCCGCTCTTGTTGCTGATTCTATTCAATCCGGTGAAATCTTTGCACGCGATGCCTGGAAAGAAATCGTAGGTAATGTTCGCGAAAAAAATTCAGTTCTCCATTTTATTGGCTTGTTCAGTGATGGTAATGTTCATAGTAATATCGCTCATTTAAAGGCGATGGTTGCTCAATCTAAGCAAGAAGGTTTGAAAAAAGTCCGCATTCATATTCTTTTGGATGGCCGCGATGTGCCTGAAACTTCTGCATTAGATTATGTATTGCCATTTGAACAATTCCTTTCTGAACTTCGTTCAGAAGATTTTGATGTTTGCATTGCTAGTGGTGGTGGCCGTATGCAGATCACTATGGACCGTTATAATGCAAACTGGAAAATGGTTGAAGCCGGTTGGAAAACTCATGTGCTTGGTGAAGGTCGCTTGTTTGAAAGTGCAGCAAACGCAATTGAAACATTACGTGGTGAAACAAAAGCGATTGACCAGGATTTGCCACCATTTGTTATTGCTAAAGATGGTGCTCCGGTAGGCCAAATTGTTGATGGTGATTCTGTTGTATTCTTTAATTTCCGCGGAGACCGCGCGATTGAAATTACTCGTGCCTTTGAAGAAGAAAATTTTGCTGAATTTGACAGAGTGCGTTTCCCGAAAGTTTGCTATGCAGGGATGCTTCAGTACGATGGGGATTTAAAGTTGCCAAATCGTTTTTTAGTTCCTCCTCCAGCAATTAAAAATACAAGCGGCGAATGGTTCTCTCAAGCAGGAATCAAACAATTTGCATGCTCTGAAACTCAAAAGTTTGGCCATGTTACTTATTTCTGGAATGGTAACCGTTCAAGCAAATTTGATGGTGAAACTTATTTAGAAATTCCATCTGATGTGGTTCCGTTTGAACAACGCCCATGGATGAAAGCTGCAGAAGTAACAGACGCAATGATAGAAGCTCTTAAGAGTGGTAAATACCAAACATTGCGTTGCAATTACCCTAATGGTGATATGGTTGGTCATACTGGCAGTTTCCGTGCAGCCACAATGGCAATTGAAGCTGTTGATTTAGGTCTTTCTAGACTTTTACCGGTTATTGATGCTTTAGGTGGTGTCGCATTGATTACTGCTGATCACGGCAATGCTGATGAAATGTATGAAATCGACAAGAAAACAGGCCTTCCTAAGGTTAATAAAGATGGTTCTTTCAAAGCCAAAACAAGTCATACTTTGAATAAAGTTCCTTGTATCCTTTATGATAATGTTTCTGGCGGTAAGCTTGCTTTACGTGAAGGTGATTGGGGCCTTTCTAATTTGGCTGCAACAACTGCAAATCTCCTTGGTTTTGAAAAACACGAAGCCTGGGATGATTCCATGTTGATAATCAAATAATACTTCTGATTAAATGATGTAAAGAAACATCGGGACTTTTTAGTCTCGGTGTTTTTTATATGAAATTTGAATAGGTTTTGAATACTAAAATCACTAAATTTAAAGTTATGGATAAAAATGAAATGTTTGAAAAAGTGCGGTTTGATATTTTATCAACGGCTGAAATGCGTGAGCTAGATAGGGCTGAAAAAGAAAACTCTATTGAAAAAGGGTATGCTTTAATGCAAGCGGCTGGTAAAGCCATTTTTGAAAAACTCTGTAGCTTGTTAGAAAAAGGCAAATTAAAGAAAGGCGAAGTTTTTGTTTTTGTTGGTTCTGGAAATAATGGTGGTGATGGTTTGGTTTTAGCCAAACTTCTTTTAGAGAAGAATATTCGGGTTAAAGTTTATTGTGTGAAAAATCCGGAAGATTTAAAAAATGAAGCTGCTTTAGCTTATAAAGATTTTAAAGAAATTGGTGGTGTCTGTTCTTTATATTCAAATGAGGAAAAAATAAATTTTAATAATGCAAGTATAATTGTAGATGCTTTATTGGGCTTAGGGGCATTGGGAGAATTGAAAGAAAACTATAAAAAGTTAGTCGCTGTTTTAAGTAATTCAAACGTGCCAGTTTTAGCAATAGATTGTCCAACGATTCCTCTGAAAGCAACTTATACATTAGTTTTAGGATTTTGTAGAAATGAAATGTTTGAAAAAGAGAGTCTGAAATATTATGGGGATTGGGAAATAGCGCCTTTACCTTATAGTCAAAAAAATATTGAAAAATTTACTAAGAATATTTTTGGAATAAGAGAAAAAGAAATAGGACTTTTACTCCCTATTAGAAATGAATGGGGTGATAAAAGAGATCAAGGAACAGGACTTTTAATAAGTGGTTCTTTAGGAATGATTGGGGCTTCTGCGTTATGTGCAAAAGCAGCGTTGCGTTCAGGTATTGGGCTTTTGTCCATGGCTATGCCTGAATCTCTTTATCCTGTTTATGCAATGAAATTAGATGAACCTGTTATGTTACCATATGAAGATTTTCAAAAAGGATGCCTGCAGATTCAGAATGTGAATGAATTAGAATTATACTTAAAACACCAAAAAGCTTTAGCAATCGGACCAGGACTTTCGTGTAAAAAAGATGTTGTGGAATTTGTTCAGCATTTTATTCCAAAAGTTTCTATTCCAATGGTTTTAGATGCTGATGCTTTAAATGCTTTTTCTGGTAAAACTGAATTGTTGAAGAATTTGAACGCAAGTGCTATTATTACGCCACATATCCGAGAGTGGGAACGTTTATTTGGAAAAATTCCAGAGCAAGCAGAAGCAAAAAGAAAACGTTTGCAAGAAATTGCTCAAACATATCATTTAACCATAATTTTAAAAAGCCCTATTAGTTATGTTGCTTTGCAAAATGGCGATGTTTACAGAATAGGGTTACCCAATTCAGGTATGGCGAAAGGCGGCTCTGGAGATGTTTTGACAGGAATTCTTCTTGCTCTTTTGGCTTCTGGATTGTCTGTAGAGAAAACGGCGCTACTTGGAACATGGATTCATTATAAAGCAGGGTGTTTAGCTAAAGAAAAGTGGGGAGTATATAGTATGCTTCCATCAGATGTTGTAGAATTTTTACCACAAGTTTTTCATGAATTGAGCCAAGATTTCTAAATTCAAGTTATGGCAACGAAGACATTATTTTTATTAGATTCTTATGCGTTAGCATTCCGAATGTTTTATGCTTTTTCAAAATCTCCATTACATAATTCTAGTGGAATAGATGTTTCAATGGTTCATGGTTATTGGGGAGCAGTTTTAAGGATTTTAGAAAAGCATAAACCGACGCATTTTGCCATTGTCCGAGATGTTAATGCCCCGACATTTAGGCATGAACTCTACCCAGAATATAAAGCGAACAGAAGCCCGATGCCAGAAGAAATGGCTGCTCAAATGCCTTTGTTGCAAGAAACTCTTGTAGCAAGTGGATTGCCACTTTTGGCAGAACCTGGTTTTGAAGCGGATGATGTAATGGCAAGTGTAGCTTGTGCCGCAGAAAAAGCGGGTTTTGAAAGAGTTTTTTTAATTACTAAAGATAAGGATTTATCTCAGATTGTTTCAGATGTTATACATCAATTTCATTTAGAAAAAGGGGCTGATGGAATTGATTTTGGACCAGATGAAGTTTTGAAAAAATATGGAGTGCCACCATCACAAATTAGAGATTATCTGGCGTTGATGGGGGATTCTTCTGATAATGTGCCTGGAGTCCCTAAAGTGGGGCCAAAAACAGCTATACAGTTGTTAGAAAAATTTGGCAATATGGATAACTTGTATGCGCATTTAGATGAAATTGAAAAAAAAGGATTGCATGATAATTTAGCTCAAAATAAAGAGAATGCTTTTCTTTCAAGAGAATTGGTTACTTTACAATGTGCGAGAGGCTTTTCAGGAACATTAGAACAGTTAGAATTCCAAGGTTTGGCAAGTGATGCTTTAAGTGATGTTTTTAGAGCAAATGAACTTAGACAATTAGAACGTTTATTAGAAAAAATACCAAGTCGTTCTGGTTGGGTTCCGTCACAAGAAACAGAATTTGTTCCAGAAAAATTGCCTAATTATATCTTAGTAAACACAAGTGAAAAATTTGAAGAATTAAAAAGAAAAGTAGAAACCGCATCTGTGATTGCTTTAGATACAGAAACAGATGGGTTGAATTCAATGGCTTGTTCTATAGCAGGTCTTTGTTTATCAGTAGACGAAGAAAATGGATATTATATTCCTTTAGGGCATACTGATGTTTTTGGTTTGTTACAAGATAATCTTTCATTTGAACTTGTTAAAGAATGGTTCAGTGATTTATGGAAAAAAGAAGATTTATTTTGGATTTTTCATAATGCCAAATTTGATTTACACGTTCTTTGTCGAGAATTTTCTCTTACAAGTATTCCAGAAAAAATTGGCGATACTTTAATCGCTGCCTGGATGCTTTCTCCAGGGAGTCATGTGCTCAGTTTAGATGAACAAGTTCGTATAGAATTGAATCATGTTATGATTCCAATAGCGGATTTGATTGGGCGAGGGAAATCTCAAATTCCATTTACACAAGTCTCTGTTGAAAAAGCTTCTGAATATGGCGCAGAAGATGCTGTTTATACTTTGCGCTTATGGAATAAATTGTTCCCAAAATTGCAAGAAGCCGGTTATGAAAAATTTTTCTTCCAGATGGAAATGCCTTTATTAAAAGTGCTTTTAGAAATGGAACAAACTGGTATTGCTCTTGATAAACAAAAAATGCAAAAGCTTGCAAGGGAAATGGAAGAGAGATTGTTCTTTCTTGAAAAAGAAATTCATGAAATTGCAGGAGAAAAATTCAATATAGCTTCTCCAAAACAATTAGCAGAAATTCTTTTTGATAATTTAGGATTACCAGAAATAAAAAAACGCAGTACGGATAGTTCTGTTTTAGAAGAATTGTCTGTTGTGGCCCCGCACCCCATTGTAGAATCTATAATGGAATATCGAGAGCAAAAGAAGTTGTTAAGTACTTATGTGAGTGTTTTGCCATCTTTGATTTTACCAAAGACAAATAGAATTCATACAAGTTTTATCCAATGGGGAACCGCTACAGGTAGGCTTTCTAGCAGAGATCCGAATTTACAAAACATTCCGATAAGAAGTGAAAATGGTAAAAAAATAAGAGCAGCTTTTATCCCTGGAAATCCAGAAAATACGATTTTGGCTGTTGACTATTCTCAAATAGAATTACGAATGCTTGCTCACTTAAGTGGCGATAAAAATTTGATTGCGGCTTATTTAAATGATTTAGATATTCATGCGCAAACCGCTTCCGCAATTTATGGTGTGCCTCAGGAAGAAGTGACTTCTGACCAGCGACGAGATGCGAAAGTCGTGAATTTTGGTGTTTTGTATGGAATGACCGCTTTCCGTTTATCACGGGATTTGAAAATTTCAAGAAAACAGGCTCAAGAATTTATTGATGGTTATTTTAATTTGTATTCAGGTGTTCAAGAATTTATCGCAAAAACGATTGTAGATGTGCATGAAAAAGGTTATGTTGAAACTCTTTCAGGCCGTCGTCGGCCGATTCCTGGCATTTTTTCGACAGATAAAATGGAATGCAAAATGGCAGAACGTATGGCTGTAAATACGCCTGTGCAAGGTAGTGCTGCGGATTTGATTAAAATAGCGATGATTCAAATTTCTGAAAAGATAAATAAAGAATCATTACCATTAAAAATGATGCTTCAAGTTCACGATGAATTGGTTTTTGAATGCCCTAAAAATTTAGCAGAAGAAATGGGTGAAATTGTTAAGCAAGAAATGGAAAATGCAATGCAGTTAAAAGTGCCTTTAGTCGCTTCCGTTGGGTTTGGGGAGAACTGGCTCGAAGCACATTAAAAATATTTCTAACTTTATGCTTATGACCGAACAACAAATATTAAAAGCTTTAGAAGTTGTGATGGATCCTGATTTAAACAGGAATATTGTTGAATTAGGGTTTGTGCAGAATTTAAATATTGCAGAAGACAATTCCGTTTCTATGGAATTGGTTTTAACAACACCAGCTTGCCCTATACGTGATAGATTCAAAGAACAATGTGAAAAAATTATTTTGGCATTAGGTGCTTCTGCTGTAGAAGTGACTTTATCGGCAAAAGCAGGGCGGGTTGCAAGTGAAACAGAAAATACAGAATCCTTTTTAAAAGAAGTTTCTCATATTGTAGCAGTTGCCTCCGGAAAAGGCGGCGTTGGTAAATCTACTGTTACAGCTAATTTAGCGGTAGCTTTAAGTCTTTCCGGGGCAAGAGTTGGAATTTTAGATGCTGATATTTATGGCCCTTCTATGGGTGTAATGTTTGGTATTGATCAAGCACCTTATGTTCATGAAGACAAAACAATTTCTCCGGTTTTGGCCAAAGGTGGAATTTCAATTGTTTCTATGAGCATGTTTGCTGATTCTGATAGAGCAACAATTTGGCGTGGGCCAATGGCAAGTCAGATGATTAAAAATTTCTTGCATCGTGTTCGTTGGGGAGCGTTGGATTATTTACTGATTGATTTTCCTCCAGGAACAGGAGATATCCAGTTAACCTTAACACAAGAATGTCCTTTATCTGGTGCAGTTGTTGTGACTACCCCTCAAGAAGTCGCTTTAGCAGATTGCCGAAAGGGTCTTTCAATGTTTGATTCAGTTGGCGTTCCTGTTCTTGGCGTTGTTGAAAACATGAGTTACTTTATTTGTGACAAATGTGAAAAAGAACATTTTATTTTCCCACAAGGTGGAGGTGAAAGAATTTCGAAAACATTCGGAGTTCCTCTGTTGGGAAAAATTCCATTAGAAGCATCTCTGGCTTCTTGTGGCGATAATGGGGTGCCAGGAGTCTTGTATAATCCTAATAGCGTTTCTGCACAGGTATTTACAGAAGTAGCGGCAGATACAGTAAGGAAAATTTCTGTATTTTCTGCGATGGCTAGTGAGACCCTTTCTTCTTTCCGGTATTCTTTTGAAGAATTGCCAGAGGAGGTTTTATGAGTTCTTTGATGCTTGCACCTAAAAAATTTTTTCGAACTAGAGAAGGGCATTTAGGAGTAGAATGGGCTGATTCCTCAAGAAATTCTATTCCATTAAAAAAATTGCGTTTAGCTTGTCCTTGTGCTTTGTGTGTCGATGAACATACAGGAGAACGTTTGGTTAATCCAGAAACTATTCCAGAAGACATAAAGTTGGAGTCTTTGCTTTCTGTTGGGCGCTATGCAGTCGGGTTTATATGGTCAGATGGTCATAAAACAGGAATTTATCCTTATCCATTGCTAAAGGAATTGACAAAATTGTGATAAAAAGCAATATTTGCGCAGAGTTAATCCTATCAATATTTGTTGGTTACCACGCAGGTTAAGTTATGAGTGATTTTAACGAATCCCTTTATTTTCGAGATTTAAATCGTCATCAGACTCTTCCGCCGAATGAGGAAGCAGTTCTTTTGGAGATTATTAAGAAAAATAAAGAATCTGATGAAATCAAGAATTTAGCGATGCAACGTTTGATTCGCGGGAATTTACGTTTTGTGGTGAGTGTTGCTAGAAAGTATCAAGGACGAGGTCTTCCTTTGTTGGATTTAATTAACGAAGGAAACTTGGGCCTTTTTAAAGCAGCCCAACGATTTGATATGGATAAAGATGTTAAGTTCATTTCTTATGCAGTTTGGTGGATCCGTCAATCTATCCAGAAAGCGTTGTTTGAACGTATTGGCTCTGTTCGTATTCCTCCTAATAAATTAGCGTTAGTAAATAAGTTCAAACGCGCATTGATGCAAAATAATGGTGATTACGAATTGACAATGACTATGCCAGAATTTGCTCCATATGAACGTGATATTGTTGAAGTCATGGAGAAAATAGTTGATATTTCTTTAGACGCACCAATAGGGGAAGATGGAGTTGCTGGAGGCGATTCTGTTAGCACGTTGATGGATGTTCTTGGCACAGAAGGTAACCAAGAAACAGAATTAGAAGAAGCAGAACGCAAAAAATTAATTCATGAAACTTTGCAGGCTTTACCTCCTAGAGAAGCAGAGATTATCCAGATGTTCTATGGAGTAGATGCCGCAGAAGATACTACTTTGCGTGATATCGGCGAAGATATGAAATTAAGTCGGGAACGCGTTCGCCAGATAAAAAATAAAACGCTTCGCAGATTGCAAAGAAGTAAGGAATTGAAAGATAAATTCAGTGATTGCCTGAGGTAATAATGGCAAGCAAAAAATCTTTTGTTCGCAAATTGATTTTCGCTTATCTGTTTTTGTGTGCAACAGGTATTCTTGTTTTTATCGGTTTTGAACTTTACAAACGTTTTGGTCCATCAACAATTAAATTAGAAAGTGTTCCGTTCGGTTTATCTGTAGGCAGCGAACTTTTAGTGGGGGATTCACCTGAATTTCAAAAAGCACTTGAAGAATATTCTTTTGCCACAAGAGATGAAATTCGTAGGGCCTCTGATTTGTCAGAGGCTGGAGAACCAGCAAGAGCATTAGAAATTTTTGATGCCATCTCTTTGACTTACCCAGCGTTGGAAATAGCTCGTTTTGGTTCTATGGATGCTCTTTTGGATATGGATTCTTTAGATGCATCACACAAAGTGCGATTGGAAACTTTGATGGAAGATTGGCAACGTCGTTATCCAAATGGAGCGATGAAAGCTTATTTGGATTCCCGTAGAACTTTTTCAGAAGGGAGTTTAACCACTGCGCTTGAATTTGCTCGTGTTGCAAGTGATAAAGCACCAGCCTTTTTGGCGTATCGTTTGTGGTATGGAAAATTATTGTTTTTAGCAGAACAACATACTCGTTCTGCTGAAGAAGCTAGAGCAGCGATTAGTATTTCTCGTGGAACTTCTTTAAAAGCTTATGCATTGCTTGCAAATGTATTTCATGCATTAGGGCAACTAGATAGTTGTTCTTCATTATTAGAATACGCATCTTCTCGTTTTACAAACGCTCCGGATTTACTTTTATTAAAAGGCTATTTAGAAGAATATCGTGGTAATTATGATGATGCTGAAGTTTTGTATCAAAAGATTTTAGCCATAAAACCGAATTTTAAAAAAGCTTCTGAAGCTATTTCGACATTAGGTGAAAAATTGCCACCGGGAAATGGTTTAGGAGTTTCATTGACTTCTTCTGACAGAGCTCGTGTGGCACGAGAAATTTTAGAACCATTAGTCGGTCAGTATCCAGACAATTTACCTTTGCGAGAAGCTTTAGGAAGAGCTTACCTTAAAGGGAAAAATTTTGATTTAGCACGGATGCAATTTTTAGAAATCCAACAAAAAGATGCTGAGTATCCAGATATTCAGTTACGGATTCAGGAAGCATCTGCCGTTCGGCAGATGGAACCGCCTACAGGATTAGCTGAAAATTTAAACAGAGTGGCTGATAGTTTACGGGTTTCTATGCCAGCAACAAAGCATGATTTCAATACGCGGTTAGGACATTATCTCGTTCGTTATGGCGCTTCTCCGAAAGAGTTTTTCTCGCATTATGCTGTGACTAATTTTAAACAAATCAAAAAGCATATTTGGCAAGAAACCTTTACTGATGGGCATCACACGCATGTGTATACGGTTCTTTTTGATTCAAGAGATCGTTATTACGGAGTTCATGTTTTAGTTATTGATTCTTCTACCGTTGCGCATGAACATGGCAGAGCTCCAGAAGTTTTCACACGTCTTTTACAACAAAACTCCCGCATTTCTGGTATAGGCTCTGCAACCGGAGAAACAGAATGTGGTGATGTTGTAATTGATGCTGCTGTTTGGGATGCTCAGGATAACTTTGAAATTTTAGCTCGTGTTATTGGTAAACCAGAAGAAGTTCGTATGGTACGTTTTGATAAACGTTATTTACCAATGAGTTTAAAACTTTGTGATTATTTGGAATATTTGAATGCTTATTAATAAAATTCCAATTTCACAATCCAAGCTTTTGTATTTTAAAAGTATGCCTTGTCGTTTGCTTTTTCTTTTTCTTGTGGTTTTCTTTTTTGAAGGGTGTACTTGTTGTGCCTATTTAAACCACATGTTTAATGCTGAAAGAGCATACGAAGAAGCTTCTGAAATGCGCACGGCTCGTTTAGATTCCACAGCAGGAGAAGATTCTAAACCTATTGGTGAAGAAGCTAAAAAATATGATAGAGTAATTGAAAAAGGTTCTCGAGTTTTAGAACGATTTCCTAAAAATAAAAAGCGCTCTTCTGATGCCGTTTTTTTAATCGCCGAATCTTACCGGCATAAAGGTGAGTGGGGAAAAGCCATTGAAAAATACGATGAATTAGAACGTTATTTTCCAGAACACGATTCTATGCAAGCGGCTGAATACCAAAGAGCTTATTGTTTATACAAGAACAAAGAATTTAATATCAGTCGATTTGCTTTAGAACCTGTTCTTCTTAAAGGAAAAGAACACCCTTATTATTTTCCAGGTTTAAATTTGCTTTCTTTACTTGAAGAAGTTTCTGAAGATCCTGGACTTGCTATTGCTGCATTAGAAAAATTATTGGCAGATACTTCAGGGACACCATTTATGCGTGGAAAAGCTCATTTCCGTTTAGCAACATTGTATTACGCTCAGGAATCTTATGATAAAGCAAGAGAACATTATTTGGCTAAAGAAATCAAAGAATTGCAAGAAAGAGACCGCTTCACAGCTGAAACTCAAGCGGCAGAGTGTTTAGCCCATAAAGAAAAATATGAACAAGCAGCCGAAGAATTTTTAAGAGCAGCGAAAAACCCGGATTACCAAGAAAAATTATCATTTTTGCTTGTTCGTTATGGAGAACTTTTATTCTTGGCCAAAAAGTATAATGAAGGGCGTGCTGTATTTCAGAAAGTAACAAAAGACTTTCCAAAAACAGAAGACGCTTCTCGAGCTTATTACCAACAAGGCTTACATGAGCAAGTAGATTTGAAAGCTTATGAAACAGCTTTGAATTTTTATGATAGCAGTTATATTGCAAGGCCTCCCTCAAAATGGGGCAAAGAAAGTAAAGAAAGGTATGATGCTCTAAAACGTTTACTTGTTTTGCAATCCAATAACGATGCTATGGATTCGGTTGCACAATCAGGTAAACCATTTTTTGACAATGAATTTCAAATAGCAGAACTTTTCCTTTTTAAACTATCTGAATCGGATAGTGCTGTTGCTCGATTGAATGGGATTATTGAAAATTCAGATGATTCTTTAAAAGTATTGCGGGCTTCTTATGCTCGGGCTTTTATTTACGATGAATTTTTAAATGATCCGGAAACGGCCGAAGAATATTACATGGAAGTTATTGAAAAGTATCCGGATTCAGAATATGCAAAGCAAGCGCAAGCAAATCTTGGTATGCGGGTAACATTGAAAACGCAAGAAGATTTAGCTCATGAAAGATTTTTAGCAGCAGAAAGTTTATGGCTAGAAGCCAAATCTTTACCACTAGAATCAATGGATTTAGTGGACAGTGCTTATACAAAAGCTTTGAATGCTTATGATAGTGTCTTTATAGACTTTCCTACGACGCAAACAGGTATACAAGCGTTATATATGGCTGCTATGCTTTATGCTAGTTTTCCAGAAGGATTAGATAGCACCGCGGCAAAATTAAGACAAATCCGTGATATATCTCCAATGTCTCCTTGGGGAAAATCAGCCGCTGTTATGCTTTCTGGCAGGGTATCTATTTCAGATGAAGACTTAGTAAGAATGCGTAAAAGAATAGAACAAAACGAAAAGAGAACTACGGAGCTTTCTAAACAATATTATGATTCGTTTATTCCTGCTAAAAAAGAAGAACAAGTTGAAGTAAAGAGTAAAGAAGATGAAATCTTGGAAAACACATACAACAGCATGTATGATTTTGAATAAGCCAATATTTCTGGTTCTCTTTTTTACGCTTTCTTTATTGAATGCCTGTTCTTTACCATCTCGCGGTGGTTATGATAGATCAACAGGGACATATACAACAAAATCAGAGCAAGTATCTAAATCAGGTAAAAAGAAAACGGTAAAAAAGGCTAAAATAGGTTCTGTTTTACATGGAGAAGCTAGTTATTACGGTCCAGGTTTTGAAGGCAACTTGACTGCAAATGGAGAAACATTTGATTCGAACGAAATGACATGTGCCCATAAATCTTTACCATTCAATACTTGGCTTCGAGTCACAAGAGTGGATACTGGAGAAAGTGTTGTTGTGCGGGTAAATGATAGAGGCCCTTATGCTAAAGGTCGTATTTTAGATTTGAGTGCTTCTGCTGGAAAAAAAATAGGCCTAGATAAAGTAGGCCATGCAGAAGTTCGTGCAGAAGTTATTGAAGGCGAATAGATTATTTAGCGCGATATTCAACAAAGCGAACATTGCCAAAGTAATCTTTGTGAGAACAAACCCATTCTAAATGAGAATAGTTTTTTGCTTCTTCTTCTAAAATAATTTCTTGCCCGGATGCTATTTCTAAAAGAATAGGGGCACCAGCAGAAATTTTTCCTTCAAGTTGCACTAGTAATTCTCGGATTAATAGCAAACCATCATCGCCACCAAAAAGCGCAAGTTCTGGGTCAAAACAGACTTCTGGTTGTAGGCAAGATTTATCTTTTTCTGGAATGTAAGGTAAGTTCGCGACCAAAGCGTGCAAAGGGAACGCGTCTTGTGGCAAAGCGTTTAAAAGACTTCCCTCATAAAAAGATAATGTTTCAAGGCAAGCATTATTGTTAGCATTTATTTTGGCTAAATCCAATGCATCAGTTGAAATGTCTGAGGCGAAAACTTTAACATTAGACATTTCTTTTGCAAGAGCAATAGCTATTGCTCCAGAACCTGTTCCTATATCGGCAATATGTAAATGTAAAGATTCATCTAAAGAGAGTCTCTCTTTTAACATATCCACAAGCATTTCTGTTTCTGGCCTTGGTATTAAAGCTCTTTTATCGCATTGAATTTCATGACCGCGGAAACTGGTATTGCCAATAATATGTTGCAAAGGTTCTCTTTTTGCACGCCTTGCAACCATAGGACGTAAAAGAATTAATTCTTCTTCAGATAAAGGTCTATCAAAGTTAAGATAGAGCTCCATCCGTTTCATATTTAATCCATGAGCCAAAATATATTGGGCGTCAAGTTTCGGGTTAGGGACACCGTTTTTTTTGAAAAATTCAGTAGTCTTGTTGAGAATATCAATGAGCTTTTGCATTAGGCGTTAAACTTCCCCAATTTTTCTTGGGCATTTGCCATTTGAAGCCCATTGATTACTTCTTGAATATCACCTGTCATAGCTTGGTCTAGGCTATAAAGAGTTAAACCGATTCTATGGTCTGTGATTCGATTTTGTGGATAATTGTACGTTCTGATTTTAGCAGAACGATCACCAGTTCCAACAAGAGCTTTACGATTAGCAGCTTCTGCTTTTTCTTTCCTTGCAATAACTTCGTCTAGAATTTTTGAACGAAGCATTTCCATAGCATGCAAACGGTTTTGTAACTGAGAACGTTCTGTTTGGCAACTTACCACAACTCCAGTAGGAATATGTGTTAAGCGAACAGCAGAATCCGTTTTGTTAATATACTGTCCACCAGCTCCACTAGCTCGATAAGTATCCATTTTAATGTCGGATTCTTTAATTTCTACGTCCACTTCTTCAGCTTCTGGCAAAATAGCAACAGTTGCTGCTGATGTATGAACGCGACCTTGAGTTTCTGTTTCAGGTACACGTTGAACGCGGTGCACACCACTTTCAAATTTCAATGTGCCATAAACGCTTTCGCCTTCAATAAAAATGCGAATTTCTTTAAATCCACCAACAGTTCCTTCTGAGGCTTCTTGGATTGTCATTTTCCAACCCATTCTATCGCAATAACCGCGATACATACGGAACAAGTCGCCTGCAAACAAAGCAGATTCATCGCCACCAGTACCGCCACGAATTTCTAAAGTAGCATTTCTAAAATCCCAAGGGTCTTTTGGAACCATAAGAATCTGGAGTTCATCCGTCATTTCGGGGAGTTTCTTTTCAATAGCGGAAATTTCTTCTTTAGCACAAGCTACCATTTCTGGGTCAGAATCAGAAAGAGCTATTTTCCATTCTTCCAGGTCACTAGTGGTTTGTAGATATTCCTTGGCTTTTAAAACAGCCTTTTCTATACCCTTGTATTGTTTGTGAATTTTAGAATAACGGACTTGATCAGCAACAACATCAGGATTGCCAAGTTCTGATTCAAGTTCTTCGTATTTTTCGATTAGTTTTTGAGCTTTTTCTTTCATCAAGCACAATGTAGTAATTTAGGCATTGATTATTGGGCTTGAATAGAGGCAATTTAAGTATTACAAACAAATTTGATAAGAAAATGCCAAAAAGAAGAGATTTGTTTTTGCTATATTCGGGGTGAAAAAAGCAAAAGGATTTATTTATGCAATTTCGTCCTGTTAAAGAACAGTTAGAAATTTTACTTAGAGGTGTTACAGAAATTGTCCCTCAGCAAGAGCTTGAAAAGAAACTCCAAAAATCTTATGAAACAGGAGTTCCTCTTAGAATTAAACTTGGTGTAGACCCTACTGCTCCAGATGTTCATTTTGGTCATACAGTGGTAATGCGCAAATTGCGTCAATTCCAAGATTTAGGTCACACTGTTGTTTTGATTGTCGGTGATTATACAGCGCAAATAGGCGACCCTAGTGGTAGAAACAAAGCACGCCCGCGGCTTAGTCACGAACAAGTCCTTGAAAATGCTAAAGAATACCAAGAACAATTCTTTAAAGTAGTGCGTCGCGAACAAGTAGAAATTCACTACAATGGTGAATGGTTCTCTAAATTACCTTTTTCTAAAGTCACTGAGCTCATGGGGCAGTTTACTGTAGCTCAAATGTTAGAACGAGAAGATTTCAACAATCGTTACACTTCTAACCAGCCAATAAGCCTTCATGAATTCATGTACCCAATGATGCAGGGTTATGATTCTGTAGCCATTACAAGTGATGTAGAACTTGGCGGAACCGATCAAAAATTCAATGTATTGCGTGGGCGCGACCTTCAGATTTTTGAAGGAATGGAACCACAAATAGGTATGTTTATGCCTATATTGCTTGGTACCGATGGCAAAGTCAAAATGAGTAAATCCATCGGAAACTATGTAGGTTTAAATGAACCCGCCGATGTAATGTATCATAAAATCTATAGTTTGGCTGATTCTTTAATAGAAAACTGGTTTGAACTTTTAACCGAAGTTCCTTTAGACGAAGTTCGCCAAATGAGTGCAGATATTGCTTCTGGGAAAATGAATCCAAATGAAGCAAAACATCGCTTAGCCATTGATATTGTCTCTCAATACTATGGTAAAGAAGCTGCTCTTGCTGCCGCACAAAAAGAACGTGAAGTGCATAGTGGGAGTGCGATTCCTTCTGATGCAAAAGAAGTTTCTCTTGCAACCGGTGAAAAACCTATACTCGATTTATTTGTTGAAGTAGGTGCCTTTAAAAGCAAAGGCGAAGCTCGCCGAATGGTACAAAATGGCGGAGTCAAAATTCGCGTTAAGTATGCAGATAAAGTGAGCGTTGCTGATACGTTAATTGCCGAAGAAACAGAAAAATTCAAAGCTCTTGATGCTGAATGGGCCGAATGGAAAGTGGATGATGCTATGGCAATCCTTAAAGTTCCTGCTGGCGCAATGATTGTTGTGCAAGTGGGAAAACGCAATTATTTCAAGGTGAATTTTCAATGAATCAGGAAACTTTAGTCCTAGGTTTGAACCCAGCATGGCAGCGTCTTTTCATTTTAGATGAATTGCGGCTTGGTGAAGTCCGGCGCATACCTCGGGCTATTGAATTTGCATCAGGGAAGGGAATTAATTGCGCACGTGTTTTGCAGTTACTTGGCGGTAAAATTGTATTGTCTCATTTTTTGGGAACTGGCTATGGCAATAAAATTTTTGATGCTATCGCAGATGCAGGTATTCGGCAAGTTCCTGTCTGGATTGCTTCTCCGACGCGTATTTGTACAACTATCGTAACCAATAAAGATATCCAGACAAAAGAGACAACAGAACTTATAGAACCATCACCGGAATTAACGCCGCAAGAAATGGAAGATTTCCGTTTTAGCCTGGAAGAAATCTGGGAAAGTGTTCCTCGCATTGCTCTTTGTGGCTCTAACCCCAAAAGTTTTGACATGAACACTTTAGTCAATTTTGACTTTTCTGGAAAAAGGCTTTATATTGATGCTGTTAAAGATATAGATGGTTTGTTAGAAAAAGGCGTGGAAGTCTTAAAATTGAATATGGAAGAATATTGTGAACTTTTACAACGTCTTTCCATTCCATTAGTCACATCTTCTCCGCAATTTTGGAAAATAGCAGCTACTGCTGTGTTAGAACGTTTGCCAATTAGGTATTTGATTGTAACAGACGAAGAAAATCCTGTTAGAGTCTTTTACCGATTAGAAGGCAAATTGCAGATTTTACGCTTGCAACCTCCAAGTGTTGAAGTCGTTAACTGTATTGGTGCAGGAGACTCTTTTCTTGCCGGTTGGATTTACGCAGATTCTCTTGGGCTTTCTGTAGAAGAATGTCTTGTAAAGGCAACAGCAGTAGCTTCTGCACGTTGTGAAGTAGAACAACCTTGGGAAATGTCTTTGGAACGCATTGCCGAAATGGAAAAAGAATTGTCATTGATAGTGGAAAGCATTACGGAATGACGCTTAATCAACCACAAGAATCTTTACCATTAATTGCTTTCGCTTCAACGGTGGAATTCTCTAGACTTTTCCCTTCTATTGAAACACCTGCTTTTTCAGCAGTTCTTTTGCCGAATGCAAAGGCTTATGTTGCTGTTTTAGGTGTTGGCATACTTGAATTTTCTACGAACCTTTCTGCAATACTTGCTAAGCAAAAATTTTCAATGGTTTTACAAGTTGGAATCGGCGGAGCTTTTAAAAATAGAGGCATTTCTATTGGTGATGTAGTTTGTATTGATACAGAATACGTTGGTGATTTAGGTGTTGAAGATAAAGACGGCTCTTTTTTACCATGGGCTAGAATTGGGGGCGGTTCTCCTCAGCTTTATTCAGGAGCTTCTTTAGAAAAAGCACCAAAATGGTTACAAGCATTAAAAAGAGCATCCGGGATTACAGTCAATTGTTGCACAGGGACAGAAGAATTAGCAGAAATCCGTCAATTACTTTTTGATGCCGATGTCGAAACCATGGAAGGAGCGGCGGGGTTTGCAGTTTGCAAAGCATTTGACATTCCTTGTTATGAAATTCGAGCAATCAGCAATTATGTCAGCACTCGGAAAAAATCCTTATGGAAAATATCTGAAGCCCTTTTGGCCTTGAAGAATGTTTTACAACAAGCGGGTTTCTTATGCGGCTAAAAATAGGTATTTCTCCTTGTCCAAATGACACATACATTTATGAGGCTTTATTGCAGGGGTTACCAGATTCTCCATTTTCATGGGATGTATGTTTTGCTGATGTTCAAACATTAAATGAAATGGTAAAACGCTCTGAATTGGATGTGGCTAAAATAAGTAGTGGTGTTTTTCCTGCCATATCAGAAAATTATCGATTGCTTTCTTGTGGTGGAGCGATTGGTTATTCATGTGGCCCTTTATTTCTTGGGACAAAAAACAATATATGCTCTGTTGAAAATCCTGTTCTTTTACCAGGTAAAGATACAACAGCTGCGTTGTTGTTTAAATTTTTTGCAAAACGAGAATTATCTGCAACACCTTTATGTGAATACGCCTTTTTTGATGAAGTCTATCGTTTTTTATTGACAAAAAAAGCATATCAAGGGGTTGTTATTCATGAACATCGCTTTACTTGGAAACAAGATGGTTTGTTCTTGATTCAAGATCTTGGAGAATACTGGGAAAACTCAACAGGAATACCTATTCCATTAGGGGTTGCAGTTGCTCGGAAATCTTTATCTCTTGATTGTTGTTTGGCTATAGAAAATGAGATTCAGCAAAGTATTTTAGTTGCCAAAAAACGAAATCAAATGATAACGCCATTTATTGCGCAAAAGGCACAAATTCAGGAAAAAGAAGTCATTGAAGCTCATATTCGGACTTTTGTGACAGATTTTTCTTATGACATGGGTGAAAAAGGACGTTCAGCCCTTCAAGAATTAGAACGAATTGCTCTTTCCGAACTATAATAAGTGTAATAAAAAGTTTAAAAATGGGGAAAATAAATAAAATTTGAGCTATTTTGCCAAATTTTATTTATTTTCCAAGGAAAAACCATCTTCATGGGAGTTTTTATGAAGTTAATTACTGATTTAGAACAAGCCTTCGAATCCTTCAGAAGGGAATTTGACAAGTTTGAAAGAGGCAATAAGTCTGCTGGTACGCGGGCTCGCAAGAACTTGCAAGATATTAAGAAAATCAGCCAGGATATCAGAAATTATATCCAGGAAAGCAAAAAGGACGAAGAAGCCAAATAGTAAAAAATCTGTAAAATTGGTGCGTTTTTTTAAACGAAATAATGAATAATTTTGTTTACAAAGGCAAAAAAATGCACCATTTTGTGAAAATGGTTTGACTAAAGGCTTTTTTGAAGGTATATTCCACCTTGGATTTCATTTTGTGATTTTTGCAAAGTGATGACGAATGTGTTTTATGATTGGAGAATACTAGCAATATGACCCTAAAGAAACTGGTCTTTTTATTGGCCGGGGCTGTTTTCCTCTCCGGGACAGCCGTGGCGAAAATAATTAATGTCCCCGGTGATTATCCGAAGATTGCTGACGCTCTCGGTAACGCCGATGCTGGCGACACCATTAAGGTGGCTCGTGGCGTTTATAACGAAAACATCACATTGGTGATGGGTGTTGTTTTGAAGGGTGAAGACCCTAAGACAACCATTATTGATGGTGGGCGTCGAGGTCCTACAGTAATGGGAACTTCCGGTGCGGAAATGTCTCACTTTACTGTTCGTAATGGTATAGAAGGTATTCTTTGCGAAAACGCAGCGCCTTACATTCATGATTGTTTTGTTTTAGACAACAAAGCAACTGGTATTGCTGCCTTTATCTCTTTACCAGATCTTCGTAACAATGTGGTATACGGGAACCGCTGGTCCGGGATTTTGGCATGGGGTGCTAAATCACTAGATGCTAATATTGAACATAACGTTGTGATGCGCAATGGTTATTCTGGTCTTGCTTTGAAAGGACCATCTAACGTGGTTGCTCGCAATAACATCTTCATGGATAACCATTATTATGGTGTCTATGCTGACCCAGCTGCAGGTCAGACAAAGGTGGAATACAACGACATCTATAAGAACTATTATCCGTTCAACCGTTTCATTAAGGTGAACCGCACTAATGTTTCTTTAGATCCTAAGTTCAACAACGCTTCTCTCTCTAATCCTGACTTCTACTGTTCTTCAACATCTCCTTTGTTGAAACGTGGTAAAGGCAAATCCGACATTGGTCTTACGACTCAACCAAAAGAAGTGGTTGTAGAAGTTGTTGAAGAAACTCGTAACCCTGATACAGATGCAGATGGCCTTTGTGATCCATGGGTAACAGAAGACAATGTTGCTGATAAGTATATGGAAGTTTGTTCCGGGTTAGACCAGTGCCCAGAAGAAGCTGAAGACTTTGATGGTGTTCAAGATGATGATGGCTGCCCAGATGCAGATAACGACCGTGATGGTATCTGTGATCCATGGGTTGAAGCTAAAGCTCAGTTTGATCAATACGCACACGTTTGTAAAAATGTTGACCTCTGCCCAGAACAAGCTGAAGCATTTAACAGCTATAAAGATGATGATGGCTGCCCAGATGAAGTTCCTGAACCACCAAAGAAAGTCTTTGTTCTTGATGGTGTAAACTTTGAATCTGGTAAAGCTACAATCACTCAAGATTCTTATATCTCCTTGATGAAAGTGGTAGATATTATGGAATCTTTCCCAGAAACGACATTTGAAATTGTTGGTCACACCGATAACGTTGGCCGCAAAGAAAAGAATAAAGAATTGTCTGCAGACCGCGCCGCGGCCGTTAAGGCATTCCTTGTAGAAAAAGGTATTGCCGATAGTCGTATTCAAACAAAGGGTGTCGGAGATGCAGAACCGATTGCCTCCAATAAGACTGCTGAAGGTCGTGCGAAGAATCGTCGCATCGAATTCAAACGTACGGACATTAAGTAAAGGAGAAGGTTAGGTGACTCGTTATAGCTTCATCAAATCAACTGCCCTCGGGCTTGCGCTTGTTAGTTCTTTGGCTGCTTCTCCCACATATTCCCCACACAAGTATCAGCAGAACGACTGGTTCGGGGAATTCGGTGGAAATACCTCCATGTATGTAAACCCAGCTGGTATTGCAGAAACAGATCAAATGGAATTGAGTATTGGCTTCTTCCAGTCCATTAGTGGCGAAGCTAGCCAGGAATATGTTTCTTTCACTTTACCAATGGATTACAAGCATACGCTTGGCTTCTCGTTCTTTGAAAACGGAGCTTCCATTGATGGTGGCAAGTCTTACATTGAAAATGCTTACATGATTGGTTATGCTTATAACTTAATGCAATTTTTAGCATTCGGTGTAGATGTTTCTATTTTGCAAATTGACCAATTTGGTGAAAACAAACAGTTGACAATTGGTGCCGACTTCGGTATTAGTTGGAATCCGATTGCTAATTCCCGTTTTGGTTTCTTGCAAGTTGGCCTTGCTTTCCAGAATGCTATTGCTCCAGCGGTTAGCACTGAAGCAGAATCTTCTGGTTATTCGTTTGTGCTTTTCACTGCAGACGAAGCTTACAAGATTCCTAGCAACTTGAACCTCTCTTTGTTCTACCGTGGTTTGAACAGAATGCTTGAAGTTAAAGCAGAATTTTCTTTGATTGATGTTCTGCACGAAGACTCTGAAGGTGGTGATGGTATGAATCTCGAAATGAGTTTTACAGCCACTTACTATCTGTCTTCTCACTTGGGTGTTCGTCTTCGCTTCACAAAAGAAGGTTACCCAGTTGTTGGTGCAACAGTTAACGTCAAGGATTTATTCTTCTTGAAGTATGTTGCTTTAGATTTCGAAATGTCTCACGATGACTTGATTGAAAAGAAAAATCGTGGTTTCATTTGGGCTTTGAAATTGACCACTCGTTTCGGCAATACTCGTGAAGAAGCTATTGGTGAAGAAAGATATCGTCGTTTGAAAATCGAACCAGAAAACGATTATCGTGCTGCAATGCGTCTTTACTTGAATCGTGACTTCTTAGGTGCTGCTTATGCCTTTGGTAAGGTTCAAACAAAGTATCCTGCATTCCACTTGGTTGACCAGGCTGCATTCTATAAAGCTAAATCATTTGAAAACCTTCGTATGCATACCGCTGCACGTGCCGTTTATGAAGACGCTATCAAGCGTTATCCAAATTCTGACCAACGTGCTAAATATCACTTCCAGTTGATGAATATCGACTATAAGGAAGGCAAGTTTGATGATGCTATGAAGAAGTATCAAAACATTGCAAAGCGCTTTGGTGAAAGTGATGTGAAGGCAGACGCTGACTATATTGCAGGTCAGATTAAGTTCGAACAAGGCTTGTATCAAGAATCTGTAGAACTCCTTGCTGCTATTCTTCCTGGTAACGCTAACTACTTCTACGCTCGCTATACAATGGGTATTGCTTATAGCCGCATGGGTAAGTGGGATGAAGCAGAAAGTTGTTTCCGTGATATTACTGAACAAGTTACTTCTAACCTTTCTGAACGTGACTTGCAAGATGCTGCAAAAGTTAAATTAGGTCATATTTATTTCTCTGGTGAAAATCCAGACATTGCTGCCGCTGCTGCACTTTATGCACAAGTTCAACCAAGTTCACCTGTGTATGATGAAGCTCAGCTTGGTATTGCATGGTCTTTCTTGAAAGTAAACAAACCAGATGATGCTCAGAAACACGCACAATGGATTATTTCCAATTTGCCTCAATCATTCTTGGTTTCTGAAGCTTATTTGGTTCAAGGTTATTGTTACTTTATGAAGAAAGATTACCAAAATGCTGAAAAAGCATTGTCTGAAGCTTCTAAGTTGACCGATCAGCCAGTAGTTTCTGCTGCTGCTCGTGATAGCGCTCAGCAAGCTTATGATAATCAACTTGCAGAATTTGATTCAGTTCAGGCTCAAGTGTTGGATCTTTCTCGTCAGCTTCCAACTCCTCGTGTTGAACAAAAACGTGCTGCATTGCGCCCTTCTTTTGATAAAGCCAATAAAGCAATTGAAGACCACGCCGCATTTATGCAACGTTCTGTTCAGAGTGATAGGTTTGAATCAAACCGCAAGCGTATCGCTGAAGACGCAGGCTTTACTCTTGCTACTGTGAAAACAAAAATGGCTGGTGGTGCTGGCGAAGCATCTCAGGAACTTCAAGAACTTGAAGATTTAGGAGAACTGGAATAATCCAGTTTTCCTTTTCTTTGATTAATTCATAGGTGGAAATCAAAAATGAAGAAAGCGTTTTTATTTACCGTAGCCTTGGCCACTTTGATAGGTACTTCATTTGCTGCGGATCCTTGTAAAGAAAAAACAGCCGAAGCTAAAAAATTATTTGCCAAATGTAAGGCTATGAAAAAAGGTTCTTCTGATTATAAGAGCTGCGCGAGTTCTTATAAAATTTTGAAGAATCAGGCTGAACAGGCTTGCCGTTCTGGTGGCCTTGATGAAAAAGGTATGACTGATGCCATTGCTCAATGGGAAAAGCAAGTAAACCTTTGTAAAGGTAAACAGAGTTCCCGTTGTGCAAGTGCTTTGCAACAATTAGGCCATTATCAGTATCAATTGGAAGAAAAACTCCATCTTGATAAAATGGCTAAATACGAAGAAGATGCTGCATGGTGTGCAGACCGTGATAATGAACCTGCTAAATGTAAGTCTTTGGGAGAATTCCCAAAAGCAAATCATGAAAAGTCATTGGCATACTTCTTAGAATACATCGATAAGTATCCTAAAGCAGATCGTGCTCCAGTCGTGATGTTCCAGGCTTCATTTGTTTTGGAAGCATCTGGTAAGGAAAAAGAAGCTTATGAATTGCGTATGAAGTTGGTTAAAAACTTCCCAGACAACGGGCTTGTACCAAAAGCATGGCTCCGTATTGCTGAATACCACTTCATGAATCGTAAATTTAGAGATGCTATTAGTGCTTACAACAAGGTGACTGGCTTCCAAAACCTTACGGGTAAAGAAGCAGCTCTTGCTATGTATCACTTGGCAGAATCTTATTATAACATTGCTGAATTTGAAACTGCTGCTGTTAAATACTTCGATTACATTGTTGGTGCTGATGCTGGTAAATATCCTAGCGACTTACGTGCAGAAGCTATGGACTTTATGGCAGCAGCTTTCTCTGACCTTGAAGGTGGTGGTGTAGAAGAAGCTGAAACGTTCTTGAAAGACAAGAAAGTTTCATTTAAAGATTCTCTCTACTATCGTATCGGTATGAAGAACAAAGACCACGACCGTAACGAAGAAGCAGTTCAATCTTTCCGCCGTTTAATGGCTATCAACCCAAATTACATCGATGCTCCTTTGGCTGATATCGCAATTGTTGAAATTCTTATTTTGCAACAAAAGTTTGATGAAGCTCAGGAATATCGTTATACAGTTGTAAAACGTTATGACCGCAATTCTTCTTGGTATAAGAAAAACCAACAATACCCAGCATCTGTAAAAAATGCTGAATCTGCAATCCGCAGTGCTATGTTGGACATTCCACAGTATGACCATGCTCAAGCTGCTAAGCTTATGAAATCTGGTGATACAGAAGGCGGTAAGAAAAGATTTGGAAAAGCTATTGAAGGTTATAATGCTTTCTTGAAACGTTATGCAAAAGAACCTACTTGGGATGAATACAAAGTTCATATTAATTTGGCTTTGGTATACCAAGAAATGTCTCAGTTTGCAAATGCCGCAAAAATGTTTAACTGGATTGTTGATTGTGACACCAATCGTTATGGTCGTCGTCCACCTAACACAGATGTGGCTCTCAAGAAAGAAGAAGCTGGTTATAACGCAGTTCTCATGATGGATCAAGCTCGTGAAGAAGCTATGAAAAATAAAGCTGCCAATGACCCTGTTAAGGCTTACGCATTACCAGAAACAAAAGCTTACTTCGCTCAAGTTGACTTGTACATGAAAAAGTTTGGTCAAAAAGAAGAAGCTGCTGAACTTGCTTACAACGCTGCTATTGTTCATTATAACGCAAAGCAACATAAAACGGCTGTTGTTGTGCTTCGTGATTTGAAACAACGTTTCCCGAATCACAAATATATTTTGTTGATTAGTCGTATGCTTGCTCAGTCCTTGTTGGAATCTGACCAACTTGATGATTCTCAAAAGGAATTTGAATGGCTCTATAAGCAATATACAGAAGTCAAGGCTACTCGCAATGACTCTATGGCAAAAGAAATTGAAAAAGCTATTGCTGCTGTTCTCTTCCAGAAAGCAGAACGTGCAGTTAAGGGTGGTCAGTATGAAGCCGGTGCTGTTGCTTATTTAGATCTTGTTAAACGTTATCCGAATGCATCATTTGCGGATAAGGCTATCTTCGAAGCTGCTGCTGCTTACGAAAATGCAAAGCTTTATTCAAAAGCTGCTGAAACATTTATGTTGATGCCTCGCTCTTATGTAAGTTCTCCACTTACAATCCGCTCTATTTTGCGTGCGGCTTCTAACTACAAGAAAGACAACAAGATGCGTGATGCTGCTATGACTTTCTTGTTCATTACAGAAAACTTCCCACAAGATTCTATGGCATTCCAGGCAATTGGTTTCGCTGCTACAACTTATGATTCTATCCCAGATAAGAAACAAGCAGCTATGACTTACGAAATTGCTTACAAACGTTATCCAAAGCACGAAAAAACTCCAAGTATGCTTTATAGTGCTTGCTTGACCTATGACGAAGCTAAGATGACTGAAGAAGCAATTCGTTGCTCTAAAGATCTTGTAAAGGATTATCCAAAGTCTTCTTATGCTCTTGATGCTGCATTTAGTATTCCTCTTGCTTACCAGAATGCTAAGAAATGGGAATTGGCTGCTCAAGAATACAAGTTCTTTATCAAGAACTATCAAGAAGATAAAGAAAAGTTGATTGCCGCTTATGTTGGTACAGCTCGTGCTTATATGGAACTTAAGGATTTTGCTTCTGCAGCTGAATACTATAAAAAGACTCTTGAAGCCTATGATAAGTTCGGTTTGCAGATCAAGAATGCTGACCCATCTGTTCCTGCTGAAGCTGCCTTCCATTTAGGTGAATTTGAACAAGAAAAGATGGAACCGCTTGTATTGAAAGGCTCTGAAAAAGAAAAAGCTAAGATTATCAAGAGCTTAGTTGATATCTTGCAGAAAGCTATGTCTCAATACTCTAAATCTGCAAC
This sequence comes from Fibrobacteraceae bacterium, assembly GCA_045629945.1. Classification (GTDB taxonomy): domain Bacteria; phylum Fibrobacterota; class Fibrobacteria; order Fibrobacterales; family Fibrobacteraceae; genus UBA1765. Next base: position 62,729 of record JAZQSE010000024.1, read on the forward strand.
TTACGCATCTGAAAAGTGGACATTCCGTGCTACCAATAAGATGGGTATGCTCTTTGTGACAATGGCTGCTAAGATTCGTGAACAAGAATTGAACGGCAAAACAGACGAAGAAATCTTTGCAGAACGTATTGGTATTGTGCAACAGCTCCCTAGTTACTATGAACAAGCTCGCCCAATCTTCCAGAAAAATATTGACCTCGCTCGTGATCAGGGTTTCTATAATGAAGATGTGATTGCGGCTGAAGCAGGTTATATTGAAATGTATTATCAAGGTTGTGCTGTGTTCGTAGAAGTAGCTGATGCATTTGCTAACTCTCCATTGCCAGATAGTGCTACAATCGTAAATGAATATGTAGAATACGAAGGTATGGCTCTTGAAGATGCACAGTTTGCTGTTCATGAAGACTTGGAAGCTTATAGAGAAGAATTGCAGAATCGTTCTCAAGCTGCAAAAGACCTTGCTGCACCACAGTGTGCCACTGGTATTAAAGCTGCCGCTCATTATGGTATTGAAAACGAATGGACTGCAAAGCTTTACGAAACTTTGAAGACATTGGATGAATCTAACGAAGCCTTGGCTGTTAAAATTGAAAAATTTGACCCAAGCACGCTCTTCCAAGATCCAGCATACTTCAAGACGAAAGCTCGTATCGAACAGATTGCTGCTTCTACTGTGATGACTCCAGAAGAAAAGATTGCCACATATCGTGACATTATCGCTGAAGCCAAAGCAGAAGCTGAAAAGTTGAAAAAGGAACTCAAGGAATTGAGAGCTAAGTTGGCTCCTCCTCCACCTCCTCCAGGAGCAGCAGCTGCACCGGTAGCTCCATAGTAGCAATAATTTTAAAAAGAACGAATCCTAGGGTTCGTTCTTTTTTTATTGTCAGAAATGTTTTTTTGTTTTGTGTTTAATTACAAATTAGGAATAGGTATGGGTATGATAATCCGTGTAGAGCCCTTAATTTATAGTAAGATGCTTAACTTATAAGAAAAAAAAGATTCTGAAAATAGTGTGAATTTATACAAAAGAATATTTTATTAATTTATATGTAATAAGAAAAAATTGATTGGTTAATATGAATGACTAAAGTTATAAAAGAGTCACTAAAATAATGTCAAAAGTTATAAGACAAAACAAAAAAAAGACGTTAAAAAAAACAGGAAAAACTATTATAAAAAGGCGATAAAAACACTCTTTTTAGAGATAAAAATCATTCTTTTTGACGCTAAAGAAAAGGGAAAAATTAGCAGAAAAGTGTTTTTTTTAAATGTAAAAATGAGTAAGTAATGAAAAAAGAAAGTAACATTCGTAAAAAAATGGGGGTTTAGAGTAGAAAAAGCTTGTTTTTTTACAGGAGTAAAGATTTTTTTACTGCTTTTGGGTATCCAATTTTGCATAAAAAAGATAAATATGGACTAGGAATCAATTAATTTAACCTCTCGAATAAGGAGTATTTATCATGGGAAAAATGCTACAATCTTTCAGTCCTGAATCTGATGGTTGGCAATTTATGTGGCTTATCTTGGTCGTTTTCATTATCGGCCTTGGTTTTTCAATTGAACGTATCATTTACGTTATGTTGAAGAGTGGTAAAGGTCGTGCTGATTTCTTGAAGAAATTCGGTCAATTGGTATCTTCTCAGCAATATGACCAAGCATTGAGTTTTGCTGAAAAGTCAAAACTTCCTATTGCTAAGGTTATGGCATCTATCGTTGCAAACCATGACAAAGGTCGTGATGCAATGGTTAACGCAAGTGACGCCGTATTCCTCACAGAAGCACCTCGTTTAACTCGTTATGTAAGTATCATTTCTGTTATGGCCTCCATCTCTACTCTCCTTGGTCTTATGGGTACGATTTATGGTCTTATCTTTACGTTCGACGCTGTTGCTAACAAACCTGCTGCTGAACGTCCAAAAGCACTTGCTGACGGTATTGCTATCGCTATGGGTACGACTCTCTTAGGTCTTCTTTCTGCAGTTCCTCTTCTTGTTCTTGTTGGTCTTCTCAATATGAACAGCGAACGCTTGATTCAAGAAATGGAAGAAAAGGGTCTTAAAATTATTAACTCTTTGTCCTAATATACCTGGTTTAATAGTTTAACACATGGAGTGGTAAAATATGGCAAAAGAAGTCAAGCCGCCAAAAGAGCCAGAAGAACCGGACCTACTCCCGGCGATGGGTCTGTTTACGATCCTGATTCCGATGCTGTTGTCTATGACCGCTTTCCAGAAGCTCGCTATTGTTGAAGTCACGCTCCCTGAAAGAAGCATGATGAATATGACAAACGATGCTCCACCGGAACCGGATCAACAGGCATTGAATCTCTCCTTGGCTATTACTCCTGAATACTTGGTTATTGGTGCTCGTGGTGGTTTCCAACCTAACGTTTACTTTAAAGAAATGTGGACGTTCCGTTGTAAATCTGACAGTAAGCTCATTACTTACTCTCCAGAAGAAGTGAAAGCTGCTGTAGACGCAGGCCATGGTCCTAAATGCCAAGATGGCCAGGAAATGGACAAGGAAAAATATTTGTACGAAATTGAAACAATCGAATTGTGGGCTTTGGAAAAAACTTCAGAAGAAGATCCAGGTCGCGTTCGTTGGGCACTTTACTCCTCTCAAGGGGAAAACGTTCCTGATAGCGCATTCGTAAATGGCAATAACGAATTTATTGCTATGACTGGTGAAGGTCCTGGTGGTTTAAAGGCTCCAGCAGGTTTGAAAAAGCCTGGTGCTGGTACAGCTCTCGCTACTTTAACTCCAAACTCCGCTCGTAAGTTGAAACCGGAAGATGCTGCAAAAAACATTATTTATCCGCTCTCTGCTTATGATTTGATTGCCAAGGATTTGATTGCTATCCATACGCAATTTATTGACCTTGAAGATGTCGATAACATCATTGTTGTTGCAAACGATGATACGCAGTTTGACAAGATCATCTCTTTGATGGACCGCGCCAAATCTGCAGGATTCGCCAAAGTCAACTTGGCTAAACTTGGAGGTGGCTAATGGCTAGAAAAACGCGTAAATATGGCAAGGACGTGCCATTCTCTCTTACGTCAATGATGGACATGATGACTATTATTCTCGTGTTCATGATTAAGAACATTGATGCGGAAGGCCAGCTTGTAACTCAGGCAGAAAACCTTATTCTTCCTGTTTCTACGTCCAAGGTTCAGCCAAAAGAAGTGTCATTGACTGTTGTTGTTGATGCGAACTATGTTCTGGTGGATAATGCTAAAATCATCTCAACAGATGAAGTTTTGCAACAACAAGAACTCTTGTTGACAAAAGTAGACTCTGTTCTCCAAGAACGTCGTAAAGCTGAACAAGAACATGCTCTTGCTGCTGGTTTACCAGCTGACGAAGCAGGAAATATCGTTGTTCAGATTGACAAGAACATTCCTTATGATGCAATGTATAAAGTGATGGCTACTTGTGGCTTTGCGGGTTATACCAACATAGCCTTTGCTGTTATGATGAAAAACGGCGGGGAGGAATAATTATGGCAGAAGCACAACCAAAACAAAAGAAAACAAAAGAACGCATGGATCCTTTAGTAGCGTCTTTGATGCCGGAATCGGATAAGAAGATGGCCGGGATTGCTGGTATTTCTCTTGTAGTAGCTTTGGCTTTCTCTCTTTGGGCTTCTATGTACGAAGCGGTCGTTGAAGAAGTTATCTTCGAAGACTCTGCCGCTGCGGACCTTTCTGCTTCAATGACTATTGAAGAAAAGAAAGAAGAAAAGAAAGAAGAAAAGAAGAAAAAAGAACCTGAAAAGCCTCGTAAGAAGGCTGGCGGTGGTGGTAAACCACGTGGTAAGGGTCAACCTAATGCTCCACAAACTCGTGGTGTGTTGAAACTCTTGACCGCTCAGACCAAAAACGCTAGTGCCGGTGCTTACGACTTGATGAAAAACCAGAACTTTGCAAAAGATATTAATAAAGTTCTCAAAGACGTTGCTGGTCTCCAAACCACAGGTAAAACTGTAATGGGTGGTCGTCGCGGTAAAGCTGACGGTGGCTTCAATGAAGGTTATGCTGAAGGTGGTTCCGGTGGTATCGGTGATGGCTTGGCCGGTCTTTTGGGCGGCGGTGGCGGTGGAGTTTCCACAAAAGCTAAAGGCCGTATCAAGACTCCGTCTGAACGTGATATCGATATGGGTGCTGGTGGAGGCTCTCGTAGTGCTGCAGACATCATGAAAGTGGTGCGTCAGCGTACTCCTGGCTTACGTCACATCTATAACAAGTTCTTGAAGAAAAAACCTGGATTTAGCGGTAAAGTAACGCTGAAGTTCACCATTGCTCCTGGTGGCGACATTATCAGCATCTCTATTGCTTCTGCTACAACAGGTTTCGGTGAATTTGATACAGCTATTAAGGGTGCAGTTAGCCGTTGGACATTCTCCAAGGTTAAATCTGGTAACACCACTGTTACTATCCCATTCACCTTCTCTGAATAATTGTTCGGAACTTATAAAAAGACCTTGCTTTTTAGCGAGGTCTTTTTTTGTATAAAGAAAACTACCGGCTACGCCGGTAGTTCCGTAAAAGCCATCTGGCGGTTATGAAAAAATCCTTTGACTATTATTTTGTAGGAGTTTTTCTGGCATTGCTAAGTTTTGAATGAACTTCTTGTGGATTGCCGTTGTAAGAGGCTTATAAACTCATTCGGCACAAGTAATTTTTTATGACAATTCCTGCAATCAGTTTTATTTCACTTGTTATGAGTTGTTTTTTAGGATAATATCAAATAAATGAATTGAGAAAATGAAAGGCAAATCTAACTTGTGTGTTTTAAGTAGGGATAAATTTGATAGAGAAAAGTTTTATTTTTTTTAAGAAAAATGAATATTTCTAAAAAAAATATTGCGTTTTTTTTTAGATAAATTTAACTTTAGTATAAGTTTAATCAGAGGAGTCTTTTGATGAATTTGAAGTCTGCTTTAGCTGTTGGTGCTGCTTTTGGCATTTTAGGTGTTGGCTCTGCATTTGCAACATTTGCACGTGTAGAATCTATGGGTAAAAATACTACTTACATCATGGATGATGTAAGCATTTTTGATAACCCTGCTAACATAAATCTGTATCCTAATTATTTAATTGGCGAATTTGGCCTTTATAATGAAAATGTGGCTGTGGGTGAAAACAGAGATCCACAACACCCTAATTTCGGTGGAATTTTCTCTTTAGGCTTAGGTTCAGGTGAGTATCCGGATCCACGTTTGACAATCGGTGGTCTTTTCGGACGTATGGATTCTGAACTTGGTCGTTTCTTGCCGACAAGTGTAATTTTGGAAAATGGAACAGAATCAGAAGTGCCAGAAACCGTTACTAATTTTGATGGTTTCCTTGGTGGAACTCTTGCAAATGGTAACGCTTTAGGTTTACATATTTTTATCGCTCACCAGGATGGCGGTCGTCTTTTAGATGATGGTAGTTATCAGCCGGATTATTCCGCTTATGCATCTGTTGTTCGCGCAGATGGAGGTGTTAACTGGCAAATTGGAAATAGCATGGATTTAGAACTTGCTTTTGGCCTTGCTAGAGTCCAATATGGTAGTGATCATAAAAGTTTCTTTGATGATGGCGACTTTTCTTATTTAGGTAAAGCTCGTGCATTCTTCTCTTTAGATGCTTTGGATGGTGAACTTGTCCCAGCTGTTTCTGCCCATTATATTCAAGCTCCAGGAATTGAAGATATTCATTCCCAAGTCGGCGTTGGTATTAACGTGGCTTTGGATAGAGGTTTCTTCTGGTTGGGTGTAGACTTTATCTGGAACAAAACGGAAGCAGGTAATTGGTCTTTTGACCATGAAACAGGTAGAACATCTTATGATGCTTCTGCTGAAAGAGAATTCCGTGATGAACGCGAAGAAATGGGTGGCCAAATCAGCTTCGGTATTGAACGCAATATTTGGTGGGATTGGTTTGTAATTCGCGTTGGTGGTAAGAAGTCTATCCTCTATACAGAATGTGATAAACATTGGGCTAATGCAGGTAAACAAGATGGTCTTTGTGCAACAGATGGAAATTATTTTAGCACAAATCCGCTTGCTAACGGAACAGCTGATGACCATGTAGGCTTTGGTTTTGGAATTAACATTGAAGAAAAGTTGAAAATCGATGTTTTAGTTGCTGAAGATTTGCTTTTCCGCAATCCATTCCAGGGTGAAGGCCGCTTGTTCTCTAGAATTTCTGCAACATACGCTTTCTAATTTTTAAGAAAAATTTTAAAAACTCTTCGGTATTTTTACCGAAGAGTTTTTATTTTTAGAACATGCGGAAATTATTGTTGTGTTTTAGTTTTTTAATGTTATGTGCTTGTGCTGAAAGGCAAGATAGGCTAGAAGCTAAATTGTCTGATTTTTTACAGGAAGACTTGAAATTTATGGTGGCTGAAGTTATGGTTGGGGGGCAGCCTTCTGCCCTTGTCGATTCGCCATTTTATGTGATTCGCGATTTGAGATTTTTTGAAGGAGCTTCTGCAGAAATTTATTCTGCCTATGCTGAAGTTGATTTTTTTATTTATGACAAAATCCCGATGTTTCAAAAACGTAAATACCGATATGATGTTCACTATCGCCAATGGGATAGATATTTGAAAGAATGGGGTTATGGAACGTTTAAGGAATAACTATATTTATAGGCATTAAAAATCTAAAAAAAGGATTCGATTTTGTTCGGCTTATTTTCTTGTGATATTGGAATTGATTTAGGCACAGCAAATACGCTTGTGCATGTAGCAAAACAGGGGCTTGTAATTAACGAACCAACTGTTATTGCGGTAGATGTAAAAAACAATCGTGTGGCGGCGATTGGTTCTGAAGCAAAGAAAATGCTTGGTCGTACACCAGATGATTTATTGCGAGCCGTTCGCCCGATGCGTGATGGTGTTATTGCTGAATTTGACTTGGTTGAAACACTTTTAACAACATTTATCAAGCGCGTTCAAAAGTATCCTTTGTTTATTGTTCATCCGCGTGTGGTGGTTGGTGTTCCATCTGGAATTACTGAAGTAGAAAAACGTGCAGTGATTGACGCAGCAACACATGCTGGTGCAAAAGAAGTTCATCTTGTGCATGAACCAATGGCTGCAGCAATTGGTATGGGAATACCAGTTGAAGACCCTACTGGGAATATGGTCGTTGATATTGGTGGTGGTACTTCTGATATTGCTGTGATTGCGTTGAATGGTATTGCTTGCCAGAGTTCTGTCCGTACGGCTGGTGATGAAATGGATGAAGCAATTATCCGTTATATGCGTCAGATGTATAACTTGGGTGTTGGCCCTACAAGTGCTGAACAGATTAAAATTAAAATTGGTTCAGCATTCCCATTAGAAGAAGAATTGACAATGGAAGTAAAAGGTCATGACCATATTGCGGGCATGCCACGCACCGTAACCATTACAAGTGAAGAAATTCGCGAAGCTTTGAATGAGCCAATTACAGCTATTATCGATACTATTAAGGATACTTTGAGCAGAACTGCTCCAGAACTTTCTGCCGATATTTATGATAAAGGAATTATCATGACGGGTGGTGGTTCTCTTCTTCGCGGATTAGATGCGAAAATTCGCCAGGTGACCGGTCTTTCTGTAAATGTGATAGATGATTCTCTCATTTGTGTATGTAAAGGTACTGCACGTATTTTGGAAGATTTGGAAAAATATCGCCCTGTATTGATTGCTTCTTCTAATTAGGTTTAATAGGAGACTTTATTGATGCTGAAGCTTGGCGGAATTTTCCGTAAGTTTTGTGCCTTTGGGCGCGGTATCTTAGTTTTGGCATTTTTATTGTTTGTGGCTTCTAGTATGCGGCTTTTGCCGATGCCTGCCAAAGAGCGATTGACATCTGCATTCTTATCAACAGTTTTTTACCCTGTGCAATATTTAGTGGCTTCTGTTGATGATTTTCGAAATGTTTTAGGGGAAAATGAAAAATTAAAAGAAGAAAATGCAAGACTTCGTTTAGAGTTGGATTACGCAAGAGATGGCTTACGTGAGTTAGTGCGTCTGCGGGCTTTAGTGCGTTTTGATAACCATTGGGATTATCCTATAGTGACGTCCCGAATTATTGGACGTAATCCTGGACGGTTGGTAACAACTCTTATTGTGAATCGTGGCTTGGCTGATGGTTTAAAAACAGATATGCCTGTTTTTTCAATGTCCGGATTGGTTGGACGTGTGGCGAAAGTAGCTTCTCACCATGCACAAGTACAAGTTATTGTAGATCCGAATTTAAAATTTTCTGTTTTGAATATGAGAACCCGGACTGTGGGATTTGCCGAATCCTTTGATGGTAAAAGGCTTGCGGCTACAGTGCCAGCACACGCTGGAATCCGGGAAGGGGATACTTTAGTGACTTCTGGGTTAGGAGGCATTTTCCCTAAAGGAATAGGCGTTGGTGTGGTTAAAGAAATTGTACCTCATGATATGGATGTGCTTTCTACAATGGTAATACAACCATTTCAGGAAGTGAGTCAATTAGAAGAAGTCTTTATAATGCAAAAAGAACCGGATTGGATTGTTCGGGAGCTTTTAGAATGAAAAAGTTGCAAGTGATTATTACCATTTTTGCGTTTCTGCTTTGCGTTATTTTGCAAACGACTGTTGCAAAATGGATTTCTGTGTTTGGAGCAACGCCTGATTTTTTGTTGATTTTTATTGTGTATTTAGCATTTAAACAAGGAACGGTTGCTGCTGCGTTGTGGGGATTTTTAATCGGTTTTTGTTGTGATATTTATGGCCCTGTGGAATGGCTTGGGTCTGCAACAATTGCGATGACTTTACTAGGTTTTTTAGTTGGTTTGTTAGAAGCCCGTTTTTTAACTCTGAGATTGAGTTTAAGGATAGTGATTTTAGCATTGGGTTTTGTTTTCTATGATTTGATTTTCCTTTCTTTGACGACACTTTCTCATAGTGAGATGACGCATTTCTTTTTAACTCGTTCTATACCGAATGGTATTTATACAGTTATTTGTGGTACTTTGATTTTCTATTTCTTGTTCCGTAGTAAACACAGAAAAACTCATGTCTAAGGCACTGAATGGAAATGAAGAACTTCAAAACCGGAATATGAAAGTTCTGGCTTTTCTGGTGTTAGTTTGGGGAGCGTTTTGTGTATTAGGGATAAGGCTTTTTTATTTGCAATATGTGCATTATGAAGATAATTTTGCACGTTCGGAAAATAATCGTATCCGACGAATGGAAATAGATGCAGAACGTGGTTTTATTTTTGATAGGAATGGAAAAGTTCTTGTGCGTAACAGACCATCTTATCAAATAGTTCTTGATGCACAACGTATGCCTAAATCGCGAGAAGCTAAAGACGCTTTATTTAATTTGTTATTAGGAATTAAAGATTCTTCTGGGCGTAGAATGATTGATTCAGCCTCGCTTGATACGGCTTTTCAGCGTTCAGTATGGATAAAAAACAGACCTATCCGGATTTTAGAAGATGCTTCGCCTGAAGAAGTTTCAATAATTGAAGAACATTCACATGAATTGCCAGGAATTTATGCAATAACGGAGTCTCGTAGAGATTACCCTTATGGAACATTAGCGGCACATGCATTGGGGTATACAAGTGAAATTTCTGAAAAACAACTTGAAAAACCCGAGTATAAGGATAAGTATAATCCTGGGGATAGAATTGGACAAAAAGGGCTTGAACAGCAATATGATGAAGAATTTCGTGGGAAAGATGGTGTAAGAACGGTTGAAGTGAATGCTTTTGGGCGAATTGTAAGTGAAATCAAAGGTATGGGTGAAGAACCTGCTTTGCCTGGGCTGCATTTGGTTTCAACTCTTGATTTGCGAGTACAAGAAGCGGCTGAAAAAGCTTTGCCTGATTCTGTGAAAGGGGCTATTGTTGCTATTGACCCACGTAATGGAGAAATTCTCGCTATGGTGAGTTCTCCACGTCTTGACCCGAATGTTTTTTCTTTGAAAAGACGGGAGAGAAATCGCGGTTGGGCAAAGGTTGCTCTTGATTCTACAAGACCGTTGTTGAATAGAGCTATTGCAGGAGTTTACCCCCCAGCATCTATTTTTAAATTAGTGACGTCTGGGGCCGGATTAGAACATGGCTTACTTTCTGTGAACAAATATTACCCACACCTTTGTGATGGTGGCTACCGTTTTGGAAACCGTTATCAAAAATGTTGGGGAGTGCATGGAAACTTGAATGTGGTTAATGCTTTAAGACTTTCTTGTGACGTTTATTTTTATCAGGCAGGGCTTGAAATCGATATGGAACGAATTAATGAGTTTGGACGTCGATTTGGCTTAGGTGAAGAAGTTTTAGGTATCGATATTCCTGGCGAAAGACGTGGTTGGCTTCCTGATTCGGCGAGTTTTAATAAAAGAAATAAACGTTCTGGTTGGCGTTGGGCAAGAGGTTTGATTTTGAATTTATCGATTGGACAAGGGCAATTAGTAACACCTTTACAACAAGCAGTTCTTGTGGGGTCATTGGCTACAAATGCTGGCGTATACAAGCCTCATTTAATGAAAGAATTACGTGATAGGAATGGAATGGTTGTTAAAAAATTTGAACCAGAAATTATTCGATCTGGAACGATGAAAGAAACAACGCATAAGGTTATTTTAGCTGGTTTAGATTCTGTGGTAAACCATCCTGGCGGAACAGGAAAACGTGGTGCTGTAAAAGGGATTCGTGTCGGTGGAAAAACAGGTTCTGGTGAATGGAAGAAAGGAGAAAAAACTCACGCTTGGTTTGCAGGTGTCGCTCCACTTTATGCTCCAGAAATAGCTGTCTCTGTGATTCTTGAAGCGGCTGGTGGCGGTGGCGCGCTTGCCGCGCCGATTGCAAGACAAGTAATGGAAGCTTATTTTTCAAGAGATTCTTTAACGATAGGAAACAACCCATGAAAAAAGATTCGATACTTGGAAAAACGAAAAAAATGGATTGGTTGTTTATTGCAACGACCTTTGTTCTTATGGGAATAGGGGTTTTGCTTGTTTATTCGGCAACAGCTTTTACGCCTGGGATTCCTTTTTATCAGAATTTTTGGTTTAAACAAATAATTTATTTTGCAGCAGGTGTTGTTGTTGCTGTAGGTTTGACATTGGTAAAAATTACTTTTTGGCGTAATTTAGCTTTGCCCTTGTATTTACTTTCTATTGTATTGCTTGTTGTGGTTTTATTTTTTGCAGGAGATGTAAAAGGTGCAGGACGTTGGATTGATTTAGGCTTTTTTAAATTACAACCATCAGAATTTGCAAAAATTGCATACTTGTTAATGATTTCAACTTGGCTTTCCAGGCATCCTGTTGATTTTTTAAAAATGAAAACTTTTGTGATGCCTTTTTTCTTGTTCATTGTGCCATTTGTGTTGGTTTTAAGGCAACCTGATTTAAGTACAGCTCTTGTATTTACAATGGTTACGCTTACTTGTCTATTTATGGCTGGGTTACATTTAAGTGAAGTCTTTTTTATCATAAGCCCATTTTTTTCTGTAATATTATCGCATTCTCAGATTGCCTATTCGCAGTTACTTTGGGGGGCTTTTATTTGCATTCTAGGCTTTTTGCTTTATCGTAGACGTTTACCTATAGTTTTTACTTGTGTCATATTTTTAGTGAATATTTTTGCCGGATATATGAGTACAATGGCTTGGAACCATCTAGAGCCTCACCAGCAAAAACGAGTGGAGACTTTCTTTAACCCAATGGCTGATCCGAAAGGAGATGGGTATCAAGTATTGCAATCTATGACAGCAATTGGTTCTGGCGGAGTAACTGGAAAAGGTTATGGAAATGGAACGCAGACGAATTTAAGTTTTTTACCAGAAGAACATACGGATTTTATTTTTAGCGTTCTTGGAGAACAATTTGGTTTAATGGGCTGCTTAATTGTTTTGGGACTTTATTTCTTGTTTTTATGGAGAGCAATGGAAATAGCAAAAATGTATTCTCATCCGTTTGTAACGCTTGTGACTTCAGGAGTTTGTGCTATATTCTTTTTTCATATAACGGTTAATATTGCAATGACTATAGGCTTAATGCCTGTGACTGGTTTACCTTTACCCTTTCTTTCTTATGGCGGGTCTTTTGCAATGACTTGTATGTTCCTTGTGGGGCTTCTTTGTAATATGCGATTACAAGGTTATAAAATGAAAGGGCGAAATTAAATTTTAAAATAAAAAGTTTCTTTTTTCTTGCTTTAGGCGTTTCTTTATATAGAGGACTGTTAAAAGTTTTACTTTATAAGGAGATGTTTTATGCGTTTAAAAGGAATCGTTTCTAGATTTTTATTTGGGTCGGTTTGTCTTTCTTGTGGTTGTGGCGAAAATCCTCTAGACCCTTGGCTATGTGAAAATTGCCGGGAATTACTTTTAAAAGAGCGCCATGGAAGTGCTGTTTCTGAAAATGCTTTTTCTCTGTACAATATGGGGCCAGTTAGTCGTGCATTAATTCATGGATTAAAATATTCTTCAATGCCAGGTTTAGCGGCGTATTTAGTGAAGTCTGCAGGAGAGACATTAAAAAATTTTAAAGAATGGCTTTCTTTGGAAGGAAATGTATTTTTTGTGCCTGTCCCGCTCCATCCATCTCGATTCAGAGAAAGGGGGTATAATCAGACAGAAAAAGTTGCACTTGCGTTAGCTGCTTATTGTAATGGGAAAGTCTGGAAAGCTTTAGGGCGCAGGACTTTTTCTGTTTCTCAAACAAAACTTTCTAAATCAGAACGAGTTTTGAATGTAGCAGGAGCCTTTGTTTTAAAAAAACGGATGAATGTGAAAAAAGAAGATTGCGTGGTGATAGTAGATGATGTTTTTACAACGGGGGCAACGACAGGAGCATGTGCTTATGCGTTAAAACGAAATGGTTATCACAATATTAAGATTTGTTCTTTGCTTTATGAAAAACCTATTTCGGCAGAATTGGATTTTGTTGCCGATAAACAAGAAGATTGGTTGTTGTAAAATTTCTAATATTTTGTGGTATGAAAAGGCCGGTTGTTTTGATTGGAATGGGCGTTATGGGAAAACGCCATAAAGAGCGCTTGTTAAAAAAAGGTTTTGAAGTTATTCAAGAGTTGGATTCGTATGAGTCAGTTGATGCGTTTTTTCAAGGAAATGAGAATGGATTTTTAGAAAGAAAAATACTGTTTATTGCGTCTCCGGCAAATACGCATTTTGAATATGTTAAAAGAGGTCTTTTAAAAGGATTTGATGTTTTTGTTGAAAAACCGGTTGCCTTGAATGTTACAGAAGTTGCTGAATTGGAACAATTAGCGATACAACAAAAAAGAATTTTATTTCCTGGTCATAGTGAGCGTTATCATGCTGGTTTTGGTATTTTAGAAAAAACATTTAATGATTTTAAAAAAGGGAAAGTATCTTTTTTTCGCCACAATAACTATTCAAAAAGAGGAAGAGATGTTTCTGTTGCTCTTGATTTAATGGTGCATGATCTAGAGATGTTTTTTGCTTTAACGAAGTCTAAGGATTATGAAATTTTATCTTGTAGAGTTTTTTCAGAAGATGCCGTAGAATTAGAAATTTGCAGCGGAACTTGGGTGGGCTTTTTTAGTGTGGATAGATGTGCAGAAATTTTACGGAGAGAAATTTTGTTAGAAAATGAATTAAAGCAAGAAAAAATATTTTTTGCTGATTGTAATGAGTTTGATGCACTAGAAAAAGAACATGAAGTCTTTTTTTCTAAAGAGTATGATGATTTAAAAGAAGAAATGTTTAGTGCTAAATTGGCTGTAGAAATAGCTTCAAAAATGGTTTCTGTTTAGAACGCTAATAAAACATCACAAAGCATCATTAAGACAAATCCAAAGATTAAACAAAATGTGGCAAAAGACTCGTTACCTTGGTGATGCGTTTCTGGGATAATTTCATCAGAAATAATGAAAAGCATAGCGCCACCAGTTATCCCTAAAATAACAGGGTAAGAAAGTTCAGCAAAGCCTACAGCTAAAACTCCGATTAAACCGCCAACAAATTCCAATAAGCCAGTTAGAGAAGCAATTAAAAAAGAAAAGAAGCGTTTGTAACCGGCAGCAAATAAGGCTATGGCAACGGAGAGACCTTCAGGAATATTTTGTAAGGCTATTCCAAGTGTTAAAGAGGTCCCATTTGAAACATTGTTCCCGGCAAAACCAACACCAACAGCCATACCTTCTGGTAAATTGTGAATGGCAATAGCGATAACAAAGAGCCAGATTTTTTTTAAATGTTTGGCAGTTTCTAGCCCGTGATGCCCCATTTCAAAATGTTCATGAGGAATTAAATGGTTTAAAAGCCACACAAGGAGTGTTCCCATTAAAATGCCTGTTACGACAATAATGGTTCCTATTTTTTCTTCAAAACCAAGTGCTTGGGCTGCCTCTAATCCAGGTAAAATTAAACCAAAAAATGTAGCGGCAAGCATAATGCCTGCTGCAAAACTCATCATGGCATCTTTAAATTTTTGACTTTTGGTGGGAGTGATGAATACGGCTGCGGCTCCAATTGCAGTTGCCGACCCTGCAATTAAACTTGCTAATGCACCTTGCCAAGCGATAGAAGAAATCATGGGATAATACTTACATCAGAAAGTGAAACAAAGCCGCGGACGCGTTCGCCGATAGATATTTCTACCCATTTTCCCTGAAGAGATAAAACTTGAAAAACAGTTCCTTCTGAAATTGTATTTAAAGTTGAATTTTTTTCGTTTGGGCCGCTAAAAACATCTGTGTTTGATGCGGTGACGACACCACGGGAGTCGGTTTCAGTTTGATAAATTTTATAGCCGGCACTAGAAAGAATGGTGCAAAAGATAAGTGACAAAAGAAAGAGAAAACCGATAGAAATATTTTTTGCTTTCGGAGAATGGAGAGCTATTCTTAAAAAGGCTAATAAACTCATAAGCCAAAGAAGAATACCTAGTAAAATGAGTTGAGATTTTAAACTTAAAAAATGGTGTAGTGTGAATAATGTGGAAAGAATAGGATTTTCTTCTGTCGTAGATTCTACTTTGTCGCGAGTTTGTGCTTTCGCTAAATGGAGATTGTAAATGATGTCTTTATCGGTCGGAGAAAACTTTAATGCGTATTCATAATAGAATATGGCTTTACCAATTTTCCCGAGTCTGTAGTAAGCGTTACCTAAATTATAAAGAACCTCGGCATTGGTTAAACCTTTTTCGACTTGAGAATTCCAAAGAGAAATAGCTTCTTCATAATTATTTTGTTCGTAGGCAGTAGAGGCATTTTGTAAAATAGTTTCAGGCTTTTCTGAAGCAAATGCTGATACGATGCAGAATAAAAGGAAAAAGAAAAATTTCATTTTAAACCTCCAATCCTGAGACGAATTTTCTGAAGTCTTGTAATACACGATTGTTTTCTGTGTCAGCTGCCATTGGTAAGAAGCGACCGGCAGAACATTTTTCTAGCCAGGATTCAATTTTTGAAATGTTTTCTTCAGAGACTTTGTTTTCTCGTAAAGCGGTTTCCCTTGTGTTGCGTAACATGCCGCGGAATTCTAAGTTGGTTCTGTCACTTAAGTAGCCAATTAACGCTGATTCTAAAGCAGCATAAAAACTTTTTGAATCTTTTGTCTGAAGTGCTTTTTCTGCAAGTGTTATAGCCGCTTTGTAATTCTTAGAAGCTTTGCGTTGGCGAAGTAAAGCTAAATCGCTTTGGTTTTTCCGATGGCGTTTCCAAATAAAAATGAGAGCGAAATAGAAGGGGATTGGTAAAAGAATAAAAGCAATGATACCTGGAAGCTTATAGGTTTTTAAAGTCCCTGCTGTAAGCGGAACAGATTTGATGAAACGAATGTCAGAGCCAAGAGTTTCGATTTCTTGCTTGGTTTGTACGAGTGGAGTTGAATGGGATATACTTTGATTTTCACTTGCAGCATCGCCTTTTTCGACTTCTATTTTAAAAGGGCCTGCTTTGGCTGTTTCGTATTTCTTTTTAGAAGGGTTGAACCAAGAATAAGAGATTTCTGGGATTTCAAAAGACCCTTTGCGTTTTGGGTATAAAAATATTTTGATGTCTTTAGAAGTAATTGTTTTGCCATTCAGGATTTTTTTCTGGATGTTTGTTTCTGGTGGGACAGAACGGAATTCTTGAAAATCAGGAAGTTTTGGATCTGTGATTGTTCCTGGTTTTCCATCGCCTTTAATTGAAATGGATAATGTTAAAGCTTCGCCAACTTTTAATGTGTCTTTATCAATTTCTGCTTTAAAGGAATAATTACCGACCATTGAAGAAAAATCTTGCGGAGCGCCGGGAGGCAATGGTAAAACTTTTATGCTTACTGGAGTGGTAGAGGCTTCGGCTTCTTCTGTTTCTTGTTTGACAGATTTGAAACTCATTGAAAAGCCTCCATTAGATTTTTTTTCTTCTACGATTTTAGGCGCACCTTGTTTGGTGTAATTGAATGTGAAAGAAGGAATGTTTAGAGTTCCACTTTTTGTTGGAGAAAGCCAAGCGAATTTTGCGCTTGCTTGGAGTTCTCTTGAATTTGGAATTGGTTTAAAGTCAAGATTGGATAAATCAGAGCGATGAATAATGAAGTCGTTTCCTAAATCCATTGATTTTGGAGTTAAAGAACCTGCAAAGTGTTCGTAGGTGTGAAAAGCAATAGTAACAGAAAATTGTTCGCCTTCATATACTGTTTTTTTGTTTGGGGATAAAGAAACAGTTACAGCGGGAGAGTCAAAAGAACGATGAATTGTGACACCAAGAGATGGGTAAACGGTATAATTAGAACCTTGGATGTTCCAGGTGACAGAACCGATATTTTGTTTGCCTGTTTTTTTGGGGGCTTTTAATTTGAATATGTAACGGCGAACGGGGTAGCGGTCAAAAAAGTTTTGAACGTATGTGTCGGTACTGTCTAAACCGAGAAATTGAAAACCTTCGGCAACTTTAATTTGCGGAATTTCTCTAGGCGTGTAATTTTGGAGGTCATGTTTTAAAACGTCCATGTGTAATTCAAATTCTTCGCCCATTACCATTCGGTCTTTGTTTACATTGGGGTCTAAAGCGATTCTTGCATGAAGCGCTAGAGCAAAGCATAAAAAGAAAAATACAATTCGTTTCATATAGGCATAAAAATAAAAAATTCTAGTGTAAAAATGTAGGGTTTTTTGAGGATATGTTTTATGGGAGTCGTTAAGATGTTTTTTGGCAAAAATTGCAAGCAGATTGCTTTAGCGTTTTAAACTTTACCATGACACGTTCAGGGGTGTCATGGCGAGGAGTCTTTTTAGACGACGAGGTCATCTGTTAGCAAGTAGATTGCCGAGCCGTTTATTCTACATGGTACGCAATGATAAGGACTGTGAACAAGTTCTTTTGTAATGACAATTTTCTCAGACAAGGGACTTGTGGCAAGTGAGAGAAAATAATCAGGGTGCGACGGCACGAGATAACGCGACAGCCCGACCCGCGCATGATTTGTTGTTTTTTTTTGTGATGCGCGGGGAACGCTAAAAAAAATTAAACTTCAGAGATGTTTAGGCTTAAGTTTGTGTAACGATGCTTGTCTTTTTGATTTCTAAGCGATGTGTCGAGAGCGCCCGGAGCTGAAAGAATCCAAACGTGGCCTTTTGCGCGTGTGACCGCTGTGTAAAGGAGGTTTCTTCGGAGCATCCGGTAGTGACTTGTGTCTAAAATAATGATGACGGCAGGGTATTCAGAACCTTGTGATTTGTGGATGGTGCTTGCGTAGGCGAGCGTGAGTTCTGAGATGTCTTCTGCGTTGAAAGGTAATGTGCGTTCGTCAAAATCAACGTGAAAAGTTTTGCTTTCTTTGAATGTGGCAGAAATAAAGCCAATATCTCCGTTGAAAATATTTTTGTCGTAATTGTTTTCAAGTTGCATAACGCGATCACCAAGACGCCAGTGGGTACCACCTAAATCTACACCTTGTTCTGCTTGGTTTATGAGTTCGCGTATTTTGGGGTTGAGTGTGATGGTGCCAAAAGGCCCTTTTCGCATAGGAACAAGAATTTGTAAATCCCTGCATAAATCGAGTTTCATCTTTTTAGGGATTTCATGCAAAATTAAGTTGTATAAAATTTGCAAGCCTTCTTCTTCCGTTTGGTATGGGCAAAAGTGAAAGTTTCTGCCGTCGATGGGTTGTTTTAAAACACCATGGTTTATTTCGTCTGCTTTTTCTGCGATATCGTTTTCACCGACTTGTCTGAATATGCGTTCAAGTTTTACAGAAGGAATCTCTTTACACGCAAGTAGCTCTTTTAAAATGTTACCTGGTCCGACGCTTGGTAACTGGTCTGCATCGCCAACAATAAGTACGCGACAGTTCCATGGGATAGCTTCGAAAAGAGACGCGCATAGTTCTGTGTCGACCATGCTGAACTCGTCAATGATTAAGAAAGAAGCAAGTATTGGATTGTCTTTATTTTTGACAAATGTTCCAGAGACTGGGTCAAGAGAAAGCAATCGATGAATCGTGTAAGCTTCTTTTTGGCAGACTTCTTTCATACGCTTGGCGGCGCGCCCCGTGGGAGCTGCGAGAATGACATGTTCTTGTGATTGTTCTGCTAAATAGAGAAGCCCACGAAGGATTGTTGTTTTTCCTGTGCCCGGTCCACCTGTTAAAATGGAAAATTTATTTTGGAGAGCCGACAAAATGCCTTCGCGTTGTTTTTTGTCAAAGGCAAAACCTTGTTGGTTTTCAAAATTGTTTAAGTCTTTTAATAGCTCTTTGGGTAAGGAGTTTTCTGGTCGACAAATTCTTTCTTTTACAAATTGTGCAATATATTTTTCGGCGTGATAAAGTTTAGGTAAAAAACAATTTCCGTTTTCTAAAATGATTTCTTGGGATTTGCAAAGTTGTCTGTAAGATTCTAAAATGGCTGCATAAGCGTCATCATCAGTTGTTAAAAAATTTAATGTGGAAAAAGTTTTTTCTATTAGCTCTTGTTCAGGAAAATAAACGTGCCCGTTTTGTGTGCCTAAATATAAAGAAGCTATAATCGCTGCAGAAACGCGTTCTTTAGCGTAGTGATTAAAACCTTTTTTTAAAGCTATCGGGTCAATTTGAAAAAAGGAAATTTGAAATTGTGAATGACAGAAAAAATAAGGGTCTTCTTTTAAAATGAGAGGAATAGATTTACCATATTTTTTGACAATGTCTTCTGCCGTTTTTCCTTTGATGTCAAATTCGTAAAGGGCTAAAAATATTTCGCGTTCTTCTTTTGCTAAAAACCAGGCGGAAATGAATTTGATAATATTTTTTTCTGAAAAACCTCGAGCTACTCCACGCAATTGTTCTGGGTGGTTTTCAATAATATCAGCAAGGTCATTACCAAATTTTTCAACTAAGGCCTTTGCTGTTTTTGGTCCAACACCTGGAAATCTTTTGCTTGTTAAATAATGAATAAGTGCGTTGTTAGAATCAGGAATTTTTATTTCGTGAGAAGTGACTGCGAATTGTTTTCCAAAACGTGGGTGATTTACCCATTCTCCTTGAGCAGAAATTTTTTCTCCACCAGTTAGTTCTGGGAAAATACCTGTGAGAGTTGCTAAATCTTTAGAATTATCCAATGTTATTTTTAAAACGGTGTAACCGTTTTGTGCATTTCTAAAAATTATTGTTTTGAGAATCCCTTGAATTAGCATGGTGAATTTCTTTGAATAGCTGAAATATAGCTTTGTTTTTTCGTGTTTTGTTATTTGAATATTTTTTATCGTTTCATCAAAAAAAATATAGTTTATAAAAAATAATGGAGTGGCTATGAATTTAGTACGTTTCGGTTTGCTTTTTTCCATAATTTTTTTTATGGGCTGTTCTAATACGGTTTCTAGTTCAAGTGGCGATGAACAATTTGCTGAAGAGAATAGTTCATCATCAAAAGATAATGGAAAAAATGAAGGGAAAAGTAGCTCTAGCCAAAGTTCTGATGAAAATTCTG
Source organism: Fibrobacteraceae bacterium (assembly GCA_045629945.1). Taxonomy (GTDB): domain Bacteria; phylum Fibrobacterota; class Fibrobacteria; order Fibrobacterales; family Fibrobacteraceae; genus UBA1765. Next base: position 82,646 of record JAZQSE010000024.1, read on the forward strand.
AAGAAGAATGTGTAGGAGAATCAGGTTCTCCCTGGGACGGAACAACCGCAAAAGAATTTGCTTGTGGTTCAGGAACAAAACTTAGCCCATACGTGATATTGAATGCTGAGCAATTAGCTCACCTTTCTTTTATTGTAGGTGGTAACGATGCCGACTATATTGGTAAATATTATAAGCTCGGTGCAGATATTTTGTTAAATGATGGTAAAATAATTAACGATAAAGGCGCACTTGTCGCTGATTCAAGTAAACTTCATAAATGGACTCCGATAGGTAATTCAAGTGTTGCTTTCTCTGGACATTTTGATGGCAATGGTTACTCCATCAGTGGCATGTTTATTAACACCACAAGTTCTCACAATGGATTATTTGGAAATGTCTCTGGTAGTGTATCTAATTTGACTGTGGAAAATTCTTGGGTTACTGGAGGAAAATTTACTGGTGGAATCGTGGGGCTGAATATTGGAACTCTTGAAAATTTGGAGAATTTAGGTAGTGTCGTTGGCATAGAAGAGTGTATTGGTGGAGTAATTGGTAAAACAGCTCAGAAGCAGTATCGCTACAATTCTGTGTTGAAAAATATTTCAAATTCTGGAATTGTTGTTGGAAAGAAAAATGTAGGCGGTGTTTCTGGGTGTGCTACTTATGCGACTATTGATGGCTTAGAGAATTCTGCGATTATTGAAGGAGAAATACAAGTTGGGGGAGTAATTGGAGGTATTGGTAGTTCTTCTAAAAATGATATTAAAAATTTGAAAAATACGGGAGATGTTATAGGACAAAATTTTGTTGGTGGCGTTTCTGGCCATTGTGGGGCTTCGGTTAGTGTATATTCAACAGGAAATGCTACTTATCAATGTAATCCGTTGACATCTATAGTTTCGGATCCTTGTGGCGATTTTTCAAACGCATCAAATACAGGACTTGTTGTTGGGAAAAATTATGTGGGTGGAGTCTTGGGCGTTGCTTGTTCTGGAACTATTTCAAACTTAAGTAATGTTGCGGATATTGAAGGGGAATATGGAACAGGTGGTATAGTTGGCTCGTTGGCCTATGTGACATCTAAAAATATGTACAATATAGGTGATGTTTTAGGTGGTGTATATGTTGGTGGTATTTTTAGTTACAACAAAGAAGGCGTTACAAGTGCGGTTTATTCTACAGGGAAAGTAGATGGCGATTCTTTAGTTGGTTTAATGATAGGCTATAATTACAATACCACAATGGCTGACTATTATTATTTAGAACAAGACGAACTTGAACCTTTTGGTGAAAATAATGGTGGCGGTGTAGCTACTCCAAAAACAGCAAGTGAAATGAAAACAGAGGATTTTGCTGAATTAGTAGGCGAAGATTTTGTCTATGATTCTGGCTTAAATGATGGTTATCCTGTGTTAAGTTGGGAAGTGGAGTAGGGGGAAAAGAATTGGTAAGAAAAAATGGAAACTCTTATTGGCATAGTAATTGTTTTTAGCCTTCTTTTGGCTTTTATGGATGGGCTTAGCAAAAGGGGAAGAAAAAAAGTAAATAACAACGGTTGCTTGGGTTGTTTCGTTGTTTTGGGAATAATGATTCTCATTGGAATTCTATCAAAAGTTTTAGATTTTTTTAAAGCTCATCCTGTATTGGGATATTTCTTAGTTGGTGTGGCGATAATTGTAACTTTAATAATAGTTGTTGTAATTCTTTTTGTTCCGTCAGAAAAAACACCAACACCTCAACAATCAACGAGGGAAAATAAGAGAGCAAAAACTTATTATGGAGAAACTTCTGTTGATGCTAGTATAACAGAATTTGTAGGAAAATTAGGTGAGGATGAAGTTTGTAAAGCGATTCGTTGCGCATGCGAAGTTGATTCAAGGCATTATAAAATTTTGCGCAACATTTATATACCTAAACGGAATGGAACTTATACGGAAATAGATGTATTACTTTTGCATGAATCAGGAATCTATGTTTTTGAAAGTAAAAATATTTCTGGAAATATTTATGGGAATCTAGAAAGAAAACATTGGCTTCGTTATCGGAAAAATGGAGAAAAAGATTACATAGTAAATCCAATAAAGCAAAATGAAGGTCATATAAATGCTTTGCGTAATTATTTGAAACAAAACAAATATGAATTTCCTGCTTTTAGTTTGATTGTTTTTGGTGGAAAATCTGAATTGTTAGGGGTGCCTGAAATACTCCCATCATATGTATCTGTACATAAAATATATAGGCTAGAAATGGAATTGTTGAATAAACTCCAAGCCAAAAACAGTTTCTATAATGCAAAAACAATTGACTTATGGAGTGCAGAATTATTCAGTTTACAAAGCAAAATTTCGGAACAAGATAAAACAGCGCATAAAGAGCGAATATCAAAAAAATATAGTTGAAAGAATTATTAAATTAATTTATATGAGAAAATGTTGTTTTTTGTTGATTGCTTTAGTTAATTTTTCATTTTCTTACGATTTGCAATATCACCCGAGTTTATTGCAGATTAAGGATAAATATGGCGTGACTTTAGCTAAAACTTTGGATAAAGTGTATGGCGATAAAATCAAAGTAAAAAATAAACGGTGTTATTATTTTGAAGTAACGAACGGGGCAGACGTTGAATATGAAATAGACCAATGTCGAATTGATTATACTCAAGACAAAATCTATTCTCAAGCAGATCGTTTGAATGGAATAGAAATCAAGGGAACTATATGGATAGAAGGAAATTCTTTTCGAACTAGAAATGTTGGCAGAGAATGGGGTGAATGGAAATCAACAGAGTTTTTGTCTAGTTTACATTGGTATAACCGAACAGGGCTTGAATTTTTAAAGCAAAAAGGGGAATTTGAATTCAAATTAACTAAAGGATTGAAAAATATACGAGGCAATTACAATTATATTAGTGAAAATCGAAGAAAAGCAGTTAAAGAAGGTAAAGCTTCTGGGATTGTTGTTCAGGAAAGTGAATCTGGACAAATTATCATTCAAGAAAGTAGGTGAGTCCCCCCCCCATGCTAACAGAATACAATATTTCAGGTCGGATAATTTTGCCAACAGGAGTAAAGCAAATTTTGCTTTCTGAAATTTTGGCTTTTGCGAAAGAAACGCTTGAAGAACGTGTGTCAGAGAATATTCTTGTGGCTTATTGCAAGCAACTTTCTTTACAATTTCAGTGCAAAGTTTGTCTTTGGAAAACAAAAGAAGAATACGGAAATTTAAATGTGTTTAATGGTGGTTCTGATTTTGATGTTATAAATGAAGAATGTTTTCTATGTATTTATGAAAATGGAATAGAAATTTTACAAGAAAAAACACCTTATTGGAACAATAGAATAGATAAAGTGCTTTTTGAGGGAAACTGATTTTTTGAGCGAGTGTTGTAAACAAAAGTTAACATTAAGAAAGTTTTAATTAATTTGTCTATAAAATTCTAATTACTAGAGTGAGAGAATTAATTTAAATTATGAACGAGTTATAGATTTTCTAGTTTTGTTATTCTAGAAGAATTTGTTTTAATTTCCTACTTCTTTACCAAAGGAATGCGAATGAAAAAAACAGCAGGCGTTTTTTCTTTTTATGGTTTGGCTTTTTCTCAAGTAGCCATTGCAACAATTATCGTTGGTTATATGGAATTGGTTTTTAGTCATGTAGGCTTTTTACCTACAGGTTCGTGGCAATTCTATGTTCTCCATTTGCTTTTCTTGTTGCCTTCACTTCTTTTAATAACGCCTGCAGGTTACTTTTCTGACAAGTATCCAAAAGAACGAGTTCTGAAATGGACAGCGTTGCTTTCTTTGCCAGCTTTAGCACTTTTCGGATTAGGTGTTTATATGGCAAACCTTCCGTTAATATTTGTTGGAATTGCGTTGTTCTTTATTTTACAAGCGTTTCAAAGCCCGGCAAAAAATGGGTATATGAAAGAGTTGGTTGGAGTAAGGGATTTAGCGAAAGCGAGTGGAATTCTTATGATTGTGTTTTTCTCGGCTCTTGTATTGTCGGGAGGAACAATCGCTATTTTGTATGAATCTATGTATCCAGAAGCAAAAGACTTTGCCGCACAAATAGGAACGCTCCCACTAGTAGGCCTAGTCTTGTTTGCTCTTGAATTGTTTGGAGTATTTTGCTGCTTGCGATTGCCATCAGTTGGTGTTTATGATGCTTCATTGAAGTTCCCATGGAATCGCTATTTTAATTTGCTTTTTACTCGTAGAAAGATGGCAAAAATCTGGGTGAATAGAGCACTTCGCCAATCAATTATTGGACTTTCAATGTTCTGGGTAATGATTTTCCTTATGGTTTTTGTTATCCAAGATTTGTTTGGTTCTGGTTCCTTGTTTAATCAGGATATTCTTGCCAATTATGCAATTATAGGAACGGCAGTAGGTCTTTTGGCTGGTATTGTTTTTGCAATGAAAATGTCCAAAAACTTTATTGAAACGGGGCTTATTCCAATGGGGACCGGTGGCGCAGCCATTCTTATTTTCCTTATCCCGTTTATTGCAAGACCTTACAATGCTATAGCTTTTGCTTTGCTTGGCTTCTGTGGTGGTATCTATATGATTCCAATGTTTGCCATGCTCCTTTACCACACCAAACCAAGGTCTGCAGGCCATGTGCTTTCTGTAAATAATGGGGTGCAAAGTTTTTGTATAGTTGTCTTTGAAATATTAGCAGTATTTTCAATTAGCCTTTTTGATATCGAACGAATTAATTTGTTCTTTATTTTAGGTGTTGTTTGTTTAGCTGGTACCGTTTGGGCTTTATGGGCTTTGCCTCATACTTTACTTCGCCAATTGATGCGTTCAGCTCTTTCTATCCATTATAAATTTTTGGTTTCTGGTGTTCAAAATATTCCATGGGAAGGTCCTGTACTTTTAGTTGGAAACCACATTTCTTATATCGATTGGGCTTTAATTCAAATGGCAAGTCCGCGTCCAATGCGTTTTGTAATTACAAAGCCTGCTTTTGAAAAATGGTATGTGCGTTTATTGCGTTCGCAAATGAAAACAATTGATTTAGACATCACTAATCCAAGTAAAGCAATGCAAGAGGCAAGAGCCGCGCTCCTTCGTGGCGAAGCAGTTGTGATGTTTCCGGAAAATACAATGACACCAACGGGAAACATGAACCGTTTCCGTTTAGATTACTCTGAAGCAATTAAAGATGTTCCTCGGATTAAATTGTTGCCTTTCTATGTTCAAGGTTTGTGGGGTAGTAGTTATTCCATGGCCGACGCTGGCTTTAAAGATCTAGTTCATTCTGGAGATCGTATTGTAACAGTTGCTTTTGGAGAATTATTGCCTTTGGATACAACTCCGGTAATGGTGAAAAGAGCTGTTCAGGAACTTTCTATTACGGCTTGGACTTCTTCTATTCGTATGCAACGTCCTGTGGCTTCTGCCTGGATTCGTGCTGCAAAAAGAGTGGGTAGCGGTCCTTCTGTATATAGCCCAGATGGAAACCATTTGTCGGCGTATGCACTCGCGGCAGGTTCGTTTGCGTTTGCGAAAGTTTTTGAAAAATTAACAGCCGGTGAAAAACAAATAGGTGTTCTTATACCGCCTTCTGGACCAGGAATTATTGTAAATATGGCTTGCTTAATTCGAGGCAAAACCGTTTACAATCTGAATTACACCAATACACCAGAAACTATGGATTATTGTTGTAGTGTGGCCGATGTAAAAACGATTATTACAGCAAGAGTTTTTGTCGATAAATTAAAGCAAAAAGGCGTTCCTATTGAAAGATTGTTAGACAAGTATAAAGTCTATTACATGGAAGATCTAAAAGCCAAATTGCCTAAGATTGAACTTGTGAAAAATTTCTTGTGTGTAATGCTTTTACCTGCTTGGTATTTAGAATGGCGTTTCATGAAGAAAGTTTCTTTAGATGATGTGGCTACGATTATTTTTAGTTCTGGTTCTGAAGGAATGCCAAAGGGTGTTGAACTGACTCACTTGAATTTGATTGGAAATATCAAGCAATGTGAAAGTGTTTTGAATCCTAGTTCTGAAGATGTTTTCTTAGGTTCTTTACCGCTTTTCCATGCGTTTGGTTTTTCAATTACCACCATGCTTTGCTTGGTTTGTGGTGTTCCGGTTGCAACTTGCCCGGATCCGACAGATGCAAAGTTGGTTTCTCGTATGTGCGCTCAATTTAAAGTGACTATTATGGTGGCTACCGGAACATTCTTACGAATGTGGGGTATTAATCGTGCTGTGCACCCATTGATGTTTGAACATATTCGAAGTATTTATGCTGGTGCAGAAAAAATTCGTGAAGATGTACGTCAACTTTACCGTACAAAATTCAAATTGGAAATTTTTGAAGGCTTTGGCTGTACAGAAACAACTCCTGTGGCCGCGGTAAATACAAAAGATGTTCTTATGGACGATTACAAAACCGTTTTAGAAGGTAATAAACCTGGAACGGTCGGAGCTCCTTTGCCAGGAACGCAATTCAGGATTGTTGACCCAGATACTATGGAAGAATTATCTGTCGGAGAAGATGGCCTTATTCTTATTGGTGGTGCTCAGATTATGAAGGGTTATTTAAAAGACCCAGAACGCACTTCTCAAGCAATTGCTGTTATCAATGGAAAACGTTGGTATAAAACAGGCGATAAAGGCCATGTTGATGAAGATGGTTATTTGACTATTGTAGATAGGTATAGTCGATTTGCAAAACTGGGCGGAGAAATGGTCAGCCTCGGTTCTGTGGATTTCAAAATTTCAGAATGCTCTTTGTTTGACGAAATAGATCATTTTGCAGTTGCTGTTCCGGACGGAAGCAAGGGCGAAAAGATTGTTCTGGTTTTTGCTGGCGAAAAGAGCGAAGACGAAGTTAAAACAATGCTTCGTGAAGTTGGCTTGCCACCACTTATGTTGCCTAGCGCTGTTGTAAAATTAGATGTCTTGCCAAAATTAGGTAGTGGAAAAAGTGATTTCCAAACAGGTAAGAAACTGGTTATGGAAAAATTGGGCATTGTCTAAAATAGACTGCAGCTAAAATAAATTGAGCGAGTTTTTTTAAACTCGCTCAATTTATTTTAAAAGCTTTTAATTCTCAGAAAATTCGCCGAGAGTAAGTAAATACTGGGCTATTGTTCTATCCCATTCATAGCGGAAACTATAAGCGTTTTCTACAACTTGTTTCCAAAGAGCTGAATTATAAACTTCGTGACATTTTTTGAGACTGCGAAGAACCATTACTGGAGAACGAGGGTCGTCTACCAAGAAAGCATTAGCGGTATTTGTTGATTCTTCTGAATAAGAAGAAAGCATACGGGCAACACCAGTATCTTTCCCTGTAATAGGAATTGTGCCAGCAGCAAGAGCCTTTAACAAAATAGAAGAAGAAGGTTCTTTTAAATTACCGGCAAATAAAATGTCTGCACCAGCAAGATGCTTTTGTAGTAAATCTGTAGTTTTACCTAAGCGTCGTACGCAGAAATTATTTGGGTATTCAGCAGCGATAGAATTGTAATAATCCCATTCTGGTTGAGATTCATCCATACCAACAAGAACAAAAACATTTAAAGAGGCTAAATCAGCTAAAAGCGTTGAAAGGGTTTCTGAAGTGTCACCAGCTTCTTTGTCCAGGTGGGCGTACAATAAAAGTTTGTTTTGGAATTTAGCACAGACCAGCTGTTCCAGTTCAAGTTTCGCTTTTTGCTTTGCTTCTTGAATTGCAAGTCCTGACCCTCTATTAAAATCCCAAAGAGAATAGCTAACACCAAATTGAATGCCTTTGATTTTATTTGCATTGCTTTGTAAAAATCCAGTCATGCCTCCTGCAATATTTGTATTCAAAATAGCATCACGATAACCAGATGAAGGCAATAAAACCATATTGGCGTAAAGGATTCCAGCTTTTAACAAACTCACTTTTCCCCAATATTCATAGCCGTCCATATTGTGGTCTGCACGCGGAAGTCCCAAAATACCTATTTCAGATTCTGGAACTAAAAAGTCATACTTGATGTTGTGGACGGTAAGGAAAAATGGTGTTTTATCAAATTCTTGAGCGTAAAGAGAATGTATCAGGTGGCCTGCAAGAGCTCCCCCCCATTCATGACCGAGAATGGCATTAGGCTTAAAACCAGATACCGACGCAAATTCTAAAGCGGCAGATGCTAAAAAAGAATAGCGAATATGGTTATCGGGATAAGGGAAGTGGGGCTCGCCATAAACATAAGGGCGTCCAAAAAATTCTTCGTTGTAGATATAAGTATGGTTAGAATTAGGGCTTTTCCAAATTTCAAAAGGCTTATAGTGTAATCTTTCAGTGCCTTTGAATATGCATTGCATGTCTTGAGAATCAGAAAAAACCTGTTTATAGTAGGGAGAACACGTCAAAGCCATAATGCCGCCTTCGTCAAAGGCATCAGTAATACGGTTCACTGCGGTTGCTAATGAACTAGTTGAAAGGCCGGCTTCTGGTGAAATGACCAAAATATTCACAGAGTTTACTCTCCAAATAAAAATTTACTCTTTTCTACAAGGCAATGTTAAAATATTTAATTAAATTAAAATTTCAAAGGGTCAGTCTGCTAAAATCAGTTTTTTTTACTGCTTTTGGCGATAAAAGGTATCACAATCAATAAAAGGAATCAATCCATGAATCGATTTTTCCTAGTATCTGCTATGGCCATGACATTGGCATTTACAGCCTGTAAAGGTACAAACGAAAAGCGCGGTGACGAACATTTATCAGAAGGTCGTTTCCGTAATGCTATTAACTCTTATTTGGAAGCAAAGAAAAAAGGCAATGTTTCCGATGAGTTTTATGATAACTTCACATTGGCTCTTGTGCGTGCCGCTGAAATAGAAGCTAAGAAAGACCCTTATAGTACCTTGCTTCCTGGTTATTTTGATAAAGCTTCTCAGAACATTTCTTCTGTGAAGAATATGGATGTTGTAAAAGAATACGCCCGCGTTATGGCAAATGTTGGTAAGGTTCAGGTTTCCCAAGAAGGTACTGATTACAACACCGTTTTGAACGCATTTGCATTTATTGATTCTGCACAAGCGGCATCTAAAGTAGCTGGCTCTGAAGCAGAAATCAAGGCTATCCGTACTGAAGCAGAAAATGGTTATGTGGCTCAGAACTTGCAAATGGCAAAAGACGAAGAAGATCCTGTGGTTTCTGAATATCGTTTGCTCCAACTTGCAGAAGTAGCTCCAAATCATGCAGAAGTTAAGGCTGCTTTGAACAAGAGCCGTCTTGGTACTCGTGGTTACTTCTTGATTTTTGGTGAAAACATTGGTGAACGTGCTTCTCATCGCATTGATAAGTATGGCTACGTAATGGCTTTCCCAACAATTGCTCTTACAGGAACAGGCTTAAAGGGTGAATTGCAAATTTGGGCTTCTACTGGTAACAACACAGAATTTGATGTTGCTAAGTTGAAAGTAGTTTCTACTGATGGTCGCGAAGCTAGTGTAAAGTCTTCTAGCGGTGGCTGGTGCGATGCTGAAGTTGTTGTTGGTAAAAAAGGTGACGAACGCGTTGAAAAGAAACGCCAGAATTTCAAAGGCAAAGGTAAATTGCTTAACGAATTCCAGTGCGGTATCAACGTTGTATTCTCCTATGAATCAGGCTTTGTCCCTGATTATGTAGAATATAAAGATGAATACGGTGTAGGCCGTAAGTATCTCGGTCAATAATTTTTGGAAGTTTGTTTGGATCGGGTAGACAGTGCAGTTCGTAGAACTGCACTGTTTTTTTTTTATAAAAAGACTTTTTTTTCTTTCTAAGAATAACTATATTTGCGTTTATGAAAATATTTGCATAAAGGTTGTTGTGCCGGTTGATTATGAAAATTATTGATATTTTAAAGCAGGATAAAATTTCTTTATCATTTGAAGTTTTCCCTCCTAAAAAGGAAACTTCTTATGAAAGTGTTTGTAATGCAACTGAAGCGATTGCTGCTCTTAAACCATCTTTTATGAGCGTGACTTATGGAGCTGGTGGCGGAGTAAGCCAGTACACTTTGCAAATAGCTAAAAATTTGAAAGAAAAATTTAATGTGCCTATGCTTGCTCATTTAACTTGTGTTTCTTCTAGTCGTGAAACAGTAAAAGCAAGAATAGAAGATATGAAACAAGCTGGCATTCAAAATGTAATGGCTTTACGTGGTGATTTAACGCCAGAACTTTTGGCTAGCGATAAAAATCATTGGGATTACTGTCATGCGGTAGAATTGGTTCAAGAACTTAAAGAAAGTGATGCCGGTTTTTGTATAGGTGCGGCTTGTTATCCGGAAGTGCACCCTGAGAGTTCTAACCAGCGAGAAGATATTCAATTTTTGAAAGAGAAAGTAGATGCTGGAGTGGATTTTTTAACGACTCAAATGGTTTTTGATAATAATTTGTTTTTTAAATTCCTTTATAAATTGCGGGAAGCAGGGGTTTCTTGTCCAGTTATTCCCGGAATTATGCCTATAACAAATGCAAATCAGGTGGAACGAGCCATAAAACTTTCGGGCTCATTTATGCCACAACGTTTTAAATCTTTAGTGGATAAATTCGGGAGTGATTCTGAAGCGATGAAGCAAGCTGGTATTATTTATGCTTCTGATCAGATTATTGATTTGTATGCTAATGGCATTAATAATATTCATGTTTATTCTATGAATAAACCAGATGTGGCAGAAGGTATTTTTAGAAATGTTTCTGCAATGCTTGGTAAATCTCTTTAAATAATAAAAGAAAGATGTAAAAAAGGTTTTCGCTATTAATAGCGAAAACCTTAATCATTAAAACCTTTAATTAGAAATCAACTTGTCCGCTTATACCAAATGAAAGCGTATTTGCGCCAATATGGCGTTTATTATAGCCACCCCAGAAGACGAGTTCGGCGTTAGCAGTTGGGTAGAAATAGAAGTTTGGCCCAACGAAATGGACTTCGTCATCATCAATTTCATTGCTTGGATTGTGGAATTCGTAAGCAAGCCCAATAGCAAATTTTTTGTGAAGACTAAAAGAAGGCTCAAAGGCAAAAAGAGTCTGCTCATCGGTAAAAATTTGTTTTTCAACAGGTTCATTATCATCTGCTAAAATAGCATGGAAAAAGGTTAAGCCGATGTTGAAAAAATCATAAGAGAATGAAGGTTCAACAAGGAATGTATGTACGCCAGTTCCTTGGTATGGGTGCGTTCCCCAAGAAACTAAAATAGCGTAATTCATAAGGTCTAGACTTCTAGAATAACTGATTTCTGTTCCAAAGAAATAAGTGTAAGAACGATCAATATCATCTCCAAAAGCCCAATCAGCACTAGGTGTGATTACAAAATGCTGGTCTGTATTGGAAAGAATTTCAAAAGGATATGAACCATATACGATAAGAGAAGAGACATTGTTTTCTGCAGCCCCAATGTAGATTCTTCCATCACCAAGTTCCATACCAAGACCGCGGACGGTTTCGTCTCGTTTAATAGCGGCATAGCGTTCGGTGTCTCTCCAATAGTAATAGTTAAATGCGCCTGCATTGTAAGTCAAGTCACCAAAAAGAAGAGAAGCTCCTGGTGTAAATTCCCAACGGAATTGAATTCCATCAAAATAGAAAGCCGTGTAACGCCCTTCGGAATCGTTTATTGCAGTTGCTCTTGCAAGGCCATGACGAACTTCAGAATTTTCTCGTTCGCCTTTGTCATTTAAGTAGGAACTTCTTGTGCGGGTATTTACTTTCACAGAAAAATTTTCATCCATGTAAGCTGTAAAATCAAGATTGATATCTTGGTTGGCTGCATTTGTTGGGCTGAAATCTTTATCAAAGTAAGAAGCGTAATCGGCTTGGATATTTCCATTGATTTCAACATCTGCAGCAAAAAGGCAAGCAGTTGCAAGTAAAACAGTAAGTGGCAAAATGGTTTTAGCCATAAAAATTCCTTTCTTGAAGGCTTTTGTTTCACGGCTAAAAATAGAAAAACTCTTTTGTTTTTTCCAGAAAAGTTTTAAAAATCAAGACTTCTTGATAGTGAAAATAAGGAAATTGTTTTTGTGTCCGTTAAAATTTTGCTAAAAGATATTCTGTTTTAGCTTTGCTTTCATAAAAGAGAAGATGAAAGAGCTTTTTTATTTTACTACCTTGTTTTGAAACATAAATTTTATAGGTGGCAAAAAGTGTTGGATTTTCTCAATACAGTTGATAACTTTTTATATTACCCGATTTTACTAGTGGTTCTTTCTTTTGCAGGACTTTATTTTAGTGTACGAACACGATTTGTTCAAATTCGTTTGCTCTTTGATTCATTTAGGGCGTTAAAAGAAAAACCGCAAGAAAAGAAAGGCGTTTCTTCTTGTGAGGCTTTGTTGGTTTCTACAGCCTCCCGGGTCGGAACAGGAAATATTGTTGGGGTTTCTACAGCGATTTGTTTGGGAGGCCCAGGGGCTGTTTTCTGGATGTGGCTTTTAGCTGTAATAGGTGGGGCTTCTGCTTTTATAGAAAGTACTCTTGCCCAGGTTTATAAATGTAGAGATGAAAAAACGAATTCTTGTTATGGTGGGCCAGCTTATTATATTGAAAAAGCGTTGCATAGTCATGGATTGGCACTTGTTTTTGTTGTGTTTTTGATTTTGACTTATGCTTTTGGCTTTAATTTACTTTGTTCTTATAACTTGCAATCTACATTTGAAACCTATAGTTTTTATGATTCGTCTACAACACCTTGGGTAATAGGTTTACTCTTGGCTCTTTTGGTAGGGTGGTGCTTATTTGGTGGAGGAAAACGAATCGTAAAAATTACAAGTATTCTTGTGCCTGTTATGGGATTCTTTTATGTACTTATTGCTTTAATTGTGCTTATTACACACATTGAAGCTATTCCATCTGTTATTGTGTTGATTTTTAAAGATGCTTTTGATTTCGCTTCTATTGGTGGCGGTATTGCTGGTTCTTGTATGGTTTATGGAATTAAACGAGGCCTTTATTCTAATGAAGCTGGTGTGGGTTCAGCACCAAATGCGGCCGCTTCTGCTCAAGTAGCACATCCAGTTCAACAAGGGCTTGTACAAATGCTTTCCGTTTATATTGATACCTTGCTTATTTGTTCGGCAACGGCACTGATGTGTCTTGTTTCTGGAGTGGATGGAAATGCTGACAATGCCGGTGCACGTTACGTTCAAGATGCTGTAGCTACGACATTTGGGACTATCGGGCCTGTATTTATTACGGTAGCAATGGCTCTTTTTGCTTTTACAACATTATTAGGGAATCTTTACTATGTGCGTAATGGTATTGCTTTTTTGAATAAAAAGAAAATGCCTGGTAGAAAATCAATGAGTATTATTCATATAGCCTGTGCGTCAGTTGTTTTTTTAGGAGCAATCGCACCGATGGAAATGTGCTGGGCTTTAGCTGATATTACTATGGGTGGTATGGCTTTGATAAATCTTTTTGCTTGCTTTGTTTTAGGAGGAATTGTTTTTAAAGTTCTTCAAGATTATGAAAGCAAGCGCAAAACAAAAAAATATCCAAAATTTATTGCCAAAGATATTGGACTTGATGATAGTAACTTAGATTATTGGAAAGAATAAAAAATAAAAGGACATACTTGAAAGTATGTCCTTTTATTCAGGTTCACAAAAGATGCTAACGGAAATTAGCGAATTTTCTTCTTGTGACGGTCACGACGACGGCGTTTTTTACGCTTGTGGGTCGCAATCTTCCTGCGCTTTCTTTTCTTTCCGCAAGGCATTGTGATTCTCCGTTAAAGGTTAAACTTGTTATTCTAGGCCACAAATAGAGAAAAAAAACGCTGTTTTGTCAAGGGAATTTTATGGAAATCATGCGTTTGAACCTGTAGGCGCGGTCAGTAGCTATTCCAAAAGCATTTCTATCTGAAATTTTGTAAAATAAATGCAGAAATAACGATTTTTAGGGGATTAGTTTTCTTTCCAAATGCCAGAAAGGTATTTTAGCCTAATGACTCTTGCAGCGGCTTGTTCAATGCGTAAACGATATTCCGGGTATTTTTTGCCTAGCCATTCTAAATAAGCAATCATTTCAACAGCCTTTGCAGGGTAGGTAATCATAAACATGTCGTTTCCGGCTAATAAAACAGTCCGGATTAATTTTTTGAAATCTTTAGAAGGGTAGTTTTTTCCCTTGACTTTGTCTGTTCCGCTAATCCAAGCTCGTAAAGAAACTCCCCATAAATCATCAGTCAGTAATACCGTATAAGGAGAAATTTCTCTAGCCATTGCTGTTATTTTAGGGTTAAAAACAGCAGGAGTATTGGATAATCTTACAAAACGAACACTTGAAAGCATAATTACTGGAATTTCGTCAGCAAATTCTTTGAAAAGTTCAACATTTTTTAAAATGACATCTTTTGAACTGGTACTAAAAGCTATCTGATGGTCACTGTTAGTCCAACTATCATAACCTGGAAAATGTTTTGATGTACTTAATACTTTAGATTCTTTCATTCCTTGTACAAAAGCTCGGATTTTAGGAACGGCTGTTTCAAATTCTCCAAAAGAACGATTGCTTACTTCTATAAAAGAAGGCTTGCCTTTTGAATCTTTTGGTGGGTCAAGAACAGGGGCTAAATTCAGATTTATCCCATAGTGGTGTAATGCGTTTCCAATTTGCTTTGCAAGATTATAAATAGAATCGTCAGCCATTATGCGCATTTCTTTTGCTGAAGGAAGATTTTTCCATTCAGGAGAAATGGCTTGCAAACGATTGACTTTACCGCCTTCCTGATCAATAGCAGTTAATAAAGGTATTTTTAAAGATTCATTGGCTAAATTCAATTCTTCTTTTAAATGGAGCGTGTCTTTTAAATGGGGTTTCATTATAAGAACGCCACCAAATTGGTGTTTTTTTATATAAGAAGCAGATGGCATATAAACCATTAATGTTTGAGCCACTTTTTCTTTTAATGTTAAGGATTGCCAAAAAGGTAAAATAGCTTCTGGGATAATGGAATCACCGGCATGTTCTGCTTCTTCCATAGAAAGCTTTTTGGCAAAAGAACTCGAGGCATTAAACAATACAATCAAAACGAAAAGAATCAAAAGAGAGTGATTCTTTTTTGGATTAAATGGCTTGCAAAGAATAAAATTTTTCACGATTAAAAGAGACTTTTATTCTTTAGTTGCTTTTTTGGCGGCTCTTTTGAAGAATCTTTTGGATGCAGGTCTTGGTGGAAATTCAAATTTCATAGCACCTTTTTCATCTAAAAAGAGATACGCGTCAAAAAGTTTTTTAGTTCTTGCCGAGCGAAATCCCTGAATGAGTTCCGTTTTTTCACCACGCAATAGGCGCTGTAAATTTTCAACAGAAATTTCTTTGCCAAGAATAATTTTATTTAAACGGAATGCCGAAGAATCGCCATCAATAGAACTTTGTGAAACATAAGCAGTTAATGTTTCGTATACCGGCGATTTGTCTTGAGGTGCGTAACCTAAAATAACCCCATTATGCTCGGTATTTGGAGTTTCAAAAATAAGTTCTGCCCGTTTTTTGTCGTTAATAATTACAGCAGCTGCAAATTCAACACCTTTTTTAGAACGGAAGCCTGTTAAAGGCGGGAGTTTGCCTTCTTTTAACAATTCTTTAATTTCTGCAGGAGACATTAAACGACCTCCTAGCATTTTGTTAATAGAAATTCCGTCTTCTGTTGTGTATTTAGAAACGGTTTCAAAAACTTTTATTCCATTTACTGGGCTGAAACTAGCTTCTTTTTTATCGTTGTCTTCTTCGTAGTCTTTGATGTTTTTTACAATCTGGCTTGTTAGCTCAGTAATGCCTTGCATAAAGACATCGCGAGAAAGAACGCCTTGTTCCACCATACCTAATTGGTGTTCCCATTCACCAGTAAGTTCCGGAGATGTCAGGGATTCAATATCCATTGCATTTAACAATTGAATTAAATCAAAGGCTTTTGCTGTAGGAATAAGTTCTTTTGCGTCGCGGACAACATATTTATCAGAGATTAATTTTTCAATAGTAGCTGCTCGTGTTGCAGGAGTACCAAGCCCTCTATCTTTAATGGCATCTCGGAGTTCATCGTCTTCAATCAGTTTTCCGGCCCCTTCCATCATGGAAAGTAAAGAACTTTCAGTATAACGAGCAGGCGGTTTTGTAGTGTCTTCAACAGATTCTAATTCAATATTTTTTGCTTTATTGCTGGCAAGTTTCGGTAAATCGCCTTCTTGTTTAGCTTCTTTCCCATAAACAGCTAAGAAACCTGGGTCAATAAGGATTTTTCCTTCGGTCAGGAATGTTTCGCCTTCTATTGTTGTAATTCGTTCGGTATTTAGGTATTGTGCTGGTGGGAAAAAGACAGCAATAAAACGTTGACAAATCATGTTATAGATTTTTTGTTCTGCTTCAGTCAATGATTTGGGCGCGTTCCCTGTTGGAATGATAGCATGGTGATCAGAGATTTTTTTATTGTCAAAAATTTTGGGATTCTTTTTAACCCAGTTATTTTTCAGAACTTGTTCGGCAAAAGGCTCTAAAGAACCTTTTAACATATTAAGAGTTTTCTTTACAGTAGAAACATAATCTTCTGGCAAAAATTTGCTATCCGTTCTTGGATAAGTCGTTAACTTATGTTTTTCGTAAAGCGCTTGGGCAATTTGGAGGGTTGTTTTTGCCGAAAAACCAAAGCGGTTGTTTGCTTCTCGTTGGAGAGAAGTCAAGTCATATAAAGGGCCACATTTTTGAGTAGAAGGCTTTGTCGTTTCAGAAACGTTTCCTTCTTTACCTTCACATTTTTTTAAAACAGCAAGAGCTTCTTCTTGGTTAAAAATCTGTTTGGAAGTTTCTTTGCCTTTAGTTAAAAACCATTTGCCAGGGTAATTTTCTTTATTGTTCTGAAAAACGCCCTGAATGGTCCAAAAGGTTTTTGGTTCAAAAGCAAGTCGTTCTTTTTCTCTTTGAACAATCATTGCAAGAGTTGGGGTTTGCACGCGACCACAAGGAGTTAATCTAAAACTACCTGCGGTATTTTTATAAGCAGTCAAAGCTCTTGAGCCATTGATGCCGACAAGCCAATCGGCTTCAGAACGGCTTATAGCGGCTTCTTGCAAGTTAAGCATGTCTTCATTTGAACGTAGATTTTCAAAAGCTTCCTGAATAGCAGAAGTAGTCATACTCTGCATCCATAAACGTTTTAATACTTTATTCTTTAAACCGGTTTTTCCTTTTTCGTGTTCGATAATGTAATGGAAAATCAATTCACCTTCACGGCCAGCATCGCAGGCATTTATAATTATCCCGACTTCTTTTTTGCGGATTAATTTTCCTAAGGCATTTAATTGAGATTTTGTTTCTTGGATAGGGCAGATTTTAAATTGAGATGGTAAAATAGGCAATAAATCAATATCGTTCCAGTTTTTGTAACAGTCATCTATTTCTTTAGGGTCAGCAAGCCGGACTAAATGACCAAGAGCCCAAGAGACGATGGTTGAATCGCTGGCGTAATGAGTTTTTTCTTTTTTGAATTTTTTGGCGCCAAGGGCTTTGACTAAGTCCGAAGCCACACTTGGTTTTTCTGCTATAATTAAAGTTACAGGAGATTTTTGAGCGACAGTCATTTTATAAACCTCAATTTTTCCATTTAAATTTGCCTAAAACTCCAAATAAAACTGCAAATACAGTAAAGGGAGCGTGTAGAAATTCTACCGGTATAAACCATTTGAAAAGGAATTCCTGTTTAAATACAGAAAGACCTCTTTTAAATAAAAAGCAATCAGCGCATATTTTTAAAATAAAGGCTAAAAGAACAAACCAGAAAGTATTGAATTTTAATAAAACAAATAAAGGGGAAAATGTTAAGCAAAGGAAGAAAATAAAGATGCCGGCAAGAACTCTTAAAGTTCGTGGAGTATAATAGATAGTTTTAGAAGCCCAGCGTTTTCTTTGTTCCCAAAGTTCTCTGAACGTTTCTTTTCCAAAGGTGGTTACAAATGTATCAGGGTTTACGCAATAGCGCATAGAGTAAGGGTTCGATGCGGCTTTTTGCATCAGTAAATCGTCATCACCACTCTGGATATGGCTTACATTTTTAAAGCCATTAACATTTAAAAAGAAACTTTTTCTGTAAGCAATATTATTACCAGTACTTGTCAATGGCAGGTGTAATGCAAGTCCTGCTGTGCCGGCTATTCGATAAGACATGGTTTCGACTGCTTGCATATAAAGCAAAACATTTGCTGTTTCGGGTAATTCTAAATAAGAGTGACCTGCTACAAAATCAATACCGGGTTCAAATTCTTTAACCATTCCTGATATCCAGGTCGGGGGAAGTTTGCAATCGGCATCTGTTAGTAAAAGTAGTTCATTAGAACACTGGGCAACCATTTGAGAAATGGCATTCTTTTTAGGACTTGTATTCAGAGGAAGTTCAGTGATATTTAGAATGTGTAATTTTTCTGGGATTTTTTCAGCGTAAGATTCGAGAATGTTCTGGGTGTTATCGGTTGAACGGTCATTTGCAATCCATATATCCCATTTGCCTTGATAATCTTGTTTGAGTAAACTTTCAAGTAAAGCAGAAAGATTTGCTTCTTCGTTTCTTGCTGAAATAAGGACGCTGACTGACGGCGGTGGTTGGGTGATATCTTTTCCTTGTTTTAATTTACCCATTGCGAAAAACATACGCATTACCAGCCCGACATAGAAAATGGCGGACAAAAGTAAAAGGGCTAAATAGAGGTAAGTAAAGATATCTATAAGTATCATTGCGGCAAAATCTAATTTTAAGAACGATGTTTTGGGCTGTGAAAAATGTTTTCTAGGGTCATTTTTCCGATAGATGCAGATTTTTTTTGCTAAAAACGGACTTTATTTCTATATTTGGGGCACTTTGAGAATCGATTTAGCGAAAAATCTGGCGGATTCTGCCGAAATAGCGGTGAAATGGCCATCTTCTGAAGCACCGGAGCTCTTTGAAGAACTTCGCCTTGTTGGTGATTTGACAGCAAAGGTCTTGGTAAGCCCAGAAGAACAGGGTAAATTTCTGTTGACTGGTTCGCTATCTGGTACCCAAAACTTGGTTTGCGCCCGGACGCTAGAAACTTTTGAACGTCCTTTTTCTACGGAAATGGTGCTAGAAGTTGTACGAGAACAAGTCGCTTCTCAGGAACTTGATGATGAAGATGCGGATGTCTTTGTAGTTCGTATTCCAGTCAATCAAGAGTATGTGGATGTTTCGGAGTGCATTAGGCAACTTGTCATATTGCAAGAGCCAATGTATCCGGTAAAAAATCCTGACGAAAATTTTTCTTTTGTCGATTCTTCTCCAGAATCTTCAGAAGATCCTCGTTGGGAAAAATTGAAAGCACTTAAGTGCAAAATGGAAAAAGCCGAATAGGAGTGAACAATGGCCGTCCCAAAAAGAAAAACCTCGACTGCTCGTCGCGACAAACGCCGTTCTCATTGGAAAATGGAAGTGCCAGCAATGTCTACTTGTGAACATTGCGGTTCCGTAAAGCGTCCTCACCGTGTATGCCCTGTTTGTGGTTATTACAATGGTGTGGAAGTCGTCCGCATGGCCGACGCTTAATAGACGTTTAATAACCCCATAGCCTTGTAAACAAGGAGATTCTATGATTAAAGTAGCACTAGACGCACTTGGTGGCGATTATGCTCCAGATGTAGTAATTGATGGTGCGGTTCGTGCCGTGCAAGAAGCAGCTGGTGAACTGCATGTTGTACTTTGTGGCCCACAAGAAGTGGTTAAACAAGGTTTAGAAAAACTCGGTTACTCAGGAGACGCTATATCAGTAGTAGACGCTCCAGAACCTGTTGCTATGGATGAACATCCTGTGGAAGTATTGCGTAAGAAACCAAATTCAGGTTTGGTTACTTGCGTTGCTTTGCAAAAGAAAGGACTTGTTCAGGCAAGTGTAAGTGCTGGTAACTCTGGCGCTATGATGGCTTCTTGCTTAATGCTTCTTGGCAGAACAAGTGAAAACTTTGCAAGACCACCTATTGGTTGCATTCTCCCGACCGCTAAAGGCCAGATGGTCATGGTTGATGCTGGTGCAAACGTAGACGAAAAGGCTCCTGTGCTTGTAGATTTTGCAAAAGCAGGTTCCGTTTTTGCAGAATGTTATCTTGGAGTTGAAAACCCAAGAGTAGCTCTTCTCAATATGGGCGAAGAAGAAAAGAAAGGCCCTGCTGTTATTCAAGAAGCTTATCAACTTCTCAAGAATGTAGAAGCGATTAACTTTATTGGTAACATTGAAGGTCGTGAAGTTCTTCTTGGTGGAGCAGATGTTCTTGTCTGTTCTGGTTATACTGGTAATGTAGTTCTAAAAATGATTGAAGGTTTCTATATCCTTCATAATGAATTGTTTGGTAAAATCGATACTCCTGCTGGTCGTCGTTTTGATGAAACTTGGGATTATCGTAATGCCGGCGGAGCTTTATTACTTGGTTTGAATGGAACAGGTTTAATTGCTCACGGTATTTCTGATGCCTTGGCTATTAAGCAAGCTTGCCTTGCTGCTTGCCGTTTTGCAAAAAATGGTGTGGCTCAGAAAATAGGCGAAAAATTAAGTGGAATGAATCAATAATGGATTTTTCCACAAATAGTAAAAACGGCTTCACTTTTGTTAGTGGGGCGTTTTTTTTTAAATTATTTGAAAGTCAGTTCATTTATATTTTC
Organism: Fibrobacteraceae bacterium; assembly: GCA_045629945.1. Classification (GTDB taxonomy): domain Bacteria; phylum Fibrobacterota; class Fibrobacteria; order Fibrobacterales; family Fibrobacteraceae; genus UBA1765. The sequence continues at coordinate 103,266 of JAZQSE010000024.1, forward strand.
TTAAAAGTATTTACTGAAGTAAAAAAGTTTTTTTTTGAAGTCAATTTGCTAAAGTTGTGTTAACTTTTGGAGTATCTATGTCAAAACGAATACTTCTTTTCCCTGGACAGGGTTCTCAATATATCGGAATGGGTCAAGCATTGGCTCAATCTTTTTCTCCGGCAGCATCTCTTTTACAAGAAGCTGATGAAATTCTTGGATTTTCTCTTTCTAAAATGATGGCTGAAGGTCCAGAAGATGTTTTAAAAAGTACAGAAAATACGCAACCGGCTTTATTCACTTGTTCTATGATGGTTATGGAACTTTTGAAAGCAGAAGGTTTTGCATTTGATTTTGTTGCTGGTCATTCTCTTGGTGAATATTCGGCGATTTGTGCTGCTGGAGGATTCAGTTTTGCAGATGGTTTGCGTTTGGTTAGAGCTCGTGGTGAATTAATGGCTAGTGCTGGTTCAAAAAATCCAGGAGCAATGGCTGCAATTATGGGACAAGACGAAGCGAAAGTTCTTTCTCTTTGTGAAATGGCTAGTGCAGAAGGCGTGGTTGTCCCTGCAAATATCAATTGCCCAGGGCAGATAGTTGTTTCAGGTTCTGTAGCTGGGATTGAAAAAATGGTAGAAATTTGTGGTGCTGAAGGCATTAAGGCAATTCCATTGGCGGTTTCTGGAGCGTTCCATAGTCCATTGATGGATTTTGCAAAAGAAGGACTTGCTGAAGCTATTGCAAAAACAGAATTTAAAGATTTGCAAAAACCACTTATTGCAAATGTTACTGCTAATCCAGTAGAAAGTGGAAAAGAAATCGCTGATTTACTTGTTAAACAACTTGTATCGCCAGTTCGTTGGAATGATTCTATGAACAAAGCTTTGGAACTTGGTGTTCAAGAAGGTTTTGAAATCGGTTCTGGAAAAGTTCTTATGGGACTTATGCGTAAAATTACTCGTGATGTTAAAGTGACACCTATTGAAACGCTAGAAGCTTTTCAAGCAATAAAGGAATAAATATGTTTTGTTTAAAAGGAAAAACAGCAATTGTAACAGGGGCTTCCCGTGGGATTGGTTTAGAAGTCGCTAAAGTATTGGCTTCCCGTGGGGCAAATGTGGCTTTGATTGCTACAAGAGAAAATCCGGATATTGCTGAATCTATCGCAAAAGAATATGGCGTTAAAGTCAATAGTTATGGTATAGATGTTTCTGATTCTGAACAAGTTAATGAAACATTTAAAGGTATTATAGAAGAATTCGGTGCTGTAGATATCTTGGTTAATAATGCAGGCATTACAAGAGATGGTCTTATGATGCGTATGAAAGACCCTGATTTTGATGATGTTATTCGCGTAAATCTGCGTTCTGTTTTTGTTTGTACAAGAGCTTTAGCTCGCCACATGATGGGACGTAGGCAAGGTCGTATTATTAATATGGCAAGTATTAACGGTATTCGTACACAAGCAGGTCAAGCGAATTATGCCGCTTCAAAAGCAGGCCTTATTGGTATTACTAAATCAAATGCAATGGAATTTGCTTCTAGGGGTGTTACAGTGAATGCTGTTGCTCCAGGTTTTATCCAGACAGCTATGACGGATAAATTACCTCAAGAAACAGTTGAAAAGTATAAAGCCGCTATTCCAGTTCAAGATTTAGGCAAACCTTTTGATGTGGCTTGTGCTGTAGCTTTTTTAGCTTCTGACGAAGCCCGTTATATCACTGGACAAGTTTTAGGCGTTGACGGTGGGTTGAACGCTTAGAAATTTTTTATTACATTTAACCTAAACCTCTCAATGGAGTATAATATGAACGAAGAACTTCTTAAAAAAGTAACCGACGTTGTTGTTGACAAACTCGGTGTTAAGGCAGAAGATGTTAAGCCAGAATCTTCTTTTGTGAATGATCTTGGCGCTGACTCTTTGGATCGCGTAGAACTCGTGATGGCTTTGGAAGATGAATTTGATTTGGAAATCATGGATTCTGAATCTGAAAAATTCGTAACTGTAGCTGACGTAGTTGCTTTTATCGAAAGCAAAAAAGGCTAATAGATATGCATAAAAAAAGCGCGCCAACGGCGCGCTTTTTTTATGCCCTAATCCGTTACAAAAAAAGACTTTATAAAATCAAAAGAAAGAGAAATTTTTATTTTAAAAAATAATCGGCCTAACATAAAGAAGGTGCGTTCTTGACAAAAAAAAGTGTAATAAAAAAAATCCTGAAATATTGGTTTCGCCGCCATGGAAAGGGCGAAGGATTAGAGCAGAAGATTGGCTATGTATTCCGTGAGCCATCATTGCTAGCTCATGCTTTAATCCATCGTTCTTGGTTGAGTGGAAAAAATCTCCCATACTGGGAAAATAATGAAAGGTTAGAGTTTTTAGGGGATTCTGTGTTGAATATGCTTGTTACAGAATATTTGTACAAGACATACCCGGAATCTTCAGAAGGCGAACTCTCTAAACGAAAAAGCGCCATTGTTTCTGGACATGCATTAGCGCAAACTTCGCTTGCTTGGGATTTAGGGAGTTTTGTTCGCATAGCAAAAGGCGAAGCTCGTATGGGCGGTCGCCTTAAAGAAAGTATTCTTTCCGATGCTTTTGAGGCGGTTCTTGGAGCTGTTTTTTTAGATGGCGGTCTTGAAGAAGCTCGTAAATTGTTAGTGCGTTTTCATTTCCCGCGAATAGAAGAAATCCTTTCTGGACCAGAATTTGTCAATTATAAAAGCCAACTTCTGGAATATATGCAAGGGTTAGCACTTCCTGTTCCTGAGTATCGAATTTTGTCAGAAACAGGGCCAGAACATTTAAAAGTGTTTGAAATGGAAGTTTATTTGCAAGGTGTGGCGTGCGGTCGTGGTAAAGGCAATTCAAAGAAAAAAGCCGAACAAGAAGCCGCAAGACAAGCTTTACAATATTTAGCGGAAGAACAAGAAAAAAAATCTGAATCGGAGTCTTTGAATGTATAAAATTTTGGCTATTGCATTGTTAGCGTTTTTTTTGAATGCGTGTAATGAAAAGAAAACGGAATCAATAAAAGAAGTATCTTGTCTTGAACCTAAAGCTTTAGCCGAAGGGACAGGAGAGTTTGACCCGATAGCTTCTGAAGAAGCTCTGCCATGTGGTTCTATTACATTGTGGGGCTCTTCTATGCCAAAGTCATTTAATATGTGGGAAGATTACAATAGTTTTTCTGCACAGTTAATGAGTCTTATGTTTGAGCCATTAGTGACATTACATTCTGTTGAAGACAGAGAAATAGGAGTGCTTGCTTCAGAGTGGCAAGTTTCAGAAGATGGCAAAACATTTACTTTTAAAATAGATTCGCGTGCGAAATGGAGCGATGGTAAAGCTGTGACAGCAGAAGATGTGCAGTTTTATTATGATGTAATTATGTCTCCTAAAAATTTAACTCCTATTTTCAAAGTGGGATTAAGTCGGTTTGAAAGACCGGAAGTTTTAGATTCTTTGACACTTCGCGTTATAGCGAAAGAATCTCATTGGGGAAATTTCTGGGAAGCAGCTGGTTTAACCGCTTTTCCAAAGCATATATGGGAAAGTAAAGATTTCAATAATATCCGTTTTGAATTTCCTGTAGTCAGTGGACCGTATAAAATCAAAGAATTTAGAGAAGATCGTTATGTAGAATTAGAAAGAAATCAAGATTGGTGGGGCTTTACTAAAAATTGGAATCGTGGTAAGTATAATTTTGAAAAAATAAAATTCCGTTTTATGGAAGACCAAACCAAAGTATTAGAAGCGTTTAAGAAACAAAATTTTGATGCGTATGCTCTTTATACATCTGCCATTTGGATGAAACAAACAGACTTTGATGCCGTACAAAAAGGTTATGTTGTAAAGCAAAAAATATACAACAAAGAACCTATTGGTTTTCAAGGAATGGCGTTTAATTTGCGTAAAGAAAAATTCCAAGATGTCCGCGTTCGTAAAGCCCTTTCAATGTTAATGAATCGAGAAATGATGAACGAAAAGTATATGTATAATCAGTATTTCTTGTTGAATAGTTATTATCCGGATTTGTGGGAAAACAATAAAAATCCTAGTGCTCCGGAATTTGGTTATGCACCAGATTCGGCAAGAAAGTTGTTATCAGAAGCAGGTTTTGTGCCAGATGCAGAAGGTATGCTTTCTAAGAATGGCAAATCATTTGAAATAACTTTTATAACTTCTTCTTCTGAAATGCGACATTTAACTTTGTACCAAGAAGATTTGAAAAAAGCAGGCATTCGTGTAAACATTGAACAAATGTCACAGAGTACTTTACGTAAACGTTTAGACGAAGCAGATTTTGATATGTATTGGGTGAATTGGGGGGCAGGACGCTTAAGAGATCCTGAGGCTTCTTGGCATTCAGCAACTGCTGATGCAAAAGGAACAAATAATCTTTCCGGATTACAAGATGCTGTTGTAGATAGCTTGATTAATTTGCAAAAAACTGAATTTAACTTAGAAAAAAGAAATGAAATTTTGCGTTCTTTAGATAACCGGCTTACAGAACTTGTGCCTTATGTTTTGATGTGGCAGGCTGATCATCATAGAATGTTATATTGGAATCGTTTTGGCACCCCAGAAAAAGTTTTTGATAAATTCGGTCGAGAAGAATCTATTCCAGTTTATTGGTTCTATGATGCTAAAAAAGCAAATGCTTTAAATAAGGCTATTAAAGAAGGTAAAACTTTACCTTCAGAACCTAAAGAAGTAAGGCAATAATATTTTAAAGTTCTGTCGTTAATATGGCCCGCGCTCGAAAGACCATTTCTCCAGACCCTTATCAGAAGGAACTTTTACATGTTCTCCCTCCTGAAAAAAGTCGTCCGGGAATTTTGCCGGAATTTTTAGCACCGACAAAAGCAGAATTTAAATTAGAATGTGACTATAAGCCTGCAGGTGACCAGCCAGAAGCCATTCGTGAAATTACGGAAGGATTCTTAAAAAGGAAAGAAAAATTCCAAAGTCTTTTGGGTGTTACTGGTTCTGGGAAAACGTTTACAATGGCAAATGTTATCCAGAATGTGGGTAAACCAACTTTAATTCTTACGCATAATAAAACTTTAGCGGCTCAACTTTATCAAGAATTTAAAGCCTTTTTTCCGCATAATGCGGTGGAATATTTTGTAAGCTATTACGATTATTATCAACCAGAAGCTTATATTGTACACACCGATACATTTATTGAAAAAGATGCGGCGATTAATGATGAAATTGATAAACTTAGACTTCGTGCTACATCTAATTTATTGACAAGGCGGGACACGATTATTGTTGCTTCTGTAAGTTGTATTTATGGTCTTGGGAGCCCGCGGGAATATTTTGACTTAATGGTTCGTTTGAAAAAAGGCGAAGAACGTGATAGAGATGATATTTTGCGCTCTTTAGTCCATATCCAATACGAACGAAATGATTACGCTTTGGTTCGTGGTGCTTTTAGGGTGCGTGGCGATGTAATAGAAGTTTACCCAAGCTATGATGATATTGGTTTACGAATTGAAATGTGGGGCGATTCTATTGAACGGCTTTCTCGATTTCATTTGGTAACAGGAGAAACTTTAGCAGAACTTTCAGAAATGAGCATTGCTCCGGCAAAGCACTTTGTGACAAGAGAAGATAGCCGTAAACGTATTGTGCAAGATATGCAAAACGAATTGAATATTCGTTTAGAGCAACTTGAAAAAGAAGGAAAGGTTCTTGAAGCGGCAAGGCTTTCCAGTCGGACTCGTTACGATATGGAAATGATTCGTGAAACAGGAATTTGTTCTGGGATAGAAAATTATTCAAGAATTATAGAAGAACGAGCTCCTGGCACAAGACCCTTTACTTTGATTGATTATTTTGGAAATGATTGGCTTTTACTTATTGATGAATCACATGTGAGTGTACCGCAAGTAGGCGGAATGGCAGAAGGCGATAAGTCGCGAAAAACGACACTTGTTGAATATGGTTTTCGCTTGCCTTGTGCATTAGACAACCGTCCTATGAATTTTGCTGAATTTGAAATGATGTATCCAGAGCAAGTTCTTTTTGTGAGTGCGACTCCAGGCGATTATGAATTAAAGAAAACAGGTGGTGCGGTAGTAGAACAGATTAATCGACCGACAGGTTTGTTGGATCCTGAAATTGAAGTATTTCCTATTGAAGGGCAGATGGATGTTCTGTTAAAGCAAATAGAAACAGTTGTCGAAAAAGGTGAACGGGTTTTAATAACGACTTTGACAAAAAAAATGTCTCAAGATTTAACGGATTATTTTGTTGACATAGGGATTCGTGCACGTTATTTACATAGTGAAATAAAAACGTTTGAACGGCATGCATTAATTCGTGGGCTTCGTTTAGGTGAATTTGATGTTTTAGTTGGGATTAATTTGTTGCGCGAAGGTTTAGATTTGCCAGAAGTTTCTTTGGTTGCTATTCTTGATGCTGATAAAGAAGGCTTTTTGCGCAATTATCGTAGTTTGATTCAGACAATGGGGCGTGCAAGTCGTAATGTTTCTGGTAAAGTTTTACTATTTGCAGATAACATGACAGATAGCATGGAAAAAGCTATTACAGAAACTTTACGCCGTAGAGAATTACAAAAAGCATTTAATGCAAAACATGGTATTACGCCCAAATCTGTAAAAAGAAAAGTTGAAGAACAATTAGAAATACAAGATCCTTTGGCAGAAGTTTTTGGAAAAGTAAAAGCACCAGAAGAAAATATTCCAGAAGAAAAATCTATTGAAGAATTAGAAAGCGAAATGAAAGCCGCCGCTGCAAAACTTGATTTTGAAGAAGCCGCAAGAATCCGGGATCTCATTCGAAAACGCGGTTAATCTAAGACTTGCCAAAAATTTGGATTTTTTTTAAATATGAAACAAAGGTTGAAATTTTAAAATTCAATCTTTGCCCGGGGAGCTGGAGGAATCCGGCTGAGAGTAAGGCTAATCTGTCTTTGACCCGTGAACCTGATCTGGGTAATGCCAGCGCAGGAAGGACCGCCTGAAGTGTAAGGGCTTTCTTTCTAGGCTTGTAACCCTTAACTTTTAACTTCAGGAGTGTATATGCTCAATCAACAAATTATTTCCAATTTTTCTGTTTTATCTGAAAAGGTAAGAGAAGTAAAACCATTAGTTCATAACATTACGAATTACGTAACAGTTAATGATGTGGCAAATGTTTTATTAGCAATGGGAGCTTCTCCTATTATGGCTGATGCAAAAGAAGAAGCCGCAGATATTGCAAGTATCGTTTCTGCATTGGTTTTAAATATCGGAACATTAAATGCAAGAACTGTAGAATCTATGATTCTTGCAGGTAAAGCAGCGAATGAAAAAAATATACCTGTAATTTTTGACCCAGTTGGGGCAGGCGCTTCTGCGTATAGAAATGAAGTTACTGGACAAATTTTAAAAGAGGTGAAAATCTCTATATTACGTGGTAATCTTTCTGAAGTTTCTTTTATTGCGGGATTAAAATCAAATACTAAAGGTGTAGATGCTTCAGAAGAAGATTCTTTGAATGATGCAGAATCTATTGCAAAAAATGTGGCAGAAAAATACAATTGTGCTGTGGCGATTACAGGTAAAATTGATGTTCTGTCTGATTCTTGCAGAGTTTTTAAAATAGCCAATGGCCATTCGGCTTTAGCAAATGTTACAGGCACCGGTTGTATGTCAACGGCTATCATAGGAGCGTATGCTTCAGTGACAGATGATATGTTATTAGCGGCAGTTTCTGGCGTTTCTACAATGGGGATTGCTGGAGAAATAGCGTATGAAAAAGCCAAAAATCTTGGGACAGGAAATTTTCATATTGCTTTAATTGATGCAATTTCTAATTTAAATTCCAGTATGATTTTAGAAAGAGCTAAAATACAATGAAACGTCTAGTAGATTATTCGCTTTATCTTTGTACAGATAGAGAATTAATGACTTCTAAAACTTTAGAAGAATGTGTGGAACGAGCTGTTTTAGGCGGTGTGACTTGTGTACAGTTGCGAGAAAAACAAGCGTCATCTTTAGAGTTTTATGAAGAGGCAAAACGAGTGCTACAAATTACTAAAACGTATGGAGTGCCTTTAATTATAAATGATAGGGTAGATATTGCTTTAGCTATTGATGCCGATGGTGTGCATATAGGACAAAGTGATTTGCCTGCAAATGAAGTCCGTCGGCTTTTAGGGAAAGAAAAAATTCTAGGCGTTTCTGCGCGTAATGTTAAAGAAGCGTTAGAAGCATATAAAGCCGGAGCCGATTATTTAGGCGTTGGTGCTATGTTTTCAACTTCGACTAAAACGGATGCAGAAATAGTTTCTAAAGAAGAACTGAAGAAAATCCAGCAAAAAGTAAATCTTCCAATTGTTTTAATTGGTGGAATGAATGCCAGAACAATCCCGGAATTTCTTTCTTTTAATGTTCAGGGTTTTGCGGTTGTTTCTGCAATAGTCAGTGAAAAAAATGTAACGCATGCAGCACAGGAACTGAAAAAAATCATTTCTTCGTCAGATTGTCACTGATTTATTTAAAAAATAAATATCAATATTTGTCGGATGGAATTTTTTACAGAACCCCGTTGCGCTCGGTCATGTCAGATTGAGTAAGTTCATCTGCCGCGACTCTCACTTGTTTAAGTTTTAGAGAAACTCCTTGCTAGTAGATCGCCGCACTACGTTCGCGATGACAAGTTGTTTTTACACTTGCCACGCGGATCTTGTCATTGCGAACCCCAACGGGGTGAAGCAATCTCCTTGCTAGTAGATCGCCGCACTGCGTTCGCGATGACAAGTTATTTTTCCGCGACTCTCGCTTGTTTAAGTTTTTCAAAAAGCTTTTTTATTTTTTTATCAAGAAAAATGAATTCAGATAAATTTCTTTAGCATTATTTAGTGCATTTGGACAATAACTGAAGATTCTTGAATTTTAAAATGTAAAACAAGGGTTTTTCAAATGATATCTTTTACTTATGTTTCACTAGTTGTGATTTGAAAAACTATATTCGGGGTATGAAAAAACATCCTCTTTATTTTACGATTCACGGACATTTTTACCAACCGCCTAGAGAAAACCCTTGGACAGGGGTAATAGAAAATCAACCGAGCGCAAGACCGTTTCATGATTGGAATGATAGAATCGCTAGTGAATGTTATAGCCCCAATGCTGCTAGCCGTATTTTGTCTTCAACAGGAAAAATTGCAGATATTGTCAATAATTACGAATACATGAGTTTTAATATGGGGCCAACGCTTATGGGCTGGCTTCGTGTGTATGCTCCGGATACTTATCGTAGAATTCAAGAAGCGGATAAAAAAAGTTGTGAACGTTTAAATGGTCATGGAAATGCAATAGCTCAGGTTTATAACCATATTATTTTGCCTCTTGCTACACCAGAAGACAGAAAAACGCAAATCCGTTGGGGAATAAAAGATTTTGAATTTCATTTTGGCAGAAAACCAGAAGCTATCTGGCTTGCAGAAACTGCTATCAATATGGCAACAATCAGAGATTTGATTGATGAAGGTATTCGCTATGTTATCCTTTCGCCAACACAAGCCGAATCCTTTAGAAAAATTGGAAGTTCTGAATGGCAAGGTTGCGAAAATACAGACATTGATACTACAAGACCTTATAGAATTTTCCCGCGAGATGAAAAAGGAAATTTAACCAGCGAAGGTTTTTTGGATGTTTTCTTTTATAACCCTTGGCTTTCAAGTGCTGTTGGTTTTGAACATCTTTTACGCGATGCGGGAGTTTTTGGAAAACGCATTCAAGATGCTTGGGATGCAAATAGACCTGAGCCACAGCTAGTAAGCATTGGAACTGATGGCGAATCTTATGGGCATCATGAAGCTTTTGGTGATATGTGTGCCGCTTGGCTTTATAATCGTTATGCCAAAGAACACAACATGGTCCCGGTGAATTATGGTTGGTTTTTAGAACAATTCCCGCCTGAATATGAAGTGAGTTTAAAGAATGCACAAGGCGAAGGTTGTGCATGGAGTTGTGCTCATGGCGTTGGACGTTGGTACAGGGATTGTGGGTGCTCTACTGGAGCAAGAGATGGTTGGAATCAAAAATGGCGAGGCCCGCTTCGTGATGCTTTTAACCATTTGAAAACTCTTGCTGACGAAGTCTTTTTACGAGAATTTCCAAAAGTTTCGGATAGAGACCCGTGGGAAGCTAGAAATGAGTTTGTAGAAACACTGGTTTGTCCAGAAGATTCTTCAAGAATGGAAAGCTACTTGGCAAAAGTTTTGAGAGATCCTTTTAATAAAGAACACAAAATCATAGCAGTTCGCTTGATGGAAATTCAAAAGTATTGCATGTTTAGTTTTACAAGTTGCGGTTGGTTCTTTAATGATATTGAAGGTCTTGAACCGGTTCAAAATATGCGTTATGCTTTGCGAGCCATTGAACTTTTCAAAATGTTCTTGCCTAACTCCCATCCGATAAAAGAACAGGTGCTTAGCATTTTAGCACGTGCAGTTTCAAACGAACATCACATGAATGGCGCAGAGGTTTTTACTCGTTATGCGGTTCCTGAAGTTCCGATTGTTTTAAAATTGATGGCTGAAAATGCAGCAATGCTTCATTTGAATCTAGATGTAAGTGCTGGCCAACAGAACCCAAGATTCTTTGCCGAAAAAGTGGCGTCTCGTCGTAGACAATCCGTTATACGCACAGAATATCGTGCCGAAGAATTGGGAGAGTCTGTTGTTGCAATGAATTTATTGATTACGGACTCTTTCGGAAGAATCAATATTGTAGTTGCAGAAGGCGTAACAACAGAATTGCCCTTTGTTGAAAATCCAAATCTTAGTACAGAAGAATTGCGTCGAGTTTATCCAACGGCTTATGTGGTTCGTTTAAAAGATTTGATGAGCGATTCTTTGCAGCGATTAAATAAAGAATTAAATGAAAAGCATATCGAGCAAGTAACAGCATCGTTTTCAAATTTTACACTTTCAAATGATTTGACAATAGATAGTCTTGCAGACCCCGACCATTCTTTACCAGATACAATGCGTAAAATGCTGAGCTTAGAAATAAGTGCAAAAATCCAGAATTTGGCATTGAATTACTTAGAAAAAGAAAATGAAAGCGTTTTAAAAGAAGTTCATGAATTAATTGAAGAAGCTCGTTCTTTAAATATGAAATTTTCTTTTGGCGGCACCGGGCGTTATTTTTATGCCAAACTTTCAGATTTGATAAAGGCTGTTTCAGATGTGCCTGATGCTGATGAAGTGCGCTACATTACAGGCTTAATTTCTATGGCTGATTGGTTACACCTTTATATTAACAAGACAGCTCTTGAAAATCAGGCTTTTGAAATTTACCAGCGTTTTCGTCAGGAACCAGAAGGTGAATTGAAAGTTTTACGTCCAATGTTTGATTGGCTAAATTTTGAATAAGGTAAACAATGTATAAGGTTTCTGAAAAACCACTGGTTTCAAAAGAAGAAATAGAAAAACGCTTAATTGTATTAGCTAAAGAAGTTGATGCTTCTGGTGAGTATGATTTGGTTTTAGGCGTTCTTACAGGAGCCTTTATTTTTGTTGCAGATCTTGTTAGGAATTTATCTTGTAATCCCAATATTTCTTTTATAAAAGCATCTAGTTATGGAAATTCTACAGAATCATCAAACGTTGTGGTTCAGGGATTAGAAAACTTATGTTTAGAAAATAAAAGAATCTTGTTAGTCGATGATATTTTGGATACAGGAAAAACATTTTTTGCGCTTGTAGAACAATTGAAAAAACTCGGGCCAAAAACGGTTAAAACTTGCGTGCTTTTAGATAAGCCATCTCGCAGAGAAGTTAATATAGAAGCCGATTTTGTCGGGTTTTCTATTGAAAATAAATTTGTGGTTGGGTATGGTTTAGATTATGCTGAAAACCATCGTTCGCTAAACGGTATTTTTACTTTAGAACAATTAGAGTAAAAAGCTAAATAATAAACATCCCGTCGCCATAACTGAATAGTTTCATTTTGGCTTTCACTGCTTCATTGTAGGCGTTGAGAGTATTTTCTCTTCCGTAAAAAGCAGAAACCAATAAAATGAGAGAACTTTTTGGCCAGTGAAAATTGGTAATTAAACCATCAATAATTTTATAACGATAGCCAGGGTAAATAAAAGCGTGGGTAATTCCTTCTTGCGCAGAAAGGTTTCCGTTCTCGTCAGCGATAGTTTCTAAAACACGAGTACTTGTAGTTCCAACTGTAATAATCCGACCGCCATTTAATTTAGCTTGGTTGATTTTTTTTGCATTTTCTTCGGTTAAAATATAACGTTCACCATGCATTTGGTGTTCGGTAAAATTTTCAACGGCAATATTTTGAAAAGTTCCTGGTCCGACATGTAAAGTAACTTCAGCAATTTCAACGCCATTTTTTTTCAAGGATTCTAACATTTCTTCACTAAAATGAAGACTTGCAGTTGGGGCTGCAACGGCGCCAGAATATTTTGCAAAAATAGTTTGATAAGCTTTTTTATCTTCATCATCGTCAGGGCGACCAATGTAAGGGGGCAGTGGAACATGGCCTTCTTTTTCCATTACCAGTTCTAATTCTTGCGGTGTTGCATTAAAGCGAAGAATTCTTGCACCATCTGCTTTGATACTTTCAACAAAAACTTGTATACCAGCAAGTTCTACTTCTCTATTGACCGGAAAAGCTTTTCCTGGTTTAACCCAAGCTTCCCAACGTGCTTTTCCATCATCTGCAGGAATAAGTGGCTGCACAAGTAAAGTCTCCACTTTACCGCCGTTCAAAGTTTTTCCAAAAAGTCTTGCAGGAATAACTTTTGTGTTGTTTACCACAAGACAATCGCCGGGTTTAAATAGCGAAATGATTTCAGTTGCTTGTAAAATTTTTCGTTCGCCACCATTTTTGGGGCAATGGAGAATACGTGTTTTTCCTTTGCCAGCAGTTCTGTCGGCAATTAATTCCTTAGGAAAATCAAAATTATAATCAGAAAGGTTGGTCGAAATCATTTCAATGCTTTCAAAGATTCTTCTAAATATTTTTGGGCTTCTCGTTTTAGACTTAATGGCTTGATTATTTTGACTGCATCAAGCATGCCAAAAAGCCAGGACTTAAAATCCGGTGTAATGGATAAGTAAAGTTCTAACTTAGTTTTCTTTTGCGTAGATGAAGTAAAATCAGGATTGTTCTGGAAATGGAAACGTTTGAAAATTTGAGCACTCCAATCAGCGGTAGCTTCTAAAATAATTTGAGTTGGTGGTAATTCTTTTGTATCAGGAATCCATTTAGCAAAAGAATATTGGTATAAAGTAGCAGGATTTTCTTTTATAGGTTTGAAAGTTTCGCTTAAATAAGTGAAACGGCTGATTTGATTAAATACAAACAAACGCATAGACTCTTTTCCGTTTATTTCGTGAGCAGCCCACAGATAAAGAGTGTCTATGCGCATAATAAGTTTAACTGGTTTTATAATAAATGTTTCAGTGAGAGAATTCTGGGTACGAGTGTACTGTATTTTAATCTTTTGGTGATTCCGGATAGATTGCAGACATTTTTCAATTTTTTTCTTTAACGCTTCGTTATTAAAATTACAATCTGTTTGTGGCCCTAAATCAATAATGAAATCATCGTGAGTAGGGAATGCTTCTAAAGCAGTTGTGCCGTTGTTTTTTTGAATACTTGAAATAAGACGTTGGATAGAGGCAACGAGTCGTTCTTCTGAAGCAGAGCCAGAAGATTTTTTTGTAATGTTTTCTAGACTTTGAATGATGCTGATTTTTGCATTTAGAGAAGCATCTTCCATAGCAAAACGAGTTCCACCTTTTCCACGAATGGTTCTGAATCCAGGTTCGCTTCTTAACACTTTAAGAGCTCGGTAAATGGTGCGTTTGTTTTGCCCCATGTGAAGGACACAATCTTCAATAGAACGTTGTCCTGTTTTAAGAAAGTCTCTTAAAGAATTGTATTTGTCGTAGGTAGAGACAGACATTTTAAACTCCTAGGAAGATGTTACACGGAGAAGGTTTGCGATAGATAGAAACCGAAAAGCTTGATTTGTGACGCTGAAATGTATTTTATGCTTTTGAATAAGAGTCTTGACTCGTCCTAGAACATAAATTTTGTCATTGGCTAAACGGATATAAATTTTATTGCTAGTATCAGTTGCAGCACGAATTCCTTTTTCTAGTTCCTGAATTTTCTTTTGTTCTTGTGGTGAAGGTAAAATAACGCATTCTGGTAAAAGAGAAAGTTCAACGATTCCTGAAAGTTGTTCAATTTGTTCTTCAAAAAAATGCACTGCTTGCTCTGAATAATAACCAATTCTAACTTGTGCAATTCTATTATTAACCTTGATTTCGTAATAGGCTAAATCGGGGTGTAAAGCATCTTCAAAAATTCTACAGAGTTTGTCTTCTAAAATATTGTCCGGCTGATTTTCTTTTGGTTTGATGGTTAAAGTGTTGAAAATACCTCGCATAGAAGTAATTGTATTCAATAAATCTAAAACTTGGCGCCTTTCAGCAAGAGATTCAACAGTTCCACTTAAGTAAAGGATTCCACTTTTTGCTTTAAAGACAATATTTTCTGTAATTTTAGTAGGCAATTCTTTTAATTTGTATTTAATAGTTTCTTCTAAACGTTTATTTGGTAGAGACTGGTATGCAGGAGAAAGCGTTAAAAATAAAATAGTAGAATCTTCTAACTGAATAGCTAATTTGTCTGTTTCTCCATCGTGTACTAACCCAATCGCTTTGCCGAAAGCATCCCGGATAACATGGTAAACATAGTCTCCGATTAAAGTTTCTCCGCTTTGAGCTGGCAATAATCTATAACCTTTGGGAGCCGTTTCATTGAGCGAAGTATCGGTATCAGAAAGTTGTACTTGTTCTGTTTCGTTATTGCCGTAATCAATAGATAATGATTTTTGATTTTGTTGGTCAGAAAACAATCTTTTGATAATGCCTGGGCGCGGCCTGCCTTTAATGTAAACCCAATTTCCAATAGCTAGCCTATTTTTACCTGGAATTTTGGCGTATTCTTGATTTGAAGAATCTTGCACCGCAAAAGCGAATTCTTGCGAAAATGCAATGTGATAAGTTTGACAAGAATCGCAAATACAAAGTAATGGAATTTTAGGTAAAAGCCCACCACGAACAGAATAAGTTTCCTTTGCATAAATCCCATGCAACTGCAGATTGCAACAATGTCTGCAAAATAGATGTTCTTCAGTAATGCGAAATGGAAACTTTGATTTCATATTTATTCTTGCATCAGAGGCAATGCTTTTTCAATACGTTGTATAACAGTTTCTTTTCCGACGACTTCAAATAATTCCCAAAGACCTGGCCCAGCAGTAACACCAGAAACAGCCAGTCGAACGGCGCCCACTAATTCACCAAGTTTACATTGGCGAGTATTGGCTAAATCCAAAAAAGCTTTTTCAATTTCTGGAGTTGTGAAATTTTCTACAGAACGCATTGCATCGCAAACGGCAGAAGCAATTTTTCTAGAGCCTTCTCCCCAATGCTTTCTTTGGCCTTTTTCATCAAAGGATTCAGGTTCTCTGAAAAAGTAATCTGACATTTCAGGCAAGTCTTGTAAAAAGTGTGTTCTTGGTTTTAATAATTTCACAATTTCAAGCAAGCGTTCTTCTGATGATGCAGAGAAATCAATGCCTTTAGCTTGCAAACCTTCTTTTAAAACCTGAACTAAAAAAGAATCGTCACAAAGGTGAATGTGTTGACCATTCATCCATTGGAGTTTCTTTTCATCAAAAGCAACGGCTTTCGGGTTAATGCGTTCTAACGTAAAAGAATCAATCATTTCTTGAACGCTCATAATCTCTCTGTCATCCCCTGGGTTCCAGCCAAGTAATGCAAGGAAATTCACCAAAGTTTCTGGCAAGTAGCCTAAGTCCCTGAAGTCGCCAACAGAAGCCGCACCTTTTCTCTTAGAAAGTTTTCCACCACCGGCAGCAAGAATAACAGGCAAATGGCACCATACAGGAGGCACCCATCCAAAAGCCTTATAAAGAAGCATGTGTTTTGGCGTGGAACTAATCCATTCATCGCCACGTAACACGTGAGTCGTTCCCATTAAATGGTCATCAACAACACTTGCAAAATGGTATGTAGGGAACCCATCTCTCTTAATTAAAACTAAATCATCTAACAATTCATTCTGGTATTCAATATGACCACGGATTTTATCATCAAAAGAAGTAATCCCTTGTTCTGGCACTTTCAAACGAATAACAGCTTTTTCTCCAGCCGCAATTCTTGCTTCGGCTTCTTCTCTTGAAATATTACGACAATGTCTGTCATAACCAGTGATAGAAGTCCCGCTCTTTTCTTGTTCTGCCCGGACTTGGTTTAAACGTTCTTCGGTGCAAAAACAATAATAAGCATCGCCAGAATCCAGCAATTTCTTGATTTCTCTATGGTAAATATCTAAACGTTCACTTTGAAAATATGGGCCACAATCCTTTTCAACACCAGGCCCTTCATCCCATTGAAGACCAAGCCATTTTAAATCGCGCATTAAATCTTTGAGAGCTTCTTCGTTATAGCGTTTTCTATCGGTGTCTTCTATGCGTAAGTAAAAAGTACCACCAGTTGCTTTTGCAAAAAAGTAATTGTAAATAGCAGTGCGAGCACCACCGACATGGAGATACCCTGTAGGGCTTGGCGCAAAGCGAACGCGGACTGGTTTTTGATTTTCTGACATAAAGCCTTCTCTTTAAGTAAAATTAAAATCAATAAATCTATGACAAAAAATAGCAAAATATGATAAGGAATTATATTGAGAAAAGGAATATCTGCATGAATATTCTTTTAAAGAGCAAAGATTTTTTTAAAATTGAAATAATCATTAAAATGGATCTTGAAAAATGGAAAATTTAGATAACATGAACTTTGCCCCAACATGTGACAGAAATACCTGGAAACAACGTCTTGAATTGCTTTCTCGTGTTCGGGATTTTTTTGCAAAGCGAGAGGTTTTAGAGGTTGAAACCCCAGTACTTTCTCTTGCATGTGGAACAGACCCTAATTTAGACTATTTTTCAACGACAAGTTCTCCAAAATTTTATTTGATGACTAGTCCGGAATTTCATTTAAAACGTCTTTTAGCGGCTGGTTTTGGAGATGTTTATTCTATTGCTCGTTCTTTTCGGACAGATGAGTCCGGGGCAAAACACAATCCTGAATTTACGATGATTGAGTGGTATCGCGTAGGCATGTCTATGGAAACCCTCATGGAAGAAGTAGAAACTTTTTGTTCAGAAATTCTTAATTTATCTGTAAAGGCAAAAAGGACGCGATATGCAGATGCTTTTTTACAATATGCGGGAATA
Organism: Fibrobacteraceae bacterium; assembly: GCA_045629945.1. Lineage (GTDB taxonomy): Bacteria > Fibrobacterota > Fibrobacteria > Fibrobacterales > Fibrobacteraceae > UBA1765. The sequence goes on from JAZQSE010000024.1 coordinate 120,574, forward strand.
GATGCATTTGATGAAAATCCGCTTCATTGGGAAGAATGCTGTAAAAAGCATGGAATCCCTTTATTTGAAACAGATGTATTCAATATCGAAGAATGGCGTGATTATGTAATGGCCTGTATTGTAGAACAAGCTCTTGATAAAGAAAATGGCGAGTTTATTTATGATTATCCGGCCTCTCAAGCGGCATTAGCTAAGGTTCATACGGCTTCTGATGGAAAAATGTATGCTGATAGATTTGAACTCTATTTAGGGGGAATGGAACTTTGTAATGGTTATTGCGAATTGACAAATGCAAAAGAACAAGCCAGACGCTTTAGAGAAGATTTAGCTTTACGGGAAAAAATGGGAAAAGAATTACCCAAAGAAGATAGGCGCTTTTTAGAAGCGTTAGAGTATGGTTTGCCTGAATGTTCTGGAGTGGCATTAGGGTTTGATAGGTTAGTGATGTTAGCCCTTTCGAAAAAAGATATACGTGAAGTTATTTTGTTTCCTGGAGATATTGCTTAAGTTTTGCTACTCCTGATTTTCCAAGCATTCCTTTGGCGTAAATTCTGATATTTCCATTTTTGTCAGCAATAAAGTAAGTGGGTAAAAGGTGAGGGTTTCCCAAATTATTCATTAATTCGTAATTCCAGTGTAAAGAAGGGTAGGGTATTTTCATTTTGCGGACATAATTTTGCATAGTTTCAAAATCTTCATCTGCGTTTACATAAAGAATGCAAAGGCTATCGCTTTTTAAAGAATCATAAATTTGGGTAAATATTTCGTGGTCTACTTTACATGGAGGGCAAAAAGAAGCTCCGAAAGCTATTATTGTAGAACGACACTGGTTAAATTCAAAGGAAAAATCTTCTCCTTTAACAGAAATTCCCTTTAAATTGGGAACAGAACGAGGGCTTTTTTGCAAAACATCACAAGAAATGCACAAAAAAGCAAAAAGAAATAGGATAAGAGTAAATTTTTTAGAAACCATTTCCTTAAAAAATAATATATTCACACTATGGCTTACAATATACAAGAATTACTCTCTGAAATGGTGAAGCGTGGAGCTTCTGACTTGCACATTACTGCTGGCTCCCCTCCCTTGATTCGTCTTTCTGGTCGTTTAACCCCTATCGGTACTGACAAATTAAAACCAGATGAAACGATGCGCATGACATATAGTCTTATGAATGAAATGCAGAAAAAAGCATTTGAACAGACAAAAGAATGCGATTTCTCGTTTGGTATCGCTAATTTGGCGCGTTTTCGTGCAAATGCTTACTTACAACGTGGTTGTGTAGCTATAGCTTTGCGTATCATTCCGCTTGAAATTAAAACGTTCAAAGATCTTGGTTTGCCTTCTATCATGGGGGAATTTACCACTCGTCCGTCTGGTCTTGTGCTTGTAACTGGCGCAACTGGTTCTGGTAAGTCCACAACACTTGCTGCGATGATTGATAAAATCAATAAAGAACGCCATGACCACATTCTTACGGTAGAAGACCCTATTGAATTCTTGCATAAACACCAGGGTTGTATGATTAACCAGCGTGAAGTGGGTAGCGATACAATGAGTTTCTCTCAGGCGTTGAAAATGGCTCTCCGTCAGGACCCTGATGTTGTGCTTATCGGCGAAATGCGTGACTTAGAAACAATTCGTGCTGCTTTGACTATTGCAGAAACTGGTCACTTGACTTTTGCTACACTCCATACTAACTCTGCGGTACAAACTGTGAACCGTATTGTGGACGCCTTCCCTAAAGGTGAACAACAGACAATTCGTACACAGTTGTCTTTTGTTTTGCAGGGTGTAATTTGCCAGACCTTGCTTCCTAAAATTGGCGGTGGCCGTGTAATGTGCTATGAAGTGATGAACTGTACGCCAGGTATTCGAGCATTGATTCGTGATGACAAGGTTCACCAGATTGAATCGATGATTGAAATTGGTCAAAAGTTTGGTATGAATACTATGAATATGCGTCTTTGTGAATTGATTGCAGAACGCAAGGTAGATAGGTTTGATGGTATTGCAAAATCTCCAAACCCAGATCAGCTAGAAAAACTTCTTATGGAAAAGGGCTTGTAGCAAATGGCTGTATTTTTGTACAAGGCGCAGAACGCGCAAGGGAACGTTTTTGAAGGTGAACTAGAAGCCGGAAGTAAAGATGAAGCTGAAGGTTTGCTTAGGCGTAAGCGCCTTATTGTACAGTCTGTTAAAAAGAAACCGATGGATATTAAAATCAACATCGGTTCTGGTATTAAGTCTGTAGATATTTCCCGTTTTACTCGTATGTTCTCTGCAATGACTTCAGCTGGGCTTCCAATGCTTCAGTGTCTGAACATTCTGGAAGAACAGATGGAAAACCCTGCAATGCGAGAGGTTGTGCACAAAGTAGCTGCTTCAATTAATGGTGGTTCAACTTTGGCAGATGCAATGTCACAACACCCGAAAGTTTTCGATAAATTGTATTGCAACATGGTTGCTGCAGGTGAAGCGGGCGGTATTCTTGAAGGTATTTTGGCTCGTTTGGCTGATTATCAGGAAGCAAACCAACGCGTTGTGCGTAAAGTGAAAAAAGCAATGACTTACCCGGTGATGGTTGTTATTGTTGCTGTTATCGTGATGGTTGCTCTTTTGACATTTGTGGTGCCGACATTTGCCAATATGTTCCAAGAAGTAGGTGGTGAACTTCCAGGCCCTACACAGGTGGTGATGAACCTTTCTAATTTGCTTGTGGATTATGCGGCATTTTGGGTAGTTGGTGTAATAGCAATTATTATCATCATTCGAACTATTTTGAAAGTTCCGCAATTGCGGTTGCAATTCGATACGATTCTTTTGCGCGTTCCAAAACTTGGTGACTTGCAGACAAAGAGTGCTGTGGCTCGTTTTGGTCGTACACTTGGAACTCTTTTGAATGCAGGTGTTTCTGTTATTGATGCTTTGGGGGTAACGGCCCGTACAGCAGGTAATATGGCTGTTGAACGAGCAATCCTTAAAATTTCACAATCAATTGCAGGCGGTAAACCAATTGCAGAACCAATGAAAGAAGCAAAAATATTCCCTCCGATGGTTATTCAGATGGTGGGCGTTGGTGAAAAAACAGGTAACTTAGGTGGTATGCTTTTAAAAGTAGCTGACTTCTATGACGAAGAAGTTGACGCTGCTATTGATGCCTTGACTTCTATGATGGAACCTTTAATTATGGTGTTCCTTGGTGGTGGTGTTGGCTTTATTCTTATTGCTATGTATATGCCTATTTTCAGTATGTCCGATGCTGTTCAAGGGTAAAATACTTTGAAAAACTTCGTCACTTTGCATCTCGTGTAACTATTAGTTCTCGGTTGTTGCAAGTTCCTAGTCTTTCTCGTATTTTAAAAGTTTAAAAAATATCAGTAAACTCCTCGTATAACTTTAGTATGCGAGGAGTTTTTTTTCTAAAAAATTTCACTTTGCTTTATTGGCTCGTGAAAATTAGAGTTTGCGAAATTTAAAAATGATATCGATGCTTTTCAGTATAGCGAAGCTCAAGCAAATCCCAGTTGATGATTTGCCATAAACTTTTAAGATGTTCTGCTCGATTGTTGCGGAAATCAATATAATAAGCGTGTTCCCAAACATCAAAAGTAAGAATAGGGTTAAGATTCTTGGTAATAGGATTTTTAGCATTTTCTTCTTGAGAAATAATCAGATTGCCAGAATCATCAGAAGATAGCCAAACCCATCCACTTCCAAATAGAGAAATGCCTTGTTTTTCAAAAATATTTTGAAAATTTTCAAAAGAATTAAATTGTTTTTCAATGGCTTTTTTTAAATAGCCTTTTGCCTTATTTTCTGTGCTAGTTTTTTGAAACTGTGTAAAATAAAGAACGTGATTTAAAACTTGGCTAGCATTATTGAATAATGCTCCGATAGAATTTTGCACAATAGTTTCAAGACTCTCGTTTTTGAATTCGCTGTCACCAAGTAGAGCATTTAAATTATTTAGATAAGTTTCTAAATGCTTTCCATAATGGTATTGCAAAGTTTCTTTTGAAATCACAGGCAAGAGTTCCTCTAATTTATAGGGCAAACTTGTTTTTTCAAAGATTCCGTTTCTTGGAAGAATATTCATATTTTACCTCATTTTTTTTTGTTGAATATATCAAAGGCATAAAAAACAAAACAAGAGAAATTTTACTCTTGTTTTTTGTTGATGAAATAATAAAGGTAAACAGATAGTTTCACTTGCAAACTCTATCGTAAGTGGCAGTTTTTTTTCAATCCCCGCATGTTGGCAATAAATCGTGAATAATCACAAAACAACTTTTCGTAGCAAAAGCCTATTTGCTAAGCAAACAATTAAAGCGTAGGTCTCCAATAGGGCAAAGTAATCTAAAGTTTTTGAATAATTCTCATAAATTAACAAAAAGTTAATTTATCTATAAATTCATTTTGGTTGTTGGTGTTTTATTATCCAAATTGTATTCATACTTTTCTTTTTGGTTATTTAAGAGAGTGTATTGGATATAAAAGTTGCATAAAGAGAAATAGAAAGAGAAAAGAGATAGGTTAAAAGCAATCAGGAATCGTTTTTAGTTATTAGAATACTGATTTTAAAAGAGAGTTCTTTGAAAGGATTATAGGGAAGGGGTTTAAAAATGTTAACAAGTTGTTTTTATATTGATAAGAATATGTCTAGAGTTTTAAAAAAGCGAGAAAAAGCAGGGAAAAATGAAAAAAGTTTAAAAAAGTTTAAAAAAAGCCTTGACAGGAAATTAGGAATTTC
>JAZQSE010000025.1:0-38340 GCA_045629945.1 Fibrobacteraceae bacterium
TCATGGCGAGGAGTCTTTTAAGACGACGTGGCCATCTGTTGGCAAGTAGATTGCTTCTGTCGTTTTCCTCCATCGCGAGTGACAAGAATCGCGTGCAAGTGTACAAACAACTTGTCATCGCGAACGCAGTGTGGCGATCTACTGGCAAGTAGATTGCTTCCACCACGCCACAAGAGTGGTTCGTGGCAGGCTCACACTTAAGCTTCGCAAAAACATCTTGTTGGGGATTCGCAATGACATGACCGAGTGCCAGAAGTTTCTATAAAACTCTACAAGCGAGAGCTGCGGCAACCGCACTTGTGCGAGTAGGCATAGCCGAGCGCCGGACGTTTCTATAAAGGATGCAGAAGAAGTATGAGTTTAGCCAGGGTAAGAAAAGAAATGGTGCTTTTTTATGGACTTTTTTTACTTTTTTAGAAAAGAAATCTTTGCCGGAAATTGTACAAAAAACTAAATTTTCGGGATATGAAAAATTTTGTACCTGGGCAGCGTTTTTTCAGCGAAGCTGAATTGGATTTGGGACTTGGAAAAGTTGTTTCCGTAGAATTTAAAAATATTGTTATGGAGTTTCCTTCTGTCAAGCAGAAGAGAATTTATCGTGCCGGCGCGGCATTACAGCGTTATCAAGTTAATGTAGGCGAAATTGTAAAAAATGAAAAGGGAAATATTTCCTTTTTAGTAACAGAAATTAAAGAAGAAAATGGTTTGCTAATTTACTGTGGCCGCGGTGGAAAAAAATTAAAAGAATCCGAAATGCAATCGGTTTTGAAATTGCGTCCGGCTGATTACTTTAAGGCTCTTGCTTATAACGAATTATCGTCAACAAAAGAATTCCAGTTACGTCAGCGTGCTCAACAAATCAATCTTTCTTGGAAATCCTCTCCAGTTCGGGGAATGATTGGACCAAGAATCGATATGATTCCTCACCAGTTTTATTTATGTTCTAGAGCATGCAGTTTATCAGAAATGCCTCGTTTGATGCTTTCTGATGAAGTTGGGTTAGGTAAAACAATTGAAGCCGGAATGATTTGGCATGCATTGCATGCACGTGGTCGTGCAGATCGAACATTGATTCTTTTGCCGGAAAGTTTAAAGCACCAGTGGATGTCTGAAATGAAACGGCGGTTTAACCAGGTTTTCACTTTGGTGGATGAAGCCTTTTTAAGATCTTTAAGTGAAGAACGAGAAAATATTTCTTTTTCGGGTGGTGCAACTGTAAGCATGAAAATGAATCCGTTCCTTGCAACAAATAATGCTATTTGTACTATGGAACTTTTAATGGGAACTCCAGCACTTCGAGAAGATTTATTAAAAGTAGATTGGGATTTGCTTATAGTTGATGAAGTTCACCATTTACTTTGTGAAGATGATTTTGTAAGTAAAGATTACCAGACTGTTTATGATGTTGTTTCAAAAACAAAGGGTTTGCTTTTGTTATCTGGAACGCCTTTGCAATTCCAACCGGAATCGCATTTTCATCGTTTGCGCATGCTCGATCCGGTTCGTTTTTATGATTACGCAAAGTATTTAGAAGAACAAGAGACTTATAAAAAAATCGCATCAGATTTGTCTAAGTTGCCTTCTGACCCTAATGCTGTTTTGAGTTGGGAAGATTTAGAAAAAGTTTTGCCTAAAAAGTCCCCAATCCGTTCTTGGCTAGAAAAAGAAACTATTGAAAATTTAGAAGCCGGAGAATGGGTCCGTCGTATTGTTGATGCAATGGGTACAGGCTCTGTGATGTTCCGCAATACGCGAAAAGGTGTTGGAGGTTTCCCAAAACGTATTTTAAAAGAAATTGCTTTGGAACCAAATGAAAAATACCAGGAACTGATTGAACGTTTAGCACAAGGTGACCAGGAACATGCTCTTGATTACCATTTAAATGGACTTTTGCTTTTGCCTCAGGCAAAGTTCTGGCAATTAGATGAACGAATCGTTTGGATTAAAGAATTTTTAGCCACATCCGAAGAAAAAGTTTTATTGATTACAGAAAACGAATCTGTATTGAAAGCGATTGCTTGTGAAATAGCTCATGCTTTTGACGAAAGCATTCTGACTTGTTTCTTTGAACAAATGTCTATCGAAGAAAGAGATAAGGCTTCGGCTCATTTTGCAAAGCCTGATGGGGCTCGTATTTTGCTTTCAACAGAAATTGGTTCTGAAGGCAGAAACTTCCAATTTGCACATCGCATTATTCTTTGGGATCTTTCTTTGGATGCCGCTTTAGTGGAACAAAGAATTGGTCGTTTAGATAGAATAGGTCAGACACGGGATGTTGAAGTTTATGTCCCTTATGTAAAAGGAACTGGTCAAGAAGTAATGTTTAAATGGTATAACGAAGGTTTAGAAGCTTTCAGTCAGCCATTGATGACAGGCGGAAAATTCTTGATTCAATATTCAGATGTGCTTTTGCAAGCAGTTTTAGACCCGAAAACTTATCTTGTTCCTTTTGCTGAAAAATTCTTACCTAAGCTTCGCAAAGAATGTGATGCCGAAAGAAAAATGGCTGAAAAAGGAAGAGATCGCTTGCTTGAATTTAATTCAAGAAATCCTTTGGCGGCTGCTAAAATAATTGAGCAAATTAAAGAAATAGACGCAGATTCTTCTGTTTCTGAATTTGTTTTTGATGCTTTGAAAATGCAAGGGATAGAAATAGAAAAAGGTTCTTTACCAGAAACATTCTTATTAGTACAAGGGCCAAAAGTAGAAGATGGTTCTATCCCGGGAATGCCTAAAGCGAATAATTCGTTATTGATGACCGAAGAAACGACAACGCAAAAAAGTTGTTTAACGGTTACGCTTTCAAGAGAAAAGGCAATGTTGCATGATGGGATTGATTTTTTAAGCGTTGAACACCCGTTAGCTCAAGGAGCTATTGATTACGCAACAGCCGGTAAACAAGGTTCTGTAGCTTGTGCTATTTGGAATGATTCTAGTATTCCTGGAACCATGTGTATGGAATATGATTTTGTATTGGAATTCCCGGTTCATTCTGATTGGGGCTTGGATGATGTAGCACGTTCTGTTTATATGCGCTGCTTGGTAAATGGTTCTGGAGAAGATTGTTCTTCGCTTTTAGAATCTTTAGATACGGCAGTTTTGAAAGATGCGAAGGTCCCACAAGGTCAACCGATTATTCAGGCAAAATTGGCTTATTTCTCAGGAGAAGGTTTTTCAAAAGCAAAAGAAATTGTGGGCAGACAATTTGCAGAAGTTGTAGAAGATGTTTCAGTTAAGGTTACAGAGCGTTTAGATAGTGAATATGCTCGTTTAAAACACCTTATGTCTATGCGAGGTTCTTCTGAAAATACTCCGGCATTAGTTACAATGAAGAAAAATATTCAGGACCGGAAAAAAGCTTTATCTGGAGCTTTGCTTCGTTTAGATGGTATTCGTTTAGTGGTTTGCCGTTAAGGGGTAATTATGAGTGAATTGCGAACAAAAATTTTAACAGAGGCAAAACGCATTGTTGTGAAAATAGGTTCTAGAATCCTTGTAGATTCTGAACATGGAGGTGTAAGAACCCGCTATATCCAAAAGTTAGCAGACTCTGTTGCTTGCCTGATGGAACATGGAAAAGAAGTCGTTATTGTCACAAGTGGTGCTGTTGGTACTGGCATGGCAGAACTTGGGTATGCTGAAAAACCTAAAGTTATGGCTGAAAAACAAGCTTGTGCTGCTGTCGGGCAAATTGATTTAATGTATGCGTATCGTGAAATGTTTCGCTGGGTGCAACTTTCTTGCGGACAAATTCTTTTATCAGCAGATGATTTCAGAGATAGAACGCGATATAAAAATTTGCAGAATACGATTAAAACAATGCTTGCTAAAAAGATTGTTCCGATTATTAATGAAAATGATTCTTTAGCAGTTGCAGAAATTAAAGTCGGGGACAATGATAAACTTTCTAGCGATGTGGCTTTGTTTTTAGACGCCGATTTGCTTTTGATTTTTACAGATGAAGATGGCTTGTTTGACGACAATCCGAAAAAGAATCCTAAAGCACGTTTATTGCGATTTGTTCCAGAAATTACACCGTCGGTTCTTGCATTGGCTGGGGCTCCAGGAGAAACAGGCTCTGCTGTAAGCACTGGTGGAATGCGTTCTAAATTAGAAGCGATTCGTGCAGTTGTTAATAGCGGTGCTAATGCTTTCTTAGCAAATGGTATGAAGGTGCTGCCGCATGAAGTCCTTTTTGAAAATGCTTTAGGGACTTTATTTGCCGGTAAAAAGCAAAAAATGAATAGTCGCCGTCGTTGGCTTTCTTTTGTAAGTACACCTAAGGGGAGTGTAATTGTCGATAAAGGTGGTGTAAAAGCGCTACAAAAAAATCATTCTAGCTTGTTGCCTGTTGGAGTTATTCAAGTGGGAAAACATTTTGACGCTGGTGATTTAATTGAAATCCTTGATGAATCAGGAAACCGTATTGCTCGAGGTATTGCCCAATATGGAAGTGACAATCTTAATTTGGTGTTAGGTAAAAAAACGCCAATGGTACGAGAAATTCTTGGTTCTGATATCCCAGAAGAATTAGTGCATAAAAACGATCTTGTTCTGTTTTAGTTAAAACACCCCAAGATGTTCTAGTAAAATTTTTGTGCCAAGTGAAATTAAAATAACGCCCCCTAGGCGTTCGGCAATAATTTTACAATGATTGCCGAGTTTTACTCCAAGTGCTACTCCAATAGCAGAAAATAAAAAAGTAGTACATCCAATAATGCAGCAAGTCCCCAAAATGTTCACATGTAAAATGGCAAAAGAAACACCTGCAGCTAGCGCATCAATACTTGTAGCAACAGCAAGAATAAGCATTGGCCATGGAGAAAAATCAGGAGAAATTTTTGAATCTTCGCTAAAGGATTCTCGAAGCATGTTAAAACCAATAAAAGCAAGTAAAGCAAAAGCAATCCAATGGTCAAAACTTTCAATAACTTTACTAAAATGAGAACCTAGAAAAAAGCCAATTAATGGCATTAAAGCCTGAAATGAACCAAAATAAAGTCCGGCAAGGCAAATATGTTTTAGTTTAATTTGGGGTAACGAAAGACCTTTTGCAATGGATACCGCAAAGGCATCCATCGAAAGTCCTATAGCCATTAAAATAATCTCAAAAAAAGACATTATTTCTTAAGCTTTTCTAAGTAATAATTGATATGAGAATCTAGGAAAGGTCTGCTATCAAATTGTAAACCGAAAACTTCAGAAATTTTCCGGACAGAGAAAAACATAGGAGATTCACTCCAACCTAAATCTTCTTCAATGATTTGAGACGAGCAACCAGGAACAAGCGCAATAGCTCTTTCAGCAATTTCTTTCCAGCTGATCCAGGTTTCGCCAAGAGCCAAGAATATTTCTTCGTTGAGATTAGATTCAATAAGTCTTGTAAAAACTTCAGCTTGTTGCGAGGCATGAATAAATTGAGTGCCATCATTTTTAATGATATGAATTGGTTGATTATTCAAAACGGCTTCAGCAATTTTAGCAAAACGGGTGTCTGGTTGAGAACAACCATCTGAGTAAGCGGGGTTGCCAAAAGTGTAGCCAGGCCTAATGATATTGCGTTTCATACCGGAACGGCGAAAACCTAAAACATAAGCTTCGCCAGCGGCTTTTGTTGCTCCATAAAGATCAACAGGGAGATTCACGCAAGTTTCATCCATTGAAGGACGCATTTGGCCCATAGCAGCCGTACTAGAGGTATATATAAATTTTTCACAGCCGGCATTAGCAGCAAGTTCTAAGAGTGTAGCCGTTGCCAGCGTATCGTTTTTAAGCATGGTTGTCGGAGTTTCACCCCAACCAAGAGCAATGTGAATGCAAGCATCACAACCTTGTATAGCTTGTTGCAAAACATCGGTATCACAAAGAGCACCCTGAAAAAATGAAACACCTTTGGCTTCTGCTAAACTAGGGATTTTTTCTGGATGGCGAGTCGAAATGTGTAGTTCATGGCCATGAGAAAGAAGAGATTTAGCAACATAATGCCCGATAAATCCAGTTCCACCAGTAAGGAAAATCCGCATAAAAACTCCATAAGAAACAATTCTTTAGTAATATACTTTCCAAAATGTATTTTTTTCAAAAGTAAAGGAAATTTTTTTGTTACGAAAGCTTTATTTTTATACATTCAGGATATGCGCTATCTTTTTACTCTATTACTAGCTTTTTTTCTTCATTTACAAGCTTTTGCCGCCTCTGGAGTTTGGATTCCTTTATCAGGTGATGTAGAACCTGTGATGAATGATTTTGTAAGGCGTGCGATATCTCAAGCCAAACAAGAAAATCCAGATTATATCTTATTTGAAATCAATACATTTGGTGGGCGCTTAGATGCAGCTTTCGATATAGTTGATACAATTCTTGGGATTAAGGATATAAAAACTATAGCGGTAGTCAAAAATAAAGCAATTAGTGCAGGTTCTTTAATTGCTCTTGCCTCAAATGATCTTTATATGATGGAAGGAACAACTATTGGCGATTGTGCTCCTATTGTCCAGGGTGCGGGTGGAACTCCTGAAATTGTAGGCGAAAAAGTACAATCTCCGTTGCGAGCAAAATTTCGGAATTTAGCTCAGCGAAATGGTTACCCGGAACTTTTAAGTGCCGCTATGGTTACTCCGGAATTAGAAATTTACCAGTTAAAAAATAAAGATTCCGTTTTAACGATTGAATCAAAAAATTATGAGCATTTTCCAGAAAGTGAAAAAAAAGTTTGGGGAACTCCAAAAGTATTGGTTCGCTCCGGAGAACTTTTAACGATGACAGAAAAAGAAGCTTTTGAATTGGGTTTTTCTAAAGGAACGGTTGCTTCAAGAAAAGCATTAGAAGAAAAATTATCCATAGAAAAAGTAAGTGAAGTTCAAGAACATTCTGGCGAAAAGGTGGCTCGTTTTATTAGTGCTATTTCCGGGTTGTTGTTGATTCTTGGATTTGGCGCACTTTATATGGAATTTAAAACACCTGGTTTTGGCGTATTTGGAATCATTGGAATAGTAGCAATAGCTTTAGTTTTCTTTGGCTCACAAGCAGGTCGCATTGAAAATTTTGTTCCTTTGATTTTGCTGGTTGTAGGCGTTGTACTTTTTGTGTTAGAAATTTTTGTATTCCCTGGAACCATGGTTTTTGGTGCTCTTGGGATTGTTAGTATGGTAATAGCGTTAGCTTTAGCATTTGATTTTACCACACTTCCTGCTTTTTTACCTTCATTAGGTTCTGATTTTTCTCCGATTTTAGTGGCTTTATTTTATGTTCTTGCGTGTGCAGGTATTGCTTTGATTATCCCGATAGCATTTTCTAAATACATTGTTCCTCTTCTTCCTGAAGGGTATTCTCCAATGTTAAAAACAGACCTTGCAGATTCACAATCCCCAACAGAAGAAGTTCAGGAATTGGCAGTAGGGCAAATAGGAATCGCAAAAACATTTTTACGACCAGTCGGGCATGCTATTTTTGAAGGTAAAGTTATTGATGTCCAGACTTCAGATTCTGAAATAGAACCAGGCGATAAAGTTGAAGTTTTGAAGATTCAGGATGGTCGAATTTTTGTGAAAAAAGTTGAGAATTAATTTAATAAACAAGGAGAATCTATGAATTCCATTTTAGTTGTAGGAATCGTTATAGCAGCCATTGTTGTGATGGTTTTGCTTGCGTTTATTGCCAAATTTTTCAGCTTGTGGCTGCAAGCTTTATTCTCCAAAGCCGGAGTAAGTATTTTCCAGTTGATTGGAATGCGCTTAAGAAAAGTTCCGCCACAGACCATTGTTGAAGCAAGAATTTTAAGTTGTAAGGCAGGAATTCCTGTTGATACGAATCTTCTCGAAGCCCACTATATGTCAGGTGGAGCTGTTTTAAGAGTTGTTCAGGCTTTAATTGCTGCAAATAAGGCAAACATTGATTTGAATTTCAAACAGGCTGCTGCCATTGATCTTGCTGGCCGTAATGTGCTTGAAGCTGTTCAGATGTCAGTAAACCCTAAAGTGATTCAGACGCCAAAGGTGAGTGCTGTTGCTCTTGATGGTATTCAGCTTCATGCAGTAACTCGTATTACAGTTCGCGCCAGTATTCAAAAATTAGTGGGTGGTGCTGGCGAAGATACAGTTGTGGCTCGTGTTGGTGAAGGCATTGTTTCTTCTATCGGTAGCGCTCAAAGTCATAAAGATGTTCTTGAAAATCCAAATATGATTTCTAAAAAAGTTTTAGCATCTGGCCTTGATGCTGGGACTGCTTTTGAAATTCTTTCTATTGATATTGCCGATGTAGATGTCGGGCAAAATATTGGTGCAATTCTTGAAACTGACCGTGCAGAAGCCGATAAAAAAATCGCACAGGCAAAGGCAGAAGAACGTAGAGCAATGGCTTTTGCAGCAGAACAAGAAATGAAAGCAAAAGTAATGGAAATGCGTGCTAAACTTGTTGAATCCGAAGCAGAAGTTCCTATGGCTATGGCTTATGCTTTACGTGAAGGTAAACTCGGTGTAATGGATTATTATAATCTGAAAAACATTGAAGCTGATACCCAAATGCGTAAAGATATTAGCGGTTTACCAGAAACTCAAAATCCATCAGATGGTAATTCGTAATGGAAACCTTTCTATTTCTTTTATTAATAGTCGGTGCAGAAGCTCTATTTTCTTGGTTTAAGAAAAATGCTTCTAAGCAAAAACCGCAAGAGTTAGAGCAAGACGTTTCTGACAGAGAGATTTATTCTGAACAAGAGAGAGTACCAGAATCTCCTGCAGAACACTTGCGTGAACTTTTGCGTCGTTATGCTGAAGATCATCCAGAAGAAATAGAAACTAGCACTTCTGAACCTTATGTTCCAGATGATGAATTCTTTGAAACGGAAGAACCAGTAGCTTCAGAAATGTTAGAAAATGTTCCTGCTGAGCCTGTTGTAAAAGAAGAATCTATTTTTGCCAAATACCAAGGTAAAGCATTTGAACGGCGTGTAGAAAAAGAAGAAGATTCTTCGTTTGGTTTAGAGCCTTCTCAACAGAATAAAAAATTCAAGCCGTGCTTTTCTTTGAATGCGGCTCGTGCTGGATTCGTTTGGTCTAAAATCATTGAAGAACCGCGATTTAAAAAACATTGGAATCCAATGAATCGTTAAGCCTTTGACCATAAAAAAAGCCTCCGCTTTAGCGGAGGCTTTTTAATGCATAAAAATCAAACCAGTTTTTCTACAGCATTTGCAATAGAAAGCAAATTAGATTCTTCAAAAGGTTTGCCAATTAATTGAAGCCCGACAGGCAAGGAATCTACATAACCGCAAGGCAAGGAAATACCCGGTAAGCCAGCCAGATTCAAACTAACCGTATAAATGTCAGAAAGATACATTGCCATCGGATCTGTTTCTCCGGTGCCACGTTTAAGTGGAAGTGAAGGCATTGTAGGGCTTGCAATCACATCACAAGTTTCGTATGCCTTTGCAAAATCTTCTGTAATCAAACGGCGAACTTTTTGTGCCTGGACATAATAAGCATCATAAAAGCCAGAACTTAAAACATAAGAACCAAGCAAAATACGGCGCTGGACTTCTTTACCAAAACCTTCAGAGCGAGATTTAGCGTAAAGGTCAAAAAGATTTTTGGCTTCTGGACTGCGATAAGAATAGCGAACGCCATCAAAGCGACTTAAGTTGCTAGATGCTTCAGCTGTTGCGATAATGTAGTAGCTAGAAACGGCATGCCCAATATTTGGAAGAGAAATTTCACGGAGTTTAGCTCCATTTTGTTCCATTTTGGCAAGCATATTTTCAATAGCTGCTTTACAATTTTCATCTAAGCCAGAGGCAAAATATTCTTTTGGAACGCCAACAATTTTATCAGAAAGATCTTCGTCAAATTTTTGAGTAAAGTCTTCAGTAGGTCTTGCACTCGTTGTGTTGTCATGAGGATCCTGACCGCAAATCACGGAAAGAAGTTCTGCACAATCTTTAACATTTGTGCCAAATGGGCCAATTTGATCTAAGCTAGAAGCATAAGCAATCAAACCATAACGAGAAACACGACCATAAGTGGGTTTCAAGCCCACAACACCAGTACAAGCGGCAGGTTGTCTAATAGAACCACCAGTATCAGATCCAAGAGATGCTGCTACACAACCAGCAGCAACAGCAACCGCAGAACCACCAGAAGAACCGCCAGGGATTCTGTCACTTGCAATAGGGTTTTCTACAGGACCAAAAAAAGAAGTCTCGTTAGAAGAACCCATAGCGAATTCGTCCATGTTGGTTTTACCAACAATTACAGCGCCAGAAGCTTCTAATTTTTCAAGAGCAGTTGCTGTATAAGGAGCTTCAAAGTTAGCAAGCATTTTTGAGCCGGCTGTAGTTTTAGTTCCATAAAGGCAAAGGTTATCTTTAACAGCAACAGGAATACCATCAAGTTTACTTTTGGTTTTACCTTCTGCACGACGCTTGTCTGATTCTTTAGCCAGTTCTAAGGCCCTTTCAGATAAAACCGAAACAAATGCGTTTAAAGAAGACGTTTCTTGGATTTTGGCTAACGATTCTTCAACAAGTTTTTGAGAAGTCGTTGTGCCGTTTTCTAATTCCTGAGCAAGAGTATTTAAATCTTTCATTAGCGGTCTCCTGACCATTTCATTATGTAGAGAGAAATTATCATACCAATGATACTTACGAAGTTGAGCTTCAACCCGAAACCTAAAACGAATTTAACCATATAAAGGTCAATAACGATAGGTTCATCAATACCAAGATTTAGATTAAAAGCAGCAATGAAAAAATTACGGACAATGTTGTTTTGCCCACCAGCATTCATAAGTTCTCCGAGAGAACCAAAAAGAAGACCAAAACATTCACCGAGAATGCCGCCAATTAGCAAACCCAAAACAACAAAAAGTATAAGACGTCCAAAATTGGTTTTTCTTGTCATAGAAAATCCTTTTACAATGATGGCAAAATATAGAAAGTATCAGGGATTCCAATTTATTTCAGGGATGTTTTTTGACCGTAAAAAAGCATTTGTCTGGCTAAAATGCTTACAGCCGAAAAAGCCTCGGTAAGCAGACAAAGGACTCGGGTGAGGTGCTTCAAGAATTAAATGGCCTTTTTTTTCAGAAATAAGCACTTTCTTTTTAATAGCATAACTTCCCCAAAGTAAGAAAACAAGATGCTGCTTTTCCCTTGAAAGGCGTTCAATAATTGTATCAGTAAACTGTTGCCACCCGATGTTAGAATGTGAACAAGGTGAATGTGCCCGGACTGTTAAAGAGGCATTTAAAAGCAAAACCCCTTGTTTTGCCCAATTCTCTAAATTCCCGTGGTTTGGCATGGGAATGTTTAAATCTGATTCCAATTCCTTAAAAATGTTTATAAGGGAAGGTGGTGGGCAAATTCCATAAGGAACAGAAAAAGAAAGTCCATGAGCTTGTCCTGGATTGTGGTAAGGGTCTTGTCCGATAATTACCACTTTGGTCTTTTCTATCGGGCACAAATCCATAGCCGCAAAAATTTTTTTTGGAGGAGGGTAGATAACGTTATTCTTTGCTTTTTCAGCCAAAAGAAAGTTTTTGATTTCTTTGAAATAAGGAAGTTCAAATTGGTCTGCCAGCAAATTTAACCAGGAACTTTCAAGATTTACACTCATAAAACCACCTCTTAGAAAACGCGCCTTGTGAGTATTGCAATTTTTTCCCCGAAAAGCCTTGTATAAAATAAAACACCTTCATTTTTTCCTTTAGGCTTTAAACGTTTAATTTCTTCTTCAGGAATAATTTCAACACCTCTCTTTTTTAATGTAAGCTTTCCGATTCCATGCTTTTTAAGCATGGCTTTAACGGCTGCAGTTCCAAGAGGGGCGAATTCTAAAACCTCAAAGGAAGAAAATCCTGTTTGAAGAATGGGTTCTTCTGTTGTAAGGTAAGCAATTCCTTTGGAAATAATTTTAGCGTCCATTTCTTTAGCAATTTCTGTGAAAAGTTTGCTTCTAACAAATAAAGGACAAGGTTCAGAAATAAATCTTTTTATTTCGCTAATTTCTAAATTCTGCGTTTCCTCTACAATGCTTCTATCATTTTTAGAAATGAATTCAATGGCTGAATCCTTATCTAAAAGAACCGTTCTGATTTTTCCAGGGTTTTGCGCTAACATTCCAAGCAAAACAAGGCATTCACGGCAATCTTGTCTTGAACCTAAATAAATAATTTCTGCATCAAAAGGAATTTCGTCTATAGGGAATCCCGGAGGTAATTTTACCATTCCGCCCTTATAATTTTTTGAAAGTTCTAATACTTCTTGCAAAGAAGGAGTTAAGTTATCAAATTGCCTTTGGTTTTCATTTTCTTCTTTTCTTCTTGCTGGGTCAATAGTGAAAAAATCGGCATTAGCATTAGGGTCAATTAACTTTAAATTTCTAACATCAGCATTTAATGTATTTGCTTTTTTATTGAAAGCTTGCATGTTGTAGGCATACATTTGCAGGCGTTCTTCACTCATATCAATTCCCGTTATTTCTAGAGAATCGGGAATAAAAAAGGAATCGCCTCCCATGCCGCAACATAAGTCATGAACTTTTCCAGAAGAAGGCCAAAGCCTTGATTTCCAACTGCCTATATCATAAGCGGTGGATTGCTCTAAAGCCAATTTATCGCATAACAGAAAACCATTGAAATTAAATTTTTCCCGACTTTTTTTTACAAGTGGGATATAATCCATAATGGCGCGCCTTTCTTCATCTGAATAATTCTTTGCAAGAACTGTTGAAATTTTAAGAGAGTCCAGATTTGCAGAAAGAGCTTTTGAAATAAAATCCTGAATTTCTTTAGATTGTAAAAGAGAAGCCAAAAACATATTTCTATTTGAGTATGCAGCGAAGGCTTGCTCCATGCTCTGGATTAAATTTTTCAAAGGTCATAACTGGTTTGTTGTAATGGAAAACGGCAACAGTTCCGTCATCTAGCCAAAAATAAGCTTTTTTCCCAGCGTCATCGAATTTACGCTTTGCCATTTCTACATCACTTTTTTCAAAATGGGCTCCACCAGCTTTTGCTCCAAAGCCAAAATCATCTTTCCCGTTGCCGAATTCAGCAGTACCTTTCAGAGGGTCCCAACCATAACCGGCTTTTAGTTTTACACCTTCGTCTTTTCCAACAAATTTAAGCAAAACCTCCCAATCACTCTTTGTTGGAATTCTAAAACTTTCTGGGCAAGCATTAGCGGCGGCTTCCTTATTGTAAAGCCTTCCCCAATTATTACATTGCATGCAAAGAGAACCATTGGCTGTTGCGTAATTCACATTTTCTGCAAGCCAAATTTGTTCGCCTATTTTAATCCACTCATAAGCAATGCCATCACGTGGGTCTTTATAACTTCCACTTGTTGAAAATTCACCACTCGCTTCATAATATTTTCCAAAAGCGGTTTGCTTATTTTGGGAATAGGGAAGTTCTTCGGCAATTTTTCCGTTTGGATGGTAATTTACGACAGTTCCCTCGATATAGCCGTTTACATAAGGCGTTTCTGCTTTTAAAGTTCCGTCTTCATAATATTCTTTTGTAACACCTTCACGTCTATCCTTATCGTAAGGCGTTTCTTTTTTGATGCTACCACTTTCGTAGTATTCTTTTTGAATTCCTTGCTTCATGTCATCTACATAGGGTGTTTCAAATCGGATTTTACCATTAGGGTATTCCTCTGTCCGAATATCATCACAAGCAGAGCACAACAAAGCAATTCCAATGCTTAAAGAAATAAAAGGGAGTTTTTTTGAAAAAATCATAAAATATTCCTTAATTTTAATTTTGAATCCAAGAAAATTTTCCCGAGCAGGCGAGAAGACCAAGCATATAAAGCATACCATCGTAGTAGCGCCAAGTTCCTGTAGGAACTTCCGTATTCCAAAGATCTTCAGCAAATATTTTTTTGAAAGGATGACAGTCATTGATAGCTAAAGTAGCCGCAGCATTCATAGTGACTAAACCAGTAGTCATTATTCTTTCTTGTTCCTTTACTTTTGTTCCGTCAACTTGATAATCAGAAAAATAAGGTCTTCTTTCATTAAAGAATGTTAAAACTTTTAAAACGGATTCTCTTTCCCATTCATCATGAGAAAATGCCGCGTAATCTAAGGCAATATTCCAAATCACACGCCAGGCATCACCGGAAAAACAATGGCTCAAAGAATGCCAAGGTGTTTTTTTAGGAGTTCCATCAAACTCAGAATAATCAGCTGCAAGTCCTGTTACGGGATGGAGCGCCTTTTTTAAATATTCTAAGCTTTTTTTATAAGCCTTTTCCCAAAAGACATCTCCGGATTCTATTGCAAATAAACGATAAAAAGCAAGAGTATGATAACTTGGGTCTGTAAAATCATTCCCGTTGGCTGGCGAAAAGCGAACAAGCCCTGCGTTTACATCCATCATAGTATGGACAATTCCTTCGGGCTTTTTATAAGCCATAGCCTCAAGAATTTCGAGAGCGTCCCTTTTATAGGAATCGTTTTTAAAAATACGAGCAGCAAGTAAAAGAGCAGAAGCAAAATATTCTTCGCCATCTGGAGCCGCACCCTTGTCAATCATTGAAAAATCTTTTGTAGAAACTTGCCAAGAAAAATATCCTTTCCATTCACCTTCGTGATTTAATAAATAGCGTTTTGAAAAATTCCAAAGTTTATCAAAAAGCACTTGCTTTTCTAGTAGAGCAGAAATCATCATTCCATAGCTCATTCCTTCAGAGCGAATATCATTATGGCCAATATCTACAATGTAAGCAAGTCCATCATTTGTATCAAAACAGACACGTTCGTTTTCTGTATTACCTTCAAATAGGGAATGAAAACTTTTTTCAAGTTTAAGCCCAATTTCTTCAGGAGAATGATTTAATTCAAGGAAAATATTACGCATAGCTTTAAAATAATAAAGAAAGAAATAAAGAATTTGGAAAAAATAGAATCTATTTGATTTTTTAGGTATTTTCTTATAGCAATATGCAAAATATATGGTGGGTTATTTGATCCAAAAGAGCCTGTTTTTTAGGGGCCTTTATTTTGACTATCTTTTTTTTGAAGTTGAGTTAAGTGAAAATAAAAAATATTGTTGTGAACAAAGAAAAGCGCTCTTGCGCACCATCCCATGGCGAACGCATTCTAGGTTGTCATGGCGAGAGGCCTTGTGCCTCGTGGCCATCTGTTAGCAAACAGATTGCTTCTGTCACTACGTTCCATCGCAATGACAAGAACCGCGGCAAGTTCAGGATTGTCATGGCGAATGCAATGACGCCATCTAATAACAAGTTGTCATCGCGAACGTAGTGTGGCGATCTACTAGCAAGCAGATTGCCGCGCCGTGTATTCTACACGTCTCGCAATGACAAGAACCATGAGCAAGAACCGAGCGGTAAGTTTGTTTGCAATGGCAAGAAACTTGCGGTAGATTCCCCCAAAAAACAAACCGCTGGCGCTTTTCATCGCAATAACAACGCCATCAGACAAGTCATGAACAATACAGACCGAGATAAACTACTGCACAATGACAAGGTTTGAACCTAATTTAATAGCAAGATAATTTGTGGATAAGGCTTTTTAGATTATTAAACCATACAAATAAATAAAACAGACAATTTCCTTTATTTTTGTGAAAAAAGTTTTTTTAATTTCCCCGGTTCGATATAAAAATCTAGATTTTCAATGTGAAAATTAACCTTCAGTTATAGGCTAACGAAACATCAGTCGTTTGATGACTACATCAAGGTGAGGTTTTTTTTGAAAGATGATTGTGAAATTGTACGCAAATTGCTAGATGAAAGAGCAATGAATTTGGCTTTGGATGCCATGGCTTTGGATTTGGTTCGTTTACACCCAGAAGCAGAAAATCTAATTGTTATGGGTATGGCCACTCGTGGAATTCCTTTAGCGAATGAAATTTCTCAAAGACTTGCACTCCGTTATGGGAAACCAGTTCTTTCTAGCGAGTTAGACGCTTCTTTCTATCGAGATGATTTTCACTATAGAAACCATTTTGGAAACCCCGTCATGCGGGTTCTTAAAACACCTGCTTCTGTAGAAGGAAAAACAGTTGTTTTGGTAGATGATGTCCTTTATACGGGGCGCTCTGTGCGAGCAGCGATGCAGGCGATTTTTGATTTAGGTCGCCCGGCAGCGATTCGCTTGTGTTGCTTAATTGACAGAGGGTGCAGAGAACTCCCTATAGCTCCAGATTCTATCGGGTTGAAAATTGATACAGCACCAGGTGAAGAAGTTCGGGTGCGGATTTCTCCATTAGACAATGAAAATGCAGTGTATTTAGTTAAAGTAGGTGAATCAAAATGAGTGCTTTAGAAATTAAACATTTATTTGGATTGCATGGCGTTTCCAAAAGTGACCTCCGGCAGATTTTAGATACAGCCAAACAATTCAGGGCTGTTTTAGACCAGCCAGTAAAAAAGGTTCCCTCACTTCGTGGTATGACTGTAGTAAATCTGTTCTTTGAAAACAGTACAAGAACTCGCACAAGTTTTGAATTGGCAGAAAAACGTCTTTCAGCCGATGTGGTAAATTTTACGACATCCAATTCAAGTGTGCAAAAAGGTGAAACATTAGTCGACACTTTACGCAATATCGAATCTATGAAAATAGATATCGTAGTGGTGCGTCACAAAGGAACTGGAGTTCCAAAATTTTTGGCAGAACATAGTAACGCAATTGTTGTAAATGCAGGAGATGGAGCGCATGAACACCCTACTCAAGCTTTACTTGATATGTTGACGATTGAAGAAAAATTGGGAACACTTGAAAACAAAAAAATCACTATTGTTGGAGATATACGCCATAGTAGGGTAGCCCGTTCAAACATTTGGGGTATGACAACAATGGGTGCTTCTGTCACGCTATGTGGTCCAAATACACTTATCCCACGGAATAAAGAATTGCTTGGAAATGTAACTTGGGAAAGTAATGTCGAACGAGCTGTTCAAGATGCCGATGCGATTATCGCTCTTCGATTACAAAAGGAACGTATGGACGATGCTCTTTTACCAAGTATGCGCGAGTATCGAAATTTCTTTGGTGTCACAGATAAAGTTCTTTCACAGGCTAAAGATTCTACTTTGATTATGCACCCAGGTCCTATCAATCGTGGTGTTGAATTAGATAGTGATGTTGCAGATGGAACGCATTCAGTAATTCTTGACCAAGTCACTAACGGAGTTGCTGTTCGAATGTCAGTTCTCTTCTTGCTTTCAGGAGGGCGTTTCAATGTCTAAAAATTGCAGTAATGTTGTTTTGAAAAATGTGGAATTGTGGAATGGCGATTCCTTTGAGCACAGAGATTCTCTTTATTTGGGTAATGGAAAAATTCTTTCAAGAGAAGAATCTGCAAATTTCCGTTTTGATAAAGAAATAGATGCTAAGGGCGCTTTAGCAATGCCTGCTTTATTCGGGTTGTCCTTAGATTTCATGGCTCCGCAGCGAGACGATGTCTATACTTTTGCTCAAGGCCTTGAAGCAATGCATCGTGGTGGGTTTTATGGCGGGTTATATGAAAGTGCAGCAAACCCAATAGATAATAATGAAAAGTTATTGGCAGCTCAACAACGTTTAGCTGGAACAAATTACCAAATAAAGTTTTTAGGCTCCTACAGCGTGGGGTTTGGAAGTGACAGACTTTCTGAAATGCTAGAACTGACAGAAGGTGCTGGTTTTGCCAATGAAACTCCAGACGCATTAGCTGGTTTTGGCGACGGCAATGTAAGCTTTCCTACAACTCGTTTCTTGCGTCTTGCTATGGAATATGGCAAAATGACTGGAAAACGATTCTTTTTCACACCAATGGATAAGTCTTTAAGAAAAAGTGGGTGTGTGCATGAAGGTGCTGTCTCTGACATGCTTGGGATGAAAGGAATCCCTCGGATTGCAGAAACCATTGCCGCTCACACGGTTTTAGAATTAGCTCGATTCTTAAATGTTCCCGTACATTTTAAACAGGTTACCTGTGGCGAAACATTGCAGTTAATTAAAGATGCAAGACAAAAAGGCATAGATGTTACTTGTGATGTTAATTTATACCACCTCTTGTTCGATGATTCTGTTTTGTTAGAACTTAATTCTTCTTATCATTTATTACCTCCTTTGAGAGCTAGCTCTGATAAGGCTGCTCTTTGGGAAGGCATCCAAGACGGGACCGTAGATGCTATAAGCGTAAACCATACTCCGGTACTCCGTCAAGATGCAGAAGTCAATTTTGAAGATTCTGTTCCTGGAGCACTTTCATTAGAAGTGGCATTACCTGCAATATGGAAAGAATTGTCTAAACGAGTGTCTGCTTCAAGAGCGATAGAATTACTTTCAAGTGGACCAGCTAGACTTTCATTAGCTCCTTTAGCGTATGATGAAAATGATTCTGCCCGACAAGCACACCTAGTTGTTCTTTCTTTAGATAAACCACATTTGGTTAGCGCATCTGATTTTGCGGGCCAGGTATGCAATTCTCCATTATTAGGGAAAGAGCTTCCATCTTCTATACTTGGAACTTATATCAATGGGATTTGGAGAACCATAGCGAATGCCTGAACCTATAGTTCTTGTCTGGATAGGAACAATAGTAACATTGCTATTGGTGCTTTTGATTTTGTTAGAAATCCATAGAAACAACCAAAGACGAGAACACGAAGAAATGTTTGGTTCAGACGAATTTTTAAGAAAGTCTGCTTTATTCAGATTAACTGAAAAAGAACGTCATACCATGGACAAGCTGGTGCGGCGTTCTGTTTTTTCAAACAAGGATGCCTTGTTCAATTCCTCTGCGCTTTTTGAAGATGCCGTAAATCGTTTTTACGAATACAGAACTTTGGATTCTATTCGGGAAATCACTTTATCCTCAGTAACTGTATTGAGAAGAAAACTTGGATTCACGGTTGGCAACGATGGAGTGATTTTTGTTTCTACTCGGCAATTTGAACCAGGTACTTTAGTGCATTTAAAAATGAATGGCAAAATGGAACGATTGTGTGTAAGCAGTATTAATGAAAAAATATTCACTGTTGTTCGAGAAGGTTTAAAAGACGATGTCTTTGAAAAAGGGACGCGTTATCCAATCAGTTGGAAGCGAGCTGGAGATGCAACTTATACCACATTTCCGCGTTTTGAAAAGAAAATAGGCGAAAAACTCGTTTTTCTTCATACGACAAAAATTGTAAGAGAACAACAACGCTTATGGGTTCGTGAAAAAGTGGATATTGAAATTCTTGCAGAAGTTCAAGAAGGCTATTCATTACAAGGTCGGCTTTTTGACCTTTCCGCTAACGGTATCGGGCTTGGATTACCCGAAGAATTTGATTCTGGAACCGAAATGAAAATTGAATTTGAATTGCCAAGTTATGGAAAAGATGTGGTTGAAATCCAAATTTTAAGGAATTTGGGCAAAAAAAATGCCGATTATCCAGACCTTTTTTCTTATTCAGCAAAGTTTATTGGAGACTTTGCCTGGACAAATGAAAAGGTTTTGCAATACATTTTTGAGCTTAGAAGGCATCAAAATCGTCTCCAAAAGGGGGTAAGCGGTTGATTTTTAACAACTTATGTAATTTTCTTCTTGACATTTTGCTTATTATAAGGTAGAATTTAGGAGTATATGCTTTTAAAGCGGGGTTTATTTTGAGTTCTCGTTTGCTTGCACGCGTTTTAGGTGAACGCCAAACTGTCGGAATCGACATTGGCCACTATAGCGTTAAGATGGTCCGGATGTTGCACACCCACAAGGGTGAGCATATTGTGCTGTCTGCTGATTTAGAGCCTCTTTCAGAAGGCATTGTTGTTGATTGTAGCATTCAGGACGCCGAAAAACTTCAGGAAGTCATTTCTAAGCTTTTCGCACGTAGCATGATAGAAGAAGGTGTTGCAGAATACGTTGCTTCTATCAATGGGGCTTCAGGTGTCCTTGTTGATTTAATGTCTGCGAAAGTTCCTAAAAACGCAAATGAAGATGCTTTCTTATTGCAAATGGTTCAAACAAAGCCTCCGTTTGATGACCCTGATAACGTTCTTGATTATCAAGTTTTATCAAGAAATAGTGATGAAGTCAATATTGCAGCTGTGGCTGTAAAAAATGCTCAGTTAGAAGATTGGGCTGCTTTCTTTACTCGTGTCGATAAAAAACTTTCAGCGGTTGATGTCTCTACGTTTGCTTTAGCAAATGCTTATACCGCGACAGTCGAAGCAGAAGATCACGATAAGTCTGTAATTGTTTTTAACATTGGCGAAAAGAAAATGGATGCCGTTTATTTGATGAACGGACATTTCAATTCTTACCGGACCATGACCAGTGGTGCGTTAGATTCTGTAATCAGTATGCTTTGTAAACACCTCAATATCGATGCAGAAAAATGTCATACGATTTTTGAAACAGGTGATACTTCTTGTGTGGATGGTTTTTCAGAAGCAGAAGTAGAAGAAGCTTTGAAAATTTCATACGAAGAAATTGTGAGTGCAATAGAATTTGGTATTCGCTATTTCTCTTCATTGGATAATGCTGAAAATCCAGAAAAGATTTTATTGGGCGGTGGTGGCGCCTGCTTGCCTAATTTGACATCTTACTTGAGTGAAAGGCTTGGTTTAAGCGTTGAAACGGTTAACCCATTCCGTAATGTTGTGTGTGATTCTTCCGTAGTGGGAGATAAAGGAATGTCTCTAGCTCTTTCCAACATTTATGCTCCGGCTCTCGGACTAGCAATGAGGAAATTCTAATGGCAACAAAGAAAAAAGATTTGAATCTCTGTATAGAAATCAATTTGCTGCTGGCAGAATTCCGTCGCCAGAAAAAAGATTTCTCATGGATTCTTGACAGGCGAGTTGTCTGGCCTGTTGTAGCAACAGTTGTTTTTGTATTCTGTGTTTTCTTGTTGTTTGCTTATATGAATGACAGCAGACAAACTTTACAGAATGCTTTGGCTTCGACTAAAGCGGAAATAGAAAAAGAAAAACCGCTTTTAGATAAGATTAAAGAATTAGATGGAAAAATTGCCATTATTACCCAGAAACGTAATGCGTTGAAGTCTATTCAAGTCAGCAAAAAACGTTGGGTGATTTTGTTTGAAAATATTTCAGCGATTTTGCCTCCTAATATGTGGCTGACGGCTTTGCAACAAACTTCAGCATATGAAATGGAATTACGTGGAACCACGTATGATTTTTCAGAAGTCGCTGAATATATGGTTAAATTAGAAAAGCAAGTCAGTATCGCTTCAGTTACACTTGTGACGATTACAAATACGAAAGTAGAAGGTGAAGATGCCTATACTTTCACAATGAAGGCGAAAATCCGTGAAGATTTGGGTCTGGAGGAGTCTAAGGAATGAAGAACATAGACTGGAAAGACAAAAAAACCATTTTCGCACTGGTCGTCAGCTTGCTCTTGATTGGCAGTGCGTACTACATATATGATTATGTATGGAATCCTTTTGTTCTTGAAGAACAACAGTTGCGTTCTGAATTAGAAGCAGCTGAACAGGAATTGCAACGAATTAATTTGCAAAAAAACCGGATTGCAGAATTGGAATTGCAATTGGTCGAAGCAGAAGCAGATTTCGAACGCTTGAGGGAAATGTTCCCAGAAGAAGAAAAAGTTCCTCTTCGCTTGCAAGACCTTTATGCTGTCCTTCGTAGTTCTGGTGTGCAAATCCAGAAATTTAATCCGGAAGGACGTTCTGAAAAAGAACATTACATAGAAAACCGTTATTCTATAGTGGTCAATTCTGGTTATCACATGCTGGGTTATTTGTTTGCTGAAATCGCAAACTTTAATTACCCGACAATGATTACCGATTTGCGTCTTGGAAGGTATTCTGGAATAGCAAATGAATTACAGAAAGCAGAATCTCATGGTTGGACTCCTATTACCGTTTCTGTTTCCTTTAATTTGACTACTTATACTTCAAAAGTTGTTAAACCTAAAGCACCAGCTGCAGCTCCTCAGGGAGGTAAGAAATAATGAATTATAAAATCATTTTATTTTCTTTCCTATTTGCAGTTTCGCAGAGTTTTGCTGCGCAAGTAAAAGATGTGGTTTTTTCATGTAGTAAAAAATCATGTAATCTTACATTCCGTTTTGCAAATGCCGCGGATTTACCAAGTTATTTCCAAAAATATGATGAAAAAACAGGTAAATGGACGGTTGCTTTTGCTGCAAGTGAATTTTCTTTAGGGGAAACATCATTTGTTGTAGATTCAGCCTCTACTTTATTGAAAGATGTGCGCATTTTTAAAGATTCCGGTCGCCAGGGTACACTTCTTAAATTTGAATGGAATGCTGGCCTAGCTTTGAAAAACGATAAAAATCCGGTTTTGTTGAAAGACGCTAATTTCTCTGTTACTTTACCATTAGTCAAAGCAAAATCTTGGAAACTTTCTGCTATTGCTGCAGCAAATAAGCGAGAAGCAGAAAAAGCCGCAAAACTTAAAGCGGCTGAAGAAAAGAAAGCCGCATTAGAAGCAGAAAAAGCTGCAAAGCTTAAAGCTGCCGAAGAAAAGAAAGCGGCAGAAGAAGCCGCAAAGCTTAAAGCCGCTGAAGAAAAGAAAGCTGCATTAGAAGCAGAAAAAGCCGCAAAGCTTAAAGCTGCCGAAGAAAAGAAGGCCGCTTTAGAAGCAGAAAAAGCCGCCAAGGAAAAGGATTCTGTCGTAGCTGAAGGTGCTGGAAAGAAAGATTCAGCAAAAGTTGATACGGCTAAGTCTTCTGTAGTTTCTGCGTTGATTGATGGCGTTGCTGAAATGACTGCTGTTTCTGGGTTTGGTAAAAATCAGTTTGAATTGAAAATGCTCATGCTACTTGATATTGAAAAAGTTTCTTTTTCAGAAAAGAAGCATGCAGTTATCGTATCAATGCCTGGACCTACAAAATCTCCAGTGTTTAAGGTAAATGCCAATTCTTTTGTAAAATCCGTTACCTGGACAAAAGATGGTTTGCAAATTTCTTTATTGACAGGAATTCATCCGACAATAATTGTCAATGAAGGTTCGCTTTTACTTCAAACAAAAGAAACCAAATTGTTGAATGGTTATGTTTATTGGAAAGCTTTGCCAACAGGTATTCATTCAAAACGTTGGGTTATGGATAGAGAAGAACCAGTAAATATTGATTCTTTTGTTGCTCGTTATGAAAAAGATAGTAAGAGAGTTATTTCTGCAGCTCAAGCATTCTTCTTGACTTCTGTAGCAAGGGAATTGATTGTAACAGCAGAAGAAATAGAACTTTATGAAACACCATCAGAAGAATCAACAGTAATCGCTCGCCTTGCTTTTGGTGATATCTTGGAAAGCGTTGAATTGATGGGATTGTACCAAAAAGTGCAGTATGGCCCACGTACGGGTTATGTGAACAAGAGAGCCGTTGCATTCCGAGATGAACTTTCAGCTATCCAGACAGAACGTTTAAAACAGTTAGCTGTTGAAAAAGGTGAAAGTTTAGATTCTGTTAATGCTCGTTTTGCTGCATTAAATAATGATGATAGAGTTATGTATAGTTCTTTTGGTCGTCGTGATCCTTTTGTTGATGTAAAGGGATTAGTTGAAGATGGTATAAATATTGACCAAGTAGAACTTGTTGGTATCATTTGGGAATCTGATGAACCAATGGCTATTTTGTCAGACGTTAAAACACCATCTATCTCTTATACCATTAAGGAAGGCGATAAAGTTCTTAACGGGAAAGTTCTTAAAATCACACAGACGGATGTGCTATTCCTTATTCAGGAATTTGGTGTAAGTCGTCGTTATTCTATGGGTTTGCCCGATAAATTTGGGGGTAACAAGTGAAAAAAACAGCATACCTTTTTAGTCTAATTCTCCTTGGGGCAGCGGTTTCTCCGTTTGCTCAGACTGAGAATCCTTCTCCGGCAAAAGCTGAACAGCAAGTGCCTAACAAAAAACTGTACGATTTCACGTTCGTGGATACAGATTATGAAGCTGTATTCCGTTCGATTTCTGTCACAGCAGGTATAGATATCTTGCTTGCTCCAGATGTTAAAGGTAAGCTTTCTTTAAAGGTTACCAAGAAAACATGGCAAGAAACTTTGGATATAGTTTGCGAAATGTATGATTTAGTCTGGCTAGTTCAAGACAAATACATTTCTATCCAACGTTCTGCTACTTATCAAGCAAAGCAGAAGAAAATGGCTGAAGCTGAAAAGCAAGAAAAGGAAGTAGCTCCTTTGATTCGTAAAAATTTCGCAGTACACCATGCGAAAGCAGAAGAGTTAGTGAAAGTTCTTGAAAACATGAAAACCAATCGTGGTAAAATCAGTGTTGTGGAACGCAGTAACTCTATTATCGTTTACGATACTGAAGCAAGTATTGAACAGATGGGCAATGCTTTGGAAGAATTAGATGTCGAAACCCTCCAGATTATGATTTCTGCAAAGCTTGTTGTTGTAAACAGCAACCTTTCACGTGAACTTGGTGTGGATTGGACTGCTCGTATGGGGTCTACAACTTTGACTCCAGGAACAGCTGGTACTCCAACAGGTGGTGGAACAGGAAGCCGCATAAGTGGTGCTATTCAATCATTCCCAAACAATGGTGTATCTCCTGCAGTTTCTGGTGCATCCACTGCAATTACAGCAAGCGTTTTGGATAACAATGTTCAAGTGGCTATTTCTAACTTGATGGGGGATGCTTCTACTGAAGTTTTGGCAAGCCCACAAGTTTCAACACTTGACAATACTGAAGCTCAAGTCTTTATGGGTGATAAGATTTCTATTCGTGTGATTGATGATGAAGGTGAATCTTCTACACAACTTGTTGAAACAGGTATCAAGTTGACTGTAACACCACACGTTTCTGGTGATAATCGCATTCTTCTTGACTTGCACCCAGAAAACAACTCTTATGATTACGACACGAAAGGTGAAGTGGTTATTTCTACACAAGAAGCTAAAACAAAAGTTGTTGTAGCTGATGGTGAAACAGTTGTTATCGGTGGTCTTACCCGTAATGAAAATCAGGAAAGCGAAAGTGGTATTCCTTTCTTAAAAGATATTCCAATTCTTGGAAACCTCTTTAAATATTCTAGAAAACAAGTTATCAAGAAAGACCTGGTTATCTTTGTTACTCCAAGAATTATCCGCAACTATACAGGTAATGTAGATACTTCTGAACCTACAGTAGAAAAGGTTGGTGCCGCTCCAGAAGCTAAGCCAGTTGAAGCTAAGCCTGTGGCAAAACCAGCTCCACAACCTAAAAAACAAGAAGCAGCTCCTGCACAAGAAGAAGTTGTTGAAGAAGAGGTTGTAGAAGAAGTTGTAGAAGAAATTGTTGAAGAAGAAGTTGTTGAAGCTCCAGCAATTGAAGAATAAGTAAAAAAAGAAATTTTAAAAAACGATTCCTTTTCAGGAGTCGTTTTTTGTTTTGTATATGGATAAAAAATCCATAAATAAAAAAAAGAAGAGCATCGATTGTTTTTTTATAAGTCTAATTTTATAATAACGAATATTTCGATTTAAAGGAGTGCTGAATGTTTTTGATTAAGCAAATAAGTTTGGGAATTTTATTTGTTTTAGCAAATGTTTCTGTTTTTGCTTGGAGCGTCAGTGGAGTGGTGGAGTCAAAAGGCGGAGTACCTTTATCTGGTGTAAAGATTACGTCTTTTAATTATCCTTCTGTCGCAGGAGAAACAGGGAGTGATGGGACATTTTCTATTTCAGGCGATGCTAGTTCAATTAATGGTTTGAATGAAAATCGCGTTCAAGTTCAGTATTCCAATGGGATTTTAAATATTAATAATGTTAAAGCTCAAATATTAAAAATTTCAATGATTGATGCTTTAGGTAAAGTCATTTATAATCGTTCTTTGCAACAAGTATATGGGCAAATTTCTTTGGATTTTTCAAATTTAAAAGCAAATAAAGCAAAATTTTTGCGTGTTAACTTTGATGGAAATGCTGAAACTTATATGATTGGAACAAAAGGCGTTTTATTAAAAGAAGAAATTGCACTCCCTGCATTTATTTTCCAAAAAGAGGGATATAAAAATCTCACATATCAAATGCAAATAGAAAATGAAAGTAATGTGCTGATTCAAATGGAAGAAGGTTCTAATGAAATTATTTTCAGTTCTAGTGCTAATTTTCCAATAAGTTCTTCTAGTATAACACCATCTTCTAGTAGTAAATTAGAAGTGCCTGTTGATTGTTCTTCTAAAACACTTAAATCAAATACTACGATGACCATTGATGGAAGAAAAGTTATTGTGAAATTTCCAAGTGGTTACACCGGTTCTAAACCAGTTCCTCTTTTGGTAAATTATCACCCGATTATGGGGAGTGCTTCGCAATGGGAATCAGGTTCTCAAATTGCTCAGACTGCACTTTCTGATGGTGCAATTGTTGCTTTTATGGATGGAGCTCAAGGTCCTATGGGACAAGCTTGGAATGTCGGCCCCTGTTGTACAGATGCCGATGATGTAACTTTCAGTAGAAATTTTATTACTGAAATTACAAAACAAGCTTGTGTTGATACCAAGCGGATTTATGCGGCTGGTTTTTCAATGGGCGGCGGATTCTCTAATTATGCGGGTTGCTTTATGGCTGATATTTTCGCAGCAGCCGCACCTTCTGCATTTGATTTAGCAAAAGAAATTGTCGATGCGGGGCTGTGCAAACCTTCTCGCCCGTTCCCAATTCTTAATTTCCGCGGAACAAATGATAATGTAGTGATGTATGATGGAGGCCTTTCTCAAGTGGTTTCTGGAAAACCAATTACTTTCATGGGAGCAAAAAACAATTTAAAAGAATGGGGTAAAATGAATGGTTGTTCTGGTAACCCTGTTGACAAAGGTAATGGTTGCGAATATTATGAAAATTGTAAAGATGGCGTAAAAGTGGGACTTTGTACAATTCAAGGTGGTGGTCATTCTGAAGGTGATGCTAATACGGGTTGGAACTTTTTAAAGCAGTTTAGTATGCCATAGGTTTCTTTTATAACTCGTTTGGGTTTATATTGAAAACTCAGATGTAAAGCCCCGCCGGCTTCGCCGGCGGGCACTTTTTTAAAGGTTAAATAGAAATGGAGTCTCTTTCACATTTCTTTACATAAAAATTGCAAATCAGGTTTGTTTATTTTTATAAATTCACTTGTATGAAAAAAATACTATCCATAGCTTCTTTCTCTCTTTTATTTTTTGCCTGCTCTGACGATTCTTCTAGTACATCGGCAACAGACGAAATTCCAGAATCCAGCAGTGCTATCATAGAAAATACAGACACACCTAGTTCTGAATCAACTTTGCCAGAAAGCTCTGCGGATGTTTCTGTTCCTGGTTCATCGTCTTCGATTGGAACAGATTTAAACATAGACTATAAAGTAGAACCCGTTTCTTCAGCATCCGCTTATTCATGCACAACAACTCCACTTACTTTTGGTTCAGGTGTTGATGTCACTTGTGATGAGACTTATCTTGGCTCTATTATGGAAAATCCAGATACGGCTCCTTACGATCCGAATCAAACCTATGTTGATTTTATTGGACTTGAAAAAGTTTATGCGGCTTTGCAACCAGGCGATAAAATGGCTATAGTTATACGCCATGCTGCAAGAACCAGTAGTACAGATCAAGGGGGTATTTTAACAGGGCTCGGAGAATTGCAAGCTATTTCTGTTGGTTCAAAACTTATAAGTGAAACGGAACCTTATTACTACCATTCAGAAATTCTTCGCACAGAACAGACCTGTCATAAAATTGCTCAAGGTCGTGGTCAAACGGAAATTAAGCATGCTACTCTCACAGAATTAAATGGTGGCTGGTTTGTCAAAGATCAAGAAACATACGCT
Source organism: Fibrobacteraceae bacterium (assembly GCA_045629945.1). Lineage (GTDB taxonomy): Bacteria > Fibrobacterota > Fibrobacteria > Fibrobacterales > Fibrobacteraceae > UBA1765. Next base: position 27,771 of record JAZQSE010000025.1, read on the forward strand.
ATTCTTGAAGAAGAAGCTATTACGGTTTATGATTTAATTGCTGATTATGCTTATAATGGAAAATATCTTGAAGCACATTACGAACTAGCTACTCGCGCCCAACAGCTTATTGATGAAGTTATTATTGGAAAAATGATAGCTTCTCACCCGATAAGTATTGCTGTTTCACATGATCAATTGGTAATGCCATTACTAGTTCATGCAACACAAGGTCAAATTGATCTTCGTTATTTTGAAAATCAAAACTGGCTTAACTTTTTAGCAGGACTTGCTGTTATTGTAAGCCAGGATGGCAGCGTAAAATATATTCCTGTTAAAGGTTTAGACAGAGGCGTTCTCTAAACTTCTGTTTGAAAATCTCTTTTTGGGAAGTTCAAGAAAAGCAAGAACTTCCCTTTTTTATTTTTTTTCTAAATTGCACCCTATGCTCAATGTATCTAATGTTAGTCTTCAATATGGTAGTCGCGTTCTTTTTAAAGACGTAAATCTTTCATTTAAAAAAGGTAATTGTTATGGAGTTATTGGTGCAAATGGCGCCGGTAAATCAACATTCCTTAAAATTCTTTCTGGTGAACTAGAACCAAATACGGGTGGTGTCACTAAAGATGCAGATGAACGTTTAGCCGTTTTAAAACAAGATCACTTTGCATATGAACAAAATACCGTTTTAGAAACGGTTATGATGGGCTTTACAGAGCTTTACGAATTAGGAAAAAGGCGTGAAGAACTTTATGCTCTTCCTGAAATGACCGAAGAACAAGGCATGGAGGCTATGGAAGTAGAAACTCGCTTTGGAGAACTTGGAGGTTATGAAGCCGATTCCGGAGCAGCAGTTCTTTTAAAAGGTCTTGGTATTCCCGAAGAATTTCATTTTTCTTTAATGGCTGATCTAGATGCTGGTTTAAAAGTGCGTGTACTTTTAGCCCAAGCTCTTTTTGGTAATCCAGATATTCTTTTACTTGACGAACCTACAAACCACTTAGATCTTGAATCTATCTCCTGGTTAGAAGATTATCTGGAACGTTTTGAAAATACTGTTATTGTTGTATCGCATGACCGTCACTTTTTGAATAGAGTTTGTACTCACACTTGCGATATTGACTACGGAAAAATCAATATTTATGCTGGTAACTACGAATTCTGGTATGCTGCAAGCCAACTTGCTCAAAAACAACGCAAAGACCAGAACCGTCGAGCTGAAGAAAAAATAGAAGAATTGAAAGCTTTTATTCGTCGTTTTGCTTCTAATGCTTCTAAAGCGAAACAAGCGACAAGCCGTAAAAAACTTCTTGATAAAATGACTGTTGAAGAAATGCCTGCTTCTAGCCGTAAGTTCCCTTGGGTGAACTTTAAAATGGATAGAGAACCAGGTAAAATTGTATTGGAATTAAAAGACGCAACCATTGATGCTGGCGAAGGTAATGTTCTGAAAAATTTGAATTTTTCACTTGGCAATTCTGATCGTGTTGCTCTTGTCGGCGAATATGATACTTTAAAAACAGCATTTTTCCAACTTATAGCCGAAGAAACTCCAGCTCCAGAAGGCGTTCTTAAATGGGGTAATACAATTAGCTATAGCTATTTCCCTAAAAATAATGATGCTTATTTTGATTCTGACCTTTCTCTTGTAGATTGGTTACGCCAATACAGCAAAGAACAAGATGAGACATTTATCAGAGGCTTCCTTGGTAGAATGCTTTTTACTGGTGAAGAAGCTCTTAAATCGGCACGTGTTCTTTCTGGTGGAGAAAAGGTTCGTTGTATGCTTTCTCGCATGATGCTTTCTAATGCAAACTGCCTTTTGCTTGATGAACCAACAGCGCATCTTGATCTTGAATCTATTACTGCTTTGAACAATGGTTTAAAAGCGTTCCAAGGTCCTGTTATTTTCTGTACTCAAGACCACGAATTTGCAGAAACGGTTGCTAATCGCATTTTAGAATTAACGCCGAATGGTTATACGGACCGTTCTATTACATTTGATGAATGGTTTGAAACCCAAAAAGGTAAAAAGAAAAAGAAATAGTTTTGGAAAATTCTTTTAAGTTTTTTGCAGTGGACTTGTACCAAGAACAAGAGAATTCCCTGAAACTTTAATTTATGGCAAAAAAAGAAGTCTTTTTTATGTTAAATAAATAAATCTTCACAAAAAAAAACAACGGGCTGCGTAGCAGCCCGTTGTTTTTAAAAGCGAAACTTAGTAAGCAACGCCTTGCCATTTCATAGCATCAGCAACTTTCAAGAAGCCAGCGATGTTTGCCCCCATAACGAGGTTTCCTTCGTGACCATATTCTTTAGCAGCATCTGCAGCAGCCTTGAAAATTTTGACCATAATGCCATCAAGCTTTTGATCAACTTCTTCAAAACTCCAAGAAAGTCTTTCTGAGTTTTGGCTCATTTCAAGACCAGAAGTGGCAACGCCACCAGCATTAGCAGCTTTGGCTGGGCCAAAGAGAATGCCTGCTTTCTGGAATGCGGCGATAGCTTCTGGAGTAGAAGGCATGTTTGCGCCTTCAGCAACAGCAAATACGCCATTCTTAATCAAAGCTTCTGCGCCGGCTAAATCAAGTTCGTTCTGTGTTGCACATGGGAGAGCAACGTCGCACTTAACTGTCCAAACATTTTTGCAACCTTCATAATAAGTCGCTCCTGGAACGCGTTTTGCGTATTCAGCAATGCGAGCGCGTTCAACTTCTTTAATTTGCTTAACAACATCAAGTTTGATGCCATTAGGGTCAACAACGTAACCATTGGAATCAGAAAGTGTGATAACCTTAGCACCCATTTCTTGAGCCTTTTCGCAAGCATAAATAGCAACGTTACCAGAACCAGAAATTACAACAGTCTTGCCTTCAAGAGAGTCGTTTTTCAAGTGTTTAAGCATTTCGCGAGTAAAATAAAGAAGTCCATAACCAGTTGCTTCTTTACGAGCAAGAGATCCACCGTAAGAAAGACCTTTACCAGTGAGAACACCTGTAAATTCATTGCGGAGGCGTTTGTATTGGCCAAACATATAACCCACTTCACGGGCGCCTGTTCCGATATCACCAGCAGGAACGTCTGTGTCTGCACCAATGTGTTTTGCAAGTTCAGTCATGAAAGACTGACAGAAACGCATAACTTCATTGTCGGACTTGCCTTTTGGGTCAAAATCTGACCCGCCCTTTCCGCCACCCATAGGGAGAGTGGTAAGGCTGTTTTTAAAGATTTGTTCAAAACCAAGGAACTTCAAAATAGAAGCGTTTACAGATGGGTGCAAACGAATACCGCCCTTGTATGGGCCGATAGCAGAATTGAATTGCACACGATAACCACGGTTAACCTGAACTCGGCCTTGGTCATCTACCCAAGAAACGCGGAATTGGATTAAGCGTTCTGGTTCAACAATGCGGTCGATAATACCGTTAGTTTCATAAGAAGAGTCTTTAGCAACAACTGGTTCCATGGATTCTAAAAATTCATGGACAGCTTGGTGAAATTCATTTTCGCCAGGGTTTTTGGCGACGACATTTTCATAAACCTTCTGGAGGTATTGATTGGTGAAAGACATTTGATTTCTCCAATAATGTAATGACTTTTTGGGTCTTTTTTAAACTGAGGAGAAAAATAAAAAAGTAGAGGCACATTTGGGGATATTTTTCTCTGAAAAAAAACAAAAAAATGCCTCTTTTAAAAGGCATTTCATTTATTGCTTAAATGAATAGGTTCGTTTTAAAGCTTTTTTGGCTTTGATTTCTTATAAGTTATGATAAAAAGAGAAATGCCTGCAATAATCATAAGCGAACAGAGCGTTTGCCCACGGCTCATTCCTAACAAATCAAGTCTTCCGAGGTGAACGTCTGGCCGCCGGAAAAATTCTATGAAGAATCTGAAAACTCCATAACCAATCAGGTAGCAAGAAACCATTTGGTGTCTAAAAAAGGCTTTTTTTCGCAATAAACAAAGAATTGAAAAGAGTACAACGCCTTCAAAAACCATTTCGTAAAGCTGAGAGGGGTGGTGAAGTATTGGCTGCGTAATCGGGCTATCATGAGCTTGCGGAAACCACATCCCGATAGGGCTTGTTGTTATTTCGCCAAAGAGTTCACCATTAACAAAGTTTCCCCAACGGCCCCAGGTGTAACCGAGTGGAACGGCAAAAAAGCCTAGATTAATAGTTTCAGCAAATGGCATTTTGTTGCGTTTAATAGCAATACAAGCAAACATTACTGCTCCAATCAAACCGCCATGGTAAGACATTCCTGAAATTCCTGTAAAATGAAACCCAGCGGCATCCATTCTGAATGGAAGAAAAATTTCAGATAAATGACTCAGATAATAAGCTGGTTGGTAGAAAAATACATAACCTAGTCTTGCCCCAATAATAATACCAGCAATAATCCAAGTGAAAAAATTATCAATTTGTTCTTTTGACAGCCCGATGTTTTCTTTTTTATTGGTTTTAGTAATAACTACATAACAAGTTGCAAAGGCAAATAAATACATTAAACCATACCAATGAACTGGAAACGAGCCTAGTTGAATGGCGATACCATCAAAATGTGAAGGGATAAGATTCCACCAAGAAAGTTCCATTTTATTTATCCTCACTTTGTGATTTAAGAAAACGAGCCCAATAATTGATAAGCATTGCACTAACCTGAGTAGCTGGTTGAGAACGAGTGGCATTTTCTGTATTATAATGAGCTTGCATAACAATTAAAATAATTCCGTTTTTAGGATCATTTTTGAAACGAGCAAAACCAGCAAACCATTCATAACGCCCGGCTGGAGAAAGCCCATCAACGGTTCCTGTTTTTCCGCCAATCTGGAGTTCATTATAGATTTTCTTTGCCATATAACGTGTAGAAATATTTTTCTTGGCAGTCCCATTAGTTATAGAGCGAACCATAGCTTCGCGTAAACCATAATAAGTGTTTTCGGAAAATTTCGATACCGGGAGTGCTAATGCTTTTCTTGGTGCGTAAGGAGCCAGATTTTCAGCATGAGGAATTTCTAAGGGAAGCCCATAAAGAATAGAACGAATTTGTGCCGCCGCAAGTAAAGGTGAAAGAGTTGTTTCGCCAGTAAAACCGCTAGCCGCTTCTGCTAAACCATAGCCTGTATCTGGCGGAGAAAAATCAGAACGATTGGGAGCATTGTATGAAAAATTCTGGTTAAAACCTAATTGCTTTGCGGCTTTTCTTAAACGCGATGCTCCTACTTGGTAGCCCACCAAAGCCATTGGTGGATTATATGATTTGGCATAAGCATCTTCTAAAGTAACCGTTTCGCCTTTATAGTTTTTAGGTTGTTTAATTTGAGATTTATAAAGCGTATGAGGGTTGCCTATCAAAGGAATTTTTGTATTCAAAGAATACTGTTTAGATTCAAGTGCGGCAGCAAGTGTAACTGTTTTTATTAACGATGCTGCTGGGAATGTAGAACGGGATAAATAATCAGGAGATGCTTGAACAACCTGGTCTTTTGTTTCGCCCCAGGCAATAATTTCATTTGTTTTAGCATCTACCATAAGATAGAGAGCATGAGCCGGTTTAAAAGTCCGCAATAAATAGTCCATCTTTTTTGCCATATAGACATTTTTTTGCGAAAGAATATGAGTTGAATCTATGGCAGAATCTTGTTTTTCAATTACTTTTGGTTTTTCTTCAATAGGAATATTTTTTTCTTTGGGCGTAACTTCTTTTTCAGATTCTTTTTGTGCTTTCGTATCTTGAGATTCAATTGTTTTTTCTTGTGGAATTTCTTCTTCGTAATAAGGCTCTGAAGTAGCACCGGACATAAAACGCCCTAATTGCATAAAGCTCCAAAACAATAAAACGGCTAGACCTAGCCTAAATAAAACACGAAGCCAAAGAGGGATGCGTTTCATTGATTAAAATTCTTTAAAAATGGTCTTTTTGTAATATTCAAGTTCCGCAATACTTTCTCTGATATCGTCTAGAGCTTGGTGCTTTTCTTGCTTTTCAAAAGGAGCAAGATTTGGATACCAGCGATAAGAAAGTTCTTTGATAGAGGAAACATCTACATTGCGGTAACAAAGCCATTCAGAAAGCTTTGGCATATAGCGATAAAGAAAGCGCCTGTCTTGAGTAATAGAATTGCCACAAAGAATATTAGAGCGTTCTTTGGTATAAGGGCGTAAAAAGTCTAAAGTAATAGCTTCGCAATCACTTACAGAGTAAGGCGATTTTCTGCAACGATCAACCAAACCACTTTGAGTGTGGTGTCTTGTGTTCCAATCATCCATTCCAGTTAAAATGTTTTCTGGCTGGTGAACAGGTAAAACAGGACCTTCAGCTAAAACATTTAAATGAGCGTCTGTAACAATTGTTGCGATTTCTAAAATAACATTGGTATCTGGGTCAAGACCAGACATTTCAAGATCCATCCAGACTAAATTCGGGTGTGACATTGCCATAAAAAATCCATATTTAAAGTTTCAAGTAAAATGTAGAAAAACTCTTTTAATGAATTTGAATTTTCAAAGCACCAAAAGGAGAAATCACAAAATATTGTCCAGCCGTTAAAATAGAAAGGTCCAATGATTCACCTGATTTTATAGAACGAATAAAAATTTCTCTACCAGAAATATCTCTAACTGAGACAGAAATGTTTTTGAAATTTTGATTTTCTTTTGCAAAATTTAAAATGCCATTAGTAAAAGTTAAACCTGATTTTTGAGAATTTTTTTTAAAAGGAATAAAATTGTAAGTCCCTTGCATAGTTTCGTAAATAGCAGAAAGCATTGGTTGAGATCCATCTTCCATAATATCTTGAGAAATTTCCCATATCATAACACCAGCATATTGGTTGTCTTTTACCCATTGGGTTTTAAGTGATGCTGATTTTGGGTCATCAAATGTTGTGTAAGAACCAGATGAAATAGCATAAGGAACCAAAGCAACAGAATCAAAGAAATATTCCTGGTCAGTTTTGCAACAAATGTTTTTGTATTCTACATAAGTGGCATTTCCGTTAAAAGTAGAAGCAGGGCCTGTTGCTGCATCAAATTCAAAACCAAAGAATGGAATCCCAAAAACCATTTTTTCGGCAGGCACGCCTCTGTTTCCCCAATATTCAGCTGTTTCTTTCCAAGACCAAGTGGTTCTATTGCCATTTGGGTAAAGCGGTGAATTATACCTTGCAAGTTCGTCCCAATAACCAGTAATATCGTAAGTCATAAATCCAAACCAGTCAAGTTTATCTTTCATGGCGTCTACGTTAAAATATTTGCCATAATAACCAGAACAAGGGATAGCTGCAGAAAGAGTTTTTTCTTGTGGGAGAGAATCACGAATATCTGCAAGTAAGCGGTTATAAGCTATAGTATCTTCACTTGCAACAGGAACAGAAGAATATTCCCAATCCATGTCAACACCATCAAGATTATGGTCTTTTATAAAGTTCATTAAATTGTGAACAAAATTAGCTCTAAGGTTTTGATCTTTACTGACGCTTGCAAAATATTCACAAGAACCAGCACCACCAAGAGAAATAATGACTTTCGTATTGACTTTATGTGCCGAAGCCACCATAGAATCTAAATCGGCAGGATCATCAATAGCATTTCCCCGTAAATTTCCTAAAGAATCAGGAGAAATAAAACTCCAAAGGACATGAGTGAGTTTTTCGTAAGGAACCTCTTTCCAGGTATAAACAGGAGTATTCCATTTTCCCCAGTCTGGGTAATAACCGACAATTAAATTTTCAGCTTGTATAACAACAGGCAAAAAAAGTAAAAATGATAATTTGGCTAAAAGTTTCATAAAAAGAAAAATAAACTATTTCAAAAAAAATGGAATGAATTTATTAAAAAGACAATAGGATAAATAATATTTCAAGTCTTTTGGCCTTATTTAAGTCAAATTTCGCAAATTGAGAAATTTTAATGAATGACTTTTTTTTTACAACGGTATTGGATACAAAAACAGGCTTTTTTGGGGTTTTCAAAAAAAAATACTTTTTTTACATTTTTGCCCGTCAAATTCAACAAAAGGAAATCTTATGGAAGAAGTTGTTGTTACGGGTATGGGTTGTGTGAGTGCTTTGGGCAATACTCCTGAAATTTTGTGGGAAAATCTCCTTGCAGGAAAATCCGGTGTTACGACTATTACACATTTTGACACCTCTGCTTATGAAGTTCATTTTGCTGCAGAAGTAAAAGAATTCGATGCTTCTCCTTATTTTAGTGATAGAGACCAAAAGCGTTATTCTCGCAATATCCAATATGCGGTTTCTGCTGCATCAGATGCTGTGAAAAATTCCGGTTTAAATGTAGATTCTCTTGATAAATCCAGAGCTGGCGTTATTCTTGCTTCTGGTATGGGTGGCATGGATGTTTATTATGACACATCTGCTACTTTAGCTAACAAAGGCCCACGTCGTGTATCTCCGTTTTTTATTCCGATGGCTATTACCAATATGGCTGCTGGTGAAGTTTCAATTCGCTTTGGATTTATGGGGCCAAACTTTACAACGACATCTGCTTGCGCTTCTTCTAACCATGCTCTCATTGCCGCTGCAGACCAAATTCGTTTAGGTCGTGCCGATGTTATGCTTGCTGGCGGTTCTGAAGAATCTGTTAGCTATGTTTCTTTAAGTGGTTTTGCCAACATGCATGCACTTAGCCGCAGAAACGATGCTCCACAAGAAGCATCCCGCCCATTTGACAAAGCAAGAGATGGCTTTGTAATTGGCGAAGGAGCTGCTATTATGGTTCTTGAAAGCCGTAGCCATGCTGAAAAACGCGGAGCAAAGATTCTTGCCACCATCAAAGGCGTTGGCATGAGTGCAGACGCTTACCATATTTCTGCTCCACGTAACGATGGCGAAGGTGTTAAACTTGCCATTGAAGCGGCATTAAAAGATGCGCAACTCACACCAGCTGATATTGGCTATGTCAATACGCACGGGACATCAACTCCACTTGGTGACATTGCAGAATGCAATGCCATTTACCAGGTATTTGGAGGAAACGTATCTCATCTGAAAGTCAACTCTTCTAAAGGTATGATTGGTCACATGCTTGGCGCGGCTTCTGCAATTGAAGGCATTATTTCCATCAAATCCTTGGAAGCTCAAAAAGTTCATGGTTCTGTAAACATTACAGAAAAAGACCCTGAAATTTTATTAGACGTTTGTGAAAATGGTTCTGTGGATCACAAATTTGATTATGCCATGTCCAATAGTTTTGGCTTTGGTGGTCATAACAGCGTAGTGATTTTCGGTCGTCCATAATTTTTCAAAAAAAAGTCAAAAGGCGGTACTTTTTAAAGTATCGCTTTTTTTTTGTAAATGTCGAGAAAAATTTTTATGGAAAGGTGATTCGAAATAAATTTCGAATCGTCGACAAAGCGATACCATAAGAATGCGTGTCTGTAAAAAAAGTTTTTCACCAAGTAAAAAAATCATTCGTTTTTCCATTAAAAATAACGATTTTATTCCATAAAGGGGCTTTTTTTGAATACTGTGGATTATTTGTCCATGAAGTTTTAGGCAAATTAAACATTTTGGCCTAAATAGCTCTTATTATTAGTTTATACAAGGAGTTTTTATGTTTGTTTGGAAAAAATGTTTTTTTTCAGTGTCTATTAAAAGTCTAGCTATAATTGGATTTTTATCAATAAGTGTAAAAGCAGCTCCAGATCCGAATTTTCACATTTATATTGCGTATGGGCAATCTAATATGGCTGGAGCTGCTAAAGATTTTACTGATTACGATAAACAAGAACACCCTCGTTTTAAAATGTTTGCAACAACTTCTTGTTCTAATTTAAATCGTCCGACTGTTGGCGAAATTTACCCAGCTATTCCGCCAATGTTTCATTGCTATGAAGGGCTTTCTGTAGCAGACTGGTTTGGCCGTCACATGGCAGATAGCTTGCCAGATGTAACCATAGGCATAATTCCTGTAGCTGTTGGTGGAACAAGTATTAAACTTTATCAATTAAATGAATACCAATCTTATCTTTCTTCATCAGAAAGCTGGCTTGTAAACTGGGCAAAAGATTATGGTGCCGATGGCAATGCTATGGGGCGCATTCTTGAAATTGCCAAAAAAGCCCAAGAAGTAGGAGTTATCAAAGGGATTATTTTCCACCAAGGAGAAACCGATGGAGGCCTTTCAGATTGGGAAAGTCGCGTAGCTATTACTTATAATACAATTATCACAGAACTTGGTTTAAATGCCGATGAAGTCCCATTTGTAGCCGGAGAAATGCTCGATGGTGGTGCTTGTGATGGTATGAGTGATAGAGTTAATAAATTACCACAATACATTGATAATGCTTATGTTGTAAAATCGGATAATCTTCCTGGTGCAAGTGATCGTTTGCATTTTACAGTTGAAGGTTACAGAGGCATGGGTGAACGCTATGCACAAGTAATGTTACAGCATATTTCTCGTGAACCAGCCGTTTTAATACCACGCGAGCCATTTGGTGGTTCAGCAGTAGAACTTCCAGGAAAAATTGAAGCCGAAAACTTTGATATTCCGGGTACAGGCTCTGCGAACAAGACTTATAACGATAAAGATTCTGAAAACCATGGCGATTCTGATTACCGCAGT
>JAZQSE010000026.1:0-1868 GCA_045629945.1 Fibrobacteraceae bacterium
GTAAAGATCCATCTCATTGTAACTATTTCCGTATATAAATAAAAGTGCACAGCAATTGCTGTACACTTCAGACTGTAGACAAACTCAAAGGAATTTGAGTTTATCTACAGTCTTTTTTGTTTAAACTGGAATTAACTACTATTGTAAGCCGTTGATTTCCATTCCGGGGGACGCGTTTCGCGGGCGGGTGCCAATCCTCCTCGTCGCTTCGCTCCTGCGGGGTATCGGCAGTCCCGCTATTCCCGCAGAAGTCGCCCCCTCCATTCCAATCAACTACTGTTATTCTTTTGAATATATTTTTCATTTAAAGAGGTGTAGCTATATGATGACTAGAAATCAAACGAATGAACGTGATCACTTAGAACTGTTATCGATTGAACAGCTTGTCCCAGAAAATCACCTTGTTCGTAAACTAGATGCAGCGATTGATTTTTCATTTATCTATCCATTAGTTGAAAACTTATATTCGGCTTTCGGCCGACCTAGTATTGATCCCGTTATTTTATTCAAAATCACGATGATTCAGTACGTTTTTGGAATTCGCTCTATGCGTCAAACGATTAAGGAAATTGAAACAAATATAGCGTACCGTTGGTTTTTAGGGTTTAGCTTTTATACAGAAGTGCCTCACTTCTCAACGTTTGGTAAAAACTATGAACGTCGATTTGAGAATACAGATGTGTTTGAACAGATTTTTTATCGCATTCTAAAAGAAATTGTAGATGCCGGTCTTTTATCGGCTGATCATGTTTTTGTGGATTCTACGCATGTAAAAGCGAGTGCGAATAAACGAAAATTTAATAAGAAAATGGTCCGAAAAGAAACGCGTGCTTATGAAGAAAGGTTACAGGAAGAACTGAATCTAGACCGTGAAAAGCATGGGAAAAAGCCTTTTCCACCGGAAAAGTTTGAAAAGGAAGAATGGAAAGAAATAAAAGAAAGCACAACTGACCCTGAAAGTGGTTATTATGTGAAAGACGAACGGACAAAGCAGTTTGCTTATTCATTTCATGCAGCGACAGATGAAAGAGGATTTATTTTAGGAACGATTGTCACACCAGGGAATGTTCATGATAGCGAAGTACTTCAGCCACTTGTTGAAAAGCTAACTCGTCACGTGAAAAAGCCATTAGCTGTTGCGGCAGATGCTGCTTATAAAACACCAGCTATTACAAACTTTCTATTTGAAAATCAGATGCTACCTGTTCTTCCTTATACAAGACCTAAAACAAAAGATGGTTTCTTCCGTAAACATGAGTATGTCTATGATGAATATTATGATTGCTATATTTGTCCAAATAATCAAATACTACCGTACGTGACAACAACGAAAAAAGGTTATCGTCAATTTAAATCTAATCCAACCATTTGTTCGAACTGTCCATTCTTAGCTCAATGTACGGAAAGTAAAAATCATACGAAAATAATTGAACGTCATATTTGGGCAGATTATGTAGAAGAAGCGGAACATCTTCGTCATCATCATGAAATCAAATCCATCTACGCTAAACGTAAAGAGACGATTGAACGTGTCTTTGCGGATGCAAAAGAAAAGCATGGTATGCGTTGGACAACTTTAAGGGGTCTTAAAAAATTGTCCATGCAAGCGATGCTTACTTTTGCTGCCATGAATTTGAAGAAACTTGCCACATGGACTTGGCAAGGCGCTTAATAGAACGATTCATCACTCGAAGAGTATGCTTTTGATGCAACTTTTCGAAACCGAACTTATAAAATGGATGACAAAAGGCAACGAGAGAAGAACTCTCGTTGCCTTTTGTCGACAATCTGAAGTGTACAGCTAGGACTGTACACTTCATCATTTAATCGTTTTGTAATTCAGGTGGTAACATCGTTAGTGAAATACG
>JAZQSE010000027.1:0-217947 GCA_045629945.1 Fibrobacteraceae bacterium
GAAATGGTTACTCCAGGTGATACCGTAACGATTCACGTGAACCTCATTGCTCCAATTGCAATGGACAAGCAGCTCCGTTTCGCAATCCGCGAAGGTGGCCGTACTGTTGGTGCTGGTTCCGTAACTGAAATCATCAACTAAGGAAAAATCATGGCTGGTGAACAACGCATTCGTATTCGCTTGAAGTCTTTCGATCATCGTATGATTGATCGTTCTACTCAAGATATTGTGAATACTGCAAAGAACACCGGGGCTCGCATCTCGGGCCCCATCCCTCTCCCGACCAAGATTCAAAAGTACACTGTACTTCGTTCTCCGCATATTGATAAAACATCGCGTGAACAATTTGAATCTCGTACTCATAAACGCTTGATTGATATTCTGGATGCTACACCGCAGACAGTTGATTCTCTCATGAAACTCGACTTGCCAGCAGGTGTCGAAGTTGATATTAAGGTCTAATACAATGAACGGAATTCTTGCAAAAAAGCTGGGAATGACCCAAATTTTCACGGAAGCAGGCGAATGCGTTCCTGTTACGGTGCTTGAAGCCGGTCCGTGTGTGGTCGTTTGCCACAGAACAGAAGAAAAAGAAGGCTATACGGCTGTTCAGATTGGTTTTGGTGCCAAGAAAGAACAACGTGCCAATAAGGCTGAACTTGGACATTTCAAAAAGTCCAATGTTGCTCCTTGCCAAGAACTTGTTGAATTTGATGTTGCCGATTTGAATGAATGGCCTGTCGGTAAGGAATTCGGAGCTGCTGATTTTGCTGCTGATGCAAAGTTGGTAAATGTTTCCGGCATTTCTAAAGGTCATGGTTTCTCTGGCGGTATCAAACGTCATGGTTTCCATAGCGGTCCTCGTTCCCACGGTACTCACAATATGCGTGAACCAGGTGGTATCTCTGCTAACTCTTACCCAGGACGCGTTTTCCGTGGTAAGAAAATGCCTGGTCAATATGGTAACAAGAAAGTGACTGTTAAGCACCTCCAGATTGTTAAGGTCGATGGTGATCGTAACTTGTTGTTCGTTCGTGGCGCAGTTCCTGGCCCGAAAAACGGCATTATCGTGGTGAGGAAAGACTAATGGCACAGGCAAAACTTTACGCTGCAAATGGCGATTTCAAAAATGAAGTAGCATTGCCTGCAATGTTTGACGAAACTGTCAACAAGGTATGCATTTATCTCCATGTCAAGGCTATTTTGAATAACCTCCGTCAGGGAACAGCTCAAACTAAGACTCGTTCTCAAGTTAGCGGTGGTACTACTAAGCCTTGGAAACAAAAAGGTACCGGTCGTGCTCGTTCTGGTCAGAATACTTCTCCAGTTTGGGTTCGCGGTAACAAAGCTCATGGTCCGAAATCCCATGATTATTTTGAAAAAGTAAACAAGAAAGTGAAACGCATTGCGTTCCATTCCGCTCTTTCTGCTAAGGCTCTTGAAGGCAAAGTTCTTGTTTTTGAAGCTCTCTCTTTTGAAGCTCCTAAAACTAAGGATTTCCTTTCTGTTATGCTTAAGTCTGGCATTGAACAGCGTAATGCACTTTTGATTGTTGGCGAACAAGACAAAAACCTTCAGCTCTCTTCTGCAAACGTGCCTTGGTGCCGTTGCGCTCGCGTAGCTGATGTGAATACTTACGATCTCGTTCGTGCAAACAACATCGTTATCTCCCAGGCTGCTTTGGCAGAACTCGAAGGGGGGCGCTAATGAAAGAAATTCATGAAATCTTAGTTGCTCCGCACATTACAGAAGATTCTACTAAGAATATGGTAGATCCACGTTCTGGTGTGCGTCAGTATGTATTTAAAGTGGCCATGGATGCTAGCAAGCCTGAAATTAAGGCTGCAATCGAAAAACGTTTCGATGTTAAGGTTGATTCAGTAAACACTTTGATCAATCGTGGTAAAATGAAACGTGTTCGTTATGTTGCTGGCAAAAAATCCAACTGGAAAAAGGCCTACATCACATTGAAAGCCGGCCAGAAAATTGCCGAACTTGAAGGAGTCTAATCATGGGTCTGAAAAGTTATCGCCCGCTTACCCCGACTTTGCGTTATAAGCAAATCAGCGATAAGACTGAAATCACCGCTGATAAGCCTTATAAACCGCTTACTGAAGGTATCAAGCGTAGTTCTGGTCGTAACAATGTCGGTGAAATTACTTCTCGCCGTCGTGGTGGTGGCCATAAGAAACTTTATCGTATCATTGATTTTAAACGTAAAGAATCTGAAGTTTCTTGCGTTGTTGAAACAATCGAATACGATCCAAATCGTACAGCACGTATCGCTCTTGTAAAGTATGCGAACGGAAAACGCGCTTACATCATTGCTCCTAATGGTGTTAAAGTAGGCGATGTTTTGAATGCTGGCGATAAGGCTGAATTCAAAATCGGAAACGCAATGCCTTTGCGCAACATCCCTTTAAACTCTATCATTCATAATATTGAAATGAAACCGGGTAAGGGTGCTCAGCTCGCTCGCTCCGCTGGTGCAGGTGCTGAACTTGTTGCTAAAGACGGTAAACTTTGCCAGGTTCGTTTACCAAGTGGTGAAGTTCGTTATATTCCGGAAAATTGCCTTGCCGTTATCGGTCAGGTTTCCAATGTTGATCACATGAATGAAACATCTGGTTCTGCTGGTCGTTCCCGCTGGCTCGGTGTTCGTCCTTCTGTTCGCGGTGTTGTAATGAACCCGGTAGACCACCCACTTGGTGGTGGTGAAGGTAGAACTTCAGGTGGTCGTCATCCATGTTCTCCATGGGGTAAAAACTCCAAGGGTGCTAAAACTCGTAACAATAAACGTACTGATAAGTTTATCGTACGTCGTCGTCAGAAGAAGAGGGCCTAATTCATGTCCAGATCCCTTAAGAAAGGTGCTTTCGTGGATTCCCACGTTCTCAAAAAAGCCCAGGAAATGGCTAGCTCTGACAAGAAGCAGGCCATCAAAACCTGGTCTCGTCGATCCACAATTATTCCCGACATGGTCGGACTTACTTTCTCCGTGTACAACGGTAAGCAATTCATTCCTGTTTATGTAACTGAAAACATGGTTGGTCATAAACTTGGTGAATTTTCTCCTACTCGCTTGTTCCGCGGTCACCGTAAGGATGAAAAGGCTGGAGGAAAGAGATAATGCAAGCTGTTGCTAAAGTGAAAAACGTTCGCTATGGCGTTCGCAAGCTTCGCCAAGTTGTTGATTTGATGCGTGGCAAGTCTGTTGCTGAAGCCTTTGCTATGCTTTCAATTCTTCGTACACAGAAGAAAGGTGCAGTAATTGTTGAAAACGCTTTGAAGTCAGCTGTAGCAAACTTCAAGCAAAAATCCCCAGCAGCAGTAACTGCAGAAGAACTTAAAATTACGGCAATTTTTGCTGATGGCGCAATGATCATGAAACGCATTCGTCCGCGTTCTCAGGGTCGTGCCTATCGTATTGAAAAGCCAATGTCTCATTTGACCGTCGTTGTTTCTAACGACACCGATAAGGAGTAAACCATGGGTCAAAAAACTCATCCGAACGGTCTTCGCCTTGGTGTTATCAGAGGATGGCAGTCCAAATGGTACGCTGAAGGCAAGTTTGCCGAATTGCTTAATGAAGATATCATTCTTCGTCGCTATTTGATGAAGCGTTTTGAACATGCTTCTCTTTCTCGCGTCGGGATTGAACGTACTGCTAAAAAGGTTAATGTAAACCTCTATACAGCTCGTCCAGGTATCGTGATTGGCAAAAAAGGTGAAGAATTGGAAAAACTTAAAGGTGAACTTCAATTCTTAACCGGAAAAGATATCTATATTAGCGTTCACGAAATCAAGCGTCCAGAAACGGATGCCAAGTTGACTGCTGAAAACATTGCTCGTCAGCTTGAAAAGCGTATTTCTTTCCGCCGTGCTATGAAACGTGCGATCCAGAGCGCAATGCGTATGGGTGTCGAAGGTATCAAGGTGCAAGTTGGTGGCCGTCTTGGCGGTGCCGAAATTGCTCGAGTGGAAAAATATGCTGAAGGTCGCGTTCCTTTGCACACGCTCCGTGCTGACATTGATTACGCTACTGCGACTGCAAAGACTGTTTATGGTTCCATCGGTATTAAGGTGTGGATCATGCACGGTGAAAAGATCGGTAAGGACGTTATGTCTGACACCAAGAGAGAGAAATAAGCTATGCTGAGTCCTAAAAGAACTAAGTTCCGTAAGATGATGAAAGGCCGCATGAAGGGCGTTGCCACTCGTGGCAACTACATGGCCTTCGGCGATTTCGGCCTTCAGGCTTTGGAAAAGTGCTGGCTCACTGCTCGCCAGATTGAAGCAGCACGTATTGCTATGACTCGTAAAATCAAACGCGGTGGCCGTGTTTGGATTCGCGTGTTCCCTGATAAGCCAGTAACTAAGCACCCTGCTGAAGCTCGTATGGGTAAAGGTAAAGGCGGTGTAGAATTCTGGGCAGCAGTAATTCTTCCAGGGCGCATTATTTTCGAAATGGGTGGAGTAGAAAGAGAATTGGCAATGGAAGCTCTTGCAGTTGCCGCTCAGAAACTTCCACTCAAGGTTAAGATTATTGAAGCTTCGGAGATCTAATGAAAGCTCGTGAATTAAAAGAAATGGGCACTGACCAGCTTCAGGAAAAGCTCGCCCAGCTGAATCTCGATCTGTTTAACTTCCGTCTTGCCGCAAAAACCGGTAATTTGGAAAAACCTTCTATGATTCGTTCTGCCCGTAAGGACATTGCACGAATCAAGACAATCCTTACCGAAAGGGCAAAGGCTTAAGCCGCGAGGAACAGGAAAATGGATAGAAATTTACGCAAGGTAAGACAGGGTATCGTATTCTCCAGCGCTATGGATAAAACGATTACGGTTGTGGTTGAAAACCGCAAACGTCACCCGATGTATAACAAAATCATGACCACTACTAAGAAACTTAAAGCTCATGACGAAAACAATGAAGCTGGTGAAGGTGACTTGGTAGAAATCATGGAAACCCGTCCCCTTTCTGCAACAAAGCGTTGGCGCCTTGTTCGGATTGTGGAAAAGAAGAAATAATTTCTTTGGAGTAAGGCGAATATGATTCAAGAAGAAACCAGACTCGTCGTGGCAGATAACAGTGGTGCCAAGGAAGTCGCCTGCATCCGAGTTTTGGGCGGTACAAATCGTCGTTACGCAAGTATCGGTGATGTAATCAAGGTAGCTGTAAAAGACGCTATCCCCCAGAGCAAGGTGAAGAAGGGCGCTGTGGCTGAAGCTGTTGTTGTCCGTACACGCAAGGAAATCGGTCGTAAAGACGGTTCCTTAATCCGCTTCTCAGATAACGCTGTTGTTTTGGTAAACAAAGATGGCGAACCACGTGGTACTCGTATTTTTGGACCTGTGGCTCGTGAATTGCGTGAGAAGAAATTTATGAAGATCATCTCCCTTGCCCCTGAGGTTCTCTAATGGCAAAGATCAAGAAGAATGATAACGTAAAGGTGATTGCAGGCGCCTCTAAGGGTAAAACCGGCACAGTCATCAGCGTCGATCCTAAGAAGAATCGCGTGATTGTCAGTGGCGTTAATGTTTGCAAACGCCATGAAAAGCCTAGCCAGGCCAATCAGGCGGGTGGCATTGTTGATAAAGAAATGCCTATCCATGTCTCTAATGTGATGCTTTTGGAAGGTTCTGTTCCAGTTCGTACACGTCGTGTTCGTGAAGCTGGCAAAAAGAGCGTTCGCGTAAGCGTCAAAACCGGTAAGGCTCTTTGAGGTTTAACATGAATAGCATGCAACAACATTATAGAGAAAAAGTGATTCCTGCATTGCAGGAACGCTTCGGCTACAAAAATGTAATGCAGATTCCACGCCTGGAAAAGATTGTTTTGAATATGGGCGTTGGTGAAGCCGCCGGCAATCGCAAGATTCTTGACGAAGCCGCAGACACTCTTTCTGCAATTACTGGTCAAAAAGCCGTGATTACAACTGCCAAGAAGGCTATTTCCAACTTTAAACTCCGTGAAGGTATGGGCATTGGTGCTAAGGTTACTCTTCATGGCGATAACATGTGGGATTTCTTCTACCGTTTCGTGAACATTGCTTTACCGCGTGTTCGTGACTTCCGTGGTTTGGCTCGTCGTGGTTTTGATGGTCGTGGTAACTTTACCTTAGGCATCAAAGAACAAACGATTTTCGTTGAAATCGACATTGATAAAGTTTCTCACACATTCGGTATGGACATTTCCTTTGTAACATCTGCAAAGACAGATGAAGAAGGTCGTGCTCTTCTCGAAGCTCTTGGACTTCCATATAGAAAGTAAGGTAATACCATGGCAAGCAGAAGAATGATTGAAAAATGCAAACGTACTCCGAAGTTCACAGTTCGTGGGTATAATCGTTGCAAGCGTTGCGGTAGGCCGCACGCCTTTATGCGCCGCTTTGGCCTTTGCCGTATTTGCTTCCGCGAAATGGCTCTTGCTGGCGAAATCCCTGGTATCACCAAGTCGTCCTGGTAAGGAGAATTCACAATGTCTATGACAGATCCTATTGCTGATATGCTCACACGCATTCGCAACGCATCGCTTGCGAAATTGCCTGTGGTTGACATTCCTGCCAGCAACTTGAAGCGTGAAATTGCACGCGTATTGCAGGAAAAAGGTTTCATCAAGAAGTTCGTCGTCGTTGAAGATGGCAAGCAAGGTGTTTTAAAAGTCTTGCTCCGCTACACGAAGGGCGAATCCGCTATCCTCGGCATTGAACGTGTAAGTACACCTGGTCTTCGTCACTATGTTGATGTTGCCAACTTGCCACGCGTTCGCAATGGTCTTGGGTTTGCGATAATCTCCACTTCCAAAGGGGTGATGACTGATCACGAAGCTCGTCAACAGAAAGTTGGCGGTGAAGTCATCGCTAAGGTCTGGTGAGGTTAAGATGTCCCGTATAGGTAAAGCTATTATTAATATTCCTGCCGGAGTCAAAGTGGCTATTAATGGCCAGAACATTCAAGTGGAAGGTCCTCTTGGAAAATTGGCTGCGGATGTACATGAGTTGATTGCTATCAAACTCGAAGGCAATGAACTTTCTTTCTCTCGCCCGAACGATCAGAAGTTCTCTCGTGCAATTCACGGTACTACTCGTGCTATTGTTGCGAACATGGTAGAAGGCGTTACCAAAGGTTTCCAGAAGAATTTGGAAATTGTTGGCGTTGGTTATCGTGTAGAACAGAAGGGAAAAGACCTGAATCTCGTTCTCGGTTTCTCCCATCCGGTTATTTATAAAGCTCCGGAAGGAATCACATTAACTGCCGTGGATCCGCTTAAGATTTCCATTAAGGGAATCGACAAGCAAAAAGTGGGTCAGGCTGCTGCGGAAATTCGCAAGTATCGTCGTCCAGAACCTTATAAGGGTAAGGGCATTAAGTACGAAGGTGAAATTGTCCGTCGTAAGCAAGGCAAGAAGACAGGTAAATAAGGGTAGATTATGACTGTTATTGCTAAGAAAAGATTCTTATCACGTATTGCGCGCCATGAACGTGTTCGCAAGTCTGTGATTGGCACTGCTGAACGTCCACGTTTGGCAGTACGTCGCTCCCTTGCCCACATGGTTGCTCAGATCATTGATGATCAGAACAACAAGTCTCTCGCTCAGCTGACAACCGCTTCTAAGGATTTCCAATCCAAGTTCTCGGAATTGACAAAGAGCGAACAAAGCAAAAAGCTCGGTCTTCTTATTGCGGAAATTGCTAAGTCCAAAGGGATCAATTCCGTAGTATTTGATCGTGGTGGTTTCATTTACCATGGCCGCGTTCAGGCACTTGCAGAAGGTGCTCGTGAAGGCGGACTTGAATTCTAAGAGGTACACTTTGGAACGCGAAGCTCAAGTTTCAGAATTTGAAGATAAGGTTGTTCATATCAACCGTTGTGCCAAGGTGGTGAAGGGCGGTCGTCGCTTTTCTTTCAGTGCCTTGGTTGTTGTTGGCAATAAAAACGGCAAGATTGGTGTTGGTCTCGGTAAAGCTAAAGAAGTTTCTGAAGCTATCCGTAAGGGAACCGAAGCTGCTCAACGCAATCTCGTAGAAGTTCATGTTCAGGATGGAACCATTTCTCACGATATCGAAGTGAAGTTTGGTGCAACTCGCATTCTTTTGATGCCTGCTGCTCCTGGTACTGGTGTTATTGCTGGTGCTGCCGCTCGTGCAGTTCTTGAACTTGCCGGTGTGCGCAACATTTTGACAAAAATTCACGGTTCTTCTAATCCAAGCACTGTTGTATATGCTTGTATTGAAGGGCTTAAGGCTCAGAAAAATAAACAGGCTTGCGCCATCTTGCGCGGTAACGCCTAAGGAGTAATACAATGAAGAAAGTTCGTATTACCCAAATCAAGGGAACTATCCGTACCCTGCCTGAACACAGAGCTAATATGCAAGCTCTTGGTTTGCGTGGCATCGGTAAAACCGTGGAACATGTGCTTTCTCCTAGCATTGCTGGTATGATTGCACGTGTCCGTCACCTGATCAAGGTGGAGGAAATCTAAGATGGAATTGAATACTCTTAATCCTGGAAAAGCTGCAAAGGGCAAAAGCCGCAAGCGCATAGGTCGCGGTCCTGGTTCTGGTTGGGGAACAACCGGCGGACGCGGTCAGAAGGGTGCTGGTGCTCGTAAGAGTTCTAAGGGTGGCCGTGTTGCATTTGAAGGCGGTCAGATGCCTATTCATCGCCGTACTCCTAAGCGTGGTTTCAACAACCCATTCGCTAAAGAAGTACAGGTTGTAAACTTGAACCGTTTGGCTAAGGTTAGTGCTGTTGAATTTGACGCTAAGGTTATGTTTGACTTAGGTCTCATCAGCAATATCAAAGTCCCTGTCAAGGTTCTTGCTTTTGGTACTCTTGATAAAGCTATTACAGTAAAAGTTAACGCTATCAGCGCAAAAGCTAAAGCTGCTATTGAAGCTGCTGGCGGCAAGGTTGAGATTGTCTAATGGAATCTCTTAAGAAAGCAATTGATGCGTTTGCCAATGCATTTAAAATCGCAGACCTACGTAAAAAACTTCTTTTTACGTTAGGTGTGTTGATTATTTATCGTATTGGTGCGCATATCACCATTCCTGGAGTGAATTCCGCCATATTAAGTGAATACTTCCGCAATAGCAATAACCTATTCGGTTTGTACGATTCCTTTACTGGCGGTGCTTTTGCTAAAGCGACGGTATTTGCTTTAGGTATAATGCCTTACATTAGTGCAAGCATTATCATCCAGCTTATGGGTGCCGTTATTCCGGCTATCCAAATGCTTCAGAAGGAAGGCCAAGAAGGTCGTGCAAAATTGAACCAATACACACGTTATTTTACAGTTGTGTTGGCAGCATTGCAAGGCTGGGGCGTTTCGGTGTGGCTTTCTAACTTAAAAGTTACTACAGCAGCAGGGACTGGTATTTCTGTTTTGCTAGAAGACTTTGCTTCTGGTATGGGAAATATGGGTTTCCGTTTGCTTGCAACCTTAACCTTCACTACAGGTACGATTTTTGTGATGTACCTTGGAGAGCAGATAACTTCTCGTGGTGTTGGTAATGGTATATCTCTTATTATCTTCGCCGGTATCGTCGGCGGTCTTCCGCGGGCCGTCTTCGCCGAACTAGAAATGCTTGCTAACGATATCCAACCTCTTGCAATTGAAATTTTCATTCTTGCACTTGTGGTTGCTATTGTTGGTTTCATTGTGTTTGTCGAACAAGCGAACCGTCGCATTCCGCTCCAAAGTCCTCGTCGGACGGTCGGCACAAAAACTATAGGTGGCCAGGCTAGTTATTTGCCATTTAAGGTTAATACAGCTGGTGTTATTCCTGTAATTTTTGCATCCTCGATTATGTTCATCCCTGCGATGATTGCTTCTTGGATGCCGAACGTCAGCTTGGCACAGTCGTTTGCAGCTGCATTTGTTCCAGGGCATATCTCTTATAGCGTGATATTTGCCTTGTTGATTATTTTCTTCACTTTCTTCTATACAGCAATTCAATATAACCCAAATGATATTGCTGAAAACTTGAAGAAATCTGGAGGATTTATCCCTGGATATCGTCCAGGTAAGAACACGGCAGAATACATTGACTATGTATTGACCCGAATTTCACTCCCAGGATCAATTTTCCTTGCTTTTATTAGCGTTGGTCCGCTTCATTTGAAAGACGCTTTGAATATGTCTTTCTATATTGGGGGTACCTCGGTGCTGATCGTGGTTGGTGTGGCGCTGGACACGCTTCGTCAGTTAGAAGCTCAGTTGCATACCAAGAATTATGATGGTTTCCTTAAACATGGCCGTATTCGCGGCAGGCAGGCGTCCTAGTGGCAAAAGAAGAAGGTATTCAGGTTGAAGGTGTTGTGCTAGAAGCTTTACCTAGTGCGTTCTTCCGCGTGCAACTTGGCAATGGTCACGAGATCCTTGCTCATGTTTCAGGAAAAATGCGTAAGCATTTCATTCGAATTCTTCCGGACGATAAAGTACTGGTTGAAATTTCCCCTTATGATTTGAATAGGGGGAGAATAACTTTCCGTTACAAGTAATAGGTCTAAAAACAGAAGGTAATAACCTATGAAAATTAAAGCCTCCATTAAACCCAGATGTGAAAACTGCAAGATCATCCGTAGAAAAGGTGTATTGCGCATCATCTGTTCGAAAAACCCCCGTCACAAGCAGAAACAGGGATAGGAGTTCACATGGCACGTATCGCTGGTGTCGATTTACCGAGAAATAAGACTGTTGAATATGGTCTGACTGCTATTTACGGAGTCGGCTTATTCACATCCAGACAAGTTTGTGCTCGTTTGGATATCGACAAGAACAAGAAATGTGATGATCTGACCGAAGAAGAACAAGGTAAGATTCGTCGCCTTTTGGAAGATGAATATTCCGTAGAAGGTCAACTTCGTGCGGAAGTTACGCTGAACATTAAGCGTTTGCTTGACATTGGTTGCTATCGTGGCCTCCGTCATCGCAAGGGTTTGCCTGTTCGTGGTCAGCGTTCCCGTACTAATGCCCGTACTCGTAAGGGTCCTAAGAAAACCGTAGCTAATAAGAAGAAGTAAGGAGATTGCACGTGGCTGACGAAGAAATTAAGGAAACGCCGGTTGCAGAATCTGCAGCCGCTTCTGAAGAAGTTAAGGTTAAAAAAGGTAAAAAGCGTGCTGATGTGCAAGGAATTGCATGCATCAACGCTACCTTTAACAATACAATTATCTCTATCACGGATACCCGCGGTAACGTAATCGCTTGGGGTTCTCCTGGTGTTGGTAATGCATTCAAAGGCTCTCGCAAAAGCACTCCATTTGCTGCACAGCTCGCTGCAGAAAATGCAGCTCGCAAAGCTTTTGATCTTGGAATGCGCAAGGTTGATGTAAAAGTAAAAGGTGCTGGCGGTGGTCGTGAATCTGCAGTTCGCGCACTTAAGAATGCTGGTTTGGAAGTTTTGTCCATTCGTGATGTGACGGGCATGCCACACAATGGTTGCCGTCCCAAAAAGAAGAGACACATTTAATTTACGAGAGGTATCGTTTATGATGTGGAAATCACTTCAAATGCCGCGCTCTTTCCAAAAAGTGGAAACTGGTGAGGATGGCCGCTATGCAAAGTTTGTTATAGAAGCTTTGGAACGCGGTTGGGGCATAACAGTTGGTAATGCTTTACGCCGTTCTCTCCTTTCTTCCTTGCAAGGTGCTGCTATTGTTTCTGTTCGAATCGCCGGAGTGGATAAAGAATTTGCCACTATTCCTGGTGTTAAGGAAGATGTTACTGACATTATCCTGAACTTGAAAAATATCCGTGTAAAGCTTCTTTCAGATCACGATGAAACTTTACGTTTAGATATGTCCGGCCAAGGCCGTGTTACAGCAGCGGATATTGAAGATAATCCAAATGTGGTTATCTTGACTCCGGATGTTCATATTGCAACGCTTTCTGGCAATGCTTCTTTGAGTATGGAATTGAAAATTTCTTCTGGTCGTGGCTATGTCACTGCAGATGAATTGAAAGCTCAATCCGACGAAGAACACCCGATTGGCGAAATTATTATGGACGCCAATTTTAACCCTGTGCAGAAGTGTGCTTTCCATATCAGCGATACTCGTGTCGGCCAAAGAACCGATTACAATCGTTTAGAACTGGAATTGACTACTGATGGTTCTATTGATCCAGAAGATGCTCTTGCTTATGCAGCAAAGCTTTTGGTCGATCATCTTGAAATCTTCATTAACTTTGAAGGCGAACTTGAACCTTCTGGAGAAGTGGAACAAGATGAAGAACGTCAGCGCATTGCTCAGTTGTTGCGTATGCGAGTTGATGAACTTGAACTTTCCGTTCGTTCTTCAAACTGCTTGCGCATGGCTAATATCCATACGCTTGGCGAACTTGTTCGCAACAAAGAAAACGATATGCTGAAATACAAGAATTTCGGCCGCAAATCTTTGGTCGAATTGAACGAAGTCTTAACGTCGATGGGCCTTAACTTTGGCATGGACGTCGATGAATACCTGAAGGATTAAAAATGAGACACGGTGTTAAGAATAAAAAATTAGGCGTAAACGCTCAACACAAGCGTGCCATTCTCCGTAGCTTGGCTACATCCATTCTCGGCAAAGGTTTAGAAGCAGAACAGAGCGACCGTTATGTTCGTACTACATTGCACAAGGCAAAACTTGCTCGTAGCGTAGTTGATCGTTTGGTTACTTATGCAAAGAAGGGCGACCTTTCTGCTCGTCGTGAAGCAGCTCGTTTTGTTCGCGATCCACAAGTTTTGCAGGGTTTATTTGCTGTTATCGGTCCGCGTTATGCTTCCCGTAATGGTGGTTATACTCGCATCTTGAAACTTGGCCCAAATCGTCCTGGTGACGCTGCTGAAATGGCTCTCATTGGTTTGGTTGAAGATGAAATTGTTGTTAAGGCAAAGAAGTCTGATTCTCAAGCTGCAGCAGATAAGCCACTTGATATGGTTGAAGGAGAAGGCAAAGCAGCCGAATAAAGCTTCGATGCTTTAAGAATGTTTTGCAAAAAAGGTTTCAATATTTCATTGAAACCTTTTTTGTATATTTACGCATATTGTTTTTTTGTAGAAGTATATGCTAATTTCAAAAGTTTTAAAACATACATTGTTTGGCGTTCTGTTTTTGATTTTGTGTTCTTATGCAGACCCAAAGATATTTCAAGAATCTTCTAGTATGAAGTCTAGAGGTAATGTTTCTTTGCAACCTAATATTGCAGAATCAGCAATAGATTCTCTTTATGAATTGGGGCCTGGTGATTTTTTAGACATCTTTTTAGAGAACGCTTATTTTTCAGTGCAGGTAAATCCAGACCAAACCATTATTATAGATGAAGTTGGCGCGATTGAAGTTGGTGGCAAACCATTTTTTGAAGCGAAGAAAATAATTCTTGAAAAAATTGAAAACCGTTATGATGCGCGTTATTGTTATGTGCAATTATCAAAATTGAAAAGTTTTAAAATCAATGTAATGGGGGCTGTAAGTAATGCTGGCCAATTTATTATAGAGCCTCAGACACGATTAAGCACATTCTTCAGAAACATTAGTGGATTCTTGCCCGTTTCTGATTTAGAAAATATTTTGTTGATTCGCGATAATGATTCTTTGAGAATTAATTTAGAAGAAATTTCAAGAGAAGGGAAACTTGAAAAAGATTTAATCTTAAAGCAAGGAGATTTCTTTTTTGTTCCTTATCAGGAATATACAGAAGTTGTAACACTTGCTTTACCAACAGCAAGAAAGGCTTTGGCTTATAAAGAAGGAATGACTATTAGAGATTATTATGTAAAAGCCTTTGGTAATAATATTGAAAATGGTGGCTATCTTTCTTTATTAGTGAAAGATTCTTCGGGAACAGAAAAGCGTGTTCCTGTAAGTTCAGCAAGTGTTATAAAACCAACTCCAGGAATGGAAATTTCTTTTATTGATGAAAGAGGAACAAATGAATTTGTTTATGTTGGTGGTGCAGTTGCAGCAATGGGAAAAGTTCCATATAATCCAGATTTTAAAGCGTTAGATTATATTGCAGCATCTGGTGTTACACCAATTACTGGTTCTTGGGATCAAGTTCGTGTTGTACGAGGTAATAGAAAAACGTTGGATGTTAATGCCACAGAAGACGCTATTTTACCTGGGGATTTTATTGAAATTCCTAAAAGCACTTATGAATCGTTCAAAGATTTTACGATGTTTTTAGCATCGCTATTAACAGTAGTTTCTTCGTCATTTATTCTTTATATGAATTATAAATAGTATGGAACAAAAAGAAAATTTATCGTTGTTTGAATTGTTGCTTAAGGTGTTGAACAATAGCTTAAGACATAAAGCTTTATTTTTGTCTATAGTTCTTTTACCGACACTTGCTATGTTTATTGTAGTAATGTGGGTAATGAAGCCGGTATTTGCAGCAGAAGCAATTGTTACACCTCCATCAGGAAAATCTTCTATCGGGAGCTCTTTAGGGAAAATGCTTGAAAATGTTTCAGGCCTTTCTTCTGTATCTTCACTTTTAGGTAGTGAAGATCAAGCAACAAATATTGTGTGGACATTTTTTAATTCCTGGCAATTACATCAAGAAACAATTGAAAAATTTGGAATACGTGACCATTATGAATTTGATGGCAAATATCAAGCTGACCTTTTAAAGATTTTTCGAAAGAATTTAACGCTTGAATATAATGATGAAAACATGTTTTATTTGCGCTTTGAAGACGAAGATTATAAACTAGCAGCCCAGATTTTACAATTTATTTTAGCAAAAGCAGATTCCATGTATAATGCTTATAATACAAATCAAGCGAAACAATCAAGAATTTATATGGATGCTCGCTTAAAAGAAGTTGAACATAATTTAGATTCCTTAGAAAAAGTCTTCACTAAATTTCAAGCAGAAAATAATTTGTATGACCCAGAAATACAATTAGAATCAACCGTAAAATATTTAGGTACTTTGCAATCAGAACGAGATGCATTAGTACAAGAAATTTCGTATGAAAAAATGCAACGAGGTGATCAAACAAAACGGTATGAAGAATTGTCAAGCCGTTTAAAATCTTTAGATGCCTCTATAGCAGAAGCAATTAAAGGTAAGCGTAATAAAATGGGTGTATTGGCTTTAAGTAAAACGCCTGATTTAACAGCGCAATATTTGAAAATAGAAAGTGAATTGAAAATCCAACAAACGATATATAAATTTCTTAGACAGCAAAGTGAACAGTTGCGTTTAGATGAAGTGAATAAGCCAACGAATTTAGTTGTTTTGCAACCACCTTGGGAAAATGATAAAAAAGTGCGTCCAGGGCGTAGTGTTATATTAGCATTCACTATGTTGTTGTCAGGCTTGTTTGCTGTTGTTATTTGTAATTTCATTGAATTTATGAAAAAGCTTCCTTCAGATTCTTCTATTTCAAGAGAATTAGGAAATTTAAAATTATTGTTGAAAAAGCATTAGAATTTAAAGTTCTGATTTAGAGGTTTGACATGTTGGAAATCATGCAGGATTACGGTGTAAGCATTGCATGTTTTTTCGTAGTTATTTTATGCCTATTTCAGACATGGATTTTAAAGAAAGATTTTTTTCGTCCAGGCAATATTTATGTTTTTACTCAAGCACTTACTTTAGGCGTTGCTTATTTAAAATTAAATACAGCCATGTCTGATTTTAGACCTTTAACATGGATTGTTTGGATTGGAGCAATGCTTTCTTTTTTATTAGGGACTTTAACATTTTCTTTAGTTTATCCTAAAGATCAGGCTTTTAAAGATTCTTCTAAAAAATGGTTACCGGATACAATGGAAAAGAAATATGATTGGTATAAGCATTTTTATTTAACTCTTTTCTTGTTCGGTATTTTTTTATTGGGTGTTATTGGTATGGTAGCTAAAGTAGGCACCTTGATTGTCTTTGCAAAAGATGTTACGAAATGGGTTTCTTCAGAAGCGAATTATGGTGTGTTTTCCATTTTTGTTATGTCATCGCCATTGGTTGTTTTATTCTCTGGAGTCGCATCTTTTAAATCGATAAATCCTTACAAGTTGATTCGTATAAGTTGTATTGCTATTAGTTTTGTTACAGTTGTTTTAGCGTTGTTAGCTTATCCAAGTAGAACATCGCTTTTTTTAAGTGTAGGTATTCTTTTTATTTTGTTTAATTATTTGAAAAAGAAAATATCAGTTTCATTTATTGTTGTTACGCTTTTTTTTGCTGTCGCCCTTTTTATAAGTGTAGCCGTTGTTCGATCTCAATATGGTGGGCGTTCTCTAAAAGGAATGGCTATTGATAGAGTGGTATCTATCCCTTATGATTATGTTGCGAATAATTATTGGAATTTAGATTTTATGTTAAATCCAACGTCAGATAGAGAAAAACACCCTTTTACCTATGGGATAGATGCTTTTCATGGGGTGTTTGAATTTACAATGTTACCTGGCTTAATTCGGAATTATTATGGCTGGGATAATGCATTTAACAAGAGTGTTCAGAAAATTCCAGGTTATAATACCACAGGCTATCTTTGGGAAGTGTATAAAGATTGGGGTATATTCGGTGTAGCATTATTTCCATTTTGTATAGCGTTTTTAATATCGTTTCTTTATGAAAAAGTACATAGAACCAAAACACCATTGTTGTGGATGTTATACGCCTTATTCCTTTACCATTTAGGTTGGTGGTTCTTTACTGCCGGGTATAAATCAGGGCTGTTTTGGTTGTGGATTTATGCGATTTTTATTTTCGGGAAACTTTGCGAAAAAAGAGAAAACAAAGTTTTAGAAGAAAGAGAGTAATTTCTTCGTGTATAAATTTCTGCCTTTAGAAGATAGATGAATTCTATCTTGGAAAGATTCTGGATCGTCAGAGTTAAAAGGAATCATTTTTTCTAAGTAATTAAAAGAAGAATCCTTTTGTTGCATTTGATTGGCTGTTGATTCTGAAATTAAAAATTCAACGCGATTTGCTTTTGCTAATTCAATATATTCAGTCATGACTTGAAGGTAATTGGAATCAGTCGCTATTTCAATATATTTTGGAGTTTCTATCAGCACAAGGTTTACGTTATGTTTTTTACAGAGGGCAAAGATTTCAAGCAAAGCATTTTTTTGTTCTTTTCTAAAAGAAAAATCATCTATAGTAACAGGAGGTAAACTTCTGATTAAACTATCCGTACTCCCTGGGCTAAAAGCAGTATTACCGCCACGGAGGTATCGATTGTCTGTTAGTTTTTTGTTTAGTGGCCAGGTCCATAAAATTTCATTATTGGAGGAGACAAACATCTGGAATAGTTCTTGTAAAGAGGCGTTACCGGTTTGTTTTAAAATATTCCAGAATTCTTTTTTTGTTTTTAAATCGGTGTGTAAAAATAAACGTTCATCACTTACTTTTGGAGGAACTACAACAGAGTAAGCATACATATCTAAAAAGAGAGTTTTTATTTTAACATTGTTATTCAATAAAAGCTCTAAAATAATCTTTTCCCACACGGGTTGATTGCCGTTATAAGCTAATATCCATGAAGTTCCTGGCGATTTTTCTTCTAATGCAAATATGTCAATGCCTTGTCGAAACATTGAAGAGCCAATAAATAAATTTTCTGTAGTGGTTGTTTCAGAAATTAAAGTTTGAATCCCGTAAGGAGAATTTTTAGTGAGTAGTCGTGCAAATTCATTTTTTAACAAGAGCGTAATAGCGCATAACAATAAAACGGAAAGAAAAATTTTAAAAAGTTTTTTCATTTTAAATCTCTAAAAGTTGGCGTAAAGGAAAGGAGAGTTTCCTGTCTGGCAAAAAAGGAATACACAAAAAAGTTGTATAGTAAAGAATAAAAGTTCTTTATCTTTTCCTTTTTCTTGTAAGTATTCTTGTGAAAATAAAATAAAGACAAAAGCAAGAGTAGTTAAAAAATGAGCAATACAAGTATTGGAATAAGTAAAGGGGAGTAAAGAATTGGAAATGCTTGTAATGCTAATGCTGAAATCACAAATTAAATGTGAAAGGAATTGTAAAAGTTTTGGGGCAGAATCTATTTTAAATAAAAGCCATCCAAAAAGAACAATGGAAAACGTTAAGATAAAGGCTAGTATTTTAACAGGTTTTTTAAAAAGCTGCGGGTCTTTTCTTGGTGTTAAAGTATTAAAAACGCCATGCCAAATTCCCCAAAGGATAAAATGCAAGGCGCTACCATGCCAAATACCGCAGGCGACAAATGTTGCAAGAGTATTGAAGTGTTGTCTTTTTTTACCAAGGCGATTTCCGCCAAGAGGAATGTAGACGTAATCTCTTAGCCAAGAAGATAAAGAAATATGCCAGCGTCTCCAGAAGTCTCTAATATTCAAAGCAAAGTAGGGCCGTAAGAAATTGTCGTTACATGGGATACCAAACATTTTGGTAAAGCCGACCGCAATTTCAGAATAGCCACCAAAGTCACAATAAAGCTGTAATGCGAATAAAAGTAAAGCGAGTAAAAGAGCAAAAGATGGATAAGCTTCTGGAGTCGCAAATATGGCGTTGACATAAGTTCCGATTCTATCAGCGATGACTACTTTTTTAAACAAGCCAGAGACAAGAAGTAAAAATCCTTGTTTGAATAATTCCGGGTTGTAAGCAATGCCTTTTTTCAGAGGCTCTGTTATGGTTTCAGAACGGACAATAGGCCCACAAATCAAATGCGGGAAAAATGAAATGTATAATGCATAAAAGGGAAAAGATTTTTCGGAGGAACGTTTTTGTTTGTAGACATCTATCAGATAACTAATGGCTTTAAAACTATAATATGAAATTCCTAGCGGTAAAAGAATTGATTTGAAGGAAAGAGAAAATTGTTCTATAAAAAAGTCAAAATATTTAAAGAACCCTAAAATTGTCAAAACAAAAAGAATGCCTAAAATTAAAAATTTCTTGGATTTGTTTTGTTCTAAATTAGCTTCAATTTTTTTACCAAGATAAAATGTAAAAGAGATTTCAATAGCTAAAAGCACAAGAAATCGAATGTCACATAAACCATAAAAAATGATGCTTGAAAAAAGTAAAATTAAGGGCCGAGCCTTTTTAGGGAAGGCATAAAATAAAGCTAAAACAAAAAAGCAAAAAACTAAAAACAGATAAATGCTGAATGGCATAAGACTAAATATAAAAATTACATTGCGGCTAGATTTTTTGCGTTTTATTCCAGGAAGTATTTTCTAAAGTTTTCAAAGGTTTTCTATTTTAAATGTCATGTTGTTTCGCAAAGTATTGCTGATTTGTAGTTGTTTATTTTCTTTTAGTTTTTTTAGTTGTGGCGTTCAAGAAGAAACGTCAGAGATTTGTTTTGTTGG
This sequence comes from Fibrobacteraceae bacterium, assembly GCA_045629945.1. Classification (GTDB taxonomy): domain Bacteria; phylum Fibrobacterota; class Fibrobacteria; order Fibrobacterales; family Fibrobacteraceae; genus UBA1765. Next base: position 19,291 of record JAZQSE010000027.1, read on the forward strand.
CGATTCAATTACAAGACTTTGGGATTTGGAATTTTATTTTTCAGGGCGAGATATTCATAAGCATGCCGTGAGTGGGGCAATTATTGAAGATGTTGCTAAATGGGACACAAAAGATTGTAAAGGCATTCCGACAGTAATGCTTATTGGAACGAATAATTTAATATTAGGTATGGAAAATGATACTCTGACATCTGTTTTTATAGATGATTTTATTTCAAAGTATATTCATCAGGTCAAAGAATTTAAAGCAAGTACTTTTTATGCTGTTTCTATTTTGCCAAGAAATTTTCTTTGGAAACAAAACCCCAGAATAAATGAAGAAATCCAAAAGCTTAATGAAAAATTAGAAGGCGCTTTAGATGCTTCAGGGGTTTCTTATAAGTTTATTAGCCTGCATGAATATTTTTTATCCGGTAAAAATGAAATTGAAAAGGACTATTATTTTGACGGGTTGCATTTGACTCAAGAAGGTTATGAAGTTTTAAGTTGGTATGTTGAGGACGCATTATGAAAAAGAAAATTTTGTTTGTTTTGATTTGTCTATTTCTTTTAAATCCTGTTTCTGCGAAAGAAAACAAGCTCTTTGCCGGCATGCGAAATGAACGTTATGCTTTTATTGGCTTACAAACAAAGTATCGTTTTGGAATGGCTTTGGAAAATTCGGTTTTAGTTCAAAAACCTAAAATTCAATATGTGCGTTTTTCTCCATATTATTTGCAAGAGTTTTCTTTTGGATTAAATCTTTCATACGCTTTGTATGGTGGTTTCCGTTATGATTTTGAATTTTTTGATTTAGGTGCTAGATTAAATGCAGAATATTTATTGCACAATCAATATTTTCATTTGCTAGGTATTTTTCAACCATTTTATGATAGCGATTTAGGAACAGAACTTACTTATCTAGCAGGGTTTAGAACTTTTTTCTTAAAAGAAATAGGTTTTCAAGGTGTTATAAAAAATCTTCCTGAATACAGAAAGCCAGAACATAGAGTAGCTTTGGGTTTGATTTTTAAAACGGAACGTCTTTCTGTTTTGCCTGAGATTTCGACTCCATTAGATGGGCAAAGTCCATTAACTAGAGTTTCTGTGTCGTTTCTTTATTCATTGCCTTTCTAAAGAGCAAAACGTTTATTTTTCAAGGCATCAACAATTAACAGGAGTGTAAATAAAATATCTCCTGCCAAAACGAATATAGGTGCATTTTCTACCCCGAAATAGGAAATTCCTGAATAGCAAGAAATGATATTGAATACACCACCAATAGAAATTAAAAGGACGTATTTCCAAATAAATTTCTCTTTTAATAATAGAGAAATACAAGGCATACGAATGGCTTGGAATATGAGTGAACAAGCAAGAACTTGCAAAACAAAAGCGGAATATTTTAATACACCAGGCGTCCAATTGGCGGCAAAGAAAAGTAAAGACAGAATCTTTTGTGGAAAAATGAAAATAGGGAGGGCACACAAAGCTATAAAGGATACAAAAATAACCTGATCTTTAAAATGAACTTTTGAATCATTTTGCTTGTGTAATGAAATAAGCGAAGAAGAAATAAAATGCACCATAAATCCAGACGCTAAAACAATTAATTTGTTTGCGTAATTATAGGCACTTAAAATAGAGGGTGGAGCAAAGTAATCTACAAAATAGAGTCCAATAGGTAAATAGGCAAAACTAGCTAGACTAGCAAGTGCATAGGGGAAAGCGGCTTTATACATTAAATGAATAAAGCGGAAAGTTCTTTTTGAAATAGAAAAAATTTGTCTTTTAAAAGCATGTGAAATACCAAATGCCCAAGCGGGTAAAGCGGCAAGCACCATACAAAAAGCGATAGCTTCAATGGATTCTAGTTTCAGATAAATTAAAGCTATTCCCATAACAGATGCATAAGAAATAGCATGAAGGATTTTTGAGATAAGTAATTGTTTCCAAAATGCACCACAAGTAAAATACCAATCAAAAAAAGCATGTTGTAAAATTAATCCCGGAATCAAAATCAATTCGCCACAAAATACAGGATGGTCTTTTCGGATAATAAATGCAAAAAGTAACATTCCTAAAGCAGTAGCAAAAGAAGCAAAAAATCTTAATTGGATAATTTGTGTAAACAGTTTTCCTTTCACAGCACGATTTGCAAAAAAGGCTAAAATAAGAGTAGTCATTCCAAAATCAGCGAGAGCACAAAAAAACGTATAGTCGTTTTGTAAAATTCCAAAAAAGCCATAGGATTCGTTCCCAAGATTTTTAGCGATAAAATTCTGGACAAGAAAAGCGGTGCCTTGTATCAGAAGGTTTACGAAAGAAAGAAAAACGCCAATCTTGATGTTTTTAAAAACGGCTAACATTGCAAATAAAATACAAAGAATAAAAATTCAATTTAGTGGCTAATATAAAAATTTGAATAAAAGAAAATAAATTGCATTTGTTTGAATTCTTTGAATACAGACAATAAGAGAAATTTTATAAAAGGCCTGAAGAAAAAGAATTTCTGAAAAGATAGATGTTGTTTTTTTTTGAACATTAAAATGTATTTCAAGAGGGCATAAAAAAGAAACCTCGGGCAAAGCCCGAGGTTTTAAAAGGTTTTATTTTTCTCCAGGTGTTGGAAGGTTTGCCTCCCAGGCCGCTGGGTCACTTCCTGGCATTGAGAAATCTGCGCGGTGCAAACTCATTCCCATACCATCAGCTTCTTCAGACCAAAGACCATCATCAGAATAAAGAACCGCATCGGACCAGCGGTAACACCAGTCAATTCCATTTGGCTTTGTTAAATCTTCTACAAAAGCATAAGGCTCTTTAACAAGGATTTGTTCACCACGGTTAGAAATTTTTCCAGAATATTTTTGCAATACGACATTTTCAGCAAGTGTCGAAGCGTAAGCATCTAAATCCAAAATACTTGTGTCCGGAAGCATTAACAAAAGACCGCCGGCAGGTATTTTAATGGTTTCAAGAGCAGCCTCTCCAAGACCGCTGATTTCCCAGACGCCGGATTTACTACCAACAGGTAATGAGAGTGCTACGGCAGAATCTGCAGTGTTTATGATTTCAATAAATTCAATTTGTCCTTCTGGTGGGTTGTAGAAAATTTCATTTACATAAAGAGGACCGGAAAGCATTTCTGAAGAATTCTTTTTCCCTTTTGTTTCTGATTTCAAAGAGCCTTGCATAAGCGTGCCGTCAGAAAGTTCTAAAACACCTGCTGTACCAGAAGGAGTTGCCGGGTATTCAAGGCCTGTTTCAGAATTTGTCCATTTACCATCAATTATTTCTCTCAAGTAAAGATTTTCGCCACGGCGAAGTAAAAGTAAACTTTCGCCAAAAACGCTTTGTTCTAAAACTAAGAAACCATTAGCTGGCACAACAGTTCCGGCAGGAATTGTTAAGGTATCAGCACGACGTTTGGCAATTAAAAGCCAACCAGAAATATCGGCATCGGCTTTTCCGGAATTATAAAATTCAATCCAGTCTGCAGAGCCGTCTGTTGGAGCAACTTCATTAATACGAACCGTTAACGGAGCGTAAACTTCATCTTCGCCAACCCCTGGGTTTCCGCCTTGTTTTTTACTTGCCGCCCAATTTGTCGGCATAGAAGCGTTCCCGCCAAGATAAACCAAAGAAGCCCCCTCACCATCAGCAAGACTTGGCCATGGAGGAGTGTTGTCAAAGGAGCAATCAACATCGCCTGCACCTCTTAATTTTACAGAAACAACATCGCCCCCATTTGAAAGTTTTTCAACATTGCCTTTATTATCTGTATTCCAAGGGCCAAACAAACGGCCATTAAAATCAGGGTAGGCTTTTTTGAATGCATCAAGGTCACCAGTTACAACAAGGTGTTCACCTTTTTTCAAAGCTTCTTCTGGGAAGTTGTATTCTACAGCACCATCTAAACGGAGTTCTGACAGAGCCATGTTTTCGATATCTTCGCCATCTTCAATAAAAATTTCCACCCATTCCACAGTAGAATCCGGGTGGTGGTACATAATTTCAGAACAAGCCATTTGTGTTAAAGTGGACTCTGTACTTGGCTTATCGTTATTTTGCCCACCTTCGCCACTAGGAGCCGAAGAACTAGAAGAATCATCGCTACTACAAGCCGTCAAGGCTAAAAAGCCAAAACAAACAAGAGCATTAATTAAAGAAAGTTTTGGGTGTTTCATAGAAAACTCCTTCATAGAATACAAGGAATATACTTTTTCTTAATCGTTTCTGGCAAAGTCCCCGGCAAGATTTGTGTAATTTGGATACCTAAAGCCTCTCGGATTCTCGTAAATCCGCTGCCATTCGGCAGCGGCATTTCCAAATTTTGAAAAGCCAGCCAGTTTTAAGTTTAATGCATGTATTAGATCCATCATCCAATAAGGGACTTGAGAACAAGGGCATTTTAATTCAAGAACGGCATCACAACCAGGAGCAAAAAAGCGAGGGAGTCCTGTAGAGTGCATATAATGAGGGTCAACAGTATAATCAAAACCGTTTTCTTCACGGAATCGCATACAAGTATCAATAGTCACTCGAGAATACTCTTCGGTTGTGCTAAACCACGCACGTCTTTTATATTGAGTCAATAATCTTGGGCTTGCGTTAAAAGTATTTACTTTATACAAATATTCTTCTAAATATTGACGATCGCGTTCACCTTTAACAGGCCACATTTCTTTGGGATTTTCAAAAACAAATGAAGGATTTTCACCCTTGATAGTTGCTCTGCTTTTAAAACAAATGTTTCTTATTTTTCTTTTGACTTCAAAATGAAAAGTGCCTTTTGGGTCTGGGTGTTCGCCATAAGTTCTGATTCTCATATTAAATCGGTCAAGAAGTCTAGCGTTTCTCCATTTTAAAAATGTCCAATTAGGAGAATCCAAGTAAAGATTCGTTATCCAATAAAAGCCACCAGGAGTAATTTTTGAATAATAATCTTCTTCACAATAAGGAGAAATCATTTCGCCGATAATGTCAGCCCATTCCACAGGAATGTGGTATTTCAGTTCAAAACGTTCAAGGAGACTAAAACCGCGGGCACCGGCCATTTTACTTTTCCAATTTAAAATGAGTTGAAATGTCTGGAGAGGCTAATTTGCCTGCATAGTCTAAAAGAATCAGATAGCGAGAATAAATTTCATATTCAAGTTGTAATGCCTTAATTTCACTTTCTAAAGAAACATCACGAGCGCGCAATAATAAAAGAGGGTCAGAACCAGAACGAGCCGCAAATTCTTTAAAAACATCGCCGGCATCAACGCGTTCAACAAAATTTTTCTGGACATTTCTCTGAGCTATTAATGCAAGCGTTTCTTCGCGAAGGCGAGCGACTTTTTGTGTGATACTGCGTTTTTCGTCAAGGTAATCACTTTCGGCTTCAAGGACATCAAGTTGCCTTTTGGTTTCGTCACCGCCATCTGTTCCAAAAAATGGCAAGCGAAGCGTTAGTGTGGCGTAAAATTTATCGCGAGTTCTGCGGTCATCATCTTTACGGGTGATTTCCCATTTTTTATCAGCAACGGCTACTTTATTTTCATAATCATAGGAATAAGTTCCTGTTTTTACAGAGTCGTATTCATAAGAGCCAAAAGAATGTTTATACCCAATTCCAATGGAAGAAATGATTTTGTTTGAACCAGTTTTTTCTTGTTCATATTGCTTGGATTCTACATTCCATTTTTGTTTTGCCATGGCCACTGCGGAATAAGTGTCATCAACAAGTAAAGGATCTTTTAAAAGATTTTCAATATCTGAAATTTTAGGTAAAAAACTTGTATCTAAAGCGACAGAATCAAAATCAATCCAGGAATGGAATTTCATTTCAATATCGCGAAGAGCATTACTATCAGCAATAAGTTCTGCTTGCAATTCGGATTCTCTTTCAAGAGCACTGATTAAATTTTCCGGGTTAAATGTTTCGCTGCCACTTTTCAGATGTAAGACTTCTAAGCGGTCTTTGTTTACGGCAGCCATATCCCAATGTAATTGCTGCTTGCGTTTTTGTGTAAGGTAACGCAAAGCTCTTTCATAGCGTTCATAAACAAGAAAAGAACGATAAAAATTAGCACGACTTTGCTGGTAAGAACTCTGAGCATTCCAATAATCTTCAGTGCTTGAACCTTCACCAAAAACTTTAGGTTTGAATCTGAGTTCAAAATCGTGTTCCATGAATCCAAAGCCATCAAGTTTATATTGAAGTTCAAGGCTGTTCCATAATTTGAGAGAAGTGCCTGATTGAATAGCTTTTCTCTTTTTTTCGCCTGCTTGAACAGCAGGTTCGGTTTCTACGGAAGATATTAAACGTTCAAAAGTCAACGGCTCTGCCGCTAAGGGCAAAGCACATAATAAACCAAATAATATCCGTTTCATTTTATCCTCGTATCCGTAACTTTTTAAACGTTTTTATTGTTCCTGGGAGTTCAATAAATTTTTCCAATCAGGTAATTCTGAAATAGAAACCTTTTCTCCAAGCAAGAATCCGCTATTTTCTGGAATGGCTACGTTAACTTCGCGACCATAAAGCGGTAAATCCGGAGATTTCAAAAGTCTTAAAGGGAAAGGAACTATCTGGCTGCTCATACCGATAATTTTCCCGCGGACTTTTGCATGTTGGCCAAGAGAAGTCACTTCTACTTCTGCACCAACCTGGATTTTATTATGCAAGTTTTCATGCAAGTAACCGCGAACTTGAGAAGGTTCTTTACGGGTAAGAGTCATGATTGGGTTAAAAGAAGAAACTTTTTCACCATCGCGAGCAAGAACCGTTGCAACAACCCATTCGCCTTTAGCAAGGATAGTCTGTTCTTTCATTTCTTGTTCTAATCGAGCTAATTCATCGTGTAATATTTTTGCTTCAGAAGCGTTAGATTGCGCCTGCTTCCCTTTGCTACCTCTTAAAAGTCTGATTTGAGTAGCAGCGTTTGCTTCTAAAACAGACAATTCTTTTTTCATGCTTTGAATACGAGAAACCATAGCATCGTTTTCGCTAGAAGGGCCTTCGCCAGAAAGAGATTTCAATCTTTTGGCTATGGCTAAATTCTGCTTGTATTCCGTTTCCATTTTTTGAATTTCGAAACGTAATGTGTTGCGCCTTGTGTCTAAATCAGCCTGGATTTCTGCAACTTTCTGATCAACACTTGCCATAGAAACATTTCCACGGCCTTCAAGAGCGTCAAGTTCTCTTTTCACTTCGTTTATACGCAAAGCTAAATCCGGGCGGCTTAATTCAATGAGTGTGTCACCGTCTTTTACTTCTTCACCCACTTCAACATGTAATTTGATGATTTCTACGGCAGAAGGCACGCTGATGGTTGTTGCAGAAGCTTCTGCAATGCCACTGAATAAAACATCGCTTCCTTTTGTTACATAAGAGAAAGAAACTATTGCAGCAACGGATAAAATCCAGGCGCAGCCCATCTTTTTAGAAACGATTGTTTTTTTGTCAAAAAAAGCATGTAATCTTTCAAACATTTTACATCTCCGTGACAGCATCTTGCATCATAAAGTTTACATCAGAAATGCCTTCAATAGCAGAGAGAGAGGCTAAAACTTCGGCGGCTGGGTGGCGCCTTGAAAGTCTTACTTGGTAGGCAACATCCATTCTTTTCCCGCCATCTACTTCGCGCATTGTGATAAGAACGAACGTTCGTATATTTGATTTCATTACTTTTTCAACGGCTAGACGAGCTTCGCTTTCATTTGGCATAGCAAATCGTAGCATACCATCATAAAAATGTCTTGTTCCAAGGCCAGTTCCGCTTAAGATAAAAGCAACGATACAGAAAGCAAGCGTGCCGCCTGCAGCAACGCCCCAAGCAAAAACACCACAACCGATTCCTGCGCCAAGAGCTGCAAATAAGAACATGATATCGCGAGGGTCTTTAAAACTTGTTCTGAATCGCACAATGGAAAGAGCGCCAAGCATACCAAGGCCACGGCCGACATTATCACCAATGGCTTGCATCACAGTTGCAGAAACAACGGTTGAAAGAACTAAGGCCTGGACAAAATTTCTTGAATACGAAAGTCCTTTGAATGTTTTTTCGTATGTCCATCCGATTGCAGAAGAAAGAACAAAGGCTAGTAATAGCGTGTAAATCATAGTCACCAATGTGGGGTGAGCTACGCTAGACTGGATAGCCATTAAATCAAGCATATATACTCCAAAGTGTAATATTTGTAATAAAGCTTACCCCAAACTTATTTTCTTAGAAGAAAAGTGGGGATTAAACTTTTGTAAAAACAAACAAGAAGGATGGCTAAAATTAGTTTTTTAGTGTTTTTTTTTTGACAGAAATAGCTCTAAAAGAGAATTTTTTACGAAAATTGCGTTAAATGAGCGAAAAAAGCCAATGGGTTAGAAAAAAGGAAAAATTTAATTTTTCTCTTTGAAGGATAACTTTTAGGTAATATATTTATGAACAAAGTAAAAAAGAGAATGGAGTTGATTTATGTCTCAATCTATTAAAGGTACTCAGACCGAAAAGAACCTCTTGAAGGCTTTTGCTGGAGAATCTCAGGCAAGAAACCGTTACACTTATTTTGCAGGTGTTGCTAAAAAAGAAGGTTTGGTGCAAATTTCTTCAATTTTTGAAGAAACTGCTAGCCAGGAAAAAGAACATGCAAAGCGTTTTTGGAAGTTTTTGGAAGGTGGTTGCGTTGAAATTACGGCTTCTTACCCAGCAGGCGTTTCTTCCAATACTTTGGATAATTTGAAAGCAGCTGCTGATGGCGAAAACGAAGAATGGCATGATTTATACCCAGAATTTGCAAGAATTGCTCGCGAAGAAGGTTTTGAAGCTGTAGCTCTTGCTTTTGAAAATATTAGTATTGCTGAAAAACAACACGAAAAACGTTATCGTGACCTTTATAATAATTTGGCAGAAGGGAAAGTTTTTAAACGTGATGGCGTTGTGACTTGGCGTTGCCGTAATTGCGGTTTCTTGCATGAAGGCCCAGAAGCTCCGAATGTTTGTCCGGCGTGTTTGCACCCACAAGCTCATTTTGAACTTCTTGGTGAAAACTGGTAAGATTAGTTTTAAGCGGAAGGTTCTCTTCCGCTTTTTTTATGGCAAGCAGATTGCTTCCACCACGCCACAAGTGTGGCTCGTGGCTGGCTCACATTCAGGCTTCGCAAAAAAAATCTTTTCAAGCTTTGCGAGTGACAAGAACCGGGTGCAAGAACTGCGTGGCAAGTGTAAAAACAGGTTGTCATGGCGAGAGGCTTTTAGCCTCGCGGCCATCTTGGCTTTTGTCATTACGAGCGTAGCGAAGTAATCCAAAAACAAGTGTTGCTTGCAAACAGATTGCTTCTGTCACTACGTTCCATCGCAATGACAAGAACCGCGTGCGACAAGTTCAGGATAGTCATCGCGAACGCAGTGTGGCGCTTTACTGGCGAAGAGATTACTTCAGTTTTTCAAGCTTCGCGAGTGACAAGAACTGTGAGCAAGTTGTTCGCCATGATAAGAAACGCGAGCACATTCGTCGCAAGTGACAAGGGACTCGTGGCGGCCTTATGTTTAGGCTTTGTAAAAAAAATCAGAGTTTAGGAAAAACAAGAACTGTTTTGTGTGAGACTATCTAGCAGAAGTTTGTTTGCAATGAACAAAATTTGTTTGAAAACAATAAGGCTTGGGCAAGTTTAAGAGCAAGATACGGCAACACGCGATACCGCAAAAGCCCGGTTTCGTCTTTTTTTGACGAAACGCCCAAGAGTAAAGATTTTTTTGTATAATTGGTTGCGCATTTTGTAGAATTTTAGGGCAATGTAGGCAAGGCTTGCTGACAAGAGGTTTAAGATTTTCTATTTTTGGACCAAAATGCGAGAGTGGCGGAATTGGCAGACGCACCAGACTTAGGATCTGGCACTTCGGTGTGAGGGTTCGACTCCCTCCTCTCGCACGATTTTAAAATAAACTAAGATTCGGAGTTATTATGACCGTAGATATTCAGGAAACTAGCGCTGTAGAACGCACTCTTAATGTTTCTATTCCTCAAGAAGATTTGAAAGCTCCTTTTGAAAAGAAAGTGCAGCATTATCGCAAAGAAGTCCAATTGAAGGGTTTCCGCCAGGGTTCAGTTCCAAAACAGATGATTGTGGCTCGCTTTGGTGATGCTATCCGTCAAGAAGTGGTTGATGAAACTGTTAATGCTCTTTTAACAGAAGAATTGAAAAAGGCAAATATTATTCCAGTTGGTCGCCTTCAAGTTGTTGATTTTAAAGACGATAAGGAAAATCCGATTTCTATCGTTGCTAAAGTTGAAGTTGATCCGGTAATTGATATTAAGGGCTATGATTCTTTAGGTATCACTGTTCCTGATACAATGATTCTTGAAGATGAAGTGAATGCTGAATACGATCGTCTCCTCCAGATGTGGTCTCGTGATGAACACGTTGATCGTGCTGCTGAAAAAGGCGATGTTGTTGTTGGTAATTACATTGAAGTGGTTATTGATGGTCAAACTCAAGAATTGCCAGAACAAAAAGAATTCCGTAGCCTTTTGGGTGAATCCGCTTCCCCTGGTTTTGATGAAGGCTTGATGGGAGTTAAAGAAGGTGAAACAAGAGAAATTGCCTTTACTTACCCAGAAGACCATAAAGAAGAAAAATACCGCGGTAAAAACGCAACATTCAAAGTGGAAATTACTGACGTTCGTGCAATTGTTCCACCTGTTATGGATGAAGAATTCTTTAAACAACTTGGCGTAAAAGACGATGCTGAATTGAAGTCAAATATTCAGGAAAGCCTTGTTATGAACAAGCGCAATGCAGCAAAAGCCAAGGCTGTTAATGAAGCGATTGATAAACTCATTGAAATGAATCCGTTTGAAGTGCCGAATGCTCGCGTTGAAGATTTGGTAAAATACACTTTGAACCGTCATTCTGAAAATCCTTCTGAAGCTCCTGCTCCATCTGAAGAAGAAATGAAAACTCTTTCTCCAGAAGCTATTCGTGAAATCAAGAAACATAGAATTCTTGAATTTGTTGCTAATACTGAAAAGTTGAAAGTAACTCAGGCTCAGGTTGATGAACGCTTGCAGCAAATGGCAGATGCTTATCATGTTGATTTTGATTCTATGAAAGCTCATTTCCGTCAGAGTGGTCGCATTATTGCCCTTCGCGAAGAAATTCGTTTTGAAATGGCTGCTGACTTTATTGTCGGAATTCGCCCTGCTGCTGAAGAAAAAAGCGATTCTAGCAACTAATTAATAGTAGGAGAACGAATGGTTATCCCAACAATTATAGAGAATACTGGACGTGGTGAACGTGCGTATGATATTTATTCTCGTTTGTTGAAAGAACGTATTATTTTCCTTGGTACGCCAATTAATGACGAAGTGGCAAATAATATAATGGCTCAGTTGATTTTTCTGGAATATGAAAATCCGGAAAAAGATATTACGCTTTATATAAATAGTCCAGGTGGCTATGTTTCAGCTGGGCTAGCCATTTATGATACAATGCAACATATTCGCCCAAATATTGCGACTATTTGCATAGGTAATTCTGTGTCTATGGCTGCTGTTCTTCTGGCGGCAGGTTCTAAGGGTAAACGTTACGCTCTCCCTAATTCTAGAATTATGCTTCACCAACCGTCTGGTGCTGCTGGTGGACAGTCTTCTGATATCCAGATTCATGCAAGGGAAATTATGCGCACTAAAGAAACATTGGCAGAAATTGTAGCCAAACATTCTGGTCGTTCTCTTGAAGAAGTTTATAAGAAAACAGATAGGGATTTTTATCTTAGTCCTAAAGAAGCATTAGAGTTTGGAATTATTGACGAAATTTTTACCCCACGGAAATAAAATTATATGTATCGTAACGGGAAAAATTCTTCGGGTGCCGCACGGGTTTTCTGTAACTTTTGCGGAAAAACTGCTGAACAGGTTGGCAAAATGATTGCTGGCGCCGGAGCAAGGATTTGCTCTGAATGCGTTTTGACTTGTTATAATTTGTTTGAAAATTCTCAGGAACCAAAACAAGAAGAAAGCAAACCAATAGAAGAAAAACCGTTACCTTCTCCACAAGAATTAAAAGCGCACCTTGATGAGTTTGTAATTGGTCAAGATGATGCTAAAATGGCTTTGTCTGTTGCCGTTTATAACCATTATAAACGTTTGCGTTATAATGCAAAAAAAGACGATTCAACAATCGAAGTGGATAAATCAAATCTGCTTCTTGTTGGCCCGACTGGTTCTGGAAAAACCTTGCTTGCTCAGACTTTGGCTCGTTTTTTAGATGTGCCCTTTACTATTGCTGATGCAACGGTTTTGACAGAAGCTGGTTATGTTGGAGAAGATGTTGAAAATATTTTAGTGCGTTTGTTGCAAGCCGCTGATTATGATGTAGCCCGTGCAGAACGTGGAATTATTTTTGTTGATGAAATTGATAAGATTGCTCGTAAAACAGCAAACCCATCTATTACGCGAGATGTTTCTGGTGAAGGTGTGCAACAAGGCTTGTTGAAAATTTTAGAAGGCACTGTTGCTGCTGTGCCACCTAAAGGTGGTAGAAAACATCCAGAACAAAATTTGGTTCAGATAAATACAAGAAACATTTTGTTTATCTGTGGTGGCGCATTTGAAACTTTAGATAAAATTATTGCTCACAGAGTGAATAAAGGTGGAATGGGCTTTGGCGCAGAAATCCGGAGTGAAAAAGATAATACGCTTTCAATGCTTTTCCGCCAGTTAGAACCAGAAGACTTAATCAAGTTTGGTTTGATTCCTGAATTGGTCGGTCGCTTGCCGGTGGCTGTTGCTTTGGCTGAACTCGATGAAGAAGCTTTGCTTAGAATTTTAACTGAACCAAAGAATGCTTTGGTAAAACAGTTTTCACAGCTTTTTAAAATGGATGATATTAAAGTGTCTTTTGAAGAAGATGCTTTAAAAGAAATTGTTAAACAAACAATGGAAAGAAAAACTGGAGCCAGAGGCTTGCGTTCAGTTTTAGAAAAGTCTTTACAACAGTTGATGTTTACTATGCCAGGTAGTGGACAAAAAGAACTCAAAATTACTCGGAAATTAGTGCGAGAAGGTTTAGGTTTAGAAGAACCGAAAACAAAGAAAAAATCCGCAGATAAAAAAGTCGCTTAAGGAGTAGGAATGGCAAGGAAAAATGTTACGCCGGAGAAAAAGAGAAACGAAAACTCCGGTAATTCTTTGATGTTGGATTTGAATCAGCCTTTACCATTATTGCCTTTGCGAGATTCTTTGGTTTTACCAGGAACTTCTTCTAGGCTCTGGGTTGGCCGAGATATTTCTTTAGCTGCTTTGCGTGAAGCAGATGAAAAACACCATGGCTCTCTTTTGCTTGTAATGCAAAAGGATTCTTCACTTGAAAAAATAAATACAAATGATTTGCATTCGGTAGGTGTCCTTGCCAGGATTTTGCAAGTGACTCCGATGCCTAAAGGTTATTATAAAGTTTTATTTGAAGGCTTTTTTGCTGTTGATATTTTAGAAATAAAAACGAATGGGGATTGTTGGAAAGCTCTTGCTGTGCCTCGCCCTGCTTATTTTAATTCGACAGAAGAAAATAAAAAGCAAGTGGCAGAAATTTTAGATTTGTTCAGAGATTACGCTTCAAGAACAGATATTCCTTCAGATTTGTTGGATTCTTTATCTGCTGCAGAACTCCCTTTACAGGTTTATTTTTCAATAGTGCCGTTTTTGCGAATGTCTTTACAAGAAAAACAGTCATTGCTTGAATGTCTGCATTTAGAAGACATTGCAATGAAAATAGAATCGGCTATTCGTGCGTTATTTGATTTAGAACAAACTCAAAAACGTATTCAAAGTGAAGTCCAGCGGCGCATGCAACAATCACAAAAGGACTGGTTGATTTCAGAACAGATTCGCCTTTTGCAAAATGAATTGAGTCATGGAGATCCTTCAACAGATATTGATTTGTTGCAAGAAAAACTAAAAGCAAAAAATTATTCAGAAGAAATTCAGGAAAAATTGAATGAAGAAATTGCAAGGCTTCGTTTGATGCCACCAGCAAGCCCTGAATATTCTCAGCTTCATAATTATTTAGAATGGTTCTTGGCTTTACCTTATGGCGTTTTTTCAGAAACGGATTTGAATTTGCGTCAAGTAAAAAAGCATTTAGATGAAAGGCATTTTGGATTAGAAAAAGTTAAAGAACGTATTTTAGAATATGTGTCTGTGTTGCGGTTAACCAAGACGGAACGCAGAGCACCGGTTTTATGTTTGGTTGGCCCTCCAGGTGTTGGTAAAACGACTTTAGTTGCTTCTATTGCAGAAGCGATTGGTAGACAATATGTCCGAGTAACGTTAGGTGGCGTTCGCGATGAAGCAGAAATTCGTGGTCACAGAAGAACTTATATCGGAGCTATGCCTGGCCGTTTTGTTCAGGCTCTTCGTAGAGCTAAGTGTATGAACCCGGTCATTTTATTAGATGAAATCGATAAGATGGCTTCTGATTTCCGTGGCGATCCAGCAAGTGCGTTGTTAGAACTTTTAGACCCAGAACAAAATCGTTATTTTGCTGACCATTTTATGGAAGTGGGTTTAGATTTTTCTCGTGTTTTATTTATTGCAACAGCAAATACAGAACAAGATATTCCGCCAGCATTGTTTGACCGTTTAGAAGTCGTTCGTTTGCCTGGTTATTACAAGCATGAAAAAATTGAAATTGCTGAAAAACATTTATTGCCAGAAGCGGCAACTCGTTCAGGTGTTGAACTTGGAAAAAATTTGTCTTTGTCGCGTGAACTGATAGAAAAGATTATTTCTGATTACACACGTGAAGCTGGCGTTCGAGAATTGGATCGTTTGCTAGAAAAAATTACTCGTTCTCGTGCAAAAGAAATTGTCCTTGGCAAAAAAATTGTTCCAGAAGTTTCAGAAAAACTTTTAACAAAATATTTAGGCGCTCCTCGATTTGTAAATGGTAAATTGCCTTTGCCTGGTCGTTGTGGACGTATAACAGGTCTTGCTTGGACTTCTGTTGGTGGTGAAATTTTAAATATTGAATGTATGCTTTTAAGCGGTCGCGGTCGCATAGCTTTAACAGGGCGTCTTGGTGACGTGATGAAAGAATCTGTACAGATTGCGTTAAGTCTTGTTCGCCAGCGTTTAAAACGTTATGGTGTAGATCCTGACATTGTGCGTAAAACAGATATTCATATACATGTTCCAGAAGGAGCTGTTCCTAAAGACGGACCGTCGGCAGGTATTGCTATGACATTAGCCATTCTTTCGGCATTTACTCGCATTCCTGTTTCGCCAGATATTGCCTTTACCGGAGAAGTAAGTTTGTGTGGTGACCTTTTGCCAATTGGTGGGTTGAACGAAAAATCTTTAGCGGCAAAAGAAGCTGGAGTTAAAACGTTATATGTTCCAGAAGGTAACGGAAAAGACGTTTTGGAATTGCCAGCCCCGGCTCGTAAGTCGTTAAAAATTTACCAGAAAAAGCATATCGATGAAATTGTGAAAGAACTTTTTCCAGTGCCGTCGAGCAAGGCTTGATTTATGGAACTTTCTATTGAAGAAATGAAAGAACGACTGCATTTGCTTGAAAAGCGGATAGCAAATGCAAAGGAAAAAGCCGGCAGAATATCGGACAATATTAAACTTATCTGGGTAAGTAAATTTCATGCAAGAGAAGCGGTTGAAAATGCCATTGCTCTTGGCGCAACAGAGTTCGGTGAAAATCGCGTTCAAGAAGCCGAACAAAAATTTTCAACAAAACGAGAAGGAATTCGCTGTCATATTATTGGCCCAGTTCAAAGTAATAAATTAAAGAAAGCAGCTCTTGTTGCTGATTGTATTCATTCTATATCAAGTGTAGAAGCGTTAGAAAAATTGGAAAAGGTTTGCGCCGAACACGAAAAAGTTTTAGAAATACTCTTTCAGGTTAATGCCGGGGAAGAAGAAACGAAAAGCGGTTTAGATGTTTCTGTTGCCGAAGAATTTTTAATGTCTCTTGAATCAAAAGAGTTCCCTCATCTTAAATTTCGCGGTTTAATGACTATTGGAAAAAATACAGGTAATCCAGAAGACAGCCGAGAATGTTTTGCCTATTTAAGAAATCTTCAACAGAAATTTTATGAGCGTGGGGGTGTTTTTTCTGAATTTACAGAGCTTTCTATGGGAATGACTTTAGATTTAGAAGTGGCTATTGAAGAGGGGGCTACAATGATTCGCGTGGGAACAGCGCTTTTTGGAGAACGAAATTAATAACACTTTGTGAAACATTCTTCCACACTTTTTCTATATTATTTGCATTAAAATTTCACACTAAACAAAAAAGGCATAAAAATGGCTTCTAAAATTAAATCAGTTGTTGCTCGCCAGATTCTTGATTCTCGCGGCAATCCGTCTCTCGAAGTTGATGTTACTCTTGAAAACGGCGTTGTTGGTCACGCTGCAGTTCCAAGTGGTGCTTCCACTGGTGAACGCGAAGCTTGCGAACTCCGTGACGGTGATAAGAAGACTTATCTCGGAAAGGGTACACTCACTGCAGTAAAAAATGTCAACACAAAGATTGCAAAGAAACTCGTTGGCATGGACCCATCCAAGCAAACTGAAATTGATGATGCCATGATAGCTCTCGATGGTAACCGTATGCTCAAGAACAAACTTGGCGCAAACGCAATCCTCGGTGTTTCTATGGCTGTATGCTGTGCTGCTGCAAATGATGCTAAGATGCCTCTTTATCAGTACATTGCAAAGCTTCATGGAACAGAAAAGCTCACTCTCCCATGCCCAATGTGTAACGTTATCAATGGTGGCGCTCACTCTTCTGCTCCAATTGATTTCCAAGAATTTATGATTGCTCCAGTTGGCGCAAAGACCTTCTCTAAGGGTCTCCAAATGGTTACAGAAATTTTCCATGCTCTTAAGGCTGTTCTTAAGGATGGTGGTTTCGATACAACTGTTGGTGATGAAGGTGGTTTCGCTCCTGGTGTTGCTATCAAGCCAGCAAAGAACAAGTTTGGTTATGAAATCAAGGGTGTAATGACTCTTGAAAAAGCTCTTGCTGCTTTGAAAACCGCTACAGAAAAAGCTGGTTACAAGTTTGGCACAGATATCAAGATTGCTCTTGACGTTGCTTCTTCTGAATTCTGCGACAAGAACACCAAGAAGGGCAAACCAGAAACTTATACATTCAAGAAGAGCACTAAGAAAACTCTTAAGTCTGCTGACATGGTTAAGCTCTATGAAAAGCTCATCGACAAGTATGCAATCTTCTCCATTGAAGATGGTCTTGACGAAGCTGACTGGGCTGGCTGGAAGGTTATGACCGATAAGCTCGGAGCAAAGATTAACCTCGTTGGTGATGATTTGTTTGTAACTAACCCAACAATCTTTGATGAAGGTATCAAGGCTGGTATTGCTAACGCTATCCTTATCAAGGTAAACCAAGTTGGTTCTGTTTCTGAAACTCTTGCTGCTATCAAGCGTGCTCAAGTTGAAGGTTATGCTCCAGTTGTTTCTCACCGTTCTGGCGAAACAGAAGATACCTTTATTGCAGACCTCGCTGTTGGTACAGCTGCTGGTCAAATCAAGACTGGTTCACTTTCTCGTACAGACCGCGTTTGCAAGTACAACCGTCTTCTCCGCATTGAAGAAGAACTTGGTAAAGCAGCAGTTTATGCTGGTGACCCACGCAAGGCTTGCAAGGCTGTAAAAGCTCCTGCTAAGAAAGCATGCGCTTGCAAAAAAGCTTGCAAAAAGAGCAAGTAATCTTTAGCTTTAAAGCAAATGAAAAGCGCAGACTCTTAAAGAGTCTGCGCTTTTTTTCATTCCTAGTTGTCAGATAAATATTTTTTTCAAATTTCCTTAATGTGTAGTCAATGAATCCGGGCATTCTCCAACAAGTAAAGCATCTATTTTGTATGTCAAAGTGGTGTCGTTAGAAGAATTTCCTTGGCAGACAAAATTTGTTTTCCAAAGTAAGTCAATTGATTTTCCAAAATAAGCTTCAACGTCTTTTTTTGATTTTAGGCCTGCGGCATAAAAGACTTGTTTTCCAACAATAGAACTGTCTAATCTTACCTTCGGTGGTTCAGGAATCGCCCCGATTTCTTTTTTTTTGTTTATCCAAGAACATGATGTCATAGAAAAGAAAGGGTAACTTTTCCCAGGCAAATTACGCAATGTATATGTTGGAGAAGTCCATACACCGCAATCACAAGAAACAGAATCCTTTAAAATCCATAATGGTTGCTCTTTTAAAACTTTAGCTCCTTTTATGTGAACAGTATAAGTATCGGCACAATTTTCATAACATTCATTTCCAAATTTAACGCACAATTCAACATAGGGCTCTTGGGCATAAATAAGACCGCAAAAAAAATAGAATGAAAAATTTATACATAAAGATATTATTCCTGATTACATGAATTGGAAAACCAAATTAATTTTTGCTCCGCTACTTTATTTTCAATATTTATTCTTTCCTGACTGATGTTGTTTTTATCTTCATCATCCCAAGCATTTTGTAAATTCAGTAATTTTCGGTAAGAGTTTTTATCATGGGGTGCTTTTTTCATTTGCTTTGTTCTCTTTTAGCTCTTGCTTTTTTCGTTCTCTAATTGCTTTTAACTGTTCCTCGGTGCAGAAACCTGAAATGTAAATGGTATTGTCTCCAAAAATTTTTTGTCTTTGTTTTCCCATATCAAGATGGTATGTCCATTCCAATCGTTTTTTTGTTCCAAGAAGAGATTTTACGAACAAAGAATCTTTTGAAAGTATATAAAAATCTATTAGGTCATAAGGAGTTACTGTCCTATTATCTGAATATTTTCGACCTAAATAAAATCCAGCGCCACGTCCTTGCATGCCTCGAACAGGATTTATGATAATTTTATTTCTATCAAGATCTGGGAGGCTTACCCAAAAAAAAGAATGATCTGTAGTACTCTTAAAATTGATTGTAAATGTGATTTCGTTTTCCATTTTATAATAGGCTAATACATAAACACTATCCACCTCAAGCCATGAGATAGAATCCTTGTAAATGCAAAAATCGGCAAAAATAGGATCATCATCAGATTTATTATCTGGATAATCGGCGGCATTGCAAAATGCAAACACAAACGCAATAAAAATGCACATTCTATAAATCATTTGGACATTCTCCAATTTAAGTAAAAAAGTAAGAAAAAAAGGTTAAGACACTTCATTCGTATAATCAGACAAGTCCTAATTTTTTTTGTTTAAAATTTTGTATCTAATGTTTATCGAAACAACGACCAATTATTTTTATGTTTAATGTTTTTGTAAATTTGTATGAGTGCTTTTCTCCTGATGACCTCATCGGATTTTTTCTTATTTCAAGAATAAATCTTCCTTTAAGTTCACTTCCATTAATTAGTTCTTCACCGATTTCGCAATTATGAGAAACTTTCTCTGAAAGCTTTATTGTTTTCTTGTTTTCAAAATAATCTTGAAGTTCTTCGCAAGTTTTGATATACCAAAGAGGCACGAGAGTATTGCAATTCCATTCTTTAGGAAAATCAATTTCATAGTTCACATCTAAATCAACTTGAGGGTGCCATTTATCTTCGCATATTGTATATTTTGCAATTTCAGACAAAGGTAATTCAATATCTACATTATGTTTGATTTTTAAATCAAGAGATGCATCTTTTGCCGGTTGAAAACAAAATTCGGCAATATTTTCCGCATAGCTCAAAACTATAAAAAATAGTATTGCGTAAAAATACTTCATTCTCGTTCCGATGACTTAATGTTATTCACATTTGTAACTATTTTTAAATTCAATTTATAAATCCATTAATGCTTCCGTTACGTTTATTCTATGCTCTGATATATTGTTAACGTCAAGGTCGTCCCAAGTATTATGTAAATTCAGTAATTTTCGGTAAGAGTTTTTATCATGGGGTGCTTTTTTCATTTGCTTTGTTCTCTTTTAGCTCTTGCTTTTTTCGTTCTCTAATTGCTTTTAACTGTTCCTCGGTGCAGAAACCGGAAATGTAAATGGTATTATCTCCAGAAATTTTCTGTTTTTGTTTTCCCATTTCTAAGTGATACTCCCATGTCAGTCGGTTTGTTGTTTTGAAAAGAGAATTTACATATAAAGAATCTTTTTGGAGAAAGTAAAAATCAATCAAGTCATAAGGTTTTATAACTCTATTTCTATTACATTTTGCCTTAGGATATTTGCACAAATCCTTATTTTTTTCGCAAATATTACTATAAGAATAGCACTTTCCCCCTTGCGTTCCGCGAAAAAAATCTGTTCGTATTTTTTCTTGATTTAGATCCGGAAGTTTCGTTCCAAACATGGAGAAATGCATCGTACTTTCATAATCAATGATAATCGTAAAGTCATTTCGCATTTCATAATAAGATAATGTATAGACGTTATCTTCTTTAATCCAAGGAATCGTATCCTCGTAAAAACAAAAATAAGCAAAAATAGGATCATCCTCATCAGAATCTTTTTCTGGATAGTCACTAGCGTTGCAAAATGCAAACGCACATGCAATAAAAATGCACATTCTATAAATCATTTGGACAGACATAATCGTTCCCAGGATATTCAAACGAGCCATATTTGCTATGATAACGTTCCGTAGCTTTCATGAAACGCAAATCGTACTCCTTTTGCATTTCATTTAAATAAGGCTTTATCGCATCTTCTATAGCCGCATTTAACGCGCCTTTTTCGTTACAGGCTTCAACTTCAATTTCTACATACTTACTTTCATTAGAAAATTTATTCGCAATGCATTGAAAGTCTGCCACATGGCCTTTTTCATGTTTTTCTACTGCGTCATGGTCTATTTGTGTTGTTACATAGCCGTCGGGAAAAACATAACCAACATTCACGACGTAATAATCTATCCCTTTAAGCGTCATCTCTAGCCTTGCTCCGAGCTTCAACCATACCTTCTTGTATTCACATCTGTTTACCGAACATGTTTCTTCCAAAAACTTATGATCTATTACATTGGGTGGGCTATAGCTCGGTTCTGCATCTGGACAAGTGATTCCCCCAATTTTTTGGCCATTTTCTATTATGCCATAATCACTACGGAGAATTCCGCAATCTTGTCTTTTCAAAAGATTATGACTGGCTTTTCGGAGTTTTACCTCTTTATAAATTTTATCAATTGTTTGTTGCAACAGTTTCTTTTCGTTGTAATCATTCATTTTGCTATTAATTTTTTTGTAAAAAGGTTGCTGAGCAGATTTTATCCTGGAGATACTTCTACCTAATGCATCGAAGTACCTTGCTGTATTCAACAAATCAATAGAATAGGCATTATCCTTTCCACTACTTTCATCATCATAATCCGCCGTTCTTTTCATTAAAGCAATTCCATCTGGGCATTGTTCATCATTGTTTTTTTCTTCGAACGGATCGTTGCAATCCACTTCTTCGTACCACAAGCCAATATTGTGTGTTCCGAAGTTTTCGCCAGTCCAAAGCCAATTGTGGGAGCAATTGACATAGCTGTTCTCGGATTTACATCTGTAGCATTTCCCATTGTGAGCAATGCATGCTTGTTCTGGATTATAAGGGGTGGTCTCCATCGGGAAGCCGGGACATTGCCCAATTCTATTGTTGTCTTTTCTTTCCCCACTTATGCAATCAATTTCCGTGAAGAAATATTTGTCTGGAGTATAAGGGTATATCCACATCCACTCTTCGTCGCATTCATCTGCACGACGCGCGGCATTGCATCTATAGCATTTGCCATTGCTTTCAAAGCAGGTGCTCTTTGGGTCGCTGGGAATGTAACCAAATGGGAGTGACTGACATAGACCAAATTCACTTGAGGAACTTGATTCTTCTGAAGATGAGGAACCTGCGTAACTTGAAGAACTATAATAGGGTTCTTCGCCTGGTTCGCATGTTCCGACCACACACCAGCCGCGTTCAGAAAGTGTTGTGTCGTATTTTGCAATTCCCATAGATAGTGCGCAACTTTCAACAGAATCCGTTAAAGCCACTTCAACTTCATAGGAATAACCGAAACAATCCTCATCGTGTGGGAACCATTCCCCTCGGCAATATTCGTTCATTTTGTCAACAGAAGGAAAACGAGGGTTTGCTTGTAAAAAAGCTTGTTCAAGAGTGTGCGTGGTTATGTTTTCTGGTAAAGGACGATTCATCCAAAAGAATGTATATCTTTTTCCATTTGTTGCCATAACATAAAGTGGCTGTGTAGCTTCATTGATTTCCATAATTTCTGTGTTAGAGAAATTTTTTACACCCCAAGTATAACCGGTATTCCAATATTTATCAGAATGATAAATTTCAATAGAGGATTTTGTATAATCACAAGTTCCATTTTCTATTCCAGGGCACCAATAAGCGTTTTGAAATCCACATAAAGGGACTTCGATGGGTTCATAACCTATGGGAACACCAAAATTTTCATAAATACATTTGAAAGAACCATCTTGATTGCAAGAACATGAGGTTACAGCAATTTTATCTGTATTATTCATGTGGGGTAATGCCGAATAGAGCGTTTGATGAACAGAAGGAATATTTTTTATTGGAGCATAGTAAGTTTCATTTATTTTGCAAGCATTTCCTTCGTAAACATATTCACTTGAAGAACTAATTATTATAGCTGATGAAGAACTAGTTTCGTAATAAATAGAATCTACAGAAGCACTGCTGTAATGAATGTCGCAAGCCCCTTCGATACAATAACAGTTTTCGAAAATTTTATTTAAAAAGAAAGAATCATCACCTTTATTTTCTTTGTATTCTAAATGTAATTGAGAAAGAGAATTTTCCGCTGATTCTAAACTAGCATAACAAGGGCAGGAAAAACTTGATGAACTTGGAGTAATTTGTTGAAAAGAAGAACTTGTTTGAGCTAGCGCTGAGCTTGCTAGTACAAATAAAGTAATAATTGTGATTTTTAATTTATTCATAAAAGAGTGGAAAATCTATGTAAGAAAAATATAAGCGAACGCCCGTTGCAAGTCAATAAAGATTTTGTAAAAAAGGTTTAGGAATTTTCACGTCAAAAATGTCATTCTACTTTTTTATTTGCTAATGAATCCAGGCATTCTCCAACAAGTAAAGAAATTATTTTGTACGTTAAAGTGGTGTCGTTTGAACTATTGTCTTGCAAAAAATATTATTTCAAAAAAAGCTATGCAGAGATTTTGGCAATTTTGGGAAATAATTTTTTGGGCAAAGACTGGAATCTTTCATAGGGGAAAGTAAATATTTATAAACAAAAGTCTACTAAGCACTATTTTAAACACTTTTTTTCTTTAGTTAATTCATTTTTTCAAAAAAAAACATATATTGAACACGACTTTTCATATTGGCAGTTTTTGCCAGAATAATGAGGATAAAATGGTTGGTTTCAAGACTATTGCTAGATCCGCTTTGGCAGTTCCGGCATGTTTTGCTTTTTTAACGGGTTGTGATCAAACGCAAAACGTTTCAGATGGAGCGACTCTCCCTAGAGAGGAAACTCTTTATTTATCTGGTCAGCAATGGGGTACCCCTCAATCTTTTAACCCACTTGCTGAAAGCTGGATGGCTACATGGCCAGTAGGCGGTCGCTTTAATTTAATGTATGAACCGCTTATTACTTATAATACATTAAACGGTGCATTAGAGCCACTCCTTGGAACTCTTGTTCCTGAATTATCTAATAATGATAGTATTGTGGTTGATTTGAACCCGGCAGCTCGTTGGAGTGATGGTAAGCCGGTTAATTCTAATGACGTCAAGTATATCTTTACAAAGGGTTCTGTAAGTACTGTCGAACAAATCGCAGATATCCATGTAGATACTCTTTACGAAGCTTCTGCAGATACTACAGCTCCTAAGAAAATGAAAGGTGAACGTCTTTCATTTATGGTTGCTAAAGACAAACGTAATAACCCACTTTCTGTGATGGATTTGTTGCAAGCAATTCGCATTGTTCCTTCTCACGTGTTTGCTGAATTAGAAAAACAGCATGGTGATGTAGCAGAAGTGAAAAAACTTATGCTTGACAAGAACCCTTTAGATGGAAAGCCACCAGTTGTTTCTGGCCCATATAACTTAAAGGATTATTCTTCAACAAAGATTATTCTCCAACGCCGTGATGATTACTGGGGAAACGCTGCTTTGCACGAAGGTAAGTTGCCTGCTCCAAAGTATATAGTTCACCCAATTTACAAGTCTAACGAACATAGTACAATTGCTATGCGCGAAGGTAACTTGGATGCTTCTATGAGCTTTATTCCTCGTATCGAAAGAAAAGCAATTTCTGGCATTCATACATGGTATGACCAGGCACCTTACTTTGTTCCTGGTGCAATGCCAATGCTTTTCATCAATACCACTAAAGAACCTTTGAATAATAAAGTGTTCCGTAGAGCTCTTGCAACGGCTATTGACTATGTCGCTATCAAGCAATTTGCAGTTTCTAAATATACTGCTGAAATCCGCTCTGGTTTGATTATGCCAACTTCTCTTGAAGGCGAATATATCAACGAAGAAGATGTTGATACTTATGGCGTAAAATTGAACCTTCGTGGTGCTGAACGCGTTAATGCCGTTAAGAAAATGATTGAAGAAGCTGGTTATAAATCAGTATTCAATAAAGACGGCTCTCTTTCTCACATGGAAACTAAAGACGGCAAAAAGCTCCCGACACTCTTTATTACTTGCCCAGCTGGCTGGACTGACTGGGAAGCTATTGTAACAATTGCTGTTGAAGGAATGCGTGCTGCCGGTATTGATGTCCGTGAAGGTTTTGTAGATGGCGGTCAGTATTGGCCAGCAATGGGTACAGGTAACTTTGACCTTGTTATGCATAAACCATCTGCTGACGTTTCTCCATCTCTTCCATGGAGCCGTTTCAATGAAGTGATGGGGGTGGCTCGCGATTGGCAACCAATTGGTGCATGGGCTGGTACAAACATTGGACGTTATAATAAGCCAGGTTCTCCTGAATACCGTCCAGAAGTAGATAGCCTTTTGAATCTTATCCCTCTTATGACTGATAACGAACAAAAGAAAGAAGCTTATCGTACTTTGAACCGTGTATTTATGGAAGATCAGCCAGCTATTCCGCTTGCTTATTTGCCAGAACAATTCTATGAATTCAGCGATCGGGTTTGGACAAATTGGCCTACCGAAAAGAATCCATACGCTCCTCCACAGCTTCCATGGATTGCATCCGGTATTAAAATTCTCTGGAACCTCCAGCTTAAAAAATAAGGAAGAACCATGTTAAAACAATATCCTACTCTACGCTATGTCCTGCAGAAGGGTTTTTGGTATCTCCTAACCTTTATTGTGGCCATTGCGATTAACTTTACTCTTCCACGTCTTGGAGAAAACAATCCGGTGGATATCATTATGGGTAAGGCCGCACAAGGTCTTTCTCCAGAAGAAGCCAAAAAGAAAAAAGAAGGTCTTCTTGTTTCTTTTGGTATGGCAGAACTTAATGAAGATGGTTCTGTTGCTTACGATTCCATTCCAGAAATGGATGGCGACAAGCCTGTTATGGAAACCGTTCCACAGGTTGACGCTAATGGCAATATCGTAACCAAATCTGTTCCGGTTTTAGATTCTACAGGAGCTCCTGTTCTTGATTCAGCTGGTGTTGCTGTTTCTAAGTTAGATACAGTCTTTACTGAACGCCAGAAGATGAAAGGTGAACCAAAATTGGCTTCTGGAATTTCTCAGTTCTTCGTTTATATCAAGAACGTCTTTAAGGGTGACTTTGGTTTGTCTTATAGCCAATACCCGAAGCCAGTTATTGAAATTATCAAAGAATCCTTGCCTTGGACTCTTGCTATCCAGTTCCCGACAATTATTCTTGGCTGGATTGTAGGTAACTTGCTTGGTGCTTTTGCTGCTTACAAGCGCGGTATCTTTGATAAAGTATTCTTCCCTCTTGCTATGTTCTTGAATGGTGTACCGTTCTTCGTGTTCGGTATGTTACTTGTAGCACTCTTCTCTATTACGCTTGGTTGGTTCCCGGCAATGGGTGCTTATGGTCAAGACATTGTGCCTAGCTTCTCTTGGGAATTCTTCAAGAGCATTGGTTGGTACTATGTTTTACCATTCTTCTCAGTGTTCCCAATTTTGCTTTCTGGTCAGGCAACAGGTATGCGTTCCATGTCCATTTATGAACTTGGAACTGACTACATGAAATATGCAAAATGGCTTGGACTTCGCGAAGGAAAAATTATTAGTTATGTATTCCGCAATGCTATGCTTCCACAGTTGACTGGTCTTGCTCAGTCTCTTGGTTCCATGGTGGGTGGGGCTCTCATTACAGAAATGATTTTCTCTTACCCGGGTCTTGGTATGGCAATGCTTACCGCTATCCAGCAAAACGACTACGCTACAATTCAAGGTTGTACTTTGATGATTTCTACTTGCGTGCTTCTTGCTAACTTCGCAGTAGACGTTTTGATTGCCTTGTTTGACCCACGCGTAAAAGCTGGTCTCCAGATGGGAGGTAAATAATTATGTTGAAACTTCTGAAAAATTTGATGAAGTCGCCGATGTTCGTTGTCGGAATCAGCCTCTTCTTGTTGACTCTTATCATTGCGTTCTTTGGACCGATTGTTTATAACGTCGATACAAATGCTCGTGATATTGTGGCAGGCCCTTATGCTCCGTCTTCAGCAGAGCACTTGCTTGGAACGGACCATCTTGGTCGCGATTACATGTCTTTGTTGATTAGTGGTTTGCGTTCATCTCTTTATGTAGGATTTGTAGCAGGTATTATTGCTACTGTTCTTGGGGTTTTCATTGGTCTTTTCGGCGGTTTCCGCGGTGGTTGGATTGATGAAGTCTTGAACATGCTCACAAACCTCTTTATCGTTATCCCATCTTTCGTTATTCTCGTTCTCATCAGCTCTGCTGTGAAAGATGGTCGTTCTTTAACTTTGATTGGCTTGATTATTGGTCTTACTACTTGGAGTTGGTCTGCTCGTGCTGTTCGCGCTCAGGCATCATCACTTCGTAGCCGTGACCATATTTCTCTTGCCCGTATCAATGGTGCAAGTTCGCTAACGATTGTTATTAAACACGTGCTCCCGTATTTGCTTTCTTATGTATTCATGGTGTTCATTATGCAGGTTTCTTCGGGCATTCTTTCTGAAGCATCTATTTCCATGATTGGTCTTGGTCCTTTAGATTCAACCTCTCTTGGTATTATTTTGAACCAGGCAAAAGATAACGGCGCTCTTTCTGATGGTATCTGGATTGCATTCCTCCCAGCGACTATCATTATTACGCTTACCGTGTTTGCATTGTATTTGATCAATACTTCTATGGAAGGCGTCTTTAACCCACGTCTCCGTAAGTAAGAGGTAACGATATGTCAGAAAATATTTTTGAAGTAGATCATTTGAGTCTTCATTATCTTGGCCGTTTTGGCGACAAGACTCATGCAGTTACCGATGTTTCTTTTTCAATGAAGCAAGGTGAAATTCTTGGCATTGCTGGTGAATCTGGTTGTGGTAAGTCTACGCTTGTGAGCGGACTTATGGGCATGTGTATTCCACCTCTTTTCCCGACATCTGGTGATGTTCGCGTAAAGAATGGTGA
Source organism: Fibrobacteraceae bacterium (assembly GCA_045629945.1). Taxonomy (GTDB): domain Bacteria; phylum Fibrobacterota; class Fibrobacteria; order Fibrobacterales; family Fibrobacteraceae; genus UBA1765. The sequence continues at coordinate 46,823 of JAZQSE010000027.1, forward strand.
TAAAATGGAATCTTTGATGAACCGTTCTATTGAAGATATCCGTTCTAATGTGCTTGCTCAAAAAGTTTCTATGATTCCGCAAGGTGCGTTCAATGCTTTGAACCCTGTGCGTAAAATCAAAGACATTGCGGCAGACGTTATTGCTGCTCACCAAACTGCAGGAAACATCAATAAGAACGAAATTTATGACCGTCTTCGTGAACGTTTTGACTTGTTTGGAATGGACACAAACCGCGTTTTGAATTCTTATCCAATTCAGTTGACTGCTGGTGAACGCCAACGTTCTGTTATTGGCATTTCTACTTTGCTTAACCCGCAAATGGTGATTGCTGATGAACCAACATCTGCTCTTGACGTAAGTACCCAGAAAGAAGTTATCAAAATGATTTTTGATCTTTTGGATAAGGGTATTTTCTCTACAATGATTTTCATTACTCACGAATTGCCATTGCTTTATCACGTAGCAGATAACATTGCAATTATGTATGCCGGTGAAATTGTAGAAAAGGGTACAGCAGAACAAGTTGTTAAGGATCCACGTCATCCTTATACACAAGCATTGATGGGAGCTATGCTCAGTACAGAACAGAGCCAGCGTACTCGTAAGCCGGTAGCTATTGAAGGTGCTCCTCCTTCATTGAAGAAGGCTATTGTTGGTTGTCGCTTTGCTGATCGTTGTGCACGTGCTTGTGCAGATTGTAAAAAGAATACCCAGGAACTCCGCATTGTCGGTGATCGTCAGGTGAGGTGCGATTATGCCAAATAATAAGTCAGTTGTTTTTTCAGCCCAGAATGTAAGCAAAAGTTTTGGAGCCGGCAAAAATCAGAAAAACGCTGTAGATAATGTTTCTTTTGATATTTACGATGGAGAAATCATTTCTATTGTAGGTGGTTCTGGTTGCGGTAAGAGCGTTCTTGCAAAGATTATGCTTGGCCTTTATCAGCCTTCTCGTGGAACATTCCTTTACAGAGATCATCAGATTAAGAATTTGAAGAGTCACTGGAATGAAGTGCAATCGGTTTTCCAAGATCCGTTCAGCTGCTTTAACCAGTTCTTCTCAATTCGCTCTCAGTTAGAGGATTCCTTGAATATTTTGAAGGACAAACCTTCTAAAGAAGAAGTGAAGGCTCGTGTTGATGCAGGTCTTTTGGCTGTGAACGTTAAGCCTTCTGATATTGAAGGAAAATATCCGTTTGAACTTTCTGGTGGTCAGATGCAGCGTATGCTTTTGGCTCGTATCTTTGCGTTACGTCCAAAGGTGCTTATTGCAGATGAACCTACTTCCATGGTGGATGCTTGCGTTCGTGCAAATATTCTTGATTACTTGATGAAGCTTAAACAAGAACTTCAAATGACAATTGTTTTCGTGACTCACGATATTGGCCTTGCAAACTATGTGAGCGACCGTATCTTTATTATGCACGATGGCAAGATTGTGAACCAGGGTACTCCAGAAGAAGTTTTGGATAAGACTCAGGAACCACATACTTTGAAGTTGCTTGACGATATTCCAGAAGTTCACAAAACTGAATGGATTAAGAATAGTCACAGAAGCAAGAAGTAATTCTTTTTATTCATAAACGAATTCCTCGGACGCGTTACGCATCCGAGTTTTTTTGTTAAGAGCTTGTTTTAAACAAGGCAAAAAGGAATCTAAAGAAATTATGTTATTTCATAGAAAGATTTTATGAGAGAAAAAATGAAATTAATAATTACAATGGCGGTGCTATTTATTGGTATGTCTTTGGGTGTACTACAGAGGACGGTGAGAGCCTCGCTTACGGCTTGGGCTTGGGTTACAACGACGGGCTTGCGCCCCTGTACAACTACAATAAGGATTTTGCTAGCTCGTTTCGTTGTCTCCGGGGCTCCAATTAACCCCTCGAAGCAAAGCTTTCTCTGCTAGGACTAGGGTGAAAGTTCAGCTAAGGCAGTGTGACTTGTCATGGCGAGAGGCCTTGTGCCTCGTGGCCATCTTGGCTTTTATCATTACGAGCGTAGCGAAGTAATCCAAAAACAAGTGTTGCTTGCAAGGAGATTGTTTCCTCCACGCCACAAGTGTGGCTCGTGGCAGGCTCACATTTAGGCTTTGCAAAAAAAATCTTTTCACTCCATCGCAATGACAAAAGTGGGCAAGTCGTTGGCGATGAGATTGCCACGCCGTGTATTCTACACGTCTCGCAATGACAAGAAGCGCGGGCAAGTTCGGGAATGTCATGGCGAGAGACCTTGTGCCTCGTGGCCATCTTGGCTTTTGTCATTACGAGCGTAGCGAAGTAATCCAAAAACAAATGTTGCTTGCGATGGGATTGCTTCCACTACGCCACAAGTATGGCTCGTGGCAGGCTCACATTTAGGCTTCGCGGAAAAATCTTTTCACTCCATCGCAATGACAAAAGTGGGCAAGTCGTTGGCGATGAGATTGCCACGCCGTGTATTCTACACGTCTCGCAATGACAAGGTTCTCGGGCAAGATGTGTGTGCAAGTTGCTGGCAATGACAAGGTTCTCGGGCAAGAAGCGCGAGCAAGTCGTGGGCTTATTCCGTTGTAAGAGACAAGAGCGTCTGCGTGCGATGGCAAAATTCGCTTTGCAGTAAATAGGCTTGCTGAGGCTTTTATTGCTTAGAAAATGAGTTCATTTATTGAAAAAAATATAGAAAGGGTAGTGAGCAACAACGTGCGAACTAGGGAAAGGCTTTTCCCTTTTATATAAGTCAAAGAATTTTATTGCGTTTATTCTTCGATTTCTTTTAAGTAGCGGGCAAGGGCTTCTTGCCAGGTGGGAAGTCTTGTAAATCCGGCTTCTGAGAGTTTGGATTTGTCAAGGCGACTGTTGAATGGGCGAGCGGCTTTGCTTATGCCGTATTCTGCGGTGGTTACAGGTAGCACTTGGGTGGAAAGGCCTGCTTGCTTGTAGATTTCTTTTGTGAAGTCAAACCAGCTGATGTAACCGCCTTCGTTGGTGGCATGGTAGTAGCCGTATTTTTCGCTTTGTGCCATTTCTACAAGAAGTTTTGCTAAGTCGCTTGTGTAAGTGGGGGTTCCGATTTGGTCGTTTACAACGCGAACGGTGTCGTGTTTTTTTGCCACTTGGAGCATGGTTTTAATGAAGTTTTTTCCGTTTTTGCCGAATACCCAAGCGATGCGTACAATGAAGAATTTTTCAAGGAGTGAACTTACGGCGAGTTCTCCGTCGAGTTTGCTTTGTCCGTAAACGTTTAATGGGGCATAATCTTTGCAATCGGGTTCCCATGGCGTTTCGCCTTGTCCGTTGAATACGTAATCGGTGCTTATGTAAATCATTTTGCAATTGATTTTTTTGCAGGCTTCGGCAATGTTTCTTGTGCCTTCGGCGTTGATTTTATGGACTTTTTCTTTGTGTTCAGGTTCTTCGGCTAAATCTACAGCAGTCCAAGCGGCACAATGAATGACTACATCTGGGCTTTCTTTGAGGATTGTTGTTTCAACAGATTCCTTGTCTGTGATGTCCATAGATACATATTGCATGTTTAATATGGCATTGTGGTCTTGGATTCCAGAGTATTCTGGAGAAAGATCGCTGCCTATTGCAGAAATTCCATGGCGGGATAATTCTATGATTAAGTCATGGCCTAATTGGCCTGCAACACCTGTAACAAAAACTTTTTTCATACTTTTAAATTAGTTTTTTTCTTCTCCTATGGCGACATAGGAACAGTGAAGATTGTTATTGCAAAGGAAATAGCCGTAATTAAGGTTAAAGGAAAAATGATTTTTCTTTCTGTGCTTGGGCCTTGAGCAAAAATCTTTATAGCGCTGAAGGTTAAAAATAGAGTAAAGAGTACGGCTAAAATTCTTGTGATGATTCCTGGGAATGGTAAAGATAAAATAGCACCACTCTGGAGTAATGTTAAAAGTATAAGAGCTTGTGTGAGAATTGAAGCTAAGTAAGCACTGCGAAATTCTTTGGGGAGAACTTTGTATTTCCCTTCTAATGTGATTGCTCCAATGGGAATCCCCATTATTAAGAGTAGATAAAGAATTATTTGTGTGCCTAGTGCGATTGAACCGATTAAAGCAAAAATCATAATTCCTCTTTAGCATTTTTTTTTGCTTCTCGTTCTTTGGCTTCTTGCATAGAGTAAACACAGCCGCAGAAGTTTTGTCTGTATAGGTTGTATTCTTTTGAAAGTTCTATAGAACGGGCGTAACCACCTTTTTTCTTGAAGTCTGAAGGCAGATGAGTGATGCCAACTGCTTCGCCTTCTTCTTTACCAATTTGGTTTAAAAGTTCTGCGTTTTTAAGTGGGCTAATAGAAAGAGTTGTTGTGTAGTAATCGGCGTTTAATTCTTTTGCGAGTTTAGCTGATTCTGAAAGCCGGAGTTTAAAGCATAGTTCACAACGCTTGCCACCTTCAGGTTCGTTTTCTAAACCCTTAACGGCTTGAAAATAACGTTCCGGTTCGTATTTGCCTTCAATGAGAGTGATTTCATTTTCTGCTTTGAATTCTCGAACAAAGCGTTTTATTTCTTCAATTCTAAGTGTGTATTCTTCTTTTGGAGAAATATTTGGATTGTAATAGAATACGGTGATTTTAAAGTATTGAGAAAGAAATTCTAAACAGTGCGTGCTGCAAGGGGCACAACAAGCGTGCAACAAGAGATGCGGGACTTTGCCTTCTTTTTGAAGTTTTTCAATTAGCTTTGACAACTGTTGGGAATAGTTTTCCCGCATTTAATTGGTTTCCGTTTTAAGAACAGACCGAATGATAAAGTCAGAGACTGTATTTAACATGGCTTTTGTGCTGACAGGAGAAGGGTCGTATTCAGCGAATGAATGAGCGTTCACTAATAATTGGTGGAGAATGAAGAATATGACTCTTGAGGCCATTTCCATGTTTAAAAGGCGAATTTCTTTTTTATTTAAAGCGTATTCTAAAACACGATAAATCATTCTTTTGGCTGGGTCGATACATTCTCTTGTATAAAAGGCTGCTAGTTCTGGGAAATTTTGAGATTCTGAGGTTAATAGTTTTGGAATGCCGCGGCAAGCCTCGCTTTCAAGTAAATCCCACCAACGTTGAACGAGAGTGCGGATAAGTTCTTGTGGCGAATCAGTAAAATTGTCGATAATGCCGTCAGCGTAATTTAAAAGAGGCTTAATGGATTCTTCAATAACGGCTTTAAAAAGAGCTTCTTTGTTTTCAAAATACACATAAAGTGTTCCGGGTTGAATGCCTGCTTCTTTTGCAATATCGGCTACTTTAGTGGCGGCAAACCCTTGAGAAACAAAAAGTTTTTTTGCTGCTTGAATGATTTCTGTCGGTCGTTGTTCTTTTCTACGTTGCCAACGATTGCCTTCAGAATTAGATTGTTCTTGTTTTTCTTCCATAATCTTCTTTCATAAAAAGTGATTGTAAGAAAATTAACTTTTTTTTTAAGATGTAAGAAATTAAAAATCTTGATGAGGCATTTTTTTCAATTCTTTTCTTAAAAGGAATAGCCCAAGGAGAGCGGCTCCTGTGTCAGAAATTGGGGCTGCAAGAAAAATTCCTTTCAGTCCAAAAATGTGTCCCATAAGTAAAAGCATAGGAATGAGCAAGAGAACTTGTCGGGTGAGATTCTGGAAAATAGCTTGCCCTGGTTTTCCTGTGCCTTGGAAAAAGTTTGCAGAAAGAGCGCCAATAGCTATCATCGGAATGCCAAAAAGCCAGAGTCGCATGCCAGAAGTGGCCAGGTTTATTAAATCCTGATTGCCTGCAGCAAAAGGCATAACAAAATTTTCTGCGAATGTTTGTACAGAGAACCAAACGAGAACCATTATGGATGTGCCGTAAAGTAAAGGAATTTTGACTAAATAGCGAACGCGGGCAAATTTTTTTGCACCGAAATTATAACCAATTAATGGTTGGACACCTTGCACAAAGGCAATTAAAGGCATAACCAGCAACATGGCTACGCTATTGATTATTCCGAATGCAGAAATAGCTAAATCGCCACTTTGGTATGTACTTTTCATGCCGTAATAAGCAAGGCTGTTGTTTAAAACGACGTTCATTAAACTGTTACAGATTTGCATAATGCTTGGAGGCGTTCCAAGGAAGAAAATTTTTCGCACATAAGGGAATTTGAGTTTCATGTAACGAATACCCAATTTTATAGGAGTATTCTTTTTAAAGAAGAAACTGAGAACGAAAATCGCAACGATAAACTGAGAAAGGATGGTGGCCCATGCAGCCCCTTCTATTCCCATTCTGAATTTTATAATGAAAAGCCAATCAAAGAATATGTTGAAAATGGCTCCGATTATAGAGCGAATCATTGCGGTTTTTGGATGGCCCATAGAACGGATAAAGTGGTTCATGGCAGGCGTAATGGTTTGAAAAACTGCTCCGCATAAAATGATTCGCATGTAAGAAGTGGCGTAAGGCAAAGTTTCTTCACTGGCTCCAAATGAACGGAGTAATGGCTCCATAAAAATTTGACCGAAAGTAAAAGAAAAAAGAGCCATTAAAATCAACAAAGTCAAAGCATTGTTTAAAATGATTCTTGCTTGTTCGTATTTCTTTTCACCGAGACGAATTGAAAAAAGAGTATTTGCCCCAACGCCGATTACCATAGAAAGAGCCATGATAAAAAGCGAAATAGGGAAACAAAGTGTAATGCCTGCAATGCCCAAATAACCAACGCCTTGCCCGACAAAATAACGGTCCACTATGTTGTATAGGGATTCGATAATCATGCTGATGATGGCGGGTATTGAAAAAGAAAGAATGAGCTTTGGAATGCTTGCTGTGCCTAGAGTTGAAATTTTATTGTTTAACATGATTCCTCTAGGCTTTTTAAAATTTGCACTTGCTCTGAGTCTGTTTTGATAGAACTGAAATATTGAATTTTATAGGAACATTCTAAAGAAACTTGAGAGTCGTTCCAAAAAAATTTATGCTCATTTAAAGCATCGGCAAAAGTAGCGGCTTCAGTTTCTGTCTCTTTTTCAGAAATTCCGGATAAAAGAATTTTGAAATGTAAAGGTGTTGGAGAATAAAGCAGATGGGTGCGCGATTTTACATTGTTTATCAAAGAGAAAAATTTTAGGGCAAGAGTTTTTGGAAGAGAAATATTTGCATTTGGATTGATAATTAAATCAATTACAGAAATAGAAGTATTGTTTCTAGCCGCAAATTTTAAAAAACTTTTAGAACAAGTAATAAAATGTTCCAATGAAAAAATATTGTGAGCGCTGAATGTTTCTGTAATGTCAGCAGATGCCTGGATAACGACTTTTAGAATGGTTGCCCCAATCTGGAGTTGATCGCCATTTTTTAAAATAGTTTCACTTTGTTCTGTGAAATTGACGAAAGAACCGTTAGTACTGTGTAAATCTCTAAGATGAATGACTTGTGTATTATTGAAAATTTCACAATGTTCTCTAGAAACTAGTTCGTCATTTAATCGGATGTCTGCACTAAGTCCGCGACCAATTATAGAACGGCCTTCTGGGATTTCAATGAATCTTTGCTGTTCAATAGGGAAAATAATTTTAAAAAAAAGCTTGTCATTTATCACGGCACAAAAAATAGTCATTTTTTATGCGTTATAAAAGGTTTGGAGAAAAGGAAAGTTTAAGAAAAAAAGATTATCTTTCTTTTATGTAGTTTTTAAAAGGTTTTTTATGCCCATGCGTTTTTTTGTAATCCTTTTTTTGGCAAGTTTCTTTTTTGCTTGTACTTCAAATACAACAGGAACGGTTTCTGTTGATGAAGAAACAGAAATACAAGATTCTCTTTCTTTAGCAGATCAAGAGTTTTTCTTTAACTATGATATTTTGCAAAAGCAGTATTATTGGGCCGAAGAGGAATTAGAAGACCCTTTGACTTATTATTATGCTTATGTTGAAGATGAAGAATTCGGGAATGTCCAATACATGTATTCTATGCTTTCTGATTCTTTTACTTATTATATTCCACCAGAATTGCTTCAGCTTTTTATTGAAATGATGTTTGGTATGCCAACAGAAGTTGGCCCAGGACTTGAATTGAATGATTCTCTTTTTGTAACAAGAGTTTATAAAGAAAGTCCTGCTGATATAGCTCAAGTAGAAGTCGGGGATTTGATTTTAGCCGTTGATGAAATTCCGATTAAACAAAAGGGAACTTTTGAACGTTTGGCTGCAGGTGAAGTAGGTGATGAAATAAGCCTTACATTGCTTCGCGATGAAGACACTATTTCGTTATCTCTTGTGCTAGAAGAATTTACTCTTCCGACGGTTTTTGTTGATTCTGTTGAAGGAGTGCCGGTTATTCATGTGACTGAATTTTCTTCGGAAACAATTGGTGGTAGCACTTATAAAGAATGGATTGCTGCTTTAGAACAAACACATGGAGCGAAAGCAACGATTATTGATTTACGAGGAAACCTTGGAGGAGATGTAGAAATTTGTATGGATATGGCTTCTGAACTTTTGCATAAAAACGATACTTTAGTGATTATGCAATCAACTGATTGGAACGAAAAAGAAGAAAAGCAAGTGAAAGGTTTAGAGCCGATTCTTGCAACGACGGAAGGAATCGGAGTAGAGCGTTACTATGTTTTCTTAGCCGATACTGCAAGTGCCAGTTGTTCAGAAATGATGCTTGCGGCTGTTGTGCAAAATAAAAAATCACCAATTGTTGGCATGCAGACTTATGGCAAAGGGATTATGCAGTATCTTGGGCTTACTCCTGCTGAAGGCTTGTATTCTGTAACAGTTGCTGAATTTTTAGATAAGAATGGAGAAGCCTTTCACCGTAAAGGATTTGAACCTGATTTTTATAGTGAAAATGAAGACGAAATTTTTGCCAAAGCGTTAGAATTTATTGAAGTAGAACAAGAACGTGAAGCTGGTTTTGGTAAAGAACATAGCTTGTTCAAGAAAACAACCGGAAAACCAGCAAAAGCACTTAAACCAGGAGCTTATCGTTTTATTGGTGAATGGCCACGTTAGCGCCCCATTCTAATTCAAGTGTTTCGCCAGGTTGTAGAACGGTTAATTCGCGATGATGGTTTAAAACATCTGGCTCATGAGTCATAGGTTCTATAGCAATACTTTCTCTGTCTGGAGCCGTGTAAATTTGGATAAAACGATATTCTTTTGCATTTGAATTTTGCCAGACAGAAAGAGTGGCGCTAGAACTTTTTAGAATGGTTTCTGATTTTTCTACAAGGTTTTGAATGGCAAAACAGTCATTGATAAAAGTATCTCCAAGGAGCGAGTCGTTAAAACGAGTTTCAGTTTCGCGCATGCCAGTAGGAATGTCTGTAGAATCTACAAGAACTTTTTCAGCGGTCGGGATTTTTAAAGTTAAGTTGTTGATTTTTTCACCGAGAGAAAAATAAGGGTGAAAACCTTCGGAATAAGGCATTTCTTTTGAACCGGTATTTGTTGTTTTTGTTTTTACGCTAAAAGAATTTTCTGAGAAGGTGAAAATGGTTTCAGCATGAAATGGAAACGGGAAACCTTCGTGATTGCCTGTCCAATCATAAGCGAGAGTGAGAATAGCTTTTTCATTGTTGCTTGTAAAAGATTTTAAAACCCATTTTTTTTGATGGACTAAACCGTGTAAAGCGTGTTTTGCCCAAGAGACATTGTTGTCGAGTTTAAAAGTTTCGCCTTTCCAGTTCCAAATGGCGTTATTTGTGCGGCCAGCCCAAGGAGCAAGGCGAACGCCGGCACTTGTATCGTTTTGAATTTTCCAGAAAGATTCTTCGGTCTGATAGCCATAAAGTAAATTAAGAATGGACTTTTCTGTAGGAATTCTCCAAGCGTTTAAACCGGCTCCCCAGCCAGTTAAAATTTCAAGTTCGGTGCCATTTTGTTTTTGAATGATTAAGCGTTCAACAGAACCAAGAGGAGAAGAAATCAAAGTAAACATAAAAGCCTTCTAGAAAAAGTTTCTTACAATATAGATTTAAAATAGAGAGAGAAAATGTAAGTATATTTGGTGTATGTTTCAGGAACAAGAAAAATCAGTAACTATTGTAGCCCCAATGACTCCGGCGGGAGTTTCTGCTGTAGCCGCTTTACGTGTGAGCGGGCCAAAGTCAAAGGAAATTGTAAAAACTTTGTTTGGTTGTGAAAATGCAGAACCGAGAAAAGCGTGTTATGGCGTTTTAAAACACCCTGAAACTAAAAAGCAAATAGATTCTCTTTTGTACATATTTTATAGTGGGCCAGCATCTTACACAGGTGAAGATTCTTTAGAAATTTTTCCGCATGGCAACCCTTTAATTGTAAGAGAAATTCTGCAAGCGATTCTTACTTTTTCGAATGTGCGTTTAGCAGAACCCGGTGAGTTTACTAAGCGAGCTTTTTTAAATGGAAAATTGGATTTGGTGCAAGCTGCGTCAGTTGGAGAAGTCATTCACAGTACATCTACTGCAGCACTTGAAAATGCAAGGCGACTCCTTTCTGGACGTTTTTCAAAACAAGTAAAAGAACTTGCAAAATCGGTTTTGTCTTTTTCTGCGTTGCTTGAGCTTGATGTGGATTTTGCAGAAGAAGAAGCTGACCCTGATTTTGATGGCTGGGAAAATCGTTTGCTTGAAATACAGAAAACAATTCACTCATTGCTTATCCGGTTTAAAAATGCTGCTACAGTCAATCGCTTGCCTTTGGCTGTTGTTTATGGCGCGCCTAATGCAGGTAAGTCTAGTTTAATCAATGCTTTGCTTGCAGAAGACCGGCTTTTGGTAAGCAATATTGCCGGCACAACAAGAGACTTTGTTGAAGTGCGTTTAATGCTTCCTGGGGGAGAAATTCGTTTGGTGGATACCGCAGGAATAGGAAACGCTCCGGTTTCAGAATTAGACGCACTTTCAATGGAAAAAAGTAAAGCGATTCTTGCCGAAGCAGATTTGAAAATTCATTTGGTTGACCCTGTGGAAGGTAAGTTAAATTCTGAAGAAAATGAAATTTTAGTTTATTCGAAATCTGATATTTTGAAAATAGAAAATGAATTCTGTGTCTCTTCAAAAACTCGCGAAGGGTTAGATGACTTGAGAAATCTTTTGAATGAAAAATTATACGCTGAAAAAGAATTGCCGACAGAAGATTTTTGGATTACAAGTGAAAGAGAACGCCTTTGTCTAGAAGATGCTTTGGTAGGAGTAAACCGGGCGATTGAACTATTAAGAAATAACCCGGCGGTAGAATTGATTGCGTTTGAAATGCAAACAGTTCGCCATGCATTGCTTTCAATTACAGGCGAAATTTCTTCAGAAGATATTCTGCAATCAATATTTTCAGATTTTTGTATCGGAAAGTAAGATTATTCTGCTAAAGCGTTTAATTTTTCAATGATTGCCGGGACTTTTCTGAAGTTTTCGTGATAAATGGCACTAATTTTATTGCAGAGCAATTCAAGGCGTTTGCGTTCCGTTGTATTTGCCGAATTCTGACGGAGCAATTCTAAAGTTTTGCAAACTTGTTCTAAATCGTCTTTGCCAGAATAAGGTTGCATAAAATGATTGAATTGAGTAATTGCTTTTTGAAAGTCAGATTCAGCGGCTTGAGAAAGCATAAAAGGAATGATTCTTGTGTCAAATAGCTCTTGCAAATTACCGATAAAAGAATTTAAAGAAGCGTCGCTTGGGAACAAGTCAGAATTTTCTTTCAAAGAATTGGTATCAAGAATTTCTTGCGATTCAATTTGAGAAAGCAGTTCTTCTAAGTAGCGTTGTTCTGTTACTTTCACTTGTTCTTTGTATTTGGCCTGGTAGTAAATTGGCAAGCTGGTAAGACAAAAATGCGCTTGCCCAACGCCCTGGAATTCTCCGATGTAAAAAATATCACCATCGTCTTTAAGAATTTCTTCTTCGGATTCTTTGTGCGTGATTTTTGCAGGTATAGGAATGACTTCCATATTAGAAAGTTCATTGATGCGGTCCCGAATCATTTCTGGGTCAAAGCCTTCGGGTAAATCGCCGCCTTCTTCTTGAATGCGTTCAATTAAGTTGTCAATTTTTTCATCGAAATTATTGCCAAGTTCTTTCTGGAGAAGCTGGCGGACGGTATTTGCATCTCTGAAATCACCTTCAATAACCAAAAGCCCGTTACGGACCATGTTCTGGAACGGCGCTGGTGCTGGTTCAGAGTCTGTAGAAGGTAAAATTCTAGCATAGGCAATTAACTTGCCGCTTAAAATATTTGCATCACCTTTTTTTTGTTCAATACCTAACATCGTGCTAGAAGATAGCAAAAATTCAAGAATAAAACGAGTCCTTTATTGTATTTGCTATGTTTAAAGTATGGATAAAACATGGGAAAAAATCCTTGAAATGTGTAATCGTTTTTCAACGGTTACTTACGAAAATCTGACAAAAATTATCCGTTATGCAGAAACGGGTTCTTCGTCTTCGGCTCTTTCGTTAGACGATTCTTTTCAAAATGACGTTGATTCCTGGATGGGAGGCGGAACTTGTTTTAGCATGACTTGGTTTGTATACCAAGAACTTTTGGAATTAGGGCTTTCACCAAAACTTTGGATGGGGCATAAAAGAAAAGAACGCAATATCCATTGTGCGCTTTGTTTGCCTTATGAAGGTAAAGAGTTTTTGTTTGACCCTGGTTATCTGATTTTTGACCCGCTTGAACTTCCAAGGACATTTTTGGTCGGGGATAATACCAGTGTTTATCCTTTAGTTCCTAATGCGGTGCGCCTTGTTCGGCAAAAGGATTTGCTTGAACTTTGGACTGGGTCTTTACAAGGGAACATGAAATTGCGTTTTGAATTTGAAATGTGTGGTGTTTCTGAAACGGAGTTTCGAAAATACTGGCAAGAAAGTTTTAGCCGGGAAATGATGACTTACCCGGTATTGAATCGTTTAGACAGAGAACGCGGTATTCAGTATTATTTTCAAAAAGGCAATTTAATGATTCGCGATAAAGATGGCTCTCGGATGGAAAAAATTGAAAGAGAACGGCAAGGTTCTGTTTTGAGTGAAATTTTTAATCTCTCGCCGGATTTGATTGAAAAAGCCTTATTTGTTTTAGATAAAAAAAAGTAAATTTAAATGGTTGAAATTTTTGAAGGAGTTTCTATGAAAAAGTTGGTTTTAAGTCTTTTGTTTTTAGCCGGAGTTTTTGCTTTTATAGGCTGTTCTTCTGCTCCAAAGATTACAGCTGAAGGTGTTTCAGACCAGAGCGATGTAATTATTGAAGTTCGTGAAATGGGTGAAACGCTTAGCATGATGGTTGGAAAAACTTTTTATCTGAATGCGGCACAAGCCGGAGCTCCTAAATTATTTCCAATGCAAGTAACTGTTCGTGACCCGGAAAATGTAGAACACGTTACCCCGACAAGAACCATTATTTCTCAGGAAAACTTTGTTGAATTTTTGCGTTTGTGCGTCCAGACGCCGGTGAATTTTGGAATTGTAATTGATGCTTCTGTAAAAAATCAAATCGGATTTGATGAAGCTTCTACCATTGAAAAATTAAAAGCCATGATTCAGAGCATTGAAGGAAGTTCTGCTTATTTAATGCATGGAGAAGCAGGGCAGTGGAAAGATATTACAAAACTATTTTAATTGTTTGATAATCAACATTTAAAACCATAAGGCGTCAAGTTCTCTGGCGTCTTTTGCTTTTTTCCAAGTCAGGTAACCAGGTCTATAAACAAGAGTTTCTTCGGTGAGGTTGTTTTGCCTGATTTGTTCAGCTAAAGTACTTGGTAAAAATGGCCCGAAAACACTAAAACCATTGCTTAGCCACCAGAAACCTTTTTCTGATTTTGGAATTGGCGGGATTTTTGAATTGTCTTTCATATTGTCAAATTTATCAATCTTTTTCTTTTGCTAATTTATTTTAGAATAATTTAGTGAGGAAATGTGCTCAGTATAGGTTGCCATTTATCGTCTGTCCGCGGTTATGAAGCGATGGGTAAAGAAGCTTTATCTATTGGTGCAAATACATTTCAGTTTTTTACACGAAACCCAAGAGGTGGCGATGTAAAGCCAATGAATGTTGCTGATGCAGAAGCTTTGAATAAACTTTTAAAAGAAAATAATTTTGCAAGAGTTTTAGCCCATGCACCTTACACATTAAATCTTTGTTCAGCTGATTCTGGAATCCGTAAATTTGCAAAAAGAATTTTTGCCGAAGACCTTGCAAGGATGGAGTATATTGAACAAGGCATGCTTAATTTTCACCCGGGGAGTCATGTTAAACAAGGTGTAGAAACAGGCATTGCTTTTATTGTTGACGCTTTGAATGGTATTCTTTCAAAAGAGCAAAAGACTTTAGTTCTTTTAGAAACTATGGCCGGGAAAGGTTCTGAAGTCGGTAGAAACTTTGAAGAACTTGCTGAAATTATAAAACGCGTTGAATTAAACGAAAAATTAGGTGTTTGTCTTGATACTTGCCATGTTCACGATGCTGGCTATGATATTGTAAATGCATTGGATTCAGTCCTTGAAGAATTCGATAAAGTGATAGGGCTTTCGCGCTTAAAAGCAATACATTTAAATGATTCTAAAAATCCATTAGGCAGTCATAAAGACAGACACGAAGTAATTGGCGGCGGTTTTATTGGCCTTTCTGCATTGGTGAATGTTATTAACCACCCGAAACTTTCACATTTGCCATTTTATTTAGAAACGCCAAATGAACTGCCTGGTTATGCAGAAGAAATAAAACTTTTGCGAAAACATTTTGTCAAAAAATAAATCGCTTACAATACAGAGAATATCATGATAACATTTTTTATAGGAATTCTTATTTTAGTTTCAGGCTATTTCTTTTATGGCCGTTTTGTTGAACGAGTTTTCGCTCCGGATGACCGGGAAGTGCCGGCGATAAAAAATCCTGATGGGGTTGATAGGCTTGTTTTACCTCATTGGAAAAACATGTTGATTCAGCTACTAAACATTGCAGGAATTGGCCCTGTCATTGGTGTTATTTTAGGGATTAAATTTGGCCCGATTGTCTTTTTGGTTCTCCCGATAGGAAACGTTTTAGGCGGCGCTTTGCACGATTATTTTTCTGGAATGATAAGCATGCGAAATAACGGAAAAAATGTGCCTGCGCTTGCGGAAAAATTTTTAGGGAATGTGCCTTCTAAAATTGTTATGTTATTTATTGCAATAGCCTTGCTATTTGTTGGGGCTGTTTTTACCAATACGCCTGCAAGCCTTTTGAATATGCCTGTTGTGGTTGGTGATTTATCGTCAAAGACATTTTTCTGGGTAATGGTCGGTCTGATTTTTCTTTATTACTTTATCAGCACATTTTTCCCGATAGATAAGGTGATTGGAAAAATTTATCCGATTTTTGGTGGAATGCTAATATTTGCTTCTGTTGCAATTTTTATTGCCCTTCTACCTAAATTTTCTCTTTTAGAAGAATTCAATATTTTGAATATTGCATCTGAATTCCATAAACACCCAGAAGGACAGCCGATAATTCCAATGTTATTTGTGACGATTGCTTGTGGGATTATTAGTGGCTTTCATAGCACGCAAAGCCCTATTGTTGCTAGAACAGAAAAAACAGAAAGAACAGGGCGACAGACTTTTTATGGCATGATGATTCTTGAAGGTTTAATCGGAATGATTTGGGCTGCTGGTGGAATGTTTATTTACCAACAAAACCCTGCATTACTTTCGGGCGTTTCTGGTGTTGGCGTTTTGAATGAGCTTGTTTCTACTGTTATTCCGCTAAAGTTTGTTTCTTGGATGGTTATAATTGGAGTTGTTGTTTTGGCGATTACAAGTGGTGATACTTCTTTACGTAGTTTAAGATTGACTATTTCTGAATTGTTCCGTTTTGACCAATCAAAAGCAAAAAATCGTTTGCTTTTAACTTTGCCTATTTTTGCATTGTGTTTTGTTCTGATTCTTTGGAGCAATTTGAACCCGAACGGATTTAACATTTTGTGGAATTATTTCAGTTGGTCTAACCAGGTAATGGCGGTTTGTAGTTTATGTGTGACAACAGTTTATTTGATAAGTAAAAAGAAAAATTTCTGGATAGCTCTTTTCCCGACATATTTTATGACATTTATTGTTTTGGCTTATATTTTGTGGGTGTCTCCAGAAAATTTAAAAGGCGCTCCTGTTGGGTTTGGTTTACCTTATTTTGTTGCATTAGCTTTGGCTGCCGTCTTTGCGCTTGTTTTAGTTTTAGCTCTTGTAAAACGCGGGAAAAATTTGAGTAGAGATAACACTTTCTCTGCAGACGAATAAATGAAAAACAAATAAAAAAAACTACCTGCAGTAAGCAGGTAGTTTTTTTTGTATAGAGAAAAATTAAAGACGGATACTGAATGTTCTGTTTCCGACTCTTACGATATAAGCGCCTTTTGCGCCGGCATAAACTTTTTGTTCAAAGCCAAGCCCTTGTGTTGTGCGGACAATCTGACCAAGGTTATTGAATACAGTAATTGCCTTGCCCTGAGCACCAGAAACGACAATGTAATTGTCAGAAGATTTGTAAACGGCTAAAGGAGCATTGTTTGGAATCTGAACAATTGGGTTTGAACAGTGTTCTGCAACACCCATAGAACAAAGTTCTTCTGCACTGTAACAATCTAATGTAAGAGCGTCACAGGTAGGTGGTGTATCTATAGGGGGCTCAGTAGCAGCGTCTGCGTTTTTTACAACGATAGTGCCTGCGTTTGGAACAGCGTCAAAATAAACATAACCATTTTCTACTTTGGATTCAATATCGGCGTTGTTTTGAGAAACTTTGACATTTGTCCAATTTGTCTGAACGCGGATAGAAAGTGGGTAATCGTATTTTGAAACATTGTCTGCTATGTTATGAGAAAGTTTAAATGACATTGTGTTTGCATCTCCGCCATCTTGAGGCTCAATTTTAGACACATTACGTTCTTTGACATACATGGCTACATTACGGAATGGAGCAACCCAAATGTCTTTATCATTTTGTTTTGCCCATTGGAGAGCACCGTCAATAGCATTAAGGTCTGTCGGAGAATAAGTAGCAGAGCCATTGCTTTTGCCGGAGAATCCGTGTGTTAAAAACATTACCCAGCCACCGCTCTGGATGACTTTTTGCATTTCACCAGTAAAGCCATTTGTTGAATTAATGCTCCCTTGGTCGCCAGTCATAATGGCTGGAACTTTAAACCAGTCGCTTGGGCCGTTTTTGCCCATGTTGTCAGAAATGCCTTGCCAGGAACCATTGCAAATACGACCAGCAATGTAATTCTGCGATAGAGCAGTTGTATTGTTTGGCATATTGCAATTTGGGTAAGCGACAGTAAGACAACCATAATTTTGTTGAATACGCCCTTCAATAGTTTGTTTTGAAGAAGCTTCTTCGCCCCCCATATTCGTTGGGTGAGAAGAACTATGGCTTGAAATTTCGTGGCCATTATTAGCAAGAGTCTGAAAGCCATTCCAATCTGGGTTCCAGTTTGTTACCAAATGAAAAGTTGCCTTATAACCATATTTATCAAATGTCGGTGCGCCATCACTTATATGACTTGGAGCCCCATCATCAAAAGTAAAAGAGGTGGCGGCTTTGCGGAAACCAGCCCAATCGGCAATTTCAGCAGTTTGAGCCAAACTCATGCTAGAAGCAAGAGCAACGATTGCTGAAGAAACAACAGCAGAGTGAATAAAATTTTTTCCCATGCGAAAACTCCCAAAAAAAAAGTTATATGGAATTTATATTTTTAGACAGCTTTTTTATGAAATGGTACTGAAATTAATTGTAATATTTTGGTAAACTCAAAATGTCCATAATGGATGTTTTTTTAGGTGACACTTTTTACCTCTTTGGGTGTTTAATAAGCGTGAAAAAGACTGAAAGCTTGAAAAAAGCAGAATTTGCGAAGGTTTACGAAACTTATGCGCCTATGGTGTATAGGCGGTGTTTGCAACTCCTTCGTGATAAAGCTGATGCAAGCGATTTAATGCAGGATGTTTTTGTCAGAATTTTTTCTTCGGCAAATACACTTGATTTAAAAAAGCCAAGCAGTCTTTTGTGGAATACAGCAACAAGACTTTGCTTAAATCGTATTCGGGACAAGCACCGCCATGGTCTTGACAAGGATTCTTCGGATTTACTTTTAAAAATTGCTTGTGCAGAAGACGAACAAAGTGAGTATGAAACTAAAAATATTTTGGCGCGTCTTTTTTCAAAAGAACCAGAATCTAGTAGAACAATTGCCGTATTGCATTACGTAGATGGTTTAACTCTTGAAGAAACTGCAAAAGAAGTTTCGCTTTCAGTAAGTGGCGTGCGAAAACGTTTACGCCAATTGAAAGAGAAAATAAAAAATCTGGAGGTAAAATAATGATTCCTGATTGGAAACTAGAACGTTTTTTAACTGGTGATTTGCCTGACGAAGAAATGAAAGAAATTCAAAATCTTGAAAAAAAAGATGCATTTTTAGCTAGGCAACTACAAGCATTACGAGAAAATAATAAGGTTATTTTAGAAGAATTGCCCTTTGAAAATTTAGTTGAAAAATTACCAAAAACTAAAAAGCAATGGAATTTTAATTTTGGAAAACTTGCAATCGCTGCGGTTTTCATTTTGGCATTAACTCTTTCTTGCGTGCTAGTGAATTTCATTTTAAAAACTCCAGCCAATGAAAATGTAATGGAAAAAATGCAAGTTGCTGTTCATACAGAAACTCGTGTAAAAGGTTTTGACGCTCGTATAGAAATCTGGAAAAAAACAGAAACAGGAATTATTCAATTAGAGAATCTTGATGAAGTCAAAGAAGGCGATGAAGTTCAAGTGCGTTATTCTGTACCAGAAAAATGCTTTGGAATCCTTTTTAGTATGGATGGAAACGGAAATCTTACGCAACACATGGGAAATGCCGAAAAAGCAATCGCTTTATTGCCTGGAAAAATACAATCACTTCCTTTTGCGTATAAATTAGACAACGCTCCACATTTCGAAAAATTCTTTTTTGTAACAGCAAAAAAAGAGTTTTCTGTTGAAAAAAATAAAATAGATGATTTGCTGAAAAACTCTAATCTTCATGTTGTTGAATTTACCCTTAAAAAGGTAGGCGAATAATGTTTTTGAATAGTCTTAAAAAGGTTATTAGATTTTCTTCTGTTTTTATTTTGATTGCCTTTTCAGTGCATGCCAATGCGGCAACAGAACTTTCTTTTATCAATCGCTATGTTGTAGCTATAAGTGCAAACAAAGGTGGCTCTGGACAACCTGTTTTACGTTATGCCGAAAGTGACGCCAAATCCTTTACTAAAGTGTTAAAAGAAATGGGAGGCGTTTTACCAGAAAATGTGATTTTCGTTAATGAACCTTCCATAAAGAAATTGCAAAATGAATTTTCAAATCTTGATAAAAAATTAGCCAAAGCCAAAGAAAATGGCCGTAATGAGGTTCTTGTATATTACAGTGGCCATGCCGATGAAAAAGGCCTTAAATTAGGAAATGAAAATTATTCTTGGAAAGAATTGCGCAATAGAATTGATGCTTTTTCTGCCGACGTGAAAATAGCTGTAATAGATGCCTGTGGATCTGGAGCTATTACGCGAGTAAAAGGTGGGCAAGCAATACCTGCATTTATGGTAGATAAAAGCAGCGATATGAAAGGATATGCTTTTATTACAAGTTCCACTCAAGATGAATCCAGCCAAGAAAGCGACAAAATTAAAGGTTCATTTTTTACCCATTCATTAGTCAGTGGTTTGCGAGGCGCTGGAGATTTAAGCAATGATGGACGCGTCACTTTATCAGAAGCTTATCAATTTGCATTTAATGAAACGCTCCAAAAAACTGAATCTACAATTGGGGGCGCTCAACACCCTACTCGCGACATGAACCTTGTTGGGACAGGGGATGTGGTAATGACTGACTTACGCACAACAAGTGCAGGGCTTGATTTAGAAGAAAATATTTTTGGACGCTTGTATATTCGCGATGCAAATGGCGAACTCCTTGCAGAACTTCATAAAAAACGCGGACAATTCATAAGTTTAGGTTTACCTTCAGGGCATTACATAATTAGTTTGCAACAAGATTCTGTTTACAAAAATGCCACCATTTCACTAGAAAATGGTAAACGCCAAAAAATACTTGCAGAAAACTTCAAAAGAGTCCCTTCTGAAAAGTCAACCCTTCGTGGAGAAGTTAAAGCCAATAAAGATTCTGTTTCAAATACCCTAGATTCTTTAAAAGAAAATGGCAAATTCCGATTCACTTTTAATTTTTTGGATTTTGAAGAAAACCCGAGAAAAGGTTTTCAGTTTGGATTTTTTGTAGCCAACGCAAGTGATTATATGATAGGAATGCAACTCAGTCTTTTAACAAACATAGCTCACAAAGAAATGCATGGTTTACAACTTTCGTCAGTAGTTAATTTTGGCTTAAATCATTTTGAAGGAGCCCAATTAGCGCCAGTATTGAATTATGCGAAAAGCTTTGATGGCTTGCAACTCAGTTCTGTTGCAAATATTGCAAAAGACAAATCTTCTGGAACTCAAATAAGTGCTGCGATGAATGTTATCGATGATTCGCTTTCTGGAGCTCAGATTGCTGCTGGTTTGAACCTAGCTCATACAACAAATGTGCAAATTGTAGCAGGCATGAATATTGCAAAAAAAAGTAATGTTCAGGTTTCTGGAGGCATAAATATTTCAGGAGAAAATAGTGCTTTACAACTTGCACCATTAAATATTGGAGCAAAAGAAAACGGAGCTCAAGTGGGCGTGCTAAATATAGCCGGCAAAGAAAAAAGTTTTCAAGTTGGTGTAATGAATATAGCCGGCAAAACACAAGGTAGACAGTGGGGCATTCTTAATATTTGTGGGACTTGTGAAAAAACACCGATAGGTTTAATAAATATTGTCGGAAACGGCGTGTGGAATATAAACCCTTATGTAAATGAAATGGGGGCTTTAGGAGCGTCGCTTCATTTAGGAACGGCTTATTTATACACCAATATTGAATATGCCGGTTTCTTTGAAAAAGGCGCTCTGTTTAAAGATTTTGAAAAATACAATGAAGATGGAATTGGCTTTGGAACGCAATTTGGAAAATACGGAAGTCACTTTGAATTAGAATACACATTTTTACAAGTGAACAGAAAATATAGTGAACACAACACTTCAGAAGCAGGATTTCATCACCGTGGGCGCTTAGGCTATGTATATCAATTACTCCCAGGAATTGGTCTTTCTGTAGGATCCACATTGAACTTTACTTCCATAGGGTATTTAGATAAGTTGCTACTTAAACCATTAGGAAATTATCACGATGATTTTGGATCATCAAAACACAAAGTGCGATGGTGGTCAGGTTTTTATGCAGGCTTTAGCTTTGGACGATTCTAGTAAAAGTTAATGTGTTTTTAAAATTTCAATCACTTCGATATCAGCCGCTAGCCATTTAACGGAATCTAATTCGTTTGTTTTTAACCATTTCGCAGATTGGTGTTCTAACAAAGTTAATTCGCCTTTAACGATAGAGCAATAAAAGCAATGCATTGT
This sequence comes from Fibrobacteraceae bacterium, assembly GCA_045629945.1. GTDB lineage: Bacteria > Fibrobacterota > Fibrobacteria > Fibrobacterales > Fibrobacteraceae > UBA1765. The sequence continues at coordinate 68,281 of JAZQSE010000027.1, forward strand.
TAAATGAAAAGTGGGGTAATCGTAGTTTATGGTGCAGAGAAAATTTTCAACTTTTACATCAACGGCAAGTTCTTCTTTTAATTCGCGGACAAGTGCTTGTTCGCGAGTTTCGTTAGCTTCTATTTTTCCACCAGGAAATTCCCAGAAGCCTTTGAATTCGCCATAACCGCGCTCTGTCGCAAAAATCTTTTCGCCACTTTTGATAATGCCTGCAACTACTTCAATCCTTTTCATAATCAAACAGAAAATAGCAAAATCTAAATAGGGAAATTCTCTAGGTTGTTTTTGTGAAAAACAAATTTATATTGGTTGTGCGTTTGATAAGCAGCTATGCTTGCTGACATTTGTGAAACTCACAAAAAAGGTGGAGATACCTCGGCTTGTATTGCTAAATACAAAGCTCGTTATAAATACATTTATGTGTATAACGATATTATTTTCAAAATTCTTCGGAGGCCTTATGGAAAACGACTCGTTCGGCGGCGCGATACTCGCATGGGTCAAGAGCGCAAAGGCGTTCCTGAAAGTCCAGGCGGGCACCGGCGACAACCTGCTCGAAGAAGACATCCGGGAAGGGTTTACCGACTATTTGCCTATAGTCCACGTTCCGGCCGGAATGCATCGACATCGACGGCGAACTTGACATGGAATGCCTGGACAGCGGCATGGTCCTGTTCAGGGAAAACTGCACCCCCGGAGAGGCGCTGGAATCGAGCTACCGGCAAGCCTTCGGCAAGGACGACGTCGCGGTACTGATGGAAGAATGACGTCGCCTTTTCACTTGGTGGGGGAAGAGTCCCCCTGCCTACAGCCGCTTTGTCCGCGGGTTCCGCAGACAGTCATCCCCGCGAAGGCGGGGATCTCCTTTCCAATCCGCGTCCAAACCGTCTTCTGGACACCCCCTCTCCTAAGGGCTCCGCCCCTAAAACCCCGGATGCTGGAGCCGAGCCGCGGAAATTTCTGCATTACAACTATATTTCAGAATATGAGAAGAAATACAAAAATAAACCACTCCTTTCCACAATGCTTAATTAAACAGTGGATAAATAACTCCGTTGATAAATATCCGAATGCATTGCAAATATGTGACAAAGAGCTCAATTTCAGAAGAAAAGAAGCACATAACATCTTCTTTGAGAAAAATCAGTATACGCAAAATACAGAAACACAAACAAGCAAGGATGACGATTTGCTTTTCAAATATATAAGGGAAATCGAAACTGCTGACAACATCAACGAGAAAGCAAAAATCTTTCAGGATATTAGTTTTTTGCAATTGACTTACAAACTCCTCTGCAGGACAAAAACCATAAACGATCTTTTTGTTAAAGAAACTTACGAGAACTTAACTTTTGCAAAGGATCTATATTCGCCCGAGAAAACTTTGCCAAACGGCTTTACTGCTTATAAGCTTTTGAAGCAGACCGTAAATTTCCATTTGTTGGTGGAGGGCAATGACGATTGGGCGAAAATAGATTACCATTTTATGGTTAACCGCACAAACAAAAGGTTTGTCCTTGCTGATAATGTTAAGGATAAATTAATTCTAAGTCTTTCTCCAAATCTTTGTGTCGGTTATTCTTCAAATAAGCAAAATGGTGGTAGAGTCTCTGTTTTCGCTCATGAAATTGAAGATGAAGGTTTTATTGTGAAACTGAACAAAAAATTGATAGATGGCTGCGATAAATTCGTCGTTTTCTACCAAAAAGGTGATTTGGGGCTGGTTTAGGGTTGGCGTCCGTTCAACCTCGCCCCGAAGCAGGATGTCAAGAGATGCTGTGCGTAAGAAAAAAAAGATGTTACAGTTTACCTAGGAAGCCAAAATATGTATATTAAACTTGGGAAAATATGTATATTAAACTTGGGAAAATATAGGTCAAAAATATGAGAGCAATCGATTTTTTTTGCGGCGGTGGCGGGATGACCTGTGGTCTGCGTCAAGCTGGTATAGATGTTATAGCAGGTGTTGATTTTGACGAGGCTGCAAAAGAAACGTATGAAGCGAACAACGAAGGTGCTAAATTCGTTACCGCGGACATAAATAAACTTGAACTAGACTATTTTGAAAAAGAACTGGGCGTTCATCGAAATGACGATGATTTAATTCTTGTCGGTTGCAGTCCGTGCCAATTTTATAGCATCATTCGCTCTTCAAAAGAGAAGTCAAAAGCATCGAAAGACTTGCTTTTGCAATTTCAAAGATTTATTGGATATTACAACCCAGGATATGTCCTTGTTGAAAATGTTCCTGGGATTCTTACAAATAAGGAAACTGTTCTTTATGATTTTTTAGACTTTCTAAAAGAACATAATTATGGCTCGGCTAATTCCCGAACCTGTAAATACGATATCGTTAATATGAAAGATTACGGTATTCCACAAAGTCGCCGCCGTTTTTCGCTTATTGCCACCAGGCTTGATAGAGAGGTTCACTTGCCTGAAAAAGACCGTGAAGAAATAACTGTAAAAATGGCAATTGGGGATAGAAGACGGTATAGACGTATAAATGCAGGATTTCGAGATGCCAATGCCCTAAGATTTCATTCCGCAATACAGCTGTCAGACATAAATTTAGAGCGGATACAAAATACGCCACATGATGGAGGTAGTCGCAAGGAGTGGAGTCGAAATAGACGGCTACAACTAAAATGCTATCGTGGAAAAGATCATTCTTTTTGTGATGTATATGGCCGAATTTTTTGGGATAAGCCCTCTCCCACGATTACGACAAAATTTTTGAGTTATTCGAATGGTCGGTTTGGTCATCCAGAAGATGATAGAGGTTTATCTGTACGAGAAGGTGCAACTTTGCAATCTTTTCCTTGGGAATACGAATTTAAAACCACAAAATTAGAAGTCGCGGCACGGCTGATTGGTAATGCAGTGCCTCCCGAATATGCAAGACGACTAGGTGAAGTTATATTAGAAGGGAATCACTAATTAATATGAAGAATAATGTAACAGAAATACCTGTCATGATACACCCAAGAGCGTTTGCTGCTTTTGGGGATGAACTTGTTACGAGTGATAATGTTGTTCTTGCTGAATTAGTAAAAAATGCTTATGATGCGTATGCATTTGAAGTTGCTATTTCTTTGGTTACAAATGGCAATAATCAAAGGATAGAAATCTCGGATGATGGACTCGGGATGTCCGTTGAAACAATAAGAGACGCGTTTGCCACTGTAGCCACACCGTATAAAGAAAATAGTCCGGTTGTTACCCGGATTGTTGATGGAAAAAAGAAACAAAGGAGTGTTTCTGGAAATAAGGGCGTGGGGCGTTTTTCTGTTGCCAAAATAGGGAAATCCATATCAATATATACAAAAACTTCAGGAATGAAATCGTGTGTATTGGTGTCAATCGATTGGAATAAATTGCGAAATGCAAAATCCATCGAGCAATGTAGAATTGAGTTGGATAACAACCCTAAGGAAGACCCTTTAATTGACAAAGAGTCAGGAACGGTTATTCGCATTGATGAATTAAGAGAATTTTGGTCAAGGGATAAATTTATGTCTTTAAAAGATGAGTTGTCCCGTTTGCTTAATCCATTTAATAAAATCAATGATTTTTCAATCCATCTAATTCAAAAAGATAATGGTGATTTATTTGATGATGATCTGAAAATAGAGTTGAATCCATTTATAGATAAGCCTGCATACTCCATTTCGGGAACTGTTAATAAAGAGGGAAAAGTTTCTTGGAAATACATAAACAACTCTCTTGCAAAAAAAAGAGAAAAGAATGGCACTCTTCCTTGGGATAAGCCACATTATGAAAAGCTTTTAAATCAAGGTGAAGATTTTTGTGATTACAAATGTGGTGCCTTTTCTTTTGAGATTCGTGTTTGGGATTTGGATTCTGATAGTATAAAAAATGTTTCCGATTCATTTAACATCAAACGATCGGATATTAGAAAAACTATATCTAAATTTAAAGGCTTATCTGTTTATCGAGACAATATTCTTGTATTGCCCAAATCTAATGCGACAAAGGATTGGCTGGGGCTTGATGCTAGACGTATTAGTGAAATCGGCAAACGAATTAGCACAACCCAAATTATAGGAATGGTGAATATTTCTTCGACAGAAAACCCTGGACTTCGGGATACAACTGATCGAGAAAGTTTGACAGATACGTCTGAATACAAACAATTTACACTTGTTTTGCTTGGAATTATCGAAGTTCTTCAAAATGAACGATATAACGATAGGGTTGAAACGCAAAAGTCTACACCTTTAAATCAGTTGATAGACACTCAAGCCTCAGAAAAACTTGTTAATGATATTGAAGAAGCCGTAAAAAATAATTTCAGTGGACAAGATATCGTAAGTATTGTTAAGAATTATCATTCTGAAAATAAAAAGAAAATTGAAGATTTGACATCAAGATTGACTTACTACGCACAAACGGCATCTTTAGGTTCTGTTGCACTTGTTGTTATGCATGAATTTCTCACTGGAATGAACTCCGTAAAAAGATTTTTAAACAAAGTAAAATCTTATATGGACTCTTTTGATGCAAGAACTAACGAATACTATAATGATGCTGAAAATGGTCATAAACGATTGACTGAATTGGTTGGTAGTTTTGCTCCCTTGTGTATGAAAGATTTACGGAAAAAGAAGTTCGAATGCGATTTGTATAGTAGCATAAAAAAATCCGAAAGCCTTATTAGAGCGAAGAAAATTAGCCAAGACATTGAATTTGATATAGACATCCCTGAGGGCATTTCTGTTTCTATATCGGAAGGAGAATTACAAACTATATTCATCAACCTGTTTGATAATGCATGTTATTGGATAAAGGAATCAAACAACGTAGATAAGAAAATTCTTGTATCATTAGAAAGAATAGGTGATGAAAAATTATTAATTGTGGTTAGTGATACTGGAAATGGGATTTTACCAGAAAATGCAGAAAAAATCTTCTTACCTGGCGTGACCTCGAAAATTAATGGCTTGGGAATGGGACTAGTAATTGTTGCTGAATTGTTAAGCAGTTGTAAGTGTAAGATAGGATTGCGCGTTCCAAGTGATACTGCAGGCGCAACCTTTGTTTTCGACTTGCCACTCGCAAAGAAGGGGGAATGAATATGGTGCTCTTAATTGTTGAAGATAAGCCAGATTCTGTTAAGGGAATTGTAGATTATTATAAAGACAAATGCTGGAATGTAATTGTAAAAGAATTCAAAGAAGCTTTAGAGTGTATAGAGAAGGAAAGTCCAGATATAATTATTTTGGATTGGATGGACGATGTTGGCGACGATAAAGGCGCCGGGAAATTAATATTTGATAAAGCTCAAAATAAGCCCATAATTGTCTTTTCTGCACTTGCCGGAGCATTGTCATTGGATGATGTTCCTGATAATCCATTTATCGATAAAATTCCAAAAGGTGATGAGAGTGTCGTAATAAAAAGGATTGACGAATGGGAAAGATATTTAAAACTAGTTAATGAGGTAAAAAATCAAATTAATGAAGCCACGTCATTTATGATGGCATCGCTGCGACCAGCTGTAAAGTTGAATTCGGGGTATCCTGGTGATGCTGTTGTAAAATTCATGTTAAATAAGCAAGCGTCGGAATTTTTTAATTCTAGATTAGATGAATACGATAGAAATCCCACATGGACACAATACTTGTATCCACCATTGTCTAGCAAATTGTTAGTTGCAGATGTTTTAAAAAGTGTGGCAGAAGAAAAATACTTCGTTCTTTTAACGCCTAGTTGTGATATGGCTAGAGCAGGGGAAGATAAAAAGGTCTTAATAGCATCTTGTATGGATTACTATAAATTCCATGACTTTGGGAAAATTAAGGACTTTAATCCAAATGATGAAAAAAAGGGGGTTCCAAAAGTAGAAACTGTGTCAAAACTTTTGTCATATGGATATAATACATTTAGAGTGCCTTTGCCAGAATTGCCAAATGTTTTTCCATTTTTAACTGTAAATTTAAGAGATTTACAATTTATAGAGTTGTCTACAATAGCACTAAACTACAACAAGGTGGATAAATCAAGGCATAACTTTGTTAGGTTAGCCTCCGTCAATAGTCCTTATAGAGAGCAAATTGTTTGGGCTCATATGGTTAACTCGTGTCGTCCCGGTGTTCCAGAGAGGGATTACAAATTGTGGGCTGAGAATATTTTGAAATGAAAATGTTTTACTTCATTGTTTGTTTTCGCAGTTTCTCTTAAATATAGACGCAGGAGTATAATATGGATTTTGAAACTTTTGAAAGTCAATTTGTTCCTTTCTGCAAAACACCTGGTGTAGAAAGCCAAAAACCGTCATCCTATTACAGGGCGATCCAGTATCTAGCGGAGTATTTGGGCATATCTGATATAAATAATGATAATGCGAAAATAATATTGGCAAAAGAAGACGAAGTCAAAGATAAATCAAGTTCTTTTTATAAAGCCTTATTGAGGGATTTAGAGTTAAAAGGTCGAAAATCTTATTTGGAAAATGGATTTATGAGTGCCGCATTTCCATTTTTTCGGCGATTCCTGTTAAACGATCATGTAAAAGTGTCAAAAAAGTCGGCAGATGAAAACGAGAAACAGCAGATGAGATCTCTCCAAGCCATTTTTTTCGGTGCTCCTGGTACAGGAAAATCTTACAAAGTTAATGGTATTATTCAAAATCAACAGGTATTCCGCACCACATTCCATCCGGATTACGATTACGCTCAATTCGTAGGCGCTTACAAGCCCAAGAAAGATGGGAATGCAATCACTTATTCCTTTGTTCCGCAGGTTTTCGCAAAGGCTTACGCTGCGGCTTGGAAACAGTATTTCGATGCGGGTAGTGTGTCAACAGTAGAGAACCAGGTCTATCTTGTTATAGAAGAAATCAACCGCGGAAACTGTGCCCAAATTTTCGGCGATATTTTCCAGTTGCTTGACCGCGTTAGCGATGGCTCCGATAAAGGCTTCTCGCAATATTCCATTGATGCAGATTGCGATTTCGCCGATTGGCTCAAGAATAATGATGCCGGATTAAAATCTGTCTGGAATCAATACATAGACGAAGTCGGCGATGGCAAGCTCAAGCTCCCGCCGAACTTGAACATTCTCGCCACCATGAACACCAGCGACCAGTCGCTGTTCCCCATGGACAGTGCGTTCAAGCGTCGCTTTGACTGGGAGTATGTGCCGATTAGTTTTGATGGCAAGGATGCCGCCAATTACCAAATCGACATCGACGGTTCATTCTATTCTTGGAAAAATTTTGTCGAAGCCGTCAATGATAAGATTCTAGACCTCACCGAATCCGAAGACAAGCAACTCGGCGAATTCTTTATCAAGCCCGACAACGGCAACATCATTTCTAAGGAACGATTTCTCGGTAAGGTGATGTTCTACCTTTGGAACGAGGTCTGCAAAGACGAGCATAAAAACGGCTCATTCTTCCGTGCAAAAATCAATGACAATAAAGATTTCTTTACTTTCCAGGACCTTTACAAGAAAAAGGACCTTTTAAAGCTGTTTATGGACGAGTTGTTAAAGAAGGAGTAGGCGATGTCAGATTATAAGATTCCATCCTTGCCTTTACCTTTTAAGTTTGAATCCGTTGCGATATACAAGCAACTTTCTGCAGCGTCAAGAGCGTTGGCCGAATTAAAGGGAGTCGCGCAAACAATTCCTAACGAGAACATTCTGCTGAGCACTTTGGTCTTGCAAGAGGCTAAAGATAGTTCCGAAGTAGAGAATATCGTAACTACGCAAGATGAAGTTTATCAGGCGGATTTGGGTATCCAAGAAACCCTTTTCAAGCCCGCGCAAAAAGAGGTGTTGCGTTATCGCGAAGCGATGCATAAAGGGTTTAGCCTCATCAGGTCGAACCATTTGCTTACGAATGCCGTAATCAAGCAAATTCAGCAAGTGCTAGAACAAAATAAGGCGGGCTTTCGGTCCGTCCCTGGTACAGCATTGAAAAATGGGCAAGGCGAAACAATCTATACTCCGCCTCAGTCAAAAGATGAAATCGAACGATTGATGTCCAATTTGGAAAAGTTCATTAACGACCCTGAAGTTTCTGATCTTGACCCGTTGATCAAATTGCCAATTATTCACCACCAGTTTGAAAGCGTCCACCCATTCTATGATGGCAATGGTAGAACAGGCAGAATAATAAATATCCTGTACTTAGTTACGAACGGCCTTTTGGACCTTCCCATTCTTTATTTGAGTCGTTATATCAACCATAATAAGGCGCGTTATTATTCCCTGATACAAGAAATTAGGGAAAAGGCTCCCGATAATGAAAAAGAATGGGAGTCGTGGATTATTTTCCTTTTGAAGGGCGTGGAGGAAACCGCAAACGAAAATGTAATCCTGGTTGGGAAGATTAGAGAACTGATGCAGGAGTACAAGCAAAAGATTCGGTCGGCCTTTGGTGCAAAGTATAACCATGAACTGCTGAACAACTTGTTCAAACACCCTTATACGAAGATTGAGTATATTGTCCGTGATCTCGAGGTCTATCGCCTTACTGCGGCAAAATACCTTGATGAGTTGGTAAAAATGGGGTTGTTGAATAAAGAAAAAGTTGGAAATAGCAATTATTATATCAATCAACGTTTAATAGACTTGTTTATAAATCAGCCAAATGTAGAGGATAAATAACCCGAAAAGGAAAAAGTATGCTAGATAGTCTATGTCTAAAAAATCACAAAAATTAGACACGTTAGGCAATCTATGTCTAAAAAATCGCAAAAATTAGACACGTTAGGCAATCTATGTCTAAAAAACCGCAAAAAACAGCCATTTCTACTAAAAACGATGATTTTCCTTTTTGAACAGTTCGCCTATAGCGAAAAATTTTTGCAAGATATCCTTCCGCTAGAAAAGAAGGGTGGCAATTGGGATTTGCCGAAGGGTTTTGTTGTAAAAAGCAAGTCCGGCGGATATACACTTGATGGCGTTGGGTATTTTTATAACAAGTCCGCAAAGGACTCGAAGAATAAAATTATTTTCGTGTTGCCCAAGGTGTTTTTGGAAGAGAGTGGCAAGGCTTTTGGCAAGGATGTAAAAGATTGCGAGAATTTCACTCTTGAAAACGCGCCCAAGGACTTCCTTGCGAATCTTTCGATGTGGGTTTGCTCCTCGATTGCGCAATATCAAAAATTGCATCCGAGTGACAGGAATATAGATTCTCCGAATGCCCGCCGTTTCGATAGCGATGCGTCTGCTCCAACTCTCATAGACGTAATGAATACGATGAAACTGTTCTATGCCGAAAACAAGAATCTGTTTGTGTTTACGGCAAAGAATAAGCACAGTGGCAATAACCGTATTGATTGGCGTCGCATGGTTACGCATACGCAACCATTTATGCAAGGTAATGAGCTAATTTATATGGAGTTGGAAAACAAGAAGAAGGTCTTCGACCTAGATGATCGCCTGCTGGTGTTTTATTTTTCGGCGATGCACTATATTGAGGAAACTTTTGGCTTCAAGATGCCACATTCGGAATTCTATGTTCCAATGCACGTGAACGAATTTCGCCGCCTGCTGGGGCACCGCGGTCTCGTGGAATTGCGTCGCATAAAGCACAAGTATTTCGCTGACAAGTTACTGAAACTCTACAATATCGTGAAGGTGTTCTTTGAGTGGGGCGGAACATTCAGCGCAAACGATTACAGTAGTGAATACTTGCTCACAAGCAAGTACAACAATGTATTTGAAGCAATGATTGATCGTCTAATTGGGGATAATTTGCCTAATAGCATGAAATATTTGAAAGAGCAGAAAGACGGTAAGATTATTGACCATTTATACAAAGATCGTCAACTCATTTTTGCTGATGAAAATCAGAAAATTTGGTTTATTGGCGACAGTAAATATTATAGTGAGGGTCAAAAGATTGAGGGATCTTCCATATATAAACAGTTTACCTATGCGAAAAACATCATTCAGTATAACATTGGCGAGCTATTGGACAATGGGTCCCCCTTCGAAGGCTTGCGTTATCGCGACGAGCTAACCGAAGGTTACTCCGTAACGCCAAACTTTTTTATTCGCGGATATCTACCGGAAGCTAAAAATGGTATCGATAAAGATTCGTTGCAGTTCCGCGAACCCTATTTCAGAAGTGACCCGACAGAAGAGTTGATAAAGAATGAGGAGGATTCGAGGAACTATCAACTCATAGATGACGACGGCAATTCAATCGGTTCTAAGGAAGGACAATCTCTTTGGGACCTGCGCAATCGTCACTTTGAAAACCGCCTCTTTGACCGTGACACGCTTTTGCTGCAAGTCTATAACGTTAATTTCTTGTATGTGCTAAAAGCCTATACATCAAAACGTTCTTCTTTGCGCGAAGAGTTCAAACGCGATGCCCGAGAGAAGTTCCGCAGGAATTTTTTGAGTTTGTTAAGAGAGAAGTATTATTTTTGGGCAATCTACTTGCCTAATCATAAATCACCTGATTACGAAGATAAACTTCGAGAATTTGTTGATAATAATTTTCGAAAATTGACTGGCAGAATCTACAGGCCATTTGACATCAAGAAATGCATTATCCTTGCTTTGGAAAAAGAATCGGTTGAAAAAAACAAAGAAGATTATTTGATTATTCGAGAAGCTGTAAAAAAGGCCAACTGTGAGGTATTCTCCTTGGAACCACAGGATCTTTTCGGATGGGATGAAGCTACGTTACGTAAGACACGTGTTTGGGAAGATTCTTTAGAATAATTTTTTTTCGCATCTGCGTTAGGGATAGTGACCCGAATGGGCCGAGACGATAGGCTCGGTGAGCGTAGCGAGTATAGCCCGACCTTGGCGTAGTGCGCAACGCGTACGAAGCCGAGGGAACGCCTTAATTACTATCTTTTGCGCTAATGAAAATTGTTTGTCAAAATTCGAAAAGTTCTGTCTGGCATCTTCTTGCGCTTTTTACGATTGTGTTTTGGGGCACGAGTTTTGTTAGTACTAAGGTTTTGCTTGGTTATGATTTTTCGGCGGTGCAAATTTTTACGATTCGATTTGTTGTTACTTATTTGATTTTGCTTTTGGCTTGTCATCGAAAGTTTCGGTGTGAAAATTTAAAACATGAATTGATTTTGTTTGTTTGTGGGGTTACGGGTTGCACGCTTTATTTTTGGACAGAGAATACGGCTCTTACGCTTTCTTCTTCGAGTAATATTTCCTTGATTGTTTGCACAAATCCGCTTTTGATTATGATTTTTGGCGGGATTATTTATAAAACGGAACGCCTTTGTAAACGGCAGGTTTGGGGCTGTCTTGTGACGTTTGTGGGCATGGTGCTTGTGGTTTTGAATGGTAAGTTTGTTTTGAAGGTTTCTCCTTTGGGTGATTTTCTGGCTTTTGGCTCGGCGTTAGTTTGGACTATTTATTCGCTTGTGATTAAAAAATTGAATGGCGTTTATTCGACACTTTTTATTACGCGGAAAGTTTTCTTTTATGGTATGCTGACTTCTCTTCCTATTATGTTGGTTGAAAAGTCTCCGATTCCTTGGAGTAATTTTGCTCTACCAGTTGTTAGTCTTAATTTTTTGTGTCTGACTGTTTTTTCTTCGTTGTTTGGCTATTTGATTTGGAATAAGGTTTTAAAACAATTAGGGACTGTTCTTGCTAGTAATTACATTTATGCGATTCCTTTGGTGACTATTATTACAGCGGTTGTTGCGCTTTCTGAACGTATTACGTTTTTAGGTGTTGTCGGGGCTTTCGCTATTGTTGCTGGGATGGTTCTTGCTGAAATGAAAAAGAAGTGAAGAATTTTTGTTTTTTGACATTTTTTGTCAAAAGCTGGGGCTATATTTATATTTGGTGATTTTTTTAAGATTTATAAGAAGGTGAAAATGAAACTGATACATACGGCAGATTGGCATTTGGGTAATTCCATGCACGATATTGAAAGGGCTAATGAGTCAAAACAATTTTTGATATGGCTGAAAGAGCGTATTGTTGAGTTGTCTGCTGATTGCCTAGTGGTTTCAGGTGATATTTTTGATACGGCTACACCTTCTGTTGAAGCTCGTAAACAGTATTTTCAGTTTTTGGCGTCGTTGCTTGATACTTGTTGTAAAAATATTGTGCTTATTGGCGGAAACCATGATTCTGGTGGTTTGTTAGATGCTCCCCGTGATTTGTTAGAAGCTTTTAATATCCAGATGGTGGGTTCTCTTGGGGAACGTTCTGTAGAAGATTTGGTTAAAGAACTGACCGATGAATCAGGAAATGTTATTGGCATTAGCGCTGCCGTTCCCTATGTGCGTGAAATGGAACTTCGCCGTTTTAGAACAGAGGATTCAGAAAATTTTGCACAGAATACTTTTGCTGGGTTGTATCGTGCTGTTTATGAAGCCGCTGAAAATAAACGGGCTGGTCGCGATATTCCGATTGTAGCTACAGGGCATTTGTATGCTTCTAAGTTAGAAGGTAGGCCTGAAAACGATGATGGTAAAGACGCAAAAGGTCATGGTTTGCGAGATATTGTCGGTAATTTAGGGACTATTCCTGTTTCTGTTTTTCCTGATGGTTTTGATTATGTTGCCCTTGGCCATATTCATTATTCGACAATGGTGGCGAAAAATCCAAAGGTGCGTTATTCGGGGTCGCCCTTTGTGCTCGGGTTTGATGAGGTGAATATCCCCCACCATATTTTAGCGGTTGATTTAGAAAAAGGGAAAGAGGCTGTTGTTGAAAAAATTGAGGTTCCACAATATTTTTGTTTTAAAAGAATTTCTGGTTCTATTGAGGGGATTATTGCAGAATTGAATCAGTTGAAAAAAGAAGTTTTTGATAAGCCTTTGAAGATAGAAATCCTTTACGATTATACGCCAGGGGTTAATATTAATGAGTCTCTTGCTTCTGTTTTAGAAAAAGCTCCCTTTGAAATTGTGAGCAAAAAAGTGAATCGCGCGGTTTCCCTTTTTGCCAATGATTTTTCAGATGATTCTTTAGATTCTGTAGATGTGTTAAGTGACGAAGAGATTTTTACACGTCTTTTAATGAGTAAAATGGGAGTTACAGAAAAGAATGAAGAGGTCCTTAAGTTTTTAAATGAATATCTTCCTCTTTTTAATAAGATTGTAGAAGAAGTAGAATCTGAAAAAAGTGAGGGGGGTTAGTATGAAGATTTTAAAGATTGAATTTGAAAATATTAATAGTCTTGCCGGCGAATGGTGTATTGATTTTACAGACCTTTCTTATATGGAGTCAGATCACAGCCTTTTTGTGATTAGCGGTAAAACAGGTATTGGTAAAACAAGTATTCTAGATGCTATTACTCTTGCCCTTTATGGAAAAACCCCAAGGCAAGGAGTTGTTTATAAAAGTAGTAAAGGTAACGATAATGCTAATGGTAATGCAGTTATGACTTCTGATAAAGGGTCTTGTTATGCTCGCGTTACTTATTCTTGCAAAAAAGGCATTTTTGTTTCTGAATGGAGCCAAAGTCGTGCTCGTGGCAAAGCTTATGGGAATTTGCAAAGCGCAGAAGGTTGCGTTTACAATTTAGCGAATCCAAATGAAAAGTTGTTTGAAGGCACAACTGGGCAAGGCGAAAATTTAGGCAAATGTAACGCAAAAATTATTGAGTTGGATTATTCTCAATTTTGTCGTTCTATATTGCTTGCACAAGGTGAGTTTAGCAAATTTTTGGAAAGTGATGAAAAAGAACGTACTGGTATTCTTGAAAAATTAAATGGCACAGAAAAATACCGCCGGATTGGAGAAAAAGTAGGCTCTTACAAAAGTGCTGCCAATAAAGAAAAAGAAAATGTCCAGACAAAATTCAATACTTTAAGAGATTCCATGCCAAAAGCAGAAGATATTGCAGAAGATGAAAAAAAGCTTTTGGAAAATACCGAAACTGAAAAGAATCTTGAAGCGAAGAAAACGGATTTAGAAAAGCGCATTAATTGGCGTTCTCTGATGGATAAATCGTTGAATGCGTTGAATCAAGCAGAAACTGAATTAAAAAATGCAACAAAAAATCAAGAAGATTTTGCAGAAAATAATTTGCGCCTGTTAAATGCAGAAAAAGCTAATGCTTGTAATTTGTTGTTTGAAAAATTACAAGGCTTTCGTGATTCTGAAAAGAATACTAAAAAGGAATTAGATGATTTAGAAAAAGAACTTTTAGAAGCAAATGAAAATTTAAAAATTGCAAGTGATAACAAGGCTGTTGCAGCACAAGAGAAAAAAACAGCAGAGGATTTTGTTTCTAAAAATGAACCTATCTGGAATGAAATCCGAAAATTAGATCAAGATGTAAAAAATGCCCGTAGCAAAAAAGAGGATTTAGAAAATCGTAAAAATGCTGCCGAAAAAGATTTGAATGTTACTAAAGAAAGGTTGCAAAAAATAAAAGAGGCTATTCAAAAACTTGAAAAGCAAGTGGCTGATTTAAAGGTCTTTCAGCAAGTTCACGAAAAAGATGTGGATTTAAAAGATGTTATTACGCAAAGTAATATGATTCTTGACAATATCCGCAATTTGGATTCTGACTTTGAATCTGCTAAACAGCAAAAAGAAGAATCCCTTGAAAATAAGGTTTCTGCTGAAGAAAATTTAAGAATAGCTTTTGAGGAAAAGCAGCAATTACTTAACGAACAAAATGAATTGTTTAAAAATGATATTCTTGTTCTTACCGAGATAATTCAGAAATATTTAGAAGATGGCAAAGAATGTCCTGTTTGCGGCTCTAAAGAACACCCCGCTTGTGCTGTTGAAAAAAACACTTCAGCAGATGATTCTTGTGTAAGTAGCGTTGCTGAAAAAATCAAAGTGCTGAAAATAAAAATTCAAAATGTTGAAAACAAAATTAAAGATTATGAAATTTTAAAGAACAGCGCAATAGCTAATGAAAAATCAGCTTGCGAAAATCTGGAATCCTTGGCTAAGCAAAAAGCAAATGCCGTGGAAGCTATTACTTTGCTTTTAAAGCCTTGGGTAGAATTAGAAATTGAAAAGGTTTTTGATGTTTTAGAATCTTTGAAAAATCGTTTAACAACCTTCGAAAAAAATCAAAAACAACTAGAAGAATCTTCAAAAGATTTGGAAATTGCTCGTAATAATGAAGCGACTTTTAGCCAAAATTTAAAAGATAAAGAAACTTCTTTTAATACAGAATCGAATTTATTAGAAGAAGCAAATCAGGCTTTAGACAATCTTCAAAAATTGCGATTTGAAAAATTTGGCAATGATGATGTGGAAACTGTTTCAAAGTCTGCGAATGAAAAGAAATCTTCAACTTTGGCTCTTTTTGAAAAGACTGATAAATCATGTCGTTTAGCTGAAAATAAGTGTAATGAACTGAATACAACTATTGATGCTTTAAAAAAATCCTTAGCAAATCTTGCAAGTGAAATTGAAATTGCAAATGAAAATTTCAAAAATAAAATCAATGAAAAAGGTTTTGCGGAAGAACAGGAATTTAAAGCCGCATTGCTACAAGAATCCGAATTTTCAAAATTGCAAAATGAAAAGAAACGCATTGATGATTATCTGGTTTCTGCAACAACAAAACACAACACCGCAAAAGAAGAATTTGAAAAAATAAAGTCAGAACGTTCTGATGAAACTCCTCTACAATCGCTTTTAACTGAAAAGGAAAAGGTTGATTTAGAACTTGGTTCTTTAAAGGAATCCTCTGGGGCTCTTCGTGAACGGATAAAAGTTTATAAAGAAAAAGCAGTTGTATTGCAACAAGTCAAAGATGAATTAGATATAAAACAAGCTGAATTAAATCGCTGGAATCAAATGGGTGATTGGTTTGGCGTTAAAGATGGTAGTGATTTTGCGACTTTTGTTCAGGGGCTTACTTTCAAATCCTTGCTGAAATTGGCTAATAAGCATTTGCAAATAGTAAAGGACCGTTTTAGACTTGTGGCAAAAGATAATTTGAACTTTGAAATTGATGATGCTGAATTTGACAAAACCCGCATAATTTCCAATTTGTCTGGTGGAGAAAAATTTTTAGTAAGTCTTTCTCTTGCTTTAGGAATTGCTGATTTTGCAAGTCGTAATGTTCGGGTAGAATCTCTGTTTATGGATGAAGGCTTTGGCACGTTAGACGATTCAGCTCTTGAAGATGTTATGACATGCCTCAGAAGCCAACAACGTGAAGGGAAAATGTTAGGCATTATCACTCATGTGGAATCAGTTATAGATAGCATCAATCAAAAGATTGAATTAGAATCTGCTGGCAATGGGCATAGCTTGATAAAAGGTCCAGGCGTTAGCCGCAAATAACCTATTTTATTTGCGGAAACGTTTTAGGAATTTTTGCTTGCCATCGCTCACTAGGATATGATAAATGCCGCTAGAAAGTGGGCGTATATCAAAAACCATTGAATGTGGTGTTTGGCGTTGCATTATTTCACGGCCATGTAAATCAAGAATGCGGATGGTTGCTCCGTTAACGAAATGGCTGCCAAGCTCTATAAATAGATTTTCTCCGGCTTGGTGTACAGACGTTTTGTAGATATTTGAAATGTTGCCAAGTTTTGAATTGCTAGTAGAAGAATCTTCTTTCAAAGAATCGTTAGTAGCTTCAAGTAAACGCCACATTTGATTCCAGGTCCAATCGTCACTCCAGCTTTGTATAACGCGTTCCCCATCAGTTGTTGCTCGTAAATACATGTTGCTATGTTGCATTTTCATGCGAACGACAGAACCGTCATAACCATCTTGTTTTTCTATAACGACTTTTTGATGATTGCCTCCATTCCAATTGTACAAGCCGGCATCTAATCCGGCATCTGTTTTTTCGTTTGGTATTTCTAAAACAATGTCTCCAAAATTTATGCGAAATGAACTAGAAGATAATTGTGTGATAATGGCAATGGCATTTTCTCCATTACAATCACCTAAGGCAAGTGTTGATTCTTCAGTTTTAACCATACATGTACCAAAATTCATGGACATAATGCGTACGGTGTCGGGTTTTGCTGGCTTTGCTTGCCACACACGGACCCAATCGGCTTCGTAATAAGCAGGGCTTTCTGCTGTAACTTCTATGTCGTTTCCTGCCCAGCCACCAATTGCCAAATTGATAATGATGTATTGCTTGTCTAGTTGTCTGATTTCTGTTGGACGGTTATAACTTGCAAATTTTTTATCGTCAAAATAAAAGTTTAAATTGCTTTCATCCCATTCTACCGCATAAGTATGAAAGTCTGCGGAACGGTCTATGTTGTCGTCTTTGTGACCGCCAAAGGATTTTTCGTGATCCCAGGCAGAACCATGTTCATTATACCAGCCCGGGTCTGTGTAATGCAAATAATAGTGGTGTTGGTAACGAGAAGCAGGAATTTCAAGAATGTCAATTTCTGGAGGCCAGCCATCTTGTAATGTCCAAAAAGCAGGCCATGTTCCTGATTGCCATGGGGCTTTGAAACGCCCTTCGATATAGCCATATTTGAATTCAAATTTTCCTTTGGTGTCAATGGCACCACTTGTGTAATCAAGAGAGTGAGTTTCGCCTCCACTTGTTGTTGTCGCAGGAGCATCGGGGTGGCGTTTGTTTTCTCCTTTTATAATAAGTTTCCCATCTTTGACGCTTACATTTTCTTCTACGCAATAAGCGCGATGGTTGTGAGTGTGGCCCCAGTTATATGTTGGATTCCATTTGGATTTGTCTAGAGAAGTGCCGTCAAAATTATCTTCAAATACTAATTCCCAACCGCTGAAATTAGCCGGAGGGGTGGCGATTGCAAAAGAAAAAGGCAATAAGAAAACGGCAAAAAAGAAATGCCGTTTATTGAAAGTTTTTGTGAAAGGTTCTTGTTTTTTCATAAGGACTTTAAATATACTTACATAAAAAGTGAGCATCATAGTCCTTTGGGCTTATTCTTTCAATAGCAGTTTTTTGTTTTCTAAAATGCCATCGTTATCAAAGCGGACCGTTGGATTTTTTCCTGCTTTAAAAGCTTCTTCACTTTCATAAATTGAAAGAGCTACAAAAACGCCAGGCATCTGAGCCACATTTGACAACCTCGCAGGAATTGTCGAAGTAAAAGAAATTTCTTTTACCATTTCATCTTTGAAAGTTCCTTTCTTTATTAGAACGGTTTCGCCTAATTGCTCAAGAGCGTTCCCTGAACTGTCAACAAATTCAGCCACCATATAAATATCAAAGAAACATGGCGCCACACCTGTATTTTTAACAGTAATGTTTAGCGTATTCATTGTGTTTTTTGAATCGGTAATGGTTAAAAGTTCTGCTTTGGAAATGTTAAAGTTGTAACCAATCACTTTTGTCATAGAATCGGCAAGAGCTTTGTTGTCATTATAGAATCTATAGCCACAATCATCAAAACCTTGGTCTAGCACGTAATAGGTTAAATGAGCTGTAGTAATAGCATCTACCCAGCGTTCAGGTGTCCATTTCAGATAACCTCCAGGAATGACGTCTGTATATTCTAACATAATGGCGTAGCTACCGCAATTTTCGGCGACGGTTGGCATATTGGCCTTGTAAGCTCTTACTAAAGAATCTGCTGTTCCAGGAATGCCTATAAGGCAGTCGTCGCGTTTGGTAATGCCAAGGCTTAGAGCGTATGTATAAACATCACCATAGCCATCAGAGGGGAGAACTAATAAAGATTTTTTAAATACAGATGCATAGTGTTTTAACAGGTCTTTTTGTATTTCAACAGAAGGCATTTCGCTGCCTTCTAGATTTGAAGTATGCCATTCGCCCCATTCACCAAACGTGCGAACATCAATATATTCAATACGTGGGTCGCCATCGTATTTTGTGGCAAGTGCTGTTGCAAATTCTTTTGCATAATGCAGGTAAACGGAATCATCCCAGACAGGAACGGCGGCTTTTGAGCCATTGTCTTTATAAGTGGCTGTGATTTTTTTTGCACCTTCTTCGTAAACGTATTTCGGAGTCCAGTCATAATTTTCTTCAGGAGTATCGTTAGATCTGATAAAAGATGGAGAGTACGGGAAAACACGTAATGCATATCCCATGTTATGTTCTTCGAGAGCTTCTAATAATGCTTCTAATTCGCTCCAGTCGTAAACACCTTTTGCAGGATTTAGTTTGTTCCATTGTTGGTACCCGGAACCATAAGTGACTAAGTCCCATGCTCCGTTATTCAAAGCTCCGTGCGGACCATATTCAAATTCAGGAGCAAAAGTCCATGTAGCTTCGGTCGGGACCGTGAAGCCTTTGTGTGGGTTGGTAAGAGGCCCGTTAAAAGGTTTGAGCGAGTAAGAAATTTTTGTTGTATCATAAACTTCCGTTTGGATTGTAGATGAATCAAATGGTAAAACGGGAGTTGTAGAAGTATCTATGCTTGTATTGTTTGAGTCACTTGAAAAAGAAGAATCGGTAGGGATGTTTATTGAACTGCTTGATAAAATATCAATGGCTGAACTTAAAATAGGTTCTGCCGGAGTTAAAGCAGAATTAGAAGAACTCGAAGTTTCTTCAACAATTAAGTCATTGTTTTCGTCATTGATAGAATTGGTAGAACTTTCACTATCGCTACAGGCAATAAGTATAATGCCAAAGGCAGCAAAAATCCCTGCTAAAGCAAAACGATTCATTTTCTCCTCTTTTTATCACTTGATATTTATTCTTTGCAAGTTGCTGCCATAGCGCACAATGTAAGTTCCTGATTTTTTGAACTGTTTGCGGAGAGCAGATTCAAGATTATCTCGTAATTGTTCTACTTGTAACACTCCTAAATAACGGCCTTGCAAATCAAATACTGTTGCAGAGTTGAGGTGTTTAGAAGATGTTTTAATATTCATTGCAATAGCTGCTGGATCTTCGCTAGAACTGCTAATTTCTTCATTAGAAGAGCTAGAAACTACACTAGAGCTACTTATTTCTGCATTAGAAGAACTGGAAGCAACGCTAGAACTGCTTACAACTGCTGAAGAACTAGAAGCAACACTAGAACTGCTTGAAACAGGCATTCCATATTCGTAAGCTCCTAAATCTGGAGCCTTGCCAGCGTATGGTAATCCAACATCTTCACCTTTATCAATAGCTAAGCTGCCTTCTTTAAGTTTTAAGAAATTCACATTAGGAATACTACCATCAGCTTCTCTTGGCCCAAGAATTCCAGGGATTGTGGAAAGATCCTGACCTGTAATAGTCATGCTCGGGTCATCAACACTCATAAAATCATTTTCGGTTAAATCCAGTTTCAAGTTCCAAGTGTTATTTTCACCAGCAGGGCAGCTAACATATCTATCAATGCTCTGAGAAGGAATGTATTCCCAACACTCTCCGATTTGAGAAAGTCTATTCGGATAAGCGATATTATTTTTCAGCACATGAGCTTTATCGCCCGTTAATGGAGCAACTTCAGCCAATCGATTTCCTTCATCATCAAATAGTGTAGAAGCCATATTAAAGGCCCTGTCTTCATTCTGATAAGAGGTATTGTTAATCCATCTGCTGCCAACACCTGTATAATTAGCGTAGAACCCAGAAGCTTTGTTCTTCCATGCTACTGAATTTTTAATAAGATGACGGCCACCTCCCAAAGTGCTTTCACCCATTTTTATTCCATAGCCATTTCCTCTTTTAGGATTCCCACGACCATAATCGCTATAGCCATTTCCCATTGCATAGCAATTTTCCACAACTACTGGGAATTCCTGGTTGATAAAGTCAAAACCATCATCGCTGTTCCACCAAGCACGGCACCCGATAAATTTAGTGGTGTCCCCTTCGCCCGGTTGTTGGTAATGAGCACCAAAACCATCGGCATTTTCACCATCCCCCTGCCAACCAGTTGGGTCATAGTTATCGTGAGAATCACAATTCAAGAAAATATGTCCACCACCGTCTGCGGCTCCATCATTAGCGAAAAATCCTGGGCCCGCATGGTGATGACTATCAATTTGCTCTAAAAAGATATGCTTACTTGCATAAAGGAACACACCTGTATTTGAGTTGTGTAGCATAGGAGTGTTACGCACTTCAAAGCCTTTTAAATGCAAATATTTAGCTGAAATGACTATTGGAGAGGTGTACATTGACCCTTGAGGCGTTCCATCACTTTTGTCATAGCCCGTGCCAATAGGAATATTTGTTGCATCAAAAATAGGTTTCTCACCAGGGTAAGCTAAGTAATAAATGCGTTTATTATCACTTTCGCCACTTGTGGTTAAAAGAATACCTGCAGTCATTTGGTATCGAGCAAAATAAACTGTATCGGTTAAGTTATAAACACCACCGCGAACCCAAACGGTATCGCCGGCACTTACTACTTTGTTTGCTTTATTGAGAGAAGCAAAGGGTTTTTCTTTTGTCCCTGCGTTAGAATCGTTTCCATCGACTGCGACATAGTAAACGGAACTAAAGGCCTCTGTAGATAACAAGGCAAGCCCTAATGCCAAAATGAATTTTGCTTTCATATACACCTCAAAAACATTATTCGTAATATATTCTGTTTTTGTTTATAGGGAAAAGAAAGCTGAATAAAAATGTTTACCGGATAGTTTTTTTTACAAATAAATTAATTTCTCAGCCCTTTTTGAATGGGGTTAGCCAATAATTTATAATCTTGACTAGAGTCTTATTTTTGCCTGCTGTTTATTTTTGTATACGGAATTGGCTTATTTTGTCAATTATTAGTGTATTTAAAAAATTATTCTTAAGCCATGGATTTTAAAGTCCGTTACAATCATGTTGGATATGCTCCGAATTCGCCAAAAGTGTTCTTATTGGCGGCCGATTCCACATTGGCATCTGTAAAAGGATTGATGCCTGCTTTTGATATTGTTTCAGAAAATGGTTTTGTCATGTATTCAGGGCAAATGTCTGAAAAGACTGTTTGCTCTTATACCGATGAATGGGTGTGGAAAGGCGATTTTTCTGCATTTACCGCTAAAGGCAAGTTTAGAATCCGCGTGAATGATAGCGGAAAAATTCTTGCAGAATCGTATCTTTTTGAAATTGCTGATAACATTTTGCCTGATTTGCTTTTTTTGACGCTCAAGTCGTTTTATTTTCAGCGTAGTGGTATAGAATTGCCTGCAGATAAGGCAGGAAAGTGGGCTCGGCCAAAAGCCCATTTAGATGATTGCATAGAATTTCACCCAAGTATGAATCGGGAAGGTACGTGGAACGCCCATGGTGGCTGGTATGATGCAGGTGACTATGGCAAGTATATCGTAAATGGTGGTGTTTCTGTTGCAACGCTTTTGCTTGTGGCTGAATTTACAGAAAAATGGAAAAGCGAATTTAAAATAGATTCAGCAGCAAATAATTCGTTAGACTTGTCTTTATTTCGTGAAAATCTTCTTGATGAAATTCGTTTTGAACTGGAATTCTTTTTGCGTATGCAAGATACAGATGGCGGAGTATTTTTCAAGGTTTCTCCCATTCGCTGGGATGGCTTTGTGACACCAACTGAATCTGACGAAGCGCAGAAACGCCAGATTTTAGGCAAGTCCACAACTTCAACGCTTAATTTTGCCGGGGCTCTTGCAGAAGCGCATCGCGTATTCCAGAATGTTGATTTAGCTTTTGCAGAACAATGCCTTACAGCTGCTATCCGAGCTTATATTTGGGCTTTAAAAAATCCTGATGTCACATACCCCCACAATACCGAAGGCAGTGGCGGCTATGGCGATGAACGCTATGACGATGAATTTTTCTGGGCTCGCGCCATGCTTTTTCGGGAAATTTGTAAAGGTGTAGAAAGCGAGAATGTTTTAAATAGTTCGTTGAAAAACTTGAGAGATTTAATTCTTGTCGATATGGAAAAATGCCCTCCCTCGCTTGGGTTGGACTGGCGCGATACGCAAAACCTTGGCTGGATAGCTCTAGCATTGCAATCTTATGACCTTGATTTGCAGACGAAAGCTCGTAATGCTTTGAAAACTATTGCCGATGATATTGTGCGCCTTGCTAGCGAAGATGCTTACCATCTTGCGATTCGTCGATTTGTTTGGGGCTCTAATGGCGATGTAGCAAACCATGCGCTTACGCTCTTTTTGGTAAATAGTTGGGCTCCTTCTTTCTCTTATGTGAATTGTGCAAAGACAATGCTTGATTTTATTTTTGGCAAGAACCCTGTTGAACGTTGCTTTGTGACTGGCTCGGCCTGGAGTTCTCCGAAATTTTTACACCACAGAATCAGCCATTCTGACGGAATTGATGAACCTGTTCCTGGCCTTGTTTCTGGCGGAATCAATGCCGATCGCCAGGACTTGCATCGCTTTCCGCATTATCCTGGTCCACAACCAGGCTTCTCGTATACCGATGAACGCGTATCTTTTGCAAGTAATGAAACAGCAATTAACTGGAATGCTCCTCTTGTGGCCGCACTTTATTTTGAAAGTTGTTGCTAGGTTAATCTGTATAATTGAAAAAAAACAGCTTTTGGCATCGCAATCAATGTCTTTTATGCGGAAAATGGTCTTAAAAATAGCGGTTGACGATCTTATTTTTCTTCCTGGGATAATATTGAGGAACTGAATTTAGTGGCCGTTCGATACAATTCCAAAACAGGAAATTGGTATTGGATAGTGGCAAAACGAAATAAAACAACTCTAAAAATATATGCCCCTCAAAAAGAATCACCAATAAAATATCGAGAAAAAGAAAAACCCGATGGTATAACCTATCGGGGAAAATGGTTTCTAAAAATTTAATGATTAATCTGAATGAAAGAGTTATTTCGTCAAATAGTTTATTATACACGCATTAATTATGCGTTTCGGAATCAACCCATATGTACCCTTGATGGTAATGCAGATACTCAAGATGTTTCTCTGAAAGCTTGTCTGCTCTAATGCACATATCAGAATTAATCCCAAGAGCTTTTTGTTGTTCTAAACTTACTTGCTCCGCAATACAGATCTTTCCAGAATCATCAAAGGTTATCAAGCCTTTATCAAATAAGGCATCTAAATTTGCAGTCAACAAAAAACCATTGAATTGACTCAGACGATCTGTAGTTGCTGTACACGACGCCCAAGGTTTGGCATGACTAGCTCGTAACACTTGTGGAATTTTGCAACCAGTGACGGAACAAGCATATCCCCAATATTCCATAAGTTTTCGCCTGTATAAACCTTGCCCTCGACGAGCTTGAGTTACAGCAATTCGCTCTGTATCAGAAATACTTCCGTCTTTCAAATTATTGAGAATTTCAACAAGGAATTCCTCAATCGCTTCTTCAACATCTGATTCGTCAAAATAGTATGAATAAAACGAAGCTCTTTCATCATCATCCTGCAATAAATCGCTGATTTTCTTTCTTTCGTTTTTGTCTAGTTCATAGCATTTATCATATGTTGACGCACCCTTAAGAGAATTGTCTTCAAAAATAATCTGCCTGTAATATTTAGCGTCAATATCGGCTGATTGAGTAGTCCAATTTTCATCCCATTTTTTAGGATCGTAAAACAAAGCTAAATTGGGAAGATTTTTGATTATTTTCGCTTTGGCTATATCAGAGACTTCAAAAGAGAATGAAAACCTTGGTTCTCTATTTTTTGAAGCAATGTCACACCAGAGTTCAACTGGAATTCTCTTTGCATCATCTATGCTTTTGATTTTCCTTTGACAGATTTCAATCCAAGCATATGGAGGATCTCCTTCTTGAACCTCTTTCTTTACATTGAAGCCATATTCTCTGAAAATTTCATGATATTTTCGGATGAAATCTTCTAAGTAGGTGATTGCAGTTTGATTTTTGTAGGTATTCATAAAGACTCCTATCTTTAAGTTGATGGTTTGCTGTGTTCATGAAATTAGAAGTGAAATAAGAACGGCTTTATCCATTGGCAGAGATGTTCAACAACCATATGCAATAATGCATATGAAAGGCGAAATCCCGCTTTATGGAAAAATTAGCCGGCCGAATCAGCCAAGAAATCCGGTTCGTTATCGACTAGCTCTTTGAACTTTTCGGAAATTTCTTCATCAGAGCAATCTACAAGGTCCTCAACTCGCTTATAAGCAAGCTTGGTCCACTGATTGATTTTTTCTGTCTTTACGATAGCGAAGGAGTCTCCCATATTGATGAAACTCCATCCAAGTTCTACAAGAACATCATCTAATTCTTTCAGAAATTCAGGAGAAAGCCTTTGGCGATTTGCGATGAATGCAAGCGTAGTATAGCTGAACCGATAACGAGAAACTTCTCGTTCTTTTTCCAGTTCATAAAGCAGAGCGTTGCTGATGAGAATTTTTGCCGTTTTGACGGCAGAATTCATTTGTTTCATTGTGATGCCTCCTATTGCAAGGGGAAATTTTTTAGACGTAGGAAGTCATTCCTACATCAATAAATATATGTTTTTTGACTCTAAAAGTCAATAGTTTAAACGTTTTTTTTTGCGATTTTTTTTGTGTGGGGAGGGGGGATGTAACTTATAAAAAAAAATGGAAAATGTCAGAAAAAAACTCTATTTCTAGCTGATAGAAGCCGATCAACAATCCCCAATTTAACATTCCCTTAACTATAAAAATCTTAATGCATTCCGCATTAGGGACAGTTACCCGAAGGGACGAGACTTGTGTAAGCAAGGCTCGGTGAGCGCAGCGCGAGCGACGCGGGAGTATGGCCCGCCCCGCCAGGGGAACGCCCATAAGGAAAGTTTTCACTATGGTTCTAGTTTGTTGTAATTAGGGATGGGTAAATCGTAGGGCAGAATGCGGCTGTCATCATCGCCTTTGACTTCATTGTTGAACGCCCCGATGACGCTCATCCAGTTGTTCGTACACTTGTCGCTAAATATGCTCCTGCATTTTGTTTTCAGGAACTTCATGAGCATCTTTTTCTCGTTGTCGTCCAGGAACCAGACGGATTTATTGTACGAGGAGCCCAGTTCGTATTTGGGTTCCAGAAAGGAGATGCGCGCGCACTTGGTCGCGAGTCCGCGTTTCCAATGGTTGTACAGCGTGAAATAAGGCTTTTTGCCGGGGCCGGTGTCGATGACGGCGCGAAGGTCTATATTCAGGCTCTTGCTCCACGCCCCGTTGCATGACATCATGTTGAATTCCGAAAGTTGCAATTTGCCATCGGGCGAATAGACGTTGATTCGCCGCTCGGATTCATATTCCAGATCGTCATTGACGGGCAAGAACATGATGGAAAAACTATAGACCGGGCAATAGAAATTTCCACTCTCGACATAATCTCGCAGGATTTTTTCAGCATTGCGTAGCGACGTGAAAATTCCAAGATCATGGTCAACGGTGTCATTGCCCAGCCCATTCGGCAGTATCGTTGCTGCCAACTGATAAATATATCGTCCTCTCATAGGACCTCGCTTTTTTCTAAAAATTCAACCTATACCTCACTTCAAATTGCTTCGGTCGAAACCGCACAATATCCCAGAAACTGTATAGGCTTGCATCGGTATCGTAGAGCAATGTATCGAGCTCCCAAGTAACACCATCTTCGACAAACTTGTCTATAAGCATCATTTGTTTACAAGCCGGAATGTTATATGCTTTGTGGTTTTCGTGATTGTCTTCGTTTGTATTTGCCAAGATGTTGATTGAATCCCAATTGGCATACCAGAAAAGTAAATCGCTGATGTATTCATGTTCGCCAGCGATGCTCCAATTGTTTGCGGGACAAATTTCAGCTTCGAGTTCGTATTTCTTATACCACTTATGATTTTGCGCGACAAGTCCGGCGATATCCTTTTTTATGTTGTTGAAGGTGTGGCTGATTTCGTTGTTGAGCTCGCGGATTCGTTGATCAATCGTGATAAGCTTTTTCATATTCGTGAATGTCCAGCGGAAATCCTTGTTCAGTTTTTCACGGCGGTCATTCAAAAATTCGGTGTGGATTTTAGTTATGAATAATTCCTGTTCGAGCCTGCTCTTTGGCATTGCTTTGTGCCATTGTTCAACGCAGCCGCATTTGCGACCTTTATCGAAAACGGTATAGAATTTTTCAAGGATATCCCACTGCGGTGCGAAAGATAAAATTTTAGTCATCATTGCTCCATTTTTGCAAGCTTTTAAGTTTTTTCGTAAAAGCGTTATTTGCTAAAATTACTATTTTATTGCGACAAATAATGTCATGATTTATATATTGTGAAATTTTTCGTCCAGTCTCTTGATAATAGCTATTTACAGAGCTGATGTTATCAATGCTCATATGAGCAAATTTTAAATTTTAAAGTTTCGTAGTTTTTTGCATGTCTGCAGGGGAAGGAGAAAAGAATGAAATTATCGTGTATCAGCCAGGAGGGGCGTTGCTGTGGAAAATCAATAACTACTCGCCTTTCTTTTCACCATTCTCCAAATCATGTCATTATTTGTCATAGAGAAAGTTTAATTTTAGGATATAAAAAGGAAACATTATGAATCGTACAACATTAACATTTGATTTAGTCAAATCCTGCGAAAATTCTCGTATTGATTACGGTTTCGTTTTTAGTAGAGACCGTCAGAAAATATTTCTAATTAAAACAGGCCAAGACGGCTCTATTTATGGTTACCAGAACAAGTATCTGAAACTAGCCTGCGAATTGCGAGACAAGTTTGGATTTTCAGTTGTATGTGCATCCACGCCATCGGTTGAAATAGACCAAATAGCACAATTCGCCAAAATAGTTCAATCGGAATTTGAAATCACTGATGCAACTAAAATTTATTTCATGGGAATGTCAAAAGGGGCATCAATCGGATGTTTGAGATACGCTTCATTTCCGCAAGTTAGCCGTTTTTTGTTAATCAATCCGCCACTTATGATCAACACGATAAAATTATGTCGATGTACTCAGGAATTCACAGGCGAAATAATGGCTTTCGTTTTCGGAAGCCTTGATCCATCGGTTCGTTTGGCTGGTCTCCTCAAATTATACGAACGCGAAAATGTCCGTATTTCCATCATTCCTGGGCAAGACCATCATTTTTCAAAAGACAACTTTAACTTGCTAGAGCTAATAAAATCAATAATTCTATAAGGAGGCTCTATGAAATTTATATCCGGATCAAAATCCATTTCAAAGTTGCCAGACTTAGCAAAAATATTAATTGAACAATTCGTTAAAAACAACGATGAAATTCTTATCGGCGATTGCTACGGCGTTGACGTGGCAGTACAAAAATATTTGGAATCCAAGGGGTACAGCAACGTAACTATCTATTGCAGTGGTGAATCGCCAAGAAACAATTTTGTTACGGGAGCAAAAGTGCGTTCTTGTGCAGAAGTCGCCAAAGGCCTTACAGGGAGCGTATTCCATTATGTTAAAGATATACAAATGGCTTGCGATTGCGACCAGGCTCTCATGATTTGGGACGGAAAAAGTAAAGGTACTGGCGAAAACATCCGCCGTATAAAGGAAATGGGAAAACCATACAGTATTATAAACGAGGATTGATTGCCAATTTTTCCATCAGTATATGATAAATTTCAGTATTTTCAATTTGCATGATGGTGGTGATTTTATTGCCAGCGTCTTTGCTTGAGGCTCCGCAGTGGAAAAGCTTTTCGCCTTTTAATCCGTAGTCTAGAAAAATGTAGCGGTCGTGGAACTTTTTTTTCGTTTTTCTCTTGTTGAATTTAACATCAGGGCGAGCCTTCAAGAAATCTTTCTGAATCTGTTCAGTTAACGATTCATAACCATTTTCATCACTATAGATTGTTACGGAAACCCCTTTGGCGATTCCGCGCAAAAGGTCGAGTGTTTTGACCCCAATATAATCATCGATAATTATGATAGACTTCTTCGCCATGCTGTAAATCTGCGTATAGGCGATGTCGGCATCCAGCTTTTGCCCGTTTAAAATCAAGAAATGCCTAAAAGTCGAGGGATCAATGAAATTTTCCATGACCTTTTGGAGTTCAGTTTCTCTGCGGTCCATAGCCTCGAAAAGTGAGTCTATTTTATGGTCATGTTCAAGAAGGCGCCGATCCTGCTCAATTTCTTTGCTTTCCACGTGGACAAGGCGGTTAACGACACCTTCGCTTCCCATCATGTAGTGACGAAGCTGAACAAACGCCCGCATAATGGCGATATTTACTCTAATAGCGGATTCGCTTTTTAGAACAGATGACAGCATCGCTACCCCCTGTTCTGTAAAGACGAATGGAGCATAGCGTAGCCCCATCTTGTCTGCATTGGAGGTCGCAATTTGCGACCTCCAATCTGAAAATTCGGATTCACTAAGCTGGAAACAGAAATCTTCTGGAAAACGTTCAATGTTGCGCTTAACCTGTTCTTTGATGCGTTTTGTTTCCACACCGTATAGCGTAGCCAAATCTCTGTCAAGCAAGACCTGCTTGTCACGAATGACCAGAATCATTTTCTCTACGCCTATTGCAATCAGCGGATTTCCCGCCACAATTTCGGAATTTTTACTTTTTCGTGCCATAAAAATCCTCTATTCGCACAATACATGCAAATGCGTTAAAAAAATTAAATACGTCTGCTCTGCGGGCGCATTTAGGGGCTGTAATTTGATTTGGGATGCTCTTGCTCTGCTGTTGGCGGGGGCTTTCCCCGACATTACCTGGTACCCGCCTTAGCGAGCACGCTCGAATAGGTCGTGTTCCTATCAGCTATCCAACAACATCAACAAGAAAGTTGATGAACCCCACCGCGGATGCACGTACGGGTCGCAAGGCCTATGCCGACTGTCGCAGGGATTGTCGTAATACAGGGGTAAATATACAAAGAGCATAGCAGGAAGTCAACTTCATCTGTTGTCCCCACATTTGTACTCAATTTGTACTGCGATTGGGGAGGGGCAATAGCTCATGCTGAAGGACCTTGGCTACTATAAAGTGTGGACATAAATTATACGCAAAAAAATTATTTAAATAGAACCTTTTTCCACTTGGAGGAAACATGTCCAGCGGAGCTTTGGGATACCATGAAATGTACATCACGGAAATCGCGGAGTGCATCAGGAAAATATATGTAAAACAGAAAGAGAAAAAGTGGGTTGCATGGGTACAAAACGGAGACATTTAGTTTTCCCCGCACGCAAAGGAAGTCCTTGTCGTGTACAATGCAGTGACCTTGCAGCTTTGTAAAAAAGTACGAATTAGCCTAGCAGAATCAACAAACAAACTGCTTTTTTGTTCACTATATTTATATTCCGATTCATTTCTTTTGCTTTTTTAAAGGTATTTAGAAATGAGTTTGTTTGTAATTTTTTAATTTTGCCTTTATATGAAGAATATTTTGGTAATGTGTACCGGAAATATATGCCGTAGCCCAACGGCAGAATACTTGTTGCGTCAAGAACTTGGACCTGATTATAATGTTCAGAGTGCTGGCCTGGGCGCTTTAGTGGAACACCCTGCAGAAGAAACTGCTATGAAAGTAGCAGCAAAAAATGGCATTGATATGTCGCCACATAAAGCAAGACAAGTAACGATGGATATGTTGAAATGGGCTGATCTTGTGCTTGTGATGGAAGCAGGGCAACGAGATTCGCTTTTGCAGAAATACCCTTGGCTCGAAGGTAAAGTTTTTAGGTATGGTGAGGCGGCAAAGGTAGATGTTCCTGACCCTTATCGTAGGCCGGAAAATGCTTTTGTGCTTGCTTGGAATTTTATCAAGAAATTTACGCCGGATTGGGTAGAAAAAATTAAGAATTCATAAAGGAAGATTATGGCTGTTGCTAAAAGCAATAAAGATGAAAAAAATGAATTAGTAGAACTACTGGTTTCTTTAGGTTTGCATTGGCCGATTGTTTTGGTTTGTTGTCTTTTTGCTGGTGTTGCTGGCTTTTTTGCAGCAGAATGGGTGCGTCCTGTTTACGAAGTCAATGCTTTGCTCCAGATAGAATCAAAATCAAAAGGTGGTTCTTTAATGGGAGAATTAGGCTCTTTGTTTTCTTCTGGCGTTTCTACGCAGACAGAAGTAGAATTAGTAAAGAGCCGTCGTGTTACTGGAACAGTGGTAGAAGCATTAGGGCTTAGAAACTATGTAGAACCTGTTGGTTTTGTTGATAGAATTTTGCATAGACAAGGGCGTTTGGAATTAAGTAACCTTGAAATACCAAGAGATATTATTGAAGACCCAGACGATAAAAAAGAACCATGGGTTGTTGAAGCTCTTGATAGCACGCATTTTTCATTATTTGATTTTAAGGGTAAAGAAATCCTTTCCAATTGTGAAGTCGGAAAAGATTATGAAGTGGCTTATACAACTTCTTTAGGCACAGCTCCTGTAAAAATTGCAGCAAGCAGAATGGACGCAGTAGCCGGGCAAAAGTTTGAAGTGCAAAAACTTTTCCGCTTGGCAGCGATTGGAAAGTTTATGTCTGTATTTGACGTAACGGAAAAGGGAAAGCGTACCGGGATTCTTGAGTTTTCTTACCAGGATTACTACCCAGACAGAGCTGCTTATATTTTAAATGAAGTGGCTAGAGCTTACCAACGCCAGAATGTAGAACAGAGAAGTCTTGAAGCTAAAAGCACTATTGAATTTTTAGAAGAACAATTGCCGCTTGTCCGTTCTAAATTGGATTCAGCAGAACAAGTTTTAAACCAGTATCGTTCTCAGGTTGGTTCAGCAGATATTGGAGCCGAAACAAAAATTGTGCTTGATAAGCAAATGAAACTTCAACAAAGTATTTTAGAACTCGAACAAAAACGTCAGGCTACAGTTCGTCTTTTCCATGAAGAACACCCAACAGTAAAAACACTTGATGATCAAGTCATGAAGCTCCGTCAAGAACTTTCAAAGACAACTAGCCAAGTGAAAAAAATGCCTGAAAAGCAACAAGAAGTTTTACGCTTAACAAGTGATGTAGAATTAAATAAATTGCTTTATACGAATATGTTGAACAATATCCAGCAACTTCGTTTAGTTGCAGCAGGTGAAGTTGGGTCTGTTCGGATTATTGATTTTGCGGAGCCGACTCTTGGACCTGTTAAACCTAAAAAGAATCTGATTCGAATGGCAGCGTTGTTCCTTGGAATTTGTTTATCGATTGCAATTGTGTCAATCAGAAAGCGTATGCATAGCGGTATTAAAGATTCTAAAACGATTGAACGTGAACTTGGTGTTAGTGTTTATGCAAAAGTTCCAAAAGGCGTTCCGCATGGAACTCGTGGAACATTGCCTCTTGCATTGGCAGCTCCAGATGATGTAGCTGTTGAAGCGCTTCGCACTTTGCGTACATCGCTTGAATTTATGATGCTTGATAATGACAGGGCTTCTGTGATAGCTCTTTCTGGTTTGATTCCTGGTGTTGGTAAGAGTTTTATTTCTGTGAACTTAGCTGTTCTTTTTGCTGGCATGGGTAAGAAAGTTGTTTTAATTGATGCTGACTTGCGTAAAGGTCGTTTGCATAAAGAATTTGGTTTTAAACGTGAAAATGGTTTGACCGAAGTCTTGCTTGGTTCAACACCTTTAGAAACGGCTTTGAAACCAACATCTGTTGAAAATATGGATTTGATTGTTTGCGGTAAAGTTCCTGCCAGCCCGGCTGAATTGCTTGGAAGTGCCCGGTATGCAAAATTAGTTGAAACTTTACGTTCACAATATGATATAATCATTGTTGATACACCTCCTGTAATGCTTGTGACAGATGCAATGCTTGTTTGCCGTCATTCTGATCAAGGTGTGTTGGTTGTAGAATACGATAAACATTCTATTGATGCAATTCGTGAAGGCTTGGAACTCTTTACTAAGGGAGCTCCGGAAACCTTGAATCCGTCAATTGTGATAAACAAGTATGTGCATAGCAAGTCTGATGGATTTGGCTATAAGTATGGGAAATATTGAGGTTTTGAAAATGCGTTCTTTGATTAAATTTGTTTTTCTTTCTTTGGCTTTATTTTGTAGTGGGTGTTTTCTTGCTCCACAGATGCGTATGTCAGAACCTTCTGATTCAGCGGAATTTGCTGGGGTAAAAGTTTACTTGCACCCTTTCGAAGAATCTTTGAATATGGCAAATACTTCAAAAGATTCTGCAGAGAAGGGAACACAGTCAGATATCTCTGATTTACTTGTTGATTCTATTCCTGCTTTGGATTACAGAATTGGTCCGTTAGATATGGTGCAAGTTGTTGTTTGGGAACACCCGGAATTAACTTCTCCTATGGGTGAATACCAACCAGCCGGGCAGAAAGTGACAACGGATGGCAAACTTTTTTACCCTTACGCTGGTGAACTTTCTGTTGTAGGAATGACAGCGCAAGAACTCAGAGAAGAATTGACAAAGCGCCTTTCGGATAAAATTTTAACAAACCCACAAGTTGATGTCCGTGTCACTGGTTACAATAGTTTAAAGGCTTTTGTTTCTGGTGAAGTGAAAAAACCAGGTTATGTTTTCTTGAAAGAAGAACCTTTGACATTGCCTTCGGCATTAGCTGAAGTAGGGGGCTTGAACCCGACAGCCGACGCTTCTCATATTGAACTTCGTCGTGGCGATAAAACTTATACCATTGATTACTATGGAGCATTTCGTTCTAAGTTGCCTTTAGATCGTTTGCTTTTACAGCCAGGTGATCAACTTTGGGTTCCATCATTAGACATGCAAAAAGTTTATGTAATGGGTGAAGTCGCTAAAACTTCTGCAATTAATTTGCGTGCAGGGCAGTTGAGTTTAGTAGACGCTTTAGCAACAGCAGGAGGCTTGCAGGTGACAACGGCATCAGCTGCATCCATTTATGTTATCCGTAATACAAACGAATCTCAGATAGATGTGTTCCACTTGAATGCAAAAAATGCTCTTGCTTTGGCGTTAGCCGATAGATTTGCTTTGCAACCAAGAGATATTGTTTATGTGGATGCTTCTGGACTTGCAACATGGAATCGCCTAATTTCTCAAATCTTGCCTACCGTACAGACTGTTTACTATGGAGTCTTAACGGGTAAGAATTTTGATGCATGGCAACAGACATGGGGAGACTAATAATGATTAACTTAATTCTTTGCGGTGGCTCCGGAACACGCCTTTGGCCAATCAGTCGTACTTTAATGCCAAAGCAATTTGCTCCTTTATTTGATGGTTCTTCTTTGTTTAGAAGAACAGTTAAAATGAATGCAACAGTTTGCGATAAGCAATATATTGTAAGTAATGCAGAACAATATTTTCTCGCCAAAGACCAACTTGAAGCAGAAGACATTTTTTCAGCGAAGTTCTTGTTGGAACCAGTTGGCCGTAATACGGCGCCAGCTATTGCTCTTGCTTGTCTTTCTTTAGATGCTGACGATATCGTTCTTGTTTCTCCTTCTGATCATGTTATTCGAAAACAAGATGCTTACAGAAAAGTTCTCGCTCGCGCAAAAGAACTTGCTTTAGCAGGGAACCTTGTTACGTTTGGCATTACACCGACTGCTCCAGAAACAGGTTATGGTTACATTGAAGCAAACGGTGAAAAAGTTTTACGTTTTGTTGAAAAACCAAATCGCGAAACTGCAGAAAAATACCTTTTGGCTGGAAACTTCTATTGGAATAGTGGAATTTTCTGCTTTAAGGTCTCTACATTCTTGACCGAATTGGAAAAGTATTCTCCTGAAATTTTACAGGCTTCACGAGAAGCATTTGAGCGTGCTACTGAAAATGGTGCGATTCGTATTGCTCGTGAAGATATGGAAGCAATTCCATCTGATTCTATTGACTATGCCGTTATGGAAAAATCTGATAAAGTCATGGTTGTTCCAAGTGATATTGGCTGGTCTGATTTAGGCTCTTTTGATGCCCTTCATGGTGAATATGCTTTAGATGAAAATGGAAACAATTTAAATTCTAAACACCTTGCTGTGAATACCAAAAATTCTTTGGTGATGGGCTCTCAAAGAACTATCGCTACAATTGATTTAGATGAAATGCTTATTGTGGATACTCCTGATGCACTTTTGGTTGCTCCACTTTCAAGTAGCCAGAAAGTAAAAACAGTTGTAGAATCTTTGAATGCTTCCGGTTCTGATTTGACAAAAGTTCCACAAACTGTAAATCGCCCTTGGGGTTCTTATTCAGTGCTTGAATCAAGTGATCGTTATAAAATGAAACGAATTGTGGTAAAGCCTGGTAAGCGTCTTAGCCTTCAAAAGCATTTGCACCGTTCTGAACATTGGGTCGTAATCAGTGGGACTGCTACGGTAACGGTTGGCGATAAAGTTTTCCTTGTTCGCCCAAATGAATCAACTTATATCCCGGCAGGAGAAGTTCACCGTTTGCAAAATGAAGGCAAACTCCCGCTTGTAATTGTTGAAATTCAGGTTGGTGAATATACTGGTGAAGATGATATTATTCGCGTAGAAGACGATTTCAACCGTTCGTAATATTTGTTCTGAAATTTAAAAGACAAGTGAATATTCGCTTGTCTTTTTTTTGCGTAAAATTATTTGGATTTTTTTGAAGGTCTTTTTACAATGAATAAAAATGAACCTATCAAAACGAGAGAGACTGAAATAATTTTTGAAATAGGAAAGTTTTCACCAAAAACAAATGCTCCGGCAAGAATAGGCAAAACGGCTCCTATTGCTGCACTGAAAGGAATAATGTATAGGGCTCGCCCACGAGTGAATGCTATTTGAGAATAAAGAAACGCAATGCCATAAAGAACAATGTAGGCTAGAGTTCTAAAATCAATTAAAAG
The DNA here is from genome assembly GCA_045629945.1 of Fibrobacteraceae bacterium. Lineage (GTDB taxonomy): Bacteria > Fibrobacterota > Fibrobacteria > Fibrobacterales > Fibrobacteraceae > UBA1765. Next base: position 103,785 of record JAZQSE010000027.1, read on the forward strand.
AGATGGAAGCATAGAAATTGTTACATTGTCTAACATAAAATCCATAGCGAGACTTTTATAAAAAGCAGCAGAAACACCAAAGCCAGCTCCAATAATCAAAGAATCACTAGCTTCTGGGTCTTTGTGAAGGGATCTGAAAATTAAAACAATACCTACAACAAACAGGCAAAAAATCCAGAGAGAAAAAATATCTTGTGTGCCTGTATTTTGAGCGGCATTTTTAGAAGAAAGAAGTAAGCCAGTTAAAACACATAAAATAGCGGCCACAATTCGTTTAGTTAATAATTCTTTTAAAAACCAAAATCCAAAAAGTGCTGTAAGTACCGGGTTTAAAACCATCATTGGTTGCACAAGACTTAAGTCGTATTTTGCCATAGCAATGTAATAGCCAATCGTTGCTATGGCAGAAAAGCAGATTCCTACCCACCAATGGAAATTTTGCAAAACGTATTTGCAAAATTGCAAAGGTTGTTTTAAAGAAGCTTTTTTTACACTACAAGAAATACCTGATTTTTCCAGGATGTTTCCTATTGCAAAACAAAGGGCAGCCCCAAGAGTTAGAATAAAAAATAACATATACCCTCTTAAAGGCTACCTTTCCATATTTCCTGATAAATCCAATAATTACCCATAACGCGTTTTACGTAATCTCTTGTTTCCCAATAACTGATATCTTCTGCGCGAAAATCCCAAGATAAACCGGCCCCGGCTTTTTGCCAGCGTTTAGTTGGCTTTGGTCCTGCATTGTAATTTCCTAAAACGTACATATAATCATTTTGGTATTCTTGCTTTAAATCGATTAGATAACGAACGCCTAAGCGGATGTTTAAGTAGGCATTATAAAGCATGTCCGGAGTGAAATTTTTTATGCCTTCTAATTCAGCAAGTGTTTTTCCTGTAGCAGGCATAATTTGGAGTAATCCGCGAGCGCCGACAGGAGAAGTGATTTGGAAATCAAAAATAGATTCTTGTCGCATTACACTATAGACAAAGTAAGGGTCGATAGCAGAATCCGCTTTTGCAAAAACGCGTTCTTTATAAGGTAATGGGTAAAGGAATTGCAAAACAGAAACTGGAGCATTGGCTAAAACTTTTCTATCAATTTTATTTTGGAATGTTCTTGCAAGGCGATATGCCTGCGCTACTTCATTTGCCTCTAGAAAGAGTTTCCCGTAAGCATATAAAAAATCAAGGCGTTTTGAATTTTTAGAATATTCACTTTGGAAAAGCTGGTATGCAGATTCTATGAACCCGTAATCCATAAGTTTTTTAACTTGAAGAAAAGTTTCTTCTGAATAACTTCCTGTTTTTTTCTGTTGTTTTTTTATCCATTGAACAGTTTCTTTTTCAGAAAGCGGTTTGCCAGTAGCAAGTGGAATTTTATTTTCTTCTAATAATTTTGCTTCTAGAAGTTTTGTGCGACTTCTGTGAGCATAATAACCTAAAGGAAAATCTTTTATGCAGTCCAAATAAGTTTCTCTGGCTAAAGAATCGTTTCCTGATGCTAAATAAGCATCGCCAAGAAACATTCTCGCTCCACTTGCACTCCAGGTAAATGGGAGTTTAGCCGCTTTGCTGAAAGCTTCTATTGCCTTTTCGTATTGGTTTTGTTTTAGATAAATTAATCCAATGCGGAACATGGCCCATTGTCTTTTTTTATTAGAACCGAATTTTGCATGGGATAGCTTTTTGTAGCAAGCTATAGCTTTGTCATATTTTTTCTTTTGTTCGAATTCAAAACCACGTAACCAAAGATTATTGGCATTTTCGTTTCCATACTTATTGACTTCTTCTAATAAAGAATCTAATTCAGCAATTGCTTTTGCATTTTTTTCTTCATCTTTGCGTAAGAGCTTTATTGCAGATTGAATCCACAAAGCTTTTGTTTCTACCGAATCAATTAAAAAGCGGAACTGTTTATAAGATTCATCGAATTTTTCAATTCCTCGAAGAGCTACAGCTCTCCTTTCCCATATTTTTTTTCTGGTCTCTAAATCAAAATGGCTTGCTGGTAATCTGAATAATAAGGAATCCTCTGCCGTTTCTAATATAGAATCCTTAGGCGCGGCGTTTAAAGAATCTAAAGCTAAAACCGAATCAATCAATTCAAGGCATTCTTTTGGAGAACCATTTTTACAAACAATTTGTGAGTAAGCCCATTTCTCTTCAACAGTTTCTTCTTCGGAATCGGTTCTTAAACGTCGAACCGCATTGAATGTGGAGTCTTTTGGGTTATAGCCAGCGGCAAGAACTCTTAAATAAGCGCGTTTCGCTTGCTTTTTATTTCCAATAGCTTCAGAATATTTTGCATATTGATAACGAATGGCCGTTGCTTCGTTACTTTTGGAAAACGTGTTAAGAAAAAGTGCGGCTGAGTCAACTTTATCTTTTTCGGAAAGAGTTGAATCTAAAAGAGACGCTTGAGTTCGTAGAAGTAAAGCTTTCTTTTCCCACGATGAAGTTGTTAAAAAATTACTAGAGCGTAAAAGGATTTGTCTTAATTTATTGTAGTCACCAAGTTGTAATTGAATTTCTGCAAGACGTAAAAGAATGTCTCCGGCAAGAGAATCTTTTTTTAACAGAGTTTCATATTCAGCACTGGCTAATTCCCATTTTTCGGCGTAATAAAGGGATGCCGCTTTGGCGAAACTTCTCTGTTCGGAAGATACAGCAGAATCTTGAGCGATTTTTTCTAAGCGTGTTTGTCTGAGAACTTTATTCTGAAATTGTTCCGGAAGAATTTGCTCTAGAGAATCTTGTGCAAAAGAAAACGAAAGGAAAAAGAAAAATATCAGGCAAAAAGAAAACCTTTGAATCAGCATAAGAACCTATAAAAGACTTAATTTAATTTTTGTGCAGGAACGTAGCTCGTGATGCCTAAATCAGCAAAGGCTTGGGCAAAACGCTTTTGCAAAAACGAATCAACACTTGCCGCATCATCAAAACGAAGAGTGCGTAAAGCAATCTCATTTACATCTTCGTAATTTATAGAGCGGATGATTTTTTTGGCTTCCATAATGCTCCATGGCGTCATAGATAATTCATCGACGCCAAGTCCAATCAGAAGTAATATGCTGAATGGATCTGCACTCATTTCTCCACAAACAGCAACAGGAATGCCTTCTTTGTGAGCGGCTATAACTGTGTTGTAAATCATATTCAGAATGGCAGGGTGGTGAGGCTGGAACATATCTGCAATCATTTCATTGCTTCTGTCTACAGCGAGTGTAAATTGGATTAAATCGTTTGTTCCTATACTGAAGAAATCAGCTTCTTTAGCTAATTGTTCTACTTGCATTACAGCAGCAGGCACTTCAATCATAATACCGATTTCTACAGATGGACACTCAATACCTTCTTCGGCTAATTCTGCTAAACAGTTTTTTATATGTTCTTTTGATTTTCTAAGTTCTGGTAAACCAGAAATCATTGGCAACAATATACGCAGATTGCCTTTTTCGTTAGCTTGTAATAAAGCCTTTAATTGGTCTTTGAAAAGATCTTCTCGGTCAAGACAAACACGAATGGAGCGCCACCCCATAAAAGGGTTTGCTTCGTTTGATAAAGAAAGTTCAGAAACGAGTTTATCACCACCAGAATCAAGAGTACGTATGGTAACAGGGTTTGGCGCAAGAGAATTTAAAATATGTTTATAAGCTTCACATTGTTCTTGTCTTGTAGGCAAAGAAGAACCAAAGAATAAAAATTCAGAACGATATAAGCCGATTCCAGTAGCTCCAAAATCTTGGACTTTTTCAGCTTCCTGCGGTAATTCAATGTTTGCATGCAAAGTAATGAACTTTCCATCGCGCGTCATTGGCTCTAATTGACGCATGGTAAAAAGTTCTCTTTGTTGCAAGCGATAAATATCTTGCTTGTTGTGGTAATCGGCAATATCTTCTTCGTTTGGATTTAAAATGATAATGCCTAAAGTACCATCTACAATCATGGTATCGCCATCGTGAGCCAGAATAGAAATATTTCTTAATCCAGAAACAGATGGCACTTGCATAGCTCTAGCTAAAATAGAGGCATGGCTTGTTTTTCCGCCAGAATCCGTAGCAAAAGCTAAAACGCTATTGGCAGGTAAACCAATCAAGGTACTTGGTGTAAGTTCGTGCCCTACAAAAATAATAGGTTCTGAAAATTGTTCTGAAGAAAATGTAGGTACCGAATCATCGAGAATAGAAAGAATCCTGTTGTACAGGTCTCTTAAATCCATTGCTCTTTCACGCATCATTTCAGAATCAATACTTTCAAATTGCTGAATGAGTTTTGTGATTACGACATGTATAGACCAACGAAGAGATTTATGTTCTTTTTTTACGCTGTCAAGAATGGGCCCCATCAAAGATGGGTCTTTAAGCATCATTAAATGAGAATCAAAAATTCTAGCTTCGTTTTGTCCAACTCGTTCAAGAGTAGATTCTTTAATTTTTGAAATTTCTTTAAAAGTTTTTTCCATTGTCTGTTGAAAAAGTCTAAGTTCGTTTTCAACAGAATCTTCAGAGATAAATTCTTCTATAATGGAAAATTCTCGGGTTGAAATTTTACGGACTTTCCCCATGGCATAGCCAGGTGAAGTAGCTAGTCCGTTAATAACATAACGCCCCGATTTAGGCTGGTTCTTCGTTGAAGTTGTCATTGAATAATTGCTCCAACTTGCAGAATGCTTCTTCTTCGTCTTCGCCATCGATTTCAATGTCTAACGAGGCTCCTGGAGGAACAGCGAGCATCATTACATTTAAAATACTTTTGGCATTTGCTCGGGTACCTTCAAAAATAAAGGTAACGTTACTTTTCATTTGAGCCGTTAAATCAACAATCATTCCAGCAGGTCTGGCGTGGATTCCTAATTTGTTCGTAACAACTAATGAACGCGAAATCATAAATACCTCAGAAAATATCCACATTGATATCTAAGCCGTCTTGTAAAATAATACGGAAAAGACTATCCGCAGACCGCACTGTCTTGACCAAGTCGTCATGCAGTTGTCTGTCATTTAACAAAATACCAGCTGTGTTATCTTTGGTTTCAAGTTTCTGTGTTAAATCGTTAAGGCGTTTTGTCACGTCGTCTAAGTTCTGTAAAAGAGCTGTTGCGTCAGATACAAGAGAATCAGTCCCTGCAAAGAGATTGTCTATAGGTTGTTTAACCTCGTCTAAAAGAGTGTTGACTTTGCCGGTCGCATCATTTAAACTAGCAAGGCTTTTCTTGAGCTGAGGGTCTGTTTCTTTAACAACTTTAATAAGTCTGTCTTCAATATTTTCTGCTTTGGATAAGATTGTAGTGAAACGGCCTTGAAATTCAGGGTGTGCAATTGTGCTGTCTAAAACATTTTTAACAGATTGTATAAGGACCATTGTGCTGTCGCAAACTTCCCCTGCAAGTCCTAAAGCTTCAGCAATACCAGCATCAAATTGTCCTATGATAGTGTCATTAGGGTTGAAATATTCGTCTTTGTCTCCAAGAATCATTCCAATCTGACGTTCGCCCATAATACCAATGTTTTGAACGCGGATTTCAGAATCTTTTGGGATTTTGACATCGGTGTGAAGTTGGATTCGCACGGTAACGCGATGACCGGAAAGTTCAATAGTCTCAACTTTGCCTAATTTAACACCATTTACTTTAACAGGGTCATCTAGTGCTAATGTGGAAACTTGCGGGAATCGCAAATAGAAGGTATTGTATTTGGTTCTAGGGTCTTTATCATTCAAAAAGAGCATTCCGAAAACAAGAATGACTATGGCTAATAAAACAACCAGACCAACAACAAAATAGAGCGAGGAATTTTTCTTCATCTTGTTCTAAATCTAAATTTTTCTTTCCAAAAGAGAACAATAAAAAAAATAGGGATAGCCATAAAAGGCATTTTATTCAATCCTTTGGATAGGACTGTTGTTTTCAATGCCGTTTATATGCCTGTCTAACCAGGAATAAAGTAAAGATTCTTGTTCTTTTTGTGGTAAAGTAAATTTTTCCCGGCCTTCTTTTTGCATAAACACATCAAGATAAGTCATAAGAACGCCGCCGGCAACCGAGACGTTCATAGATTCCGTAATCCCGTATTGAGGAAGTTTGAATTCATAATCAGCGTTTGCTAAAGTATCTGGGTGATTGCCATGAAATTCGCTTCCAAGATAAAAAGCTGTTGGGGTACTTAAATCTAAATCTAGAACGGAATTGTTGGTGTTAGTGCTTGCAACAGCAATTTTATAACCTTTTGCTCTTAACGATTCCATACAAGCTTTTCTTTTCTTGTAAAGGTAAAGAGACATCCATTTAAAAGAACCTTTCAAAATAGACTTGTTGACTTTGTAGGGGTTCGCTTCTTCAATGATATGAACATCTTGCAAGCCAAAAACTTCTGCGGTACGTATAACGGCAGAAATATTGTGTGGGTCAAAGAGATCTTCTAAAACCATGCAAAAATGTCTGGTGCGTTTAGAAACAACTTCTTGTAACAGATTTCTTCTCCGCTCTGTTACTTGAGCAAGTAATTCATCTAAAGTTTGGATTTCATTTTCCATAAGATTTATCCTTTTTTAAAGCATCGCCTAGAGTCCAGGGTTTTCCATTGACGACTTCTTTGAAAAGTTCCAAAGTTTGTTTTTCTTGTGGCGATTTTGTTTTGAAAATTTTTTGAATAGGAGCTTTATCTCCTTTTGCAAATTGGTTTGCAGAAGTGACAACATCTTTTACAATTTGATTGATTTTTTCGTTTACAACATGCTTGAAAACATTCATTTGCATAATAGAATTTAAAATAGAATTCCCTGGGAAAACAACAGCTCTTAATTTGTATGCAATTTTATTTTCAGAAATTGGGTTCATGTCTAAAAAAGCTATAGCTGTTCCATATAAACTCCAACGTAAAACTTTGGCACGACCATAACCTAAAAAAACATATCTGAATTTTTCTTTGACACCTGCACTATCCTGCAAAGCCCATATAAAATCTCCAGATAAACTTCTGCCATTTGTTCCTGAAAAAGATTTTTGATCCGGCGTATTGTATTTAAGTTTGTAACTGGATTCTTGGTAAGCATTTATAAGTTCGGCTGTAAATGGCATGTGGTCAAATAAAAACGAAATCATTGCAGGTGTTGCACTAAAAGTGCCTTTGCTTTCATAAATAACCCGGTATTCGCTTGAAAGTTCTGTGTAAATTATTTTCCCGACAGGGGCTTCGTAAGAAAGTCCTCTTAAAGAAAGTTCTTTGAAAGGGGCGCAGAATTCTTGGTCGTATTTATTTTTTTTATTGGGCTTTGAATTTTCAGATGAACAATATTTGGGAGTTTCTCCAAGGCATTGTTGTAAGGCAGGGCAAGCCGAAATAGGTTCTTTGGCAAAAGCGAAAGAAACAAAAAAAATGATAGAAATTACAAAGCACTTTTTAAACATTTATGGGCGGATTTCCAGAGAATCTAAAGGTAAAACGACAACATTTTCTAAACCTTTCCACGAATCACTAGGGCCAACAATAGAAATAGTCATTTTAGTAAAATCAAAATATTTAGCAATCATTGTTTTAATTTGTTCTGCTGTAACCGCTTCGATTTCACGAACATATTCCAGGTAATGGTCTGTTTTTTTACCAGTAAATTCATCTTCAGCAAAATTGACAACAATATCTTCAGGGGTAGCAAAAAGGCTTGGTAAACTTTCAATTAAAGTTTTTTTCGCAAGTAAAAGTTCTTGTTCTGTAGGGCCTTCTGTTGCTAGTTTTTGGATTTCTTCTTGAATTAAACGAATTGCATAAGGGGCTTGTTCTGCTTTTGTCTGTAAAGCAATAGTTGTTAAAGTTGTGTCAAAATAACTGTTACCAACAGAACTATAAACGCTATAAGCAAGGCCTTCGTCAGAACGGATTCTTGTTGTTAAACGAGAAGAAAAACCGCCACCACCAAGAATAAAACTAGCAAGTGCTGCTGGGTAATAATCTGGGTGCGGGCGTTTTAAAAAGGGCTGGTTTAATGAAATATTGGCTTGAGTCACTGGGCGTTCAACAGCGAATATTCCAGGTTTGCGAAGCAGTTTGATTGTCTCTGCAGAATCCGTAGAAACTTTTTCTTTTACTTTCCAGTCTGCAAAATAAGATTTGAAAAATTGTACAGCACTATCTCTTGAAATGTTTCCGGAAAAAGCAAAAATAATCTTTTTAGGGTTAAATAAACCATTGCCGTATTTTACGAGATCTTTTTGTGATACATTCTTGTATTCGTCTAGATTGGCGTCCCAGAGCCTTGGCGAATTAACGTAATTGACTTTTGTTTTTAAAGCAGATAAAACAGCGCTAGGCGTGTCGTAACGCCTTTCATAAGCGGTGATAGCAGCAGCTTTCTGAATTTCTAAACTAGCCGAATCAAAGGCAGGAGTTGTAAAAATTTCTCTTGCAAGTAAAGCGGTTTCTTCAAAGTTTCTAGAAAGGGTATTTACAGAAAAGTACGATTTTCTGGCAGAAATTCCTCCAGAAATACTAGCACTGATGAATTCTAGAGAATCATCAATGACTTGCACTGGATTTTTTAAAGAACCGCCACGGCGAAACATTCCGGAAAGTAATTCTTTGCCGGCAATTTCTTCTTTCGTTTTTGGGGTTGTGGATTCTTCAAAAATAACATAAAGAGAAGAAAGCGGTAGTGATGAATCTTGAATAATATAGCCAGTAATATTTTCTGAAATTTCTGCACGATACGCTAATGGGTCTGGAGTCGTGTATTGGAATTCAGGGAATTGAATGTCTTTGTAAGAATCCGGGAGAGAACTCTTGTTTACTACCTGAGTATCCATAGCAATCGGTTCTTGTTTTGGAATGTTTGTAGAAGTTTGTGTTTGATGTGTTGTAGAAGAACAAGCAAAAAATACAAGAGAATTTAAAAGCAAAAAGATTTTGTTATTCATACATTATTCTCCTTGTGTCCCAAGTAAAATGCCATTGACTGAAAGTTCTTTTTTAAATGTTTCTTTGGCGGCTTTTTGCACATTTTCAACGGAAACAGAATCTAGTTTTTCAGCCCAAGAAAGGAAAATTTTGTAATCGCCGAAAATTTCATACCAAGCAAGCATTGTGGCTACATTTTCCATATCTCTTAAACTGCGGACAATAGAAGCGTAAGAATTGTTTTTGACTTTTTGAAATTCTCTTAAGCTGACAGGTTCATTTTTAAGGCGTTCTAATTCTTCCCAAATAATTTTTTCCGCTTTTTCTAAAGAAGCATCTGGCCGTAACTGAACCGATATGCTGAATTCAGAAACGTATTTATTAGGGCTGTTTGCTGCTCTGACACTTACAGCTAATTTTTCTTCTTCAACCAAACGTTTGTAAAGCCTTCCGGAACGTCCGTTTAAAACGCCTTCTGCAATGTCAAGAGCAAATAAACGAGGGTGACCCACTTCTGGAGTTTTAAAAGCAATGGTCATTAAGTTAGGAGCATCTTTTCTTTTTACAATAAACCGCTTTTCTCCGGCTGGTTCTGGGTCACGGATGGTAAGAGGTGGAAACGCTTCTCCTGAAGGAATGGTCCCAAAATATTCTTTAATTTTCCCCATAATGTAAGGGACTTCAACATCTCCGGCAAGAACTAAAATGGCATTTCGCGGTTTGTAATAGCGTATGTAATGTTCTTCGGCTTGTTCTCTTGTCAAGTTTTCAATGTCAGAAGGCCAGCCAATTGTTGGAACACGGTAAGGAAAAGCTTCGTAAAGAGTGGCGTTGAAAGTTTCATAATAGCGGCCTGTCGGTCTGTCATCATAACGCATGCGTCTTTCTTCTCGAACCACATTTCTTTCGGCATAAAATTCTCTTAAAACAGCGTTTTGCATACGGTCAGATTCTAACCATAAAAATAATTCAACTTTGTTTTTAGGGAGAGTGACAATGTAAGCTGTCATTAAATCACTTGTGAAAGCATTGAGCCCGGTGCCTCCGGCAGCTTGGTAAGCTCCCCAGAGTTCGTCTTTAACAAAAATTTTTCGGTGTTCGTTTAAAACAGAATCGTGTTCGGTAGAAAATTTTTTAAAAGAAACGGTGTCGTTGTCTTCTTTAGCTTTGCGGATTAAATTTTGTAATGAATCTTGTGTTTGCATAAAACGAGCGTCTGCTACGCTGTCTGTAATTCCGACTTTTTTTGTTCCTTTGAATAATTCGTGTTCTAGTAAGTGGGCTAGCCCAGATTTCCCGGGAACTTCATGAACTGAGCCTGTGACATAAAAAAGTCTGCAACTTACTGTCGGAGCTTGTTTGTTTGGGTGTATTAAAACGGTCAGACCATTTTCTAAAACTTCTTTATGAACTGGTAGATTGATGGCAAATGAAAATGCCACAAGAGAACAGAAAAGTAAAGCGAATAATCTCATGTTTCTTAAGATAGAATTTATTGCTTGTAAGAAAAAGCTTTGTCGACGAAAAAAGATTCCCAGTGGGAATCTTTTTTCACCTTTAAGAAAAAGTCGATTTCTTGTTAGAATTGTTCTAAGAATCGTTGGTCGTTAGATGTTAACAAAGAAATTTCTGGAATGGAATGTCTTAGCATAGCAATGCGGTCAAGGCCAAAACCAAAGGCAAAACCAGTGTATTTTTCAGAATCAATGCCGCAGTTTTTAAATACGTTCGGGTCTACAGATCCGCAACCGCCAATTTCCATCCAGCCCGTTCCTTTACAACGTCTGCAACCATTGCCTCCGCAGAATACGCAAGAGACATCCATTTCTGCCGATGGTTCGGTGAATGGGAAAAAGCTTGGTCTGAATCTTGTTTTGACATTTTCGCCGAATAATTTTTTCATGAAAAGCTGTAATACGCCTTTTAGATGGGCAAATGAAATATTTTCGTCTACGACAAGACCTTCACATTGTTGGAACATCGGGGCGTGCGTGGCGTCGTTGTCCACGCGGAAAACGTGGCCTGGCGCTATCATGCGGAAAGGCGGCTTGTGAGTTTCCATGTAGTGGATTTGTGTGCCAGATGTGTGAGAGCGGAGAACAACACCTTCGTCCATATAAAAAGTGTCTTGCATGTCACGGCTCGGGTGATCAGGAGGTGTGTTCAAAGCTTCAAAGTTGTACCAGTCTGTTTCAATGTCGCGACCAAAATCAACTTCAAAACCCATTTGCGCAAAGAAGTCGATGATTTCTTCACGAATGTCGTAAAGAGGGTGGGTGCTTCCGACTGGAATGCCGTTTCCTGGTAAAGAAACGTCGACATAACCTTCAGAAAGTTTTTTGTTAAGTTCGGCTTCTTGTGCTGTTGTAATAGCTTGTTCAATTTTTTCGGCAACAAATGCTTTGAGTTCGTTTACCAATTTACCATAAGCAGGGCGTTCTTCTGCTGGGAGTGTTCCCATTTGTTTCAGTAAATCGGTTACAAGGCCTTTTTTGCCAAGGTATTTTACACGTAAATTGTCAACGGCTTCTTTGTTGGTTAAATCAACTAAAGAAAGTTCATTTTCAAAGGTAGATTTTAAACTGTTTATATTTTCACTCATAGGGATAATTTTAGAAAAGTTTATCGTTCTTGGCTTGTATGAAAGAGTACAGGGCTATATTTGCCTGCTTCTTCTGTGTGTAAAATGAGCTTTCCCTTTTCATCAAATCTTTTTTGGTGACCAAAGCGTTCGCCTTCTTTATAATTCAGGCTGTCTTTTATTTGCCCGTTTGGGTAATAATTGAGCCATATTCCATGCGGAAGGCCTTTAGAAAAGGTTCCTTCAGAAGCTAAGAGTTTTTCAGGTTCAAGGTAGTAGAGCTTTTGAGAAATCAGAGTATCCATAGCCCAGGTTTCTTCATGAAGGATTTTTTTATCAAGATCAACCCAGGTTAAGAGACTGTCAATTTTATTATTGTTGAATAAAGTGTCACTACTTTTTGTCCAGGTATTTTCAAAAAGACTAAAACCTTGTATTTTCCCAGTTCCATTTTCAAAAGAAGTATTCAAAAGAGTATCACCTTTTGGTGAAAGAATTGTCCAGAGTCCGTGACGAGTGCCGTTTTTCCAGGTTTCAGTTTTGTGTAAAGTTCCATTGGCAAAATAGATAAAGCGGTTTCCGTCTAGAATATTTTTTTGGTAATGTTCTTTGGTTTTTAAGTTGCCACCGGGGTAGTATTGTTTAGAAAGTCCATGTTTTTTGCCAAAAGAACAAGTGTATTCTTCAAGCATTTTGCCGTTTTCTGCAAATATTTTTTTATAACCATTTTCAGCATTTTCAAAGCAAGAAGTTTCTTCTTGTAATTTCCCATTTGCATGATAAAATTTCCAGACTCCGGTAGCAGAATCATTTTGGTAATACTTTTCAAAGCGTTTTGAACCTGAAAAATAAAATTCTTCCCAAGAGCCTGTTTTTTTTCCGTGTTTGTAGTAAGATAAAGAATTGGTTCGCCTGTCAATAAAGAATGTTTTGAGTTCTCCATTTAAAAGACCATTGCTGTAAGTTCCTTTGGCGATAATGTTTCCGTGACTGTCCCAACGAGTGAATTCTCCATGAGGTTTATTTTTTTTGTAGGGGATTTCGTATTCCTGAATTCCATTATTATACCATGTAGCTTGTTTTCTAATCGAACCATCTTGCTTAGTCCAAAAAGAGGTCTTTTTTACCCCGTTGGGGTGGTAATCTGTTACTTTTTCAACAGGTTTTTCAAAACATCCGCAAAAAAAGGCAAAAGAAAAGAATAAAAAAAGATTTCTAGGCATACGGGATAAGGTAGAAAAAAGTATTTTCTAGGTGTGAATAAAAAGATAAAACAAGAATCTTCTTCGTTGTGGCGGCAGTCTATTCGGGCACCTTTGATTGTCATTGTTCTTTTGACAACATTTGCTTTGACTATTCTTTTTTATTTCTCTCAAGACCGAAATGGCGAAGTTTATGCCCGTTACATAGAAACACTTTCTGAATACAAATATTTAGATGCCCGTTTGCATTTAGGTATGGACAGAATTCGTTACAATAAAGCAGCAGACTCATTGGCGATAGAAGCTGGTATTATGAGTTTGCGTGAAATCGCAGTTTCTGTTTCGACTTCTATTGAAACATTCCGCGCTGCTGGCGATTGGATGCCGGAATACTCTCAGGTAGATGCTTTTGATAGAGAAGTTTTAAATAAAATTTCAATTTCGCGCCGATACTTGAAAGAGCGTAGGCAATGGCTTAATGATTGTGATGCTTTTATGAAAAAGCTCTGGCATTCGCCATTGTCTGATAAAGCTGAAATCTTTAATGTTTTAGATAGTGCAAAGGTTGGTGAGTTGCCGTCTTTGCCAGAAGGGGTAGAGCTTTCTGAAGATTTGTATGCAGAATTAGAACAATTATTAAAAACGAATAGAGAAGTGGCAAGGTTATGGCATCGTTTAGATTATAGCAGAGCTTCTCTTTTTGCAGAAGATTTAATTTTGTCATTTAAAGCAAGAGAATTGGTTATGCAAGAACGTCGGGCAATACTTTCCCTAATATTCTATCTTTTCTCTTTAGTTATGTTGCTTAGCACATTGTTGCTTTATGTCCGGGTTAAAAGATGATTTTTAATAAACCCAAAAAAATACCTTATGTTTTACAATTATTTATTTTGGGCATAGGTATTTTTGTTTCTGTTACTTTGTTTGCTCAAGTTAAGCCATTGTTTTCGAGTTTTTTGCAAACAGAAGATGAATATGTTTTTTTTGGAACGCCAAGCTTTATGACTGAAAAAGAATGGCGTATTGGCGGCCTTCTTCCTTTTGTAGATTCTAGACACCGTATTCGTTTTAATCTTCATGGCGACGATTCAGCCTCTTTTTACCTTTATTTATCCGAAGAAGATTTAGCGAGTTTATCGTATTGGTTTCCGATGACATTAAAGCCAGATGGTTCTGTTGGTGTAACGCATTCAGAAATTCATGGTTACAGAATTTCGCAAAATGAATGGGTTGTTTCTGAAATTTCTTCATCGTATGGAAAATTATCAGCAGACACTTTATACGCTTATCATATTCGGCAAGTATTGTTTTCTGCTTTTTGGTGTTTCGCTTTTTTAGGTGTGGCTATAGCCTTTTTTGTTTCGCTTATCCGTAAAATGACATGGCGAAAAATTTGAAAAGAATGAATTTTAAAAAGGTTCTCTTTTTTCTTTTTCTTTTGTCTGCTTTTTTAAAAGCAGAAGAATTGTCTTTACCAACAGGTATTTTTAAAAGTCCTGCAGAAAAATCAACCGTATTAATCTGGTTCCATGGAGGCATGTCTAGTAACCGTTGTGATAAAGGTTTAATTGCTGGCAGAGATTTTTTCGAATTAACAAAAAAGAAAGTAACAGTAATCAGTCCTTCGGCGTGTTTGAATAATCATTGGGTTTCTCCTCATGCCATTCCAAGAATTGATAATACTTTGGATTCTTTAGAAAAAGTGTTACAAAAAAAGATAGATACACTTTATTTGGCAGGCGTTTCTGATGGAGCTCTTGGGGTTTTTACTTATTCAGCGTTAGGCAAACGAGTTGTCAAAAGTAGATTGCTTGTAAGTGGCTTTTTAAAGTTTTTAGGAGAACCTTCCGATTTTGAAAATTATTCAAAGTTAAAAGAAGGAAACTGGTATTTTTTACAGGGTGCTAAAGATAGACTTTATCCAAGTAGTATTACATTTTCCTGGAACAGAACTTTTTGTCAAATGCCAAAAATTCATTGTGTCTTGAAAGAAGATTCTTTAGGAGAACATGACTGGGGTTATTGGCAGACTAATCGCTCTGGTTGGCTTTTTGAATTTATTCAAGAAATGTTTTGAATTGCTCTTTCTGAAAATCCCCTTGACAAAGAGAGTTTTTTTTTAGAAATTTGAGTTCGGATTCTTGCTAGCGGATGTGGTGGAATTGGTAGACACGCTAGATTCAGATTCTAGTGCCCGCAAGGTCGTGGAGGTTCAAGTCCTCTCATCCGCATAAAAGCCTCGAAGTTTTTCGAGGCTTTTGTCATTTAATGACCTTTTTCAATTTCTGCTTTTCGAGCTTTTAATTGTTGAAGCCGCTCTGCAAGAGCTTTTTCTTTTCCGTATAAAGTAGGTTGGTAAAGTTCTGTACCTTTTAATTGTATCGGAAAATGATCCTGGCCAGAATAGGCACCTGGGCTATCGTGATCGTATTTATAATTTTCACCATAGCGTAAAGCTCTGCCAACTTGTGTCACAGAATTTCTGAAAGCTCTCGGGACAGGTAAAGTACCTGTTCTTTCGATAAGAGAATCGGCTTGCATTCCGGCAATTTCAAGGCTGTTACTTTTAGGTGCAAGAGAAAGGTAAACGGTTATTTCATCTAAAGCAATCAGACCTTCTGGTACGCCAAGAAAATCAAAAGCTTCTCTAGCAGATGTGGCTAATAAAAGAGCAATCGGGTCAGCAAGGCCAATGTCTTCCATAGCCATTCGAATCAAACGCCGTAAAATAAAACGAGGGTCTTCTCCGGCTTTTAACATGCGGTGCAGCCAATAAAGAGCCGCATCGGGGTCACTCCCTCGGACTGATTTATGTAAAGCAGAAATCAGGTTATAATGTTCCTCGCCGGATTTATCGTAGCGCAAAGGTTTTTTGTATTGTGCTTCTTCTAAAAAAGTTTCATCAATGACTTTTCTATCACCAAGACTAGCAACAATCCATTCTAATTGGTTTAGTAAAAATCTAGCATCGCCATCAGCTAATGCAATAAGTTTTTTTGCCACTTCTTTTGTCAGTTCAACATCTTTACGACAAAGCCCGCGAGGGTCATTATGCAAAGCATTGAAAAGTAATTTTTCTAATTCATCTTCTTGAAGTGGCGCAAATAAAATAAGTTGGCAGCGAGAAAGCAAAGCACTATTTACTTCAAAACCAGGGTTTTCTGTAGTTGCTCCAATTAATGTAACTGTTCCGTCTTCTACTGCACCAAGTAGCGCATCTTGTTGGCTTTTATTAAAGCGATGAATTTCATCAATAAAGAGAATTGTCCCATGAGGGTTAAGTAAATTAGGTTCTCTTGCTTCAGCAAGAACGGTTTTCACATCTTTAACACCACTTGATACAGCAGAAAGAGAAACGAATTTCTTTGTGCTTTGATTCTTTATAACATTAGCAAGACTGGTTTTTCCGCACCCCGGTGGCCCCCAAAAAATCATACTTGGGATAGAATCTGTTTCAAGACTTCTTCTTAAAAGACTCCCAGCCCCTAAAATTTTATTTTGTCCCATAAACTCGTCAAGGGTTGTCGGGCGCAAACGTTCGGCTAAAGGAATTTCATTTAATGGCATAACATAAAGATAAAAACAAAGATTCTTTTCGTAAAATCAAAGAATAGTACTGAATGGCGAAATTTAAATTTTAAAACACTTTTCTAATATTGAAGTATGCGTTCATTTCTTGGAAAAACGAATCGTTTTACATGGCGTTCATTAGAACACGCCGATGCAATATTTTTACAAAATGCAATACAAGAATCGATAGACGATTCTGAAAGCTATTATTTTCCGGTCTATCAAGATTTAAAAACGAAAGAACAATTAAAACACCATATTTCATCATATATCTTACAGGCAGAATTAAGGAATGGTGGCTTGTTCGGGATATTTGATAGTGAGAATAAACTTTCTGGTACACTTTATCTTTATTGGATTTCTGAAGAACGTGAAAGTGGTGCAATAGGTTTTTGGCTATCTAAATCGGCGCGTCAAAAAGGAGTTCTTGCAGAAGTTCTGCCTTCTTTTTTGCAATTTCTTTTTTCCGAACTTAAACTGAATCGAATTGAAGCTGAAGTGGCTGTCTCTAATAAAAAGAGTATTTCTGTATTAGAAAAGGCTTTTTTTGTTCAAGAAGGTCTTGCACGAGAATACGCAAAAGTAAACGGAAATTTTGAAGATTTTTACCATTATTCGTTGATTTTTAGCGATTTTCAAGAAAAATACTTGAAAGAAACAAAAAAATAATGGTGAATGGTTTCTTTGGTAAACGAGAGTTTATTTTTTGCCGTTCCATGAACTTCAAAAACCTTCTATTTTATAAGCATGAGTGAGAAAGTGACAAAATTAGATGCAGAACCAGATGTTTTGCAGTATACCAATTACCGGTTATTTTTACGGGATTATTACGATTATAAAAAAAGTACATCTAGTGCTTTCAGTTTACGGTATTTTTCACAGAAAGCAGGGCTTTCCAGCCATGCACACTTAAAATTAGCCATTGATGGTAAGCGAAATCTGACAAAAAGTACTGTAACGAAATTGATAACAGGTCTTGGATTAGAAGGTCATAGAGCAGTTTATTTTGAAAATCTGGTGTTTTTTAATCAAGCTAAAACTGAAAAAGAAAAACAGACTTTTTATACATTGCTTTTAAAAGCGAGCCCTCGTTCTCGTTTGCGCCGTTTAGATGAAGCTCAGTTCCGTATTTTCAAAGAATGGTATCATTCCATGATTCTTGAAATGATTTCTTTGAAAAATTTCAACCCGGCTCCTGAATGGATTTCTAGACACTTGATGGGGAATCTTTCATCATCTCAAGTTGCAGAATCTTTGAAATTACTTCAAGAATTAGGGTTAATCGTTAAAACGGCTAAAGGTTATCGTCGTTTAGAGCCTTTACTTACAACAGATGACGAAGTTCAGGATTTAATGGTAAAATATTACCATTATGCTGGTTTTAAATTAGCAGCAGAGGCAATTTCTTCCTTACCCCCAGAAATTAGGGATATTTCTGCATTAACATTCCCTGTAAAGCGTTCAGATTTCCCTGCTTTGAAAAAACATATACAACTGATGCGCAAAGAATTGCTAGATTTCTCGGCAGAAGCAGGAGAAGCTGATGATATTATTCAAGTCAATATCCAGCTATTCCCTGTGACAAGAGGAGTGTGATGCGTTTTTGGCAAACTATATCCGGAATCATGTTGGGTGCGGCGGCTTTATGTTTGCCCGGTTGTTCGTCGGAAAGTTCTGACTCTCAGGTGAGTGGAATTGAAATTGGAAATCCAGCATTGGCATTAACAGCTGACTTTTCTATTGATTATTCTGATGGAAAAATACAAGCTCTTGCAAAAGCAGGTGAAGAACCTGTTCTCTTGGATACGTTCTCATTAGTGTTAACGCAACTCCGTTCTTATTCTAGTTACTACGTAAGTGTTTCAGTTGATCCTGTTTTAGGTTTCCAGTTATGGCCGTACGAAACGGCTCCAGATGAAACTCTTGCTATATCATTTTCAGAACATTCTGCTGTGGAAGAAGCCTTTAGTGAAATTGATTTACAAGAAGAAGGGCTTTTAAAAGAAATAGGCGTTTTCTTTGTTCCTGGCGGAAAAGACCGTTCTCAGATAAGTGGTCGGCTTTTGGTAGATGGAGAATATGTTCCGTTTGAATACGATTTGTCGTATTTCCAACTCCTTTCCTTGCGTTACCATTATTCACAGATTGATAAAGTAGAAGAACACAAAGCTAACTTATCAGTGGTATTCCATGTCAGAAATTTTGTAGATGGATTAGATTTACAGAAAGCAGAAATTTCTGATGATGGTGTTATTTATTTCAATGCTAGCGAAAATGCTGCTCTTTGGGATTCTTTAAATGTTCGCTTTGTTCCTAGTTTTGAACCTTTGCGCTATGATTATGTAACAAATTCCCAAGACACACTTTCTGCTTATGTTGAAAATGTCTGGGAAGATGTCGCCTTGGATAAAGGTGTGAATACTGTTTCTAACGGAGATTTTGCAGAAGGTTCGCAAGATTGGATTCTTATGAACCAATTCTCTGGGTTAGGTGATACTTCAATAATTAAAGAAAACGCTACGGATAGAATTATGAAAGTTTCTATTCAAGAAGCGGGTCGTTATTCTTATAGTGTTCAATTAATACATGAAAATATTCCATTAGTAAAAGGTAAAAGACACATGTGTGTATTTACTATTTGGGCAGATTCTGCTACAGAAATTACGGCTCGTTTAGGTTCTTATACTACTTATGAAACGGTTGGTTTCCAAGAACATGTTAACGTGCAGACAACAGGTCATTCTTTTGAAATAGAATTTACTCCAGATATAAATACGCCATTTGCACGCTTTGAATTGAATTTAGGGAAAAATAAACGGACCTTCTATATTAAAGAAGTGAAAATTTATCGTTTAGAATAAAAAACGCAAGCGAAATAAATAAATTTCAAAAAAAAATGAAAATAAAAGCAACCTTTTTACGAGGTTGCTTCTCTAATATTATAGAATTTCTAAAAAAATTTCTAATAACCAGAACAAATTTTTAGATTGTTGTTAAAGATTCTTTCAAGAAAAAAGTTATGAAATTAAAGATTTTTTTTGTTTTTCTTTTTGTTGTTGTACTTGGCCTTTTAGTCAAGTTTTTTGTAGTAGAAGAAAATGTTCCTAAAACACAATTACTTTATGAAACGGTTGCGTTAAGAGATATTCGTACAACGATTTCAGCGACAGGAACGTTAGAACCTGTTGACCAAGTAGAAATAGGGACACAAGTTTCTGGCGATATTGCAAAAATTCGGGTTGATTTTAATGATAAAGTTAAAAAAGGTGAAATTCTTGCCGAATTAGACAAATCAAAATTACAGGCCACCTTAGCTCAAGCAGAAATAGCTTTACAGGCAGCAGAAAATGATTTTTCTTATAAAAGTAATGTTTTGAATCGTATTAAAAAACTAGCAGAAAATGGGAGTGCTAGCGCAGTAGAATTAGAAAACGCTGAATATGATTTTAGAACATCAGAGTTGTCTGTAAAAAGGGCAAAAAATGAAGTCGCTCAAGCCAGATTAAATTTAAGCTATTGTACCATAAAGAGCCCTATTAACGGAGTTGTTTTAGAACGCGCTGTAGATGTCGGGCAGACAGTAGCTGCCTCAATGAGTGCGCCTACATTATTTATTCTTGCAAAAGATCTTTCTAGAATGAAAGTAATGGCATCTGTTGATGAAGCAGATATCGGTAGTGTTTCTGCAGGGCAAAAAGTCGAATTTTTTGTTGATGCTTTTATAGATGAAACTTTTAATGGAATTGTTCAAGAAGTTCGTTTAAACCCAGTCACTACTTCAAATGTGGTAACATATACAGTTGTTATTGAAGCCGAAAATCCAGAACTAAAATTGCTCCCGGGAATGACAGCGACTTGCACAATCATCACCCAAGAAGAACAAAATGTTCTGAGCGTTTCTTTAAAAGCTTTAAAGTATAAGCCAAATGTTGCTCCTTCAGAAGTTTTCCCAAAAAATTTCCCTAAAAAAGATAAATCTAAAGCAATGAAATTTTCTAAGAAAAATCATGGCCTTGTTTTCCGTTCAGAAAATGGGAAAATTAACCCCGTTCCAGTAGAAACAGGTATTTCAGATGGCGTTTATACAGCAGTTGTTTCTGGCATTTCAGAAGGCGATTCTTTAGTAATCGGAGAAGAAATTTTAGACAAAAAAATGCCTCAAAAAAATGTTGATGCCAAAAGTCCATTTATGCCGGGGCCTCCAGGAAAAAAAAGGAAGTAATTATGCCAAATAGGCGAGCTATGCTTTCTGTTTGTAATTTGCAAAGGCATTTCCCTATGGGCGAAGAAATAGTCCATGCGCTCCGGGGTGTTTCATTTGATATTTTTCCTGGTGAATTTGTAACGATAATGGGGACAAGTGGCTCTGGGAAAACGACAATGCTTAACATTTTAGGTTGCATGGACAAACCTAGTGTCGGCGAGTATATTTTAGATGGTGAGCATGTTGAATCATTATCCAAAAACGAACTTGCTAAAATCAGAAACAGAAAAATCGGGTTTGTTTTTCAGAGTTATAATTTATTGGCAAGAACAACCGCTATTGAAAATGTAGAACTTCCTTTGCTTTATAATCCTACAATTTCTCCTAAAGAGCGAAAGGAGCGTGCTATGGAAGCCCTTTCACTTGTTGGACTTTCAAACAGAATGTCGCATTTTCCAAATCAACTTTCTGGCGGCCAGCAACAAAGAGTAGCCATTGCAAGAGCCTTAGCCGGCGACCCTTGCCTTATTTTAGCCGACGAAGCAACTGGAAATTTGGATACTAAAACCAGTTATGAAATAATGTCTATTTTCCAAGAATTAAATGCAAAAGGAAAAACAATTGTATTTGTAACCCATGAACCAGATATAGCCACATTTTCTTCGAGAACGCTTCTTTTACGAGACGGACTTTTACAAAAAGATTCTTATAATTCCAACATTCAAAATGCAAGACTTGCTTTTGAAAATACACCTTCAATAGAAGAAAAACATTTGGAGGCTTTGCTTTGAATCTTTTTTCCCTTGCACGAATCGCTTTTAAAGCACTTTTCCGAAATAGAATGCGGACATTCCTTTCTGTTTTAGGAATTGTTATAGGTGTAGCTGCAGTCATCACGATGGTTGCAATGGGCGAAGGCTCAAAAATTTCTATCCGTGAAAAAATGACTGCAATGGGAACAAATGCAATGACCATTTCTCCGAATTATGCTCGTCGTGGTGGTGTGCAATTAGGAGCAGATGAATCGCGTGAAACATTAGAAGAAGCAGACGTCTTGGCGTTACAAAAAGCTCGTTACATAAATGCTGTTTCGCCTTTAGTAAGTGCAAATGGGCAAGCCGTTGTTGGAAACAATAACTGGCCGGTACAACTTTCTGGAGTTTCTTCTGATTATTTAAAAATCAGAAATTATGAAATAGAATCAGGTGTTATGTTTGATGACCAAATAGATAAAATGGCAAAAGTTTGTGTTATCGGCCAGACCATTGTAAAAAATTTGTTCCCTGAAGGAAATCCTTTAGGAAAAATTATTCGCTATAAAGGCATCCCTTTAAAAGTAATAGGCGTTTTAAAACCCAAAGGAACTGGGAGTTTTGGGCAAGACCAAGATGAAGTTATTTTGGCACCATATAAAACAGTAATGCGTCGATTTAACGCCACAACAGAAATTAGAACTTTATATGTAAACACCATTGAAGAAGGTTATGCCGAATTAGCTAGCGAAGAAATTTTATCCATATTAAAAGAACGAAGAAACTGGACCCGTCCTACAGACCCTTTTAGAGTTCGTTCTCAAGAAGAAATGATAGAAATGGTTTCTAGCACGTCTCAAATTCTTTCGCTTGTTTTAACGGCAATTGCAGGCATTAGTTTATTTGTTGGTGGTATTGGAATTATGAATATCATGTATGTATCAGTAACAGAAAGAACCAGAGAAATCGGGCTTAGAATGGCTCTTGGTGCGCGGTCTCGAGATATTTTATTGCAATTTCTTTTTGAATCGGTTCTGATTAGTCTTTTTGGAGGTATTGTTGGAATTTTGTTTGGCGTTTTAGCCTCTTCTCTTGTTCAGAAAATTTTAGAATGGCCAATGAGCATTTCTTGGACAAGTATATTAGTCAGCTTCGGAGTTTGTTTTATAACAGGTGTTTTCTTTGGCTGGTATCCGGCAAAAAAAGCAAGCCGTTTAGACCCAATAGAAGCTTTGCGATTTGAATAATTTAAGGGAATATAACCCCTTCTTCAAAAGCTTCTCCATAAAACATTTGTTTGCTTTCTTTTGATTTTATTGTAGATAAATTAATTTTACTGGCCTGGATTGATTCTGCTTTTAAGACTTTATCAATGCAATCCAAAACATTTTCATTGCAAGAAAAGTCGGGTAAAATTCCTTCTTTATGATATGATTCTCCAAAGCGGTCAAAAATTTGCATGTTGGTTATGTAAGCAATTCCGCCTTTAGGTGTTTTCCATATAGTCTGGGCAATACCTTTTCCAAAAGATTTTGCCCCAAAACTTTTTGCTTTAGAATTTCCTGTCTTTAGTGCCATCGCGAATACTTCTGCACAAGAAGCTGTTCTTGCATTTGTATAAAGGAATAAATTCAGGTTTTCTCCAAAAATGTCAGGATTACTTTTATAAATGCGCTCTTTTTTCTTAGCTTTGCCGGTAGAAAAAAGAACATTTTCTTGAACAGAAAATAAAACACCTTCTTTTACAAAAAGATCTGCAGCATCAGAACATTGTTTTAAAGAACCACCGGGATTATTGCGTAAATCAAAAACAAGAGTTTCTGTTGTCGGGCTTAAATTTTTTAGAATAGTTTTCAATTCTCCAACGGTCCCGTAAATTCTGTCAAATGTTTCTGTTCTGAATTCTTTCAAAGTAATCCAAGAAATTTTTTCATTTAAAGTATCTAAAAAGACAGTAGGCAAAATGATTTTTTCTTTAGAAAGTTTAACTGTAATAGTATCTTGGGGTGTTGCATAAGTTAAAATTGCAGAATCGCATTCTGCAAGAGTTTGTTGATATGCAGAACCATTCAAATCATCTTTTAAAGAAACGCCATTCAATTCCATGAGTACAGCGTAGCGAGGAATATTGGCTTTGGCAGCAGGGCTTTCTGGATAAATTCTGTAAGCTATTAAAGGGTAATCCTGACCAATAATTGAAGCAAGTTCTATACCAATTTCACCAGGCGAAAAACTGGTATTGGTTGACTCTTCTGATTCTGGAGCTTTAACAGGAACAACATAACGAGTATAAGGGTCATCAACAGCATTGAAAAGTGATTCCGGGTCTGTAAAAGATTTTGAATTTTTGGGCATGTCCCAAAAATAAAGTTCTTCTAAAAGCCAATGGCAATATTCAATTTCTGTAGGCTCCGGAGTTTCTTCAACCGGATTATCCAAAAAGCAACCAAAAAAGCAAAAAGCAATAAAAGTACAAATTGCGAAAAGTTGCATTAGGTGTCTATTTTGACATGCAGACATTCAGAAAGGTCAGAAACTTGTTCCGGAGAAATAGGGTTTTCTGTCAAAGAAATCACTTGTAAATTGGCACAATTTTTTAGTGATGTAGGGAGCGTTTCAATATCATTTTTATCAAGTAAAAGTTCTCTTAAAGAATCTAAATTTTCAATTTCTGCAGGAACTTCTTTTAGTTGGTTACCAGCTAAAACAAGAACTTCTAAAGATTTCATGTTTTTAATAGCAGGAGAAATGGATTCAATGCTGTTATTGTCTAGATAAAGCTTTTTTAAGTTAGAAAGTTTCCAAAGAGCATCTGGCAAAACAGAAAGTAAGTTATCGTGCAAACTTAACTTTTCCATTTCTTGCCAATCAGCAATAGTAGAAGGTAAACTGACAAGTTGGTTGCGGGCAATGTTTAGTTTTTTCAACTTTTTAAGATTACCGATAGAATCGGGCAAAATATCAAGAGAATTGTACCCAATGTAAAGAGTTTCAAGGTTTTCCAAGTTACCAATAGACTCAGGGAGTTCCATTAAGTCATTATAACCTAAAGAAAGCTTTTTTAGGTTTTTTAAATTCCCGATTTCTTCTGGGAGTTCCACGAGCATATTTTCGTCTAAAGACAATTCTTCCAAAAATTCTAAATCAAAAAGATCATCAGGAAGAATCCTTAAATCAAGTCCATTCAATTCTAAGGATTTGGCTTTTTCTTCTTTAGCCTTGGCAATCATTTCTAAAATATTCATGATGGTCTCCTTTCCTTAAGAACATTCAACATTTCTTACAATCATAGCATTTTTATCAATGCTTTAAAAAGATTTAGTGAAAAAAAATGATAAAGAGTCTATTTGAATGGAAATCTTATTCCAAAGAAAAATGATAGATAAAAGTCTAAAGCAAGTGATTTACAGCAAAGAAGTGTAAATAAAATTTTACATCTATATATTACTATAGTAAATATTTTTAATCAAGAATAAAATTTTGTAAATTTAGGCAAGGCATGAAAATGTCCCCTATAAATCTTTGTTTTGTAAGGATAGACTTATGGAATTGACGAAATCTCAGGAACGTCGGCTTTCTTTCGTGGCAAGCCTCTTAAGCTTAAACCCGAATGACCCTACGGACCGGATTAAGGCTTTGAGACATTTGAACTTAGATGAAGAAGGCTGTTTTCACGGTTTTCAGTATTCTCAGGGTAATTTAGAGTTCTTTATCTTTTTAGATGAGTCAACTCCACTTGAACGTGTCGTTACAAACTTAACGCAAGATTTAAAGCAATTAAGAGTCGCTCTTTGCAGAACGAGTGAACCCAAAAATCCGTTTTTTGCCTCATTAAGTGAAGAAGCTGACCCATGGGATGTTGTAAAAATCAATGCCGATGGCGATGAAGAAAGTGATGACGCCCCGGCATCAAGACCTTATATGGAAACTCTTGAAATTACGGTTTTACGCACAAGAGCTAGCCGTGATATCACAGATTCCGAATTAGAACGCACCTTAAAAGACATGCGTCGTAAATTGAAAATCTGGAAAGATGATGTCCAAGCAAAACTTGAAATTATTGCTGAACACGACGATTTGACAAAGGATTTGCGTTCTGCCGATGATAAACTTGAAATCCAGATGGTGGAAAATCCGCTTCACATGGTAAGTGATCATGGTGAACTTTTCCTTGGTTTTTGCCCAATTCGCACCATTTATGATTACCACATGAATTTAGGAAAACGCTTGAAAACAAAGCATAATATGGCGATTGTTTCAAGCAATATCCGTACTTATCTTGGAAATTTGACACATACCAATGCTGCTTTGATTGATGCTTTCCAAGAAATGGAAAAAGAAGGGGATTCTTCGGACTTTCCATTCTTCCATAATGGAATGACTCTTACTGGAGATGACCTTCGTCTGAAAGACAGAGATGGTCGCAAAGTTTTGCAGATTGAACGCCCTAAAATTATTAACGGTGCGCAGAGTCTTTTTACTTATGAACAATATGCGAAAAAGAGCAAAAATCCTGTAAATCCAAATGTTCTTGTAAAAGTGGTTGTGCCTTACCCTGGTGCTGATTCTTTCTTGCGTCAGGTGACAATGGCTAATAACCGCCAGAATCCTGTTTATAGTTACCATTTACGTGCCGCAGATGACTTGCAGTTCTTTATTTGGCAACGTTATCAAGAAGAAGGCTTTACTTACGTTTATAAAGATGGTTTCCGCTTAAAAGCTCGTACTCGTAAGCTTGAAGTTCGTATGCGTCCAGAACTTGCTAAAACTTTGCTTATGATGGATGCAAAAATTTCTGAAAGTAAATCTTATGATTGCATTTTTGATAAAGAAAGTCTTTATCAACGTTCTTTTGGTGCCTTCTTGCGGGTTTCTCCAAAGAAAGAAAAAGATTTTGTCCGCAAAACTATTGTTTATACAAAAGCTTGGCAGTTACTTGTTCGTTTGCAGATTAAAGTTCGTAACATTATGCCTGGTAAAGGCGTATCTATCGAAGCAAACGACGATAACCCACTCACACGTATTACCTGGAATGGTCGCTTAGAAGACAAATTCTTGTTCCGTAGCGCTGTTCGTGATCTTGTTGTAGCATTGGCATTGCGTCACTGGTTGATTTATGGTGACCCAATCAAGGATTTTGAAAGTCTTGTTGAAAATGAATTGATTTTCCATGAATCTATTCTTAAATATGCTTCTAAGATTTATGGCGAACACTTGAAACAAGTTCTTGTTTCCAAGTTCAAAGATAATCCAGCTTATTACGATACCATTACGACGATTGACAAAGATTCTGGCGAATCTGTTGAACGCCGTTTGTGGAAAGGATTTGGTAACACTGCAACTTATGAAAAAATGCTTGATTATCTTGAAGAACGTGACCCAGCTTGGGCAAAATGCCGTGGCGGTATAGAAGACTTCTTGTAATATTCAAGTTGATAAAAAATCCCTCAGTTACCTGAGGGATTTTTTTTGTGAAAAATTGTCGCAAAAAGCTAAAAAAATAGATGAAATAAATTGCTAATAGATTTGTTCTTTCTCAATAAAACAAAAGTTTAAAAATGACTTTTCAAGAAAAATTAAAACTTTAATAAGTTCTTTTCTACTTCTTGAATCAAGTTTTTTGGAACGTCATTTACTTTAGCGCGTTTCTTGAACGTAGCGAGAGAATCTTGCACTTGCTCTAAGATACGTTTGTAGCGCCCTTGCACAAGGCCAGCGTTTTTGGCTACAGTTTTGAAATCTTCAAGGGTAAAATTTTCGCGTTTTCCGTTGAATGTCATCTGGTGTGTTCCGGTCCAGCGTCCATTGGGATTGTAGGCGTAGGTTACATCAAAAGCTGGGGCGAGTTTCCAATGCCCGCGTTTATCCATTAGGAAACCTATGTTTTTTGTGTGGTCATCCTGGTTTCTGGCACAAATATTGAATACCGCTCTGCGATACATCTGCTCAATATCTGTCATAGTAAGCCCAATACGCTTTGCAATGGCAAAAGCTTGTTCGTAACTATAAGCGCCTGCAATGTTAAAATCGTAATGTGCTATTGCTGTGAGTGATTGATAGTGAAGTTTATTTCCGTTTTCGGTGCGGTCAAAACGACGAGTCATGAAATGCCTGTGATTTCCATCTGTAAGTAATTGGCATTCTGTCATTTCAATTTCTGCTTCTTTGGCTATTTCACTGTAAGTGTATTCTAGTGCGCCAAATCCGGCTGGGTCCGCGTTTTCTTTATCGCGATTGTTTTCAATGTCATCGAATTTCAGTAGCCAATAGCCAAAGCCTTCTGGGGCTCGTACTTGCCCGGAAAGCACTGTGTTTGTGACTTCGTTATAGGCGATTAAAACTTTGGCTCGGGCGCCACCGGCAGATGTTCCTACTTTGATAATTTGCTCAAAGATTTCTTTTTCTCGAAGTTTTACTTTTATTTTTTTTCGTTGGTCCAAAATGTTTGCAGCAAGTGCACGGAGTCTTTCGATCTCTAGAGGCTCGCTTTCAATAAAGTTTGGATGAATAGCTGGGTAGAATTCAAGAGCGCCCATTCCGCGCGAACCTGTATAGCAAAGTCGTTCAAGTGCAGAAAAACTCCCAGGCTCTCTACCATTTTGAGTGAGCCATTGATCTATGATTTTATTCCCGAATTTATCTGGAATAGAATCGACAAAAAGCCCTGGCAAGTTATGAAATGTAGCTGGAGATAAATTGGGGAATCTGTAAATAACTCCAGCACGTACGGGCATTGTTATAGGAGCTGGTTCGATACCGCTACGCACGAAATCTGGGTTATACTCAAACGAGGCAAAATTATCGTTTTCCTGTGAGAGGGCTCCAATGGTTGTACCCCAAAGTTTGACTTCAACAGGAATCATTCGTCCTCCTTCCACACCCATGGAGTGTCAACAGAAGATTTTTTTTGGCGAGAAGCGCGCTTGCGTTTTGGAAATACCTGAGACTCGCGAAGAAGCATCATTGGGCTTTGATTGTAATCTGGAAAAATGTTGATAAGGGATTCAGCAAGGCCAAACTGGAATAGTACTTTGATAAAGTGAGAAAGATTCACACTAAGCCCTGTTTCAAGTCGAACAAGAGTGTTTTTACCTACTCCTGCCTGTGCAGCAAAAACATCTCGAGAAAGATTCAAAGCAATGCGGTGAGCCCGAACACGATTCCCGATTTCTTCAAGTACAGATTTTTCTGTAAGTGGCGATGTTTTGTACATATCAACCTCCGAATTATTCATCTTAATATAGATAACTTTAATAAATAAAACAACCTAAAAATGGGATTTTAAGTGGTAAAAATGAGATAAAGACCTAAATGTGGGTTTATTTGCTGTGCTTGGGTTTGGTTTTAGAATTGAAAAATTAAGTATTTTTTACGGAGATATGAAGTATTACTCCATATCTCCGTAAAAATGGCTCATTTTTTGAATAAGTTCGTTAATTTCTTCTCTCAATTCAATTGGTTCAAGAACTATTCTCTCGCTAGACCGGAATCAGCAAGTTTTGGAGCGCTGCAGATGGCGTGCAATCGGGACGTTCTAATAACTTAAATTTAGGTTATTAACAAAAATTGTGCTTAAAAATCCTATTTTGGGTTAAATAATTTCTAGCCTTTAAAAGAATAGTTCGTCCTTCGTAACGACGCCTTGTGCAATGTTGGAATACATTCCTTGAGAAAGGCCTTCGCTTACAATCATTGTAATCCAGGGTGAATGGCGAAGTCCCGTTTCCTTGGAAAACGCCTCCCTGCGATTCAGCAACTTTTGGTATTCGTCCTTGTCAATAGAATAAGGTGTCTGGCTGTATTTGATTTCGCAAAGGTTGACGATTTTGTCCGCTCGTTCAATGATGAGGTCAATTTGAGCTCCCGGTGTAGAACTTTTACTGCGCCAAGCGTAGCTGATTGTTGAAATAGCAATTTTTTGTTAAAAAAGTGCTAAAATGATAAAAAATCATATCGGTTTAGCACTTTTTGTCCATTTTATTGCTAAAACGACATAAAAAGTAGCCGTTTTAGCAATGCTGAGTGTGCAAAACGAGGCGTGGGATGTTTTGGGAACTCAGCGAAAATGTGAATAATTTGGAAGAAGTGGCTAAAATGGGCTAGAAAAACGATTTTACAGAAAATAAAAAACCGTTTTTTGCCTAAAAAGCCAAAACATTTTTTGGGAGTGAAACGATGGGCCGTCTAATCTCCACAAAACAACAATTTGAAGGTATTTTTATAAAAAAAGGGACTATTATGAAAATACGAATGAAATTTAATCCACCTTATCCTACGCTGGGTCGGCAACTACAAATCATAGCTCGCGTATTAGACACAGATTCAGTTCCAGGTATCACTAAAAAATTAGAACACCTTGCCAACGATCCAAGTATCAATCTTGATTCACTGATAGATGCAATAGAACAAGTATTTAAATTACCATTTGAGTATCCAAAAGTTTGTTCCGGCTCTATTGCTTCTACATATAACATATGCGAGGAATTCATTCAGCAGTTAAAAGAAGATTTTTTCATCATCAATCAAACGAATATTAATAGATGGCCTCCCGAAACCTTCCCTAATAGAAATGAATTGTATAAATCTTTTATCCCCTTTATCTGCGGAACGATTTATGCCTTTGTCAAAGAACTATTCAAGGATGATAATTTTACAAATAGAATCCTATTAACGGAAACGCCTCTCCAGGACGGACTCAATACTATTTTGAAGAAGTGTCCGCAGTTTATTGATTGCTTTCACAATACTAAACGAGATAAAGTCCAGCGATGGCTTGCGGGCAAGCAACTTCCCAATATGGGAAATCTATTTGACGTCATCAATAAAGCAAAGGATGTTCTTGGATGTCATTACATACTGTGCTGTGAAATTGCATTTGCTTCGCAACTTCTGCAAAAAACAGCCGAAATTGCTGAACCGGTATACAAGATTCAAGATTATTTCAAATCGCTAATTGAAAATTCCTCTTCAAATAGCGAAGATTTCAAGTATGACAATATTCATCTTGGAAAATGTTCTCTACTACAAAAACACTTTATTTGTGCACAAGATGGTGTACGATATTACGCACAACAAAATCCACCAACAACTATCCTTGCTTTAGAGCAATTCGCAAGAGTTTGTGCCACACTGCAAATCAACAGTATTGCCGTAGAATGGCGGTTTAATCTCCTTTGGGTATTGTCCTTAATTTATGAAGGTAAATTTGATGAAGCATTAGAGACGCTTAAGACCGTTATGCCCAACCTTTTTTATACAACTGATATAATTCATAGAGCTATTTATGTAATAGACCCCGAAAAAAAGAAAGGGCGCAGTTTTTTCCATATTGCCTTAGCCTTAGGAGCAATTTGTGAAGATCGGCCTTTTTTAAAAATGATGAAAACCTATGGTATTATTTTTGGACTATTCGGGAAACCGATGGAAGTCATCAAAGAATCCTATAATAAATTTCCTTACGTCAACAAAGATTCGCGAAGTATAGATGTTATCGTGGAAGATTGGGAAGTTGAACAGTGGGCAAATGGCTTTTTTATTCTTTTTTCAGAAAAAGATGTAAAAAATATTGAATCAATAAAAGACAAGAAAACAGATGTTCATTTGCCATTATTCATTGAGTGGGGAAAAGAACCAAAAGTTCCTGTAAAGCCCTACAAGACGCCTTTTAAAATATCATGGAAGACTTATCCACAGTTAGTATGGTTTACTCAAATGAATGATGTTAATGCGGTAAAAACTCTGCTTGACGCAAATGTCGACGTCAATGCGTTATCCTCCTCTGGCGAATCAGCTCTGTTGTTCGCCATCGAAAGCATGGTTTATTACACCATTCCATTTAAACCTAAAGAAGGCAAGGAAATTTTCCATTTGATAGCGTCTCATCCCCATGATCGAAAGACTCTCCTTACCCCAACCAACAAAAAGAAATTAACCTGTCTCGGTCAAGCTATATTGACTGGAGAGGTTGATGTCGTTCAAAAACTCATTGAAATGGGCGCCGATGTAAATCAGATTCAATCAACAGATCAACAGAGTCCCCTTTATAGGGCAATTCAATATAGTACTATGCCGAATATAATTAAACATTTTCAAAATCCATGTTCATGGACGCCCGAAATGTTAGATGGCATAAGACGAGGAAACGAGTTCTTTAGAAATATGACAAATGAAGAGGTTTATCGTTCTGTGCTTTTGCAAAAAAACAACCCCATGTTAGAACAGGCCAAACAGTGGGTGGCTCAACATTTTGAAGAACAGCGACAAAAATGTTTATCTAAAGAGAAGATGTTCTCTATCGCCAAAGTACTTTTGGAGAATGATGCGGACCCAAACCAAAGACACGACGTCAATGGTCTTATTGGTTACTCCCCCCTTATGATGGCAGCAGAAAAGAATTTAATTGATCTATTTGAATTAATGATAAAGCATGGCGGAAATCCAAACCAAACCGCACGAGACACAGGCCCATACAGTTCAACAATTTCATGCTGGGAAATAGCATATTCATGGAAGTCAAATTCTATTCTCAAGTATCTTGAAGAAAATCGAGATCGATTCAAGTAAGAAATAAGTCTCCCTAAAAGGTCATAGCCGTGGTTCATACACCATGGCTTTTTTGTTCAAACATTTTTTGGGAGTAACTCGCTGTCTTTGGCATATTGAGTTTGGGAAGAAGAAAATCTAGTTTCTTAATACTTCAATGTTGAAGTAAACAAACAAAAGGAATCTGTATGAAACCAAATCAATCCCAGGCTAATCTGAATCATCACGCAAATCAGATGAACCCTAACAATTATCAGAACCAACTTCGTATGGATAACCATGCTAATCAGCTAAATCCTAACAACAAACTTTACCAGGGGAGGAAGAAGTAATTAGCCGAAATCGGAGTGCATAAGCCCGTTTCAAAATAGTATTTCTAGTTGCATTAATTTGTAACAAGGAGCCCATTGGTTAAATAGGCTATGTACTTCTATTTCTTTTTTTGTCTTTTATCGAATTCTTCTGAGCATTTTCTCATGAAACGAACAACCGTAGGCGATAAAATCGGATTGGAGTTTTCGGGCCACATAAATTGGGAAGAAAGTGTATTTCCTTTTCGGTTACATAGGAAATCTAGAAATAATTTCAGCTTAATGATGGATGTTCGTGTTGCTCTGTATCGATAGTGTTTTGTGTAGTTGTCTATTAATTTCTTTTTGAATTCTTCTGGATCAAGAAACCCCTTGTTTTCTTTTTTTGCACGATTGTATTCAACGGTTGCAAATTTATCGAGTTCATCATGAAAAGTTTTTCCGTTAAAAAAGCCTTCGCTCGTTTTTCCTACGCCGATTTCCGTGTATTGTGGGGTCAATTGCGAAAGAAGAGAATCAATGCTTTCGTTGACTCTCTTCCATTCCGTTTCTATGGAGCTCTTTTTATTTTGACTTGTCATAGCACTTTTTTGCTAGGTTGGTCGCCTTTTCCAGTTTCTTTTGGTCGGCCTCATTCAATTTTTCAATTGAACCAAAATAGCAACGCAACGCTCCGATTAAGCATGAGCAGTATTCCAATTTTTCGTTATAACCGGAAACTCCTTGTGTTCCGAAACTTCCGTTCATGCATTCTTTCATGAGTTCATATTCGACGGTTTTTTCGAAGCGTTCTTTTTTGGCGTCGCCAACCTCGCACACACCGGGTAGAAAAGCGAAGGAAAGTCCGTATGCGATAAGGCAAGTTAGGATAATTTGTTTCATTTAGAAGCTCCTTGATTAAGGATGTTGTATTCCTTAAAATAATAAAAAATTTACAAAGTGTTTAAAATTGTGAAAAAAACACCTTTTCCCCTAGGGGAAAGTAAAAACTGGTGAAAACTGGTAATGGATTCAAAGAGAAATTGGGAGTGAAGGGCAATGCCGCCCTTGAAAAAACAAGAAGCCATAATGGCGAAGGATAAAATATGAAAAATCAATCTGTTTTGCCTTTAAATCGCGCTTTTTCACAAAAATATGGCGCTCCCGGTCAAATTTTTTGCGAAAATGATGCTAAAAGTGAACTGGGTCGAATAAATGCGTTTCTTAAGGACTACAATCACGGGGTTACAGCGATAGCAGAATTTATAGCTTGTCGTTGTCGTTTTATTGCTGAAAAATACCCAAGTTTGAGATTGTCGGTAGTTGATATACTCCAATTTCTTGTTGAAAGGCGTCCTCGGGGAATTTACCTCCGGAATACAAATACGCGATATAGATCAGAATTCTCTGCTGAAGATTGGGAGCGAGAGTCACTAAACAGGTATGAATCCTTGAAGCCGAGTGCATTCAAACTTTTGAATCGTCCTTTTAAGAAGGGTAAAGCTCATTCTAGGAATAAGTTAGGCGTAAATGCAAGTGAGGCGTCTACTGCGAATTTAAAGAACGAATTCGATATTATCCTAGTTGGCGGAAACGCATCAAAAAAAGAAGCCTTGGAAAAAGAATTAGGTCTTTCTGTACGACAAATCCTCGTTGAACGCAATGCTAAATCGTGTTCAAAGTTACGTGCGTTATGGAATGGTACGCATATGAGGGATTTCGGTGTTATTGTGTGTCTTTGCAAACATTTAGCGCATCGAGCAACTGCAATTGTTGATACCTGTTTTAAGGGACCCACAGACTGGATTGTTTATAAGGCGCATAATGATAATTGTAAGATAATTGCGGATGCGATAAAAGCGGCAATTAAAAAAAGTGGGAGGTGCGTATGATGAAAAACTCCTTCATCCACACACCGCTTCGCGTGTTGCTCGTGAGCAGCAATTTCTGCCGCTCAAATGAGCCGCGCGATGCCTATGGCGCAAGTTGCCTTATCTCTGCATTCCGGAACAGCCCGACCAATGCGGGAGATACGCTTGACGTATTCACTTGCGATTTGAATCGCTTTCAAAAGGTGAACGGCGATTTCAATATTGACTGGAATCTCGTGGCAAGCGAGGTTGTCACTAGGGCGCTTATCGGTGGGTATAACGTAGTCGCATTCAGCGTTTTCGGCTGGTGCGAGAAGATGGTTGCGCTCGCTGGCGCAGAACTTCGCCGACGTGCTCCGGGCATTTTCATCATGCTGGGAGGAGCCTCCGTTTTCGGGAGTGAGGTGGAACTCCGCAGGCGCTTCCCTTTCGCGGACATGTTCACGCTCAGTTATGGCGAAAAGATATTCGCGAACTTGCGCCGCTATATCAGTCAGGGAGTTGCCCGCGTGATTGATTTGCCTAAGTTCGGGGAGCTTGAATCCCCCTACCTTTCGGGTGTCATATCTCTTGATGGTGGCGTTAATACTGTGCGTGCAGAAACCCGCCGCGGTTGCTCTTTCCACTGTTCGTTCTGCAAGCATCGCGATACGCTTTCGGGCAAGGTGTACCGCATCGACAATTACGAGCGTCATCTTGACGAGCTCAAATTGTTCAAGGAACGCGGAGTGAAAAAGTTGAACGTTCTGGACCCGCTCTTCAACGATTATGAAGGGCACGGTGAACAGTACCTAAAGCTGATCCGCAAGGTCGGTTTCACTGGAAAGGTTTCGCTGCAGATTCGTCCGGAATTATTGACAGAGCGCTTTATGGAAGAGGCTTCGTTGAATCCGAACGTGAGTTTTGAGATTGGCGTGCAGAGCCTTGATCCGGCGGTGTTAAAGACCATCCAGCGTGGTGGCTCCAAGACCGAAGGGCAACTTCGCGAGAAACTGGACCGTTGTAGGGAACTTGGCGTCGCGACGATGGTCACCCTGATTTACGGGCTTCCGTTGCAAACTTACGATTCCTTCGCTCGCGATATTGGGATTATCAAGAGCTATGGGGTCGGGAAGGTGGGGGCGTTTCCCCTGCAGATTTACGAAGGAACGAAACTTGCCGATGACATTGGGCTGTATGGCCTCACCTTGAAAGAGGATGCGTTCGGCATCCCCGAAGTGGTCGACAATCCCACCCACGATTTCGAGAAGATGCAGAAACTCGCGGAAACCATCTAGAAAGATATTTTCCTAACGACCAAGTAAACCCACTCCCCAGCCTTGCGTTTGGGGAGTTTTTTCTCGGACGAATGTCTAAATTCGCCTGACATCCCTGAAAAAGATGTATATTCCCTAAAAGCAATGCAGTACGGAAAAATTGTAAAGGCAACATTCGTTTCTCGGCCAAACCGCTTTATAGCCCATGTGAACATCGAAGGGCAAAAGACCGTGGTTCATGTAAAAAATACAGGCCGGTGTCGGGAACTTTTGTTACCCGGTACGGTTGTTTACCTAGAACAGTCCACGAATCCTGCCCGCAAGACTCCTTACGACCTGATTGCGGTGGAGAAGGTTACGCCTAGAGGCACGATTCTCGTAAACATGGACAGCCAGGCCCCCAACAAGGTGGCGGTAGAATGGATTAGAGCAAACAAGCGGCGTTTCCCAAAATTGCAGCTGGTTCGCCCTGAATACACCTTCGGGAACTCTCGGTTCGATTTCTACATCGAATTCGCGGGCCGCAAGATGTTTTTAGAAGTGAAGGGCGTCACCCTGGAGCACGATGGTTTCGCTACCTTTCCTGACGCCCCTACAGAAAGAGGGATTAAGCACCTGACGGAATTAACCCGCATAAAATCGGAACGTGTGGCCGCCGAAGACGGCACTTCCTACGAATGCGGCGTCCTGTTTCTCATTCAAATGAAGGGATGCAAGTGTTTTGGCCCCGACGACAATATCCATCCTGAATTCGGCAAGGCGCTTCGAAACGCCCGGAAGGCGGGTGTGGAAATTTTTGTGATTGACTGCAAGGTTGCATCGGACAGTCTCGTAGCTGACAAGCCTGTTACGCTGATTTTGTGAAGTCTGTCTAAAACCCAAATTTAGGATTTTACCTTTAAAAATATATTTTAAAGACCTAATTTAGGGTCTTTAAAATATAATTAAATTCTTCGCAACCACTTGAACGAGTTTCTTGGGAACGTCGTTTGCCTTGGCGTTGTCGCAGTCAATAATCAAGGCTATTTTCTTTTCCGTGTTCATAGTAGGGAGATATGTGTTTTTGTGTGGGTATGAAAGTGAATTTTTTGACAATGAAATGAAAATGTAATATTTTATGATAGAGGCAACAAAAATATGGACTATAAAAAGAAATACTATAAGGCATTAAGGGCTATGCTAAAAAATTATGATGCGCTAGAAGAAGATAGTGCATCTATAGAGGAACACCCTCATATGGCATTTAGAAGGTTCCTTATCAACAGAATTAGTTATCGTTTAAAAAAAGAAGAATTAAAACCAATTCACTACTTAAGGATTCCGTTTGAAATAGCCCATGAATATGGGGAAGATATTGATAAGGAAACGCGGAAAAAATATAACGAGTACCTTGATGAACTATTGAAGCACTATAGAGCATGCAAAAAATGGAACATTGCCTCACATATTGAATCCTTGCGTCAACTAAATGGGTTGTCTAGAGTTTTCGATTTTGAAAGCGAGTGCAAAAAAAAAGGATGGGGTGGATGGTATCCTAACGAATGGCGAAAAAATTGCCCTGATAGTTGGAAGTCAAATATAGACGACTATCAAAATATAGCGAAGGAATTTAGGCTTGCCCACTCGCTTGCAGTATTTGCCAGTAAGTGCATATCACAAAAAGGTCAGGATAAATACCCGGTATATTATTTAGGTATAATAAAGACGAAGGATATCTATTGTAGAGAACCAGACAATAATTTGGAATTGGCTGATTTACACAAAATACTTCAGGCTCCGTATTCCGAGAAAATTCCGTTTGGAATCTTTGAAAAATATCTAGAGTTCTTTTCGCCCTATTACCTTACATCCCAAGAAATGGATACATTTTTTAAATTCGCTATCTGTCATTGTGTTCGTGGCAATAAAAATCCGCACCTACCCTTCTTGAAAGAACTGTGGACCTTAGGAAAGTTGTTTAAGGTACACTGTTTTCATTTTGATTTCCTAAATACTACTGCAGGAAGCAAAATCAACGACTGCTTGTATGTAAAGATAAAAGAATTAGAGAAATACCTTGGCAAAGGGGTAATCGAGTTCCCGCCAAAAAATGATTATGGTATAGAGGATGAATTATCCAAGGTGAAACGCTTTCTTGGAAGGGAAATCCCTATTGATTTTATTGTTTCGCTCACACAAAACCTGTTCCATTTTGATAAGGAGTACAGTGATGCGCAAAAGGTGGGAGACCCAAAGCTATTAAAAATAAACAAGGATTTAATCAATAAGAGAAAGACATCCCTATTCATATTAGACTGGTTAAAGTTCCCGTTAACAAAAAACACCGATAAGCCACATCAATTTGTTGGAATTTTTTTAAAAGCTATTTGCATCTATAATCGCGATCCTGAATTATACAATGCGAAAATGCTTGAGATGGGGCCGGCATTACTAGAGAACATGCATTCCATAAAGCAGTCTATAGACAAAGGAGAAGCAGTGGGTTTCCCCATCTTTAGTAATGAGAGTGTTGATGAATCAATGGTCATGGAATTATGTGTCATATTGGGATTGATAGAGCGATTCCTGTTCCCTTGCAAAATTGTTTCAGAATATGATGACACAAAGAAGAAGCATATACTCTCCGTTCTGAGATACATCTCAGCTCCAGATAATCTGCAAGTGGTGGCATCTAGATTTCCGTCCATCTTAGGCAGTATCGTAATGCATAATAAAATCTTGCGGCTTGTCACATGCCAAGACATCATAAATAGTATGCAGTGGCTTAGGCCTATCGGGAAATTTATCGAGAAGTTCGTTCCCATTGTATGGAGCGAAACGATGTCCCTTATATCGGAAAATAAACGTGATATAGAACTAATGAGCGCTAAGAAACTAGATGCAGTCCAATCCGCAGTATACGAAGAGTGCAAGAAGAAAGAGGAACAAAATGCAAAAGATTTAGATAACATGCAAGAAATTTACAACAGTCTCATTCAGCAAATGGGGAAAACGCCTCCCGCAAGCGATAATTCCTAAAAAAAGACCTCGACTTTTTTTTCTCCAAAAAAAGGTCCTCCATCATCAAAGCCTTGGGGCAACCCAAAGGCTCCTGGGGAGATTACATTTAAAGCGTATCTCGAGTGGGATACGCTTTTAACAATTAACTACGGAATCCATCATGGCAAACAAGAACAAGACTCAAGCTAATCTGAACCATCATGCAGATCAGATGAACCCGAATAATTACCAGTACCAGCTGCGTATGAACAATCACGCAGACCAATGTAACCCCAATAACAAACTTTACCAGGGGAGGAAGAAGTAACTTGTCGATTCATCTAGGCTACAGGGCACTCCTCACTTCTGTGGCCTGGTGAATTTTCGTTCAACCGAAGTACACCAAGTCCATTCAAATGTAGCACTTTTTCGCTGCAATAGATTCCTTTCCTATTGATATTCAAAACAATAGGCAGTAAAGCCCATTTTTACCAAATGGGTGGTGTATTTCTTCATTTAAAAAAGGAAAAAACTTTATGAAATCAACAACTTGTTTTTCAAAAAAAACTAATGAAGCGGGCTCTGTCAAGCCTTTTTATATAGCTGCGTGGTTATTTCCGAAAAACTGCGGTTCTGCTGCGGTTTTAGCCACGGCTCTGTCAAGTCTGGTCGTACGGCTATTTTTTGGCTGTGGTTATGCTGCGGCGCCGAAACCTAAAAACTACCTAAATATGGCGATTTTGAAGTGAAAATGCAGTTTTCTAGGGGCTTACAAATCGAAAAAAGTTTGCTAGCGCCTACTTTTTATACGGATTGGCTTGACAGAGCCATGAAGCGCTTTCTGTATATGAAACAGAAGCAGAGGCTCAACAATCAGCCAATTATCAACGCTATGAAAATGGGCGTTCACTTTATCCTTACCATTGTGAGCGTTGTGGCTTATGGCACCTAGCTCCAACAGAAACGCGGATCAACGTTTTACATAATGCTTGCAGCTGCATAGATAGCTGTGGAAAGCATAAAGACCTTTATCTTTCTCGTGAAGATGCCGAAAAAGCAAAATCTAAGTGTGAAAGTGAAAGAGAGTATAGACTTTATATCTACGAATGCCCAAGAAAAAACGGTTTTCACCGAACAAAAAGTCAATGCTAAATATTGTCCCTTTTTGTCCCTATTGAGAGTTTTAATTTATAAGAAACACCATTTTCCAAAGGAGAAAAATATGATACCTTATTTGGGTTCAGATAAAACAAAAGCAAAATCAGAAATTTGCATTAATTGGCATGTTACAGAATCTTGTAATTATCATTGCAAATTCTGCTTTTCAAAATGGAATAAACGAAAAGAAGTTTGGACTGATTTGCTTGAAATAAAAAAAGTTCTGTCCAATATTTCAGAACACTTTAAAACTGTACATTCTATTCGATTAAATATTGTTGGTGGCGAGCCTTGTATGTATCCAGATCGGTTGTGGAATATAATACAAGAAGCAACATGGCGCGGAATGAAAAGTTCCATTATTACTAATGGGTATTACTTAGAAAATATTCGTCCTTTTGCTCATTCGGTTTCACAAGTAGGAATTTCAATTGATTCCTTTGAACATGAAACCAATATAAAAGAAGGTCGAGAATGTAATGGGAAAACAATTTCTTTTGAAAATCTTTGTCAAAAAATTGCAGACCTTCGTCAAATAAATCCAAATATCAAAATTAAAATAAACACAGTTGTGAATGAATGGAATTATAATGAGATTCTTGCAGATAAATTAGCGGAATTGAATATTGATAAATGGAAAATATTGTGTCAAAAACCATTTGGTGAAAACAAGGGAATAGCTCCATATCAATTCTATACTTTTTTGAAAAATAATTGGTATGCTTCAAAGAAACCAAAATCCATTTTTATTGAAAATAAAGAAGCAATGTTTGATAGTTATTTAATGATTTCTCCAGACGGTTGTTTTTTTCAAACAGATAATTCAGGATATAAATATAGTCGCCCTTTAACAGAGGTAATGGTTGAAGATGCTTTAAAAGAAATTGAATTTGATTATAGTAAATATTTAGATCGTTATCGTTTAGTTAAAAAATATGAAGAGTGGCAGATTCTTGAATTTGGAGATTTTACACACGACGATTCAAACAAAATTCCTGTTTTAACAAAACGAGCAATATGTGAAATGGAAAATTTTTTCAAATTACCATCTTCATTTTCTGATGAAATGGAATTTTTAGAAAAAGAATCGCTATAAAAATGGTAGAGGTTACTTATGTATCATATTTCTAACGACAAAAACATTCGTGAATTTGTTCGAAATATTTTGCGAACAAAAAAATGGGAACCGGTTCGTCAAGGAAAGCATCTAATCATTCGCCACCTTGAGAATAATGGCGTAGGAAACATCACTGTTCCTAGCACGCCAAGTTGTCCTCATACTTTTGAGAATTTTAAGAGAGATTACTATCGAAGATTGAGAGAATATTTTATTCGTGTAGGTTTAATACTCCCGTCAGAACAAACAAATTAACCCCTAACCTTCAAGGAGGTATTTATGTCAAAGCACAATGGACAACCACCAATTAATCCACGTGGAGCAGGTTGGCCGTCAACTACTGGAAATCCATCTGGTGGTGGGCGTGGCGGCAATCCGCCAAGAAAATAAGTTTTCGCTGCTTTCTGGGAGAAGTAATGAAAAGTGCTATCGGGAGAGTAATTCTCCCGATAGTGTCTTTTTGAAGGTGATGAATATAAAAAAACTAAAAATCACACTTTTTTAAATGTTTTTGTGGCAAAAATCACATTTTTTGAAGTTTTTGTGTGATTTTAGGGTGAAATAGTCTATATTTAAAGTGTGAAACGACTGATTCTTGAAAAATTAGAAAAGTGGAAACAATCTAAACGTCGCAAACCATTGCTTTTGCGAGGTGCTAGGCAAGTTGGAAAAACCTGGGTGTTAAAAGAATTTGGTAACACTTTTGCTGACGGATTTGTTCACATTGATTTTGATAAGCAAGTTGAATATCGCCAATTTTTTGAACAAACGAAAGATGTAAAACGAATTCTTGATAATCTTGCGTTGGCAACCGGAAAAAAAATAACGCCAAAAACTTTGATAATTTTTGATGAAATTCAAGCTTGCGAAAGTGCCTTGAATTCATTGAAGTATTTTTACGAAGATGCACCGCAATATAGTGTGGTCGGTGCTGGTTCTTTACTTGGATTAAAACTTGCATCGGGCTTTCCTGTGGGTAAAGTGGAATTTCTAGATATGTATCCCATGACGTTTACGGAATTTCTATTTGCTAATGGAGATGCAAATCTTGTGGAATATTTGGATTCAATTGAAAAAGTTGAAAATATTCCAATAGCATTTTTCAATCCGCTTGAAGAAAAATTGAAAACTTACTTTGTAACTGGAGGTATGCCGGAGGCCGTTTTGAATTGGGCTGAAGATCGCGATATTGTTTCCACAGATAAGGTTCTTTTGGATATTTTAACTGCTTATGAAGCTGATTTTGCAAAGCATGCAAATAAAAATGATGTGCCAAAAATTCAGTACATTTGGGATTCATTACCTTCACAACTTTCTAGAGAAAATAAGAAGTTTCTTTATTCGGCGGTAAAGCCTGGAGCTCGTGCTAGAGAATATGAAAATGCTTTGAATTGGCTTTACAATGCAAACCTTGTAAAAAAAGTTTTCCGCATAACGAAACCGGGACTCCCTATTTCGGCATACGACGATTTGACTTCTTTCAAAATATACATGGGAGATGTTGGGCTTTTACGAAAAAAATCAGGACTTTCGACATCGGCATTTGCAGAACAGAATCGCTTATTTACAGAATTTAAAGGGGCTCTTTGCGAGAATTTTGTGTTGCAGAATTTATCTAGATTATTTGACGTTTCTCCTCGATATTGGAACGATAACTTTCACGAAGTTGATTTTATTGTTCAGCATGAAAATTCAATTATCCCTGTGGAAACCAAAGCGGGCGTGAATGTCAAGGCTACAAGCATCAAATATTACGATAAACAATATAACGCTCCGCTAATGATTCGCTTTTCAATGCGGAATTTATCCTGCGATGGTAAAATTTTAAATATTCCGCTATTTATGGCAGATAGAATAAAACAAGTGCTAGAAATGTATAAAGGCTAAAAAATAGATTAATCAGAACTAATCCATATCTTCTATTTTGTCATAAATTTTCTTTGAGCATTTTTTCATTACGTGCAGTACATTGTCAGGAATAGCAAAGGGAGATGTAATCGGAGCAATTTTTTCTTCGTTATTCAAAAAATCATGAAAAAGAAGTAATTCTTTGTATGATTTCTTGTTTTTTGAGAGATCAACCTCCAATCGTTTATAATATTTTTTATAGCGTTCTAGAAATTTTTCAGCTCCTTTTTCAGAATCGTCATCACATTTCCCCTTGTCACACAGATAACCGTGATATTCACGAATCTTTGTCGCGAATATTCGGTCTTCAACCATTTTTCTTATTTCAGCTAATAGCTCTTTAGGTGTAAGCATAAATTTAATAATTGCTGTGGTAATAATTATCGTTCCAACTATCGCACAAATCTTTTATCTCAAAATTATCTTGGATTTTTTTCAAATCATCATCTGTGGGAAATTTCTTTTGGATTTTCTGAATTTGTTTTACACAACATTTAGCCTGTCTTTCGTATTGATATTTATTCATACTGTGGTTGTGTCCAAAAATACAAGTGGTAAGTAAAGCAAATTCGGTTTCCATAATATAACGATTTTGATGTTTCTCAAGCATTTCTTCTAGGCTATCTAATTGATTATCACGAATTTCTACTTCTCTCTCTTCATTTTGAAGTTTAAACTTAGTTGAGTCTAGAATCAATGAAAGGTTAGTTTGTTCTTCTTTGCAATTTTCAATGTCTTGTTCATTATCTTTTAAAACTTGTATTTTCTCACTTGCCCAATTTTTATAATCGTTAAGTGAATCACGTGTTCTAAAAAAAAGATTTTCTAAAGAATCAAGATGATATTTGTACGTAAATATTTTGTTATGTAGAGAATCCCTTGTGGGTTGAAATCCATTCAGTGCATTCCGATAGTTTAATTCTAGACTTCTAAAATGTCTGTGGGATTCTTCTTCTTCTTTATCATAGGTGTAAAGTCCACCACCTATGGCACCAGCCATTGCGCAGAAAGTTCCAGTCTTAATTAAATTTCCAATAGAATAACCATTTTCTTTTTTTTTAGTCATAATTTTGAATATAAAAAAATAATTAGAACTTTGGAAAATCTCATAATAAAGGAGGATATTTAGCGTCTCATAAATAATGATAAGCAAATTTGTATGCAGTAAATTTCTCAATGTATTGTAAAATTAAATTTACGGCAGGGAATAAAGGTAAACTTTTGGGTTTATATTTAAGAAATAGAAGAAGGAGTTTTGATTATTGCATATGCGACAATTAAATTCATTACCAAATCGTCAAATTTATTTTCTCATCGCCTGCTCATGTCTTTTTACGGCTGGCCTGCTTTCTTCGAACTTTCTTGCATCAAAAGTCATTTGCGTATGTGGCCTAGAAATGCCCTCAGCAACCATTGGCTATGCTTTAACATACTTGATGACTGATGTCATAGGAGAACTATATGGTAAGAAAGTCGCGAATAGAATCGTCCAGTTCGGGTTCATTTGCTTAATTGTTGCCTGTGTATTAACCCGCCTAACACTCCTTTTGCCTTCACCTTATGATTCTAATGCATTCAGTCAAGTTTTTTCTATGTCAACAAGAATCTTTATTGCAAGCATTGTCGCGTATATAATAAGCCAAAGTACTGATGTGTACATTTTCCACAAAATAAGGAACTATTTCCCAAAATTCAAATTTATTCGAAACAATGTCAGTACAATTATTAGTCAATTTCTAGACACAATTATCTTTTCCTTTATCGGATTTTATGGAATAGTACCCAATATCTGGGGGATGGTTTGGGGCGTCTTTATTGCGAAAATTCTACTAGCCCTATGCGATACTCCATTCTTCTACCTTCTAACCAGAAAAAGAAATGATTTCCAGGAAATATAGGATAGGAGTCCTTATAAGTACATCAATGTGCAGGAATGGCTTATTATTCGGTCGTTCCCTAGCATCTGTTTTGTCGC
This sequence comes from Fibrobacteraceae bacterium, assembly GCA_045629945.1. Lineage (GTDB taxonomy): Bacteria > Fibrobacterota > Fibrobacteria > Fibrobacterales > Fibrobacteraceae > UBA1765. Next base: position 148,078 of record JAZQSE010000027.1, read on the forward strand.
AATCCGTTGAAGCTGACTGCATCCTTATCGTTGATGATAATGACAACGCTCGCGTTAGCGATGAATTAGTAGCAAAACTCAATTCCTACCATAATCCAAAAATATGTTACTTAAAAAATTACCATACACATGGTTTTTCTGGCACTGGAGCATGGAATTCGGGAATAGAATGGTATACGAGTAAATTCAACGATTGTGACTATATTGCATTTCTTGATGACGATGACTCCTGGGAAGCAACATATTTGGAAAAACAATGTAAAAACATTGATGAATTTATCAATAAAAAGGCTGCCTTCCCAGAGGCATGCTGTGCATATCTGAAACGAGATGATTGTCCTTCACCACATATTTTTAAACATTCCGATATAACGATTGAAAATTTTCTTTGTGGTAATATCGGAATACAAGGGAGCAACATGTTTTTTAGATTGGATTCATTAAAGAGGATTAATGGGTTCGACGAAAAGCTCCCCTCTTGTACTGACCGAGACTTGCTTATTCGGCTTTTGCAATTATCTCCAAAGATTCAATTTGTGATTACACCAATGGTTCTTGTAAATCATTTTGCATGGGATGGTAGCATTACGTATGACAAAGGCAAGAAACACCTTGGCATTACTCGATTCTTTGAAAAATATATTCACCTCTATACGCTAGAATTACTTAAAAAGGCGATTCATCGCGCCGAGAAACTTTTTAAATACAACAATTCTAACAATATTTACAAATTATTTGACTTAGTTCATAATGAAGTCGATGAAAAGAAGATTGTAATAGGCATCGCACTACACAATGGACGCAAAACCATTAGGCGGTGTCTTCAGTCCGTTCTCAATCAAGAAAATCTTTCTAGCCACTAGTGGGTATTGATTGCAGATGATGATTCAAACGATGGCTGGGAAGAAGAAGTCTCAGACCTTTTGGCTTTGAAAAACGTGAGGACAATCCGTGTAAAGAACAATACTACATACAAGACCCGAAATGATATTCATGCTTATATCAGGAAATACTTCGGTAATGTAGAACTGATTGGACGGCTTGATTGCGATGATGTATATTCAGATAATCTCGTTCTGTCAAAAATCGAACAGGTTTATGAACAGAGCGGAGCTGATGTCATACTAGCTGGTAACTACTTACGATTGAATGAAGAGGTGATAAGTCGGGTGAATTGCGCTACGAAAGATCTCCTTGACAGCGATTGTTTAATAAACCGGCTGAGGGATATGTCGAATGGTATTGCCGAAGCAGAATTACCGTCGTGTAATGTATTCATGTCAAAAAGAAGCCTGTGCGACTATCCTGCAAAGAATAGTGCCGAGGATCATTTTCTTCTAGTTGATTTGTTATTAGGCAAGAACGATTATAAAATCGCTATAGCAGAGGATGTACTACTGACGATTTACAATTTAAATGGAAAAATAACCGCGGATAACAAGAAACTCGCTCTCTACTTGGAAATACGAAGGGAACTTTATCAACGAGGCTTAGGGTTATGCAAAATGAAGAAAGAAAACAGCGTGCACTAGAAATCTTGAAAAAAATGGGCCTAGAAGAATTGGAGTATTTAGGCCAGGGTTATGAAGGTGTCGTCTTTCATGATGCGAACTATGTATACAAGGTAATCCTCCCGTTCTTTGAGGGAGGGGACAAGTGGTATACCTACCGTCACTTAACTTTCTTCTTTGATAAAAAAGAATATAAGTCTTTTTATCATTTGGATGAGGTATTAGAGTTTGAAGGCCTGTTTATTGAAAAGTATCCCTATGAGGCCTCAGAACCTGTTGGGTATTTCTCAGAAAAAGACGCAATCCAGTTCTTGACGGAATGCTGGCAAAAGAAGATAATTATTCAGGACTGCAAGCGGGAAAATTTCATTCGAGTAAATGGAATCATAAAGCTAATAGATCTCGATGGGTGCAAGTATTACAATGACGACTTTTTCTTAAATGCCTGTGCACGTATGTTTGTTTTTATTCATGAACAGGATAATCCCCAATTAAAGAAATTGCAGCGGAGTGCGATTAATAACTTTGATTTACCGGAGTTGGAGGGTTTTAGGGAATTCGTCAACAAGATCTTCTCCAACATTATTTACGAGGAGTCTGCCTCGCTAATACATTCTTTCAAGATTAATCAACAATCAGGATTAATTTACGAGATATTCAGCTACTCGGAAGTTTGCAATCTTGATTATTTATTCTTTTCGAAAATTCGGGAACACCTGTACTTATCAGATATTCAGATTGATGAACCGAAATTAAGTAGCAAAAACACCTTTGTTCCCCAAAGAATTGCCATCGGCTTTAGAAAAATCAGCCCTCTGCGCAAAAAGGTATCCTTGTTAATTAAGACCTGCAGTCAGGATGTATTCACAATAGAATCCAATATTCGCCACATTGTACGACAGTTGTCTTGTCCAAACTACTTCCATGAGGTGGTCGTTTCTATTGATTGCCGCGAATGTAATTTTGTACGTCAATATACTGCGGAAGGAAATTTGAACGATATCATTGCAATTATAGAAAAACTAAAGAATGAAGGCATTATTGATAGAATAGTTCTATTTGACGTTAGCCAGACCGAGGTTGTAAATCAAAGATGGTTCGGAATACCGACAAAGGAGACTCATTCCATAAAGGGTATTCCGATTGCGTCACAGCTGTATGCCTTCGAGAACTGCGAAGGCGATTACATTTTGCAAATGGATAGTGATGTAATGATTGGTCGTTCTGATTATAATCATTCGTTCATGGATGATATGTTAACCGAACTAGAATCAAACGAAACAGTCATTTCGGTCGGGTTCAATATACCGGTTTCCCAAAGCAATCCATATTTTGGTTTTGAAGATGGCGGCTTTGTGCCAGAAGTAAGGATGGGTTTGTTTGATAAAAAACGAATGTTTGGCTTACGCCCTTACACAAATAGTACCGATGAAAACGGCAAATTGAGACTAACTTGGTATAGGTCCATGGAACAATATCAAAAGCAAACGGGATATTGCTCTATTCGTGGTGGAGACAAAAGAAGCTTTTATATTCATCCTCAAAATTACAGAAAAACAAAACCCTATAGTTGGATGAATATACTGGACCGGATCGAGCAAGGTTATATTCTTGACAAACAGATAAATCATTTTGATTGTGAAGGCTCTTTCTTTGATTGGAGTTTTCCCAAACGCAATGAGAAAATGGTTGTTCTCTCTTGTTTTAGGAATGTTTCTATTGAGAGATTCCTTCGTTTTTGGTGCTCGTTAATGAGCCAGCGTTTTCAGGATTTTAGCATTATTCTTTATGATGACTGTTCCGACAATGGGATACAGAATTTTATCAGCTACTTGATTAAACCTTATTTAGACAGGGTAACCTTCATAAAGGGACGTACTAGGATGGAGAAACTGCAATGTGAGTACATCGCTCTGCACAACTACTGCAATAATCCTGACTCCATCATCGTCATGGTAGATGCCGATGATGCCTTAATTGGAAAAGACGCCTTATATGACATTTACAAGAAATATGCTATGTGGGGCGTTGATGCAACTTGTGGTCGCGTCCATCAGACATACAGAATTCAACCACATTACCGCTATCCCGTGGACTTTATGAATCCGCGAAAGTATGGAGGCAATGTGTGGCAGCATTTGAAGACGTTCAAGAAATACCTCTTTGATTCGATTCCTTTATCCTACTTTATGTATAACAACACCGAAGCTAAGTTTTCGCAGCGAAAATGGTTTGAGAAATGTGACGACTATGCGATTATGGTGCCCATTGTAGAAATGAGCGATTCCCCATATCAGATGGACTTCATAAATTACTATTATGAAAGGGATTACGAGAATAGGGATGCGGATAGAACCATAAAGGAATGCTGTATCAAGGAAATACTTAGGAAAGATAAGCTTTCACCTCAAAATGTATACAAGAAGCGTAAAACTTTTTTTCCGCAGATGGACAAAATTGAAATAGACATCACCTTTGACTGTAATTTGAAATGTAAGGGTTGCAATAGGTCGTGCGGACTTGCTCCATCAAGAGAGTGTATGAGTCCTCAGGATATCAAGAGATTCGTCAAAGAAAGTATACATCTCAATATCAAATGGAAATTGATAAATATTTTAGGTGGAGAGCCGACATTGCACCCCAAACTCAAGGATATTTTAGGAATATTGCAAACGGAATACGCTGATGTATTCAATAACGATGTAATCATTCAAGTTGTATCAAACCGTTATACGAAACACTCACGAAAAATTTGTGAAGAAATCAAGTTGTTTAAGAACGTTCGTATAGATTATGAATCTTCGAAAAGTGACAACGAAATTGGATATTTCACTCCTTTCACTGACGCCCCCTTTGACGATCCCGATTTCAAAGATGAAGAGTATCAAAAGGCATGTTGGGTCACATCGTATTGCGGAATAGGGTTGAACAAGAATGGATACTATGGTTGTTCTGTCTGTGGAGGAATTTCAAGGGTTTTAAGCGATGGGGAGGGTGTGAAATCGCTTGTAGAGTTAACGGAATCTGTTATAAAGGGACACTTTGAAAAATACTGTAAATTATGCGGAAATTTCAAGCATTATTCTAATGCTCATGGCGATTTTCTGCCTCGTTGTGAAAAGGATTCGTTTAGAGAAATAATTTCTCCTACATGGGAAAAATTATATAAACAATATATGAAAAATTTAAATAACAAAAAAAGAGAATGAAATATTTATTAAAAATTAGAGAAATTGATGTTTTGTATCGTAATAGGCCTAAAATTCTTGTTTTTATGGTAAAAATAGGCTCTTTTGATTGATTTAATGGATCTTATTGATTTAGAAAAAGATGAAAAAATGAAAAATTTACCTTTTGATAATCTTGAAAAGATGTATATTTTGATTGTGATAATCTTGAAAATGCGGAATTACTGATATTATGAAACGCAAAATTTATAATCAGCTTTTGAAATGGAAACTTCAAAACGGAAAATATGCTGTTTTGATAGAAGGGGCCAGACGCACAGGTAAAAGCTATATCGCAGAAGAATTTGCTCGTGGGGAATACGATTCTTACTTGCTTATTGATTTTAACAAAGCAGACAAAATTATTTGGGACTGGTTTGATAACTATTTGAATGATTTGGATAGCTTGTTTATGAACTTACAAATTCAGTATGGGGTTAAACTCATTCCACGAAAATCAGTTATCATTTTTGATGAGGTTCAGTTATGTCCAAGAGCTCGTTCTGCAATCAAGTATTTAGTTGCTGATGGTCGGTATGATTATATAGAAACAGGTTCTCTTATCAGTATCAAGAAAAATGTGAAGGGGATTGTCATTCCTTCTGAGGAAATGAGTCTGCAAATGCACCCTATGGATTTTGAGGAATTTCTTTGGGCTATGGGTGAAGACATGATTATGCCGTTTATTCGGGATTGTTTCGAAAAACGACGCCCTTTAGGTGGCCTCCATCGTAAGGCTATAGATTATTTTCGAACATACATGATTGTTGGGGGAATGCCTCAGGCTGTTCAAACATTTAAAGAAACAAAAGATTTTGACCAAGTTGATTTGACTAAAAGAGCTATATTGAATTTGTACAAAAGTGATATTTCTAAGTATGCCGATGGTTTGGAATATAAAGTAAAGAGCATATTTGAACAAATTCCTTCTGAATTGCAAAAACACGAAAAGAAATTTCGGTTAGCTTCTCTCGAAGAACATGCCGCCTACAGAGATTATGATGATGCCTTTTTTTGGCTTTCCGACTCCAAAGTGGTGAATATTTGCTACGGTAGCACTGCACCAAATATTGGACTTCGACTAAATATGGAGAGAAACACGCTAAAATGCTACATGGCTGACACTGGTCTTTTGATTAGTATGGCTTTTGATGAAAAGGGGCGTGTTCCTAACGAGATTTACCAAAAATTGCTACACAATAAGCTGGAAATTAATGAAGGTATGTTGGTCGAAAATATCGTAGCACAGATGCTTACTGCTGCTGGGCATCGCCTCTACTTCTATAGTAATTCTAGTCGTGAAAATGCGGGCGAACGGATGGAAATAGATTTTCTGGTTTCGAAAGGAAAAATCACTTCAAGACACAATATTTTTCCAATTGAGGTAAAGTCATCTACACGCTATACATTAAGTTCTTTGAAAAAATGTATGGCTAAATTTGGTGATTTCCTTGCCACTCCGTATGTTTTGCACGGAAAAGATTTGCAAGAAAAAGATGGCATCACCTATTTACCGCTGTATATGGCGGAGCTTTTATAGGGTATTTTTTTGCAAAGTTCAATAAACCTTCGTCCGTGATATTTTCTAGCCTAGTGTGGCAAAAATTAGGTAGGGATTTGTGTTTGACTGAGTGAGAAAATTTAGTGTGATTTTGCGTGTTGGAAGTCTATATCTATGGCGGATAGAATAAAACAAGTGCTAGAAATGTATAAAGGCTGAAAAATAGATTAATCAGAACTAATCCATATCTTCTATTTTGTCATAAATTTTCTTTGAGCATTTTTTCAATACACGTAAAACGATGTAAAATTAAATTTACGACTGGGGGGGGTAAATAATTTATTTTCCGTAAAAAGTTTATTTGTAGGAAAGAGTTTTTATGAAAAAAATTATGTATGCAGGTTTGTTTGTTACTTGTGCATCGACACCATCATTTTCGTTTTTTGATGGTTGTCTAGATAAACGTTTGCCAAGGGAATTAGAGTTTAAATTGATGTATGAATGTGTTCGAACAGATTATGTTTTGACAAGATCGCAAATGGATGAAAAAATAAAAGCTTGTTCTTGTTTTATTGGAAGCGTGATTTGTGAAGAAGGTAAAGATGCTTTAATGAAATGTGAAAATTGGGAAAGATGTAACGTTAAGTATGATCGCAAAAAAATGGAAAAGTGTCTTGAAGAAGAAAAAGAATGATAATGAAAAATATTGTAGAAGAAATAGATCTTTTGATAACGAAAATAAAGCTAGAAGAAGGTAAGCATACCCCTTCAGGACGATTTGGTTTTAATACTCTAGTTGAAGAAGTATATGATAAAAGACATGTAGAATCATGTAAAAAAGCTAGACAACGTTATTTAAAAAATAAAAACGAAAACTCAAATGATTATTTGAGTTTAAAAAAACTTTATGAAGCTGCCCAGGAACATTATTTTGGTAGTGTGAAATTACAAAAATTGCCTCCAGACTATTTGGTTAATGTGGATTCTGTATCTTTAGATGCTATTAGAGAATTTTCAAAACAATGGGATGAAAGAAATTTAAAAGGGATAAAATAATGAATAATTTAGATTTCACAAAATTAGAAATTCTTGGAAAGAAATATTTGCAATACGCTATTGTAGGTCTTGTTTTTGCTCTAATTGCAGATAAATTAAACATTATGGATTTAGCTTCATCGAGTCTTTTAGATGTTTTAATGTTTCTTTTGTTAGGAGTTTTTGCGAATGGAGTTGGAAAAAAGCTAGCGTCACAATTTAATCTTTTCCATAAAGGTTTAGAGCAAGAAGAAAAGAATTTTGTCTCGGTGTCCATTATTGGCATGCTATCCATTTTGTTGTTTTTTTGGTTGTTTTTTGAAATGCCTTGGAATATAGAACAAGTGAGTAAAATCAGTGAACTTGAGGAATTTCTTGATTGTTTTTATGCTCCAATTTTTTTATTAGTTGCATTTGCTCTTACATTTGCGTACTACATATTTCGAAACTATAAATGGTACATAATAGGAATACTTGGTATATTGTTGATTATCGGTAGTATCGTTTTATATAACAATTTTTAAAGTTTTTTCATGTCTAAAAATAGAGCCTTAAATGGGCTCTTTTTTTTGTCCCCTTTTGTCCCTTTTCCGGTTTCTATATCTGTAAATGAAGGCGGTTAAAAGCCTTCAAGTTAAGTCTTGCACTTGATTTGTTGATTGACAGTTCGGAAAAATCCTTTGCGTTAAAATTCATGAATAACTTCCGCATTTGCGGCTCAACAAACAAAAGGAATCTTATGATTTATAACATAAAAACTCAAGGCTATGTGCCAAAGAAAATAAAATGCAAGGCTTTTTTAAAGTTGGAATCAAAAATCCACTGGCGAAAGGTCAAACGCAAACCTTGGATGACATCATGTAAAGTAACAGATTGTTACCGATTATTAAAAATCGGCAACACATTGAATTTACTTCTGATGGATCACAAACATTACAACTATTACCTTAATCAATAACAGGAGAATCATTATGTGTACAGCAAAAAATTATTTAAGCGCATTGGAAAAAGAAATGGAACTTCGTCTCAACGGGTATCAAACTTCATTACTTGAAGCTGAATATATCGGAGAGAAAGATGGCTTTCATAAGTATAAATTGTTGGATTCAAAATTAACAAATTCAAAATATGAAGATATTTTGAATACATTTCGTAGTAATTTTAAGAAAGGATTTGGTTGCTATCAAGTTTCTGGATACGAAATTCCTAAGGCCAAATTAAAGCCGGAAAATTGGCTCGAAATTTATCGCCTTGATAAAGAAAAAGTTTGGAACGAGGAATTAGAACGTCAGGAGATTTGTGAATGTATTTGGTTAAAAAAACGTATTAAAGAATGTCATTTTTTATGCGTTCCCCCATCAACCATTCAAATCGCTGCTGAAATTTCTGTGCTAGAACACATTAGTGGTGTATCAGCAACGTTAAGTACTCAGGTTCGCCATGAAGTAGAAAATTTTGAAAAGAAATTTTCAATTCCTAAAAAAATTCCTACAACTCTTATTAATCTCTTACAAACAGAAAATTTGGAACTACCAACTTTTCAGCTTAGTGATTTAGTAGAAAATGATTATGTTGTTTTAAAAGATAATGAACGCCCAGGAAATGAAGAACAACGACGGTTTGTAAAGAATGCTCTTTCTACACCAGACTTTACAATTAAAGTTGGTCCTCCAGGCTCAGGGAAAACAACCTCAATTGTTGAGTTGCTTATTCAATTGGTGAAAAAAGGCAAGCGAGTGTTGTTGGTAGCTTCAACAAACGTGGCGATTGATAACATCTTGGAAAAATTAAAAGATCACCTTGATCTTGTTTCTGTAAAACGACATGGAAATGATGATAATGTCAACGTAAGCATAGAAGCAAAAAAATTTATTGCAGGGAAAAATTTTGGCAAAACAGAAGCAGCTAATTTAAAATGTCGTTTGAAAAGTAATTTTGATGGTTCTAGTGAAGAAACAAATAAATTCTTTTCAGAAAATTTTGAGTACAAAGAAAATGAATTGCTTTATGAAATTTTAGAAGAAAATGCTCCGATTGTTGCCGGAACAACTTTTGGAGCAGCTCTTCCTGAAATGAGAAAACTTGCAAGTAAGGGTGAAAGTGAGCCTCCGTTTGATTATTTGATTCTAGATGAGGCTTCTAAAACAACTATTCAGGAATTTTTAGTACCAGCTGTACTATGTAAACATTGGATTATTGTTGGAGATACAAAGCAGCTTTCGCCTTATGTAAGTGATGCGGATTTGGCTGAGAACGCCCAAATCTGTTATCCTGAAGATGACAGTAAAATGCGTGAATATACTGTCGCTTCAGATGTATTGCTTGTGTCTTCAGGAAATGCTTCGCGTCAAACGGTATTGCTTGTGGAAAAAGAGTCAGATTATGATACTTATTTGTATCGTAAATATTCAAAAGAAAAAGAAATTCTTTTTGCCGATGCTGATAAATTAGAAGACCGTGAAATTCTCCCTTACGCTTCAATTATTGTTGGTTCTTTAGAATCATTTCAAGCAAATGATGACTTGATTTCACCACGTATTACAACGGTTCGTGTTGCGCGCGATAAGGAGTCGGGAATTGCTTATCATTCTGAAGAAATGCAAAAATGGGTGAGTATTGCTCGCTATAATCGCGAAAAACTTTTTAATCGTTTTGATGAAAATGAACCAAAGGAATGGCATGATGAAATTTCATGGCGTTTGATTCGTATGTTTGAACAACGCGATAATATTGTGAATGCAGATCATAGCACTTTGGAACGTTTGAAAAGAGACATAGCCTCGTTAATCCCCAAAGAAGATAAGGAAGTTTGCGAAAAGAAATTAAAAATTTTCGAACAAATTTATTTGCCTTCTTGTATGGAGCTTTTTTTGAAAGGGTATGGAGCTTTCAAAGATTTGGCTTTATTTCGTGGTTTTCCAAAAGAACAATTAGATGAACGTTGTATTCAACTTTCATTCCAACACCGTTCGCATTCGGAAATTGCAGAGATGGCTTCGCAGGAATTCTATGAGGGGAATGCGATGCGTTCTGAACACATGCGTAACAAACGTGAATGGAAATATTCTCGCTTTAAAAAGCATGTTCATTGGGAAAATATAAATGGTTTTTGTGATAGCAAGAATCGCAATAAAAAAGAGTTGAAATGGATTGAACAAGAATTAATGAAATTCCGTGATTTTGCAAAGTTAAACCCAAAAGCAGCCAACGAAGGAAAGTGGTCGGTTGCTGTGCTTTCTTTCTATAAGGAACAAGCAGAGGAACTCAAAAAATGTTGCCAACGGATTTTTAAAGATTCAGATAAAGTTATCACTTACAGTGCAGGCTCGGTCGATTCTTTTCAGGGGCATGAAGCAGATATTGTTTTTCTCAGTTATAGCAATCAAAATCCAACTTGTTTCATTGGAGCGCCAAATCGCTTGAATGTAGCCATTACCCGCGCTCGTTATATGATGGTTCATGTTGGAAACTGGAATGCTATGAGTAAAGCAGAAGGGGCTCTTGGGCGCCTCGCACAAAACATCAAAAATAAAACAACAAAAAACTAATTCAACACAAGGAGTTGATTATGATTACCAATATTACCAACGTGGTAGAAATGGGTATTGTTTACCATCTAGTAAAGGGAGAAATTCTAAAAAAACGAAAAAATCCCTGGATTCGTGGATTCTTGAAATATCTTCAGGAACATCCAAAAGCAAATGCAGAAGATATTTGCCGAGATGTCTTTTGTGATAATGGCATGGCTCGCAAGGCAGCTGTAAAAAACATTCTTTACTTCTTTAAGCAACAAGGGCTTATTGCTTACTCTAATAGTTCTGGTTATGAACTTACGCAAGAAGGTTTGAATGCTTTTGAATCAGGTTCTGTTTGGCAGGGAATGAAAGGCTCCTTTGTAATGACTATGTGGGTGCCAGAAAATTCTAAGCCATTCATTTTAGATATTCAGCCAGTTCACGATAGCTGGTATGATAATGGGCGTGGAGAACTTAGTGATTTTGAAGAACAATACAATGCTTCTTTCGAAGAGCTGGAACTTTGTACTGATAAAGTAAAAATCGTTGAATTTGGGAAGCTTACACGTCCAGCATATGTTCAATCAAATCTTTTAGCAAAAGTAAAAACTGATGGTCAGATTTTAATTAAGGGAACTCCGTTTGAGAAAACAGGATTTGACCCCTATGAAGTTCGTTTTAAAATTAGCAAGGAATTGCTTGAACAACTTTGTCCAGAAGAAGACGAAGACTTTTAATTCACCTTAACCCCTAACCTTCAAGGAGGTATTTATGTCAAAGCACAACGGACAACTACCAATTAATCCGCGTGGTGCTGGTTGGCCGTCAACTACTGGAAATCCATCTGGTGGTGGGCGTGGCGGTAATCCGCCAAGAAAGTAAGTTTTCTTGAAAATCAGGGAGAACTTCGAGAAAACTTCTATCGGGAGTCGTTCGCTCCCGATAGTTTTCATTAGCATTTATCCTAATTCGTCTGGGAAGAAAGCCTTTAAAAAGTTTTCAGGGGCTTTTCTGCAAGGGATGCCATTTTTGGTAAATAAATGAAGGGAAGAGCCTTTGGTGCAAAGTTTTCCATTTACAGAAAGTTCATAAAAGAAGCGGCAACGCAAGCGGTCTTCGCGGGCAATTGTAATGTGAATGTCTGCGATGTCTCCATAGCGGCAAGGAGCAATAAATTCTGTTTCAAGTTTGAGTACCGGGCTTGCGTAACCTTCTTGTTCTAAAACATGAAAAGGGCAACCATGTGTTCTGAGAAGTTCGGTTCTCGCTTGTTCAAACCAAACAGCATAAACAGAGTGGTGAACAATTCCCATAGCGTCGGTTTCGGCGTATCTGACTTCAATATGAGCGATGTGGTCGGCATTACTAACTTTCATGAAAGATAAAATAGAAAAAGAATTGTGAAGAAAGTGCTTGTTAAAGGCATTTATTTTCTTTATAAAATAAAAGTCTCTGGAATTGACCAGAGACTTTTTAAAATCAAAAAGTTAAAAGTTTACTTCACAAGAACAGGGCGTGTTCCTTGGAATCCGTTTCCTTTTACGCGAACAATATAGAACCCTTTTTGAATGTTTTCTAAAGAGAAACTATGTGAGCCAACAGAAAGGTTTCCAGAATGTAAGGAATGCAAACGAGCTCCATTTGTTCCAATCAAATCAATTGTATAATGCCCGGCTTTTGGTGCCTGGAATTGAATTGCAGAATTAGTGAATGCAAGTGCTTTTGTAAAGGTTGACTTGGTGTTGATTTTTGCTGGAACACCCGCTTCTGTTACCAGGATAATGTCTTTAACATCAGCAGCACTTTGTTCTGTAGCTTTAAACAATTCTTTGTTGGAGTCAAACTTAGAAATGACAATACCATTATCTGTAATCATATTGTCAAAAGTAACGTTTCCGCTAAAGCCAACGGCAGCAACCATCAAAGTAACAGAGAAAAGATTGCCTAAATCTGTATCTAAAGTATCTCCGGCTTCTGTAGTGTATTCTGTGATGTCGAATTCACAAGTTGATGAAGCACCGTCATTTAACCAGCAAGAAGTTGTGTTAGACATTTCCCATGTCCAGTTGTCGTCAGCAGAACCGTCTCGAACAAAAGCTAAACCAACCCAAAGGCCACCATCTGCACCACCAGAACCGTTGTTTGAAATTTCAACAGAGAGCGTTTTGGCTCCGGTAAGGTCAGGGACTTTTGAGAATTCAATGTTTGCGCCAGATTCGCCCAAGGTGTTGTAGGTTACTTGCATCATATAATTTTTATAGTTTTCATCATTTTTAGCAGAGTCTGCGTCAAATGCAGATGTTCTTGTTGCTGTTGGGCATACATTGGTTAAGGAGTTTCCGGCAGTGTAATTAGCCCAACCAGGCATTTCATCTAATGTGATGATGTTTTCGCTAGCCATGTTAGATTGCCAAACAGATTTAGCGGTTTTAGTAGTGACATAGCCACCATTCCAGGATTCATACCATGGCATCCACCAAGACCATACTGCTTGATCGTTTTGCATATTGGTTACATCAGGAATTGGACCATTTTCACTTAAAGCGAGAATTTTTGTAACGCCGAATTTGTCTTTTAAACCATTAAAGGCTGCATAGTTACTAGAATGGTCATTGGCATTATTGTAAATATCTATACCAAGAACGTCGTAGTAAGTTTCGCCAGGATTCCAGCCTGTTTTACCTACGTCCTGAGGGTTGAATACCCAAATCACGTTTTTAACGCCATTATCAAAAACCATTCTTTCATAAATCAAACGATAAAGAGCAGCAAATTGAGCGCCTGTATGCGTGCTCCACCAGAACCAGTTTCCACCAGATTCGTGAACTGGGCGGAAGATTGCTGCCACATTATCTTTTTGAAGGTCTAAGAATAATTGAGCAATTTCGTCGATATCAGAAACGATTGCTTTATATGTGGTAGAAAGTGTGTCCCAATTTGTTGTGCCTGTTACAAACGCTTTTGTGAAATCAAATGTGGTTGTTGCTCCAGAATTAGCACCAGGAACATAGAAAGCCATTACAGAGTCGCTTGGGTCGTTCCAGTGCCATGTAAATGCAGGAATACCACCTTGTGTCCAAGTGTCTTTTGCGAGAGTCATAATTTTGCTTGTGTAATCTTTGAACCAAGATTCGCCCGCTTGTAAGCCTGTGGCGTTCAAAAAGTCAAAGCCAACAAGAGCAGGGTATTTTCCACTTTGGGTATAAACAGCAACAACATCTTCATGTTCTTTTACAGAAGTAGTTGCATTATCCATACTCCCAGTCATAATGCCAGAAATCGTTTTAGTTCCAAAATTATTGGCAAGGAAGTTGTAGAGTTTTTTTGCGGCGTCTGTAGCGTCTTTTGTTGTTGGGGCGTTGCAGATATTAAAAGCTTTGGCTTCGTATTCAGAAATGGTAATGTAGTCAACATCTATCCAACCCCAGTTTTTAGTGACAGCGATAGAGTTAACACCAGCGGTTAAATTAATAGCTGTAGAAACATCAGTAAAGGAATTACTTTCAGGGAATTCCAATGAACCAGCTTTTGAGCCATTAACAGAAATGTCATTTGTTTTAGGAGAACCATAACCATTTTTATAATGAATGGTCAATGTATAGGCTCCAGCGGAAGCTATGTTTACATTGCTGAAGGTTATGTCACCTTCTTTCATTTGAACATAAGAACCGCTAGCAGTTGCACCCCCAGAAAGGGTTGCGTCCTCGGCTTCGTATGTGACAGGGGCAGCAAATACAGCAGAGGCTGTTAAAATTGCTGTTAGAAAAAGTTTGTTTGTTTTCATACCAATATCCTCTTTTAAGGAAAAATAATAAAAGTCTTTGCAAGATTTTTTCAAGGGTTAAAGTTTAAATAGCATTTGCTATCTTTTTTGTATGAAAATTCTGTTTCTTTATTTTGCTGTTCTCTTTTTCATTGCGTTAAAAGATTTCTTCAAAGTGAAGAATTTTGATGATTTTATTGTTGCAGGGAAAAAACAACGTTTGAGTTTTGTGACATTTTCTTTACTAGCAACTGTTTTAGGGGCATCAGCAACATTAGGGGTTTGCGAACGAGCTGAAACAGAAGGCTTTAGTGCTTTTTGGTGGTTGGGGTTTGGTTCTTTAGGTCTTTTTTTACAAGCGTTATTTCTTTCAAAAAAAATCAGAAGTTTTTCGGTCAATACTTTACCAGAATTAGTGCGTTTTACAGTTGGGCCTGTTGGGGCAAAGTTAGTGGCTTTGGTAATAGCTGTTTCTTGGGTGGGCGTCATTGCTGCTCAATTTGTAGGCTTAGGTTATTTTTTAAATCTTCTTGTAGATGATGCCTCTAAGATTATGGTAATTATTTCAGCTTTGTTGGTGATTCTTTATACGCTTTTAGGAGGCCAACTTTCAGTTGTTAAAACAGATGTTTTACAATTTTCTCTCTTTGCGATAGGGATTATAGGGACATTTGTTTTTTTATTTTTGGCTGATTTACCATTAGGTAAAACTCAAGAGCAGATGCCTGCGATAGAAATGTTTGGAACTTATTCTGTATTAGAATGGGGTGTTTTGGGAGTGACCGTTTTGGGTGCGTTTTTGTTAGGCCCAGATATTGTATCAAGAAATCTTTTATCTGACTCACCTAAAGTCGCAAAACGAGCCAATGTTTTGTCTGGAATTTTTCTTATTGTTTTTGCTTTTTTTATTACTTGGATAGGTGTGTGGTGTGGGATTTTTTTTGAGGGAGATAAAAATCCTTTGTTACGCTTAGCAGAAGGGCTTTTGCCTTTGCCTTTAGCTATTTGCCTTTGTGTAGGGATGGTTTCTGCTTTGTTCTCTTCAGCAGATACAAGTTTAATTAATGTATCATCTATTTTTGCTCAAGATTTGTTAGGAACAAAAAAAATAATTACCGTTAGATTGATTGTTGTTTTAATAGGCGTTTTAGCCACATTACTTGCGTTATATGGAAAAGATATTATAACTCTTTTACTTTCTGCTTATTCTGTTTATACTCCGGGTGTGGTTTTCCCTTTAGCTGTTGCTATTTTAGCTCATGGGAAATTTCAAGTGGTTGAAAAAATTTGGGTAATTGGAATTTTTATTGGTGGAACTTTAGGTTTAGTAGGAACTTTTATTGCAAAAGAAATGAACGTTTTCCCTCTTATAGGAATTGCTTTATCACTTTTATTTTCTTTGTGTAGCTTGCGGCGTATAAAAAATCCCACTTGATTGAAGTGGGATAAAAAAAAGAAACGTTTTAAAATTATCCTTTTGCTAAAATATCAAGAAGTTCTTTGTCTAAGCGTTCAGGATTATTGTACTGAGGCAAGTCTTTATGAAGACTTTCTCCTTTAGAAACTAAACCAAAGTCAAGGTTTTTATAGTTCCAATAACTATAGCCGACATCGGTCTCGCGAAGAATTTCCATAAAATCATTAAGCCAGTTGATTTGAGATTCGCGGTTTACTTGAGCGTAAACACCAAATTCATTACAAGCTACAGGTAAATCATATTTTTGACGGAATTCTAAAGCGTTTTCAATACTTTTGCGTAAACGATCTTTGTCCCATTTTCCAAAGTCCATATTCAGTTTGGTTTTGGCTTCTCCATCAGGGGCAGGGTATTCTCCTGGCCACATACGTTTTTGATGGAAGAATGGGTCTTGAATCCAGGCTGCAAATTGGTGTGTGAAACAAACCGGAGTGTAAGTATGGAAACTGTAAATGACATTGTCATCATCAACAGGCGTTAAATACTTAAACTCTTCGGCGCTGTTCCAACGATTTGAACCGATAACGATAGGATTCTTAGGAGCATGGGCACGAACATTTTTATAAAGTTCGTCTTTAATGACATCCCAAACTTTAGAATCTTGACCAGCGGGTTCATTTAAAAGCTCAAGCATTACTTCGTGCTGGTCTGCATATCGTTCTGCCAACATAGCCCAAACTTTGCAAGCGTCTTTTCTGCATTCTGGGTCAGAAAAGAAAGGTTGTTCTTGCGTACAACCTAAATGAAAATCATGGCCAGGGCATTTATGCAAATCCAAAATGACTGCAAGCCCTGATGCTTGAATTTCTTGAAGAGCTTTATCTAAAAGTTCAAAAGCTTTTTCTTCAGGGATAAGTTCTTTCCCTTTAAAAAAGTTTTGGTAATCTATAGGTAAGCGAACATGGTTAAAGCCAACTTTTTTTAGAAGTCTGAAATCTTCAAAAGAAAGAAAAGTTTCTGCGTGTGTAAAAAAACCAGGGAATCCTTGCGGATCTTTTTCTTCGATGCAATCAACCTGACTGAACCAGCCCCCGAGGTTGACACCTTTCAGACGTTCTTTCAAAAGCATATTTTACCATTCTTCTTTTTCTTCGATTCTGACATTGACTTCTTCATCGGCAATGTTTAAGCCAAGAATTACTTCTAAGTCATCTGGTGTATCGTAGAAATCAGCAACAAGACCAACTTTTTTCAATTCGTCTTTTTGCTTTTCAAAGTGAACGATATCAAAGATCTTGACAGGAACTACATCTGAAGCACCGGCAATAGGAATTTCTAAAACCATGCCACGATTGATAGGTCCTTCAACAACCTTTCCCTTAAAAACTAAACTATTTTGTCCTTCCCCAAGGGAAGTTTTCTTGATATAGAATTTTGGCATTTTCAGTATTTCATTGAATGTTTATGTCCAACTATTTTTCTGTCGCTGGGGAAAAACTAACTTTTTTCTATGCAGTTGTGTATTGGAAGAGTTCCCTTTTTAGTCTGTGCTCCCTATTTTCATCGATTTTTTGCTTTTAAAGCCTTAGAATCGAGATATTTTTTTCATGATGATGTACCAAGTGTCTTAAATCGGCTTCTTGTAGAAGGAAAAATACACTTGGCGCCGGCATCTTCTTTTAATTATGCGTTGCATCCAGAAAAGTTTGTGCTTTATTCAGAGCTTTGTACCTCTTCGCGTTTAGAAGTTCAATCCGTTCGCTTGTATTCTTCTTTCCCTATCGAAGAACTTGATAAAAAAAATGTGCATTTAACTCCTAAAAGTGCAACCTCAATTTCTTTACTGAAAGTTTTATTTGCACTTCGGTTTAAAATTGAACCGCACTATGTAGATAAACGACCATTTGATGAAAAAGAAGATGTAGCGCGTTTACTTATAGGTGATGAAGCTTTATTCCAGAATAAAAAAGATACGTTTCCTTATGTTTATGATTTGGCTACACTTTGGCAAGACTGGCAAGGTATGCCGTTTGTTTTTGGTGCTTGGAGTATTCATCAAAGTGCTTTGGAAAAAGATTTGCATAATGAACTTTGTGATTTCTTATCAGAAGTTAATTTGTCTGTGAATGAGTTTAGAAATGATTCAGAAAAAGCATTAAAACTTTGGAAATCTCACTACCCAGTAGAACTTGCCTCAGATGATTTGCAGAAATATTTTAATGTTTTAGATTATACATTTACAGACGAGCGCAAAAAATCACTTTTACTTTTTTTTGAAAAATGCGCCGAAATAGGTTTGTTATCAAAAGTACCTGAAATGAAATATTGGCACCCGTAAATAACAATAAATTATTTTTGGATATAGGAAATTAAAGTAAAATAACATAAATTAAAGAATGATGGATTCATTTAATCCTTAAAGGGAATAACTTTTTTTCAGAGGTAATAGGAAATGGAAAAAGGCAAAATATTACTTATAGATGATAATCCCTCTGTTTTACGTTTAAATGGGGAATTCTTAGAACGAGCAGGTTATGCTGTTGAAATGGTTTCTTCCGGAAAACAAGTTCTTGAATTTTTAGAAGAAAAAACTTTTGATTTAGTTTTGCTTGATGTCAATATGCCTGATATGGATGGATTTGAAGTTTGCAAAAAAATAAGAGAATCCTATTCATTAGAAGAATTACCTGTGATTTTTTTGACTTGTCGAGAAGATTTTGCAAATGTAGAAGCGGCTTTTGAAGCAGGTGCTTCAGATTATGTTAGCAAAATGACGCCTATAGAAATTTTATTGCAAAGAGTTAATGTTCATGTTCAATTAGTGCAAGCAATGAAAGAAATACGCATAATTTCTTTAACAGATGCATTAACGAAGTGTTATAATCGTCGCCATGCAGTATTAACTTTACGAGAATGGCTTGCTCGTGAATCTCGCTATGGAACGTCATTTGCGATGGTTTATTTAGATATGAATGGATTGAAAAGAATCAATGATGGTCAGGGGCATTTGATAGGCGATGCTTTATTGTGTCGATTTGTTGAGGCTCTTAAATCGGTTCTACGCTCTTCAGATATGTTATTCCGTATGGGTGGAGATGAATTTATGGTTCTTTTGCCAGATACTGAAAAAGAAGGTGCCGTGGTCTGTGCCCATAGAATGGAATGTGCGGCAAAAGCTATGTGTCCTGAATGTGGAGAATACCCATTTGCTTTTGGAACGGTTCACTCTTCAGAAAAATATTCATCGGCGGATTCTATGTTGCTTTCAGCTGACGAACGTATGTATCATTGTAAAGAACGGATGAAACGTTTAGGCGCGGCCAGTCGCGACTAGAAAATCTTTTAGATTTTTTCCGATTTCGTCCCATTCACCTGCATTCATAAGAGATGGTTTGAAAATACTACCGCCAAAGGCTAGCAGATTCGCTGAAGCATCAAGATATGTTTTTGCGTTTTCTGTATGCACGCCACCACAAGCAAGTAACGGAATGTCTCTAAATGGGCCTCTTAAACTTTTAATATAAGCGGGGCCGCCTAGAGCATCGACAGGGAAAACTTTAACGCAAGTAGCACCTGCTCTGTAAGCAATTTCAATTTCTGTTGGGGTTAAAGCTCCTGGAATCATAGGTATTCCAAGAGAATTTCCTTTCTCGATAATTTCTGGAATGGTTGTCGGAGAAACAATAAAACCGGCTCCGGCATCAAGAGCTAGGTTTAATTCTTCAAGAGTTCTGACAGTGCCTGCGCCAACAACGAGTTCAGTTCCTTTTGAGGCTTCTTTAAGAGCTTTTAAGATTTCTATTGCGTTTTTTGTGTTCATTGTGACTTCTATCAAAGTAAGACCTTGTGCAACAGAAGTTCTAACGCATTCTTTTTCTTGTCCGAGAGGAATATCGCGTAAAATGCCTATGACTGGCATTTTTTCTACAGCTTTGTTAAAAAGGAGTTTGTTTTCGCTTTGCATATAACCTCTTTGAAAAAAAGCAAAATTCCTTTAAAAAAGCCCTTTTAAAGGAGCAAAATGAAATGTAGGAAAAAGAAAATGATTTATCTAGTGAATTTATATGTATCTTTCTTGTTATGGAAAATAACGAAGAATTCTGCAAGCGTAATTTCACAGTCCGGTTTTCAGATTGCGATTACAATAGTCGTGTTAAGCTTTCGAGTTTGTTCCGTTTTATGGAAGAAAGTGCTGTTGCTGATGCTGAAGAAAATGGATATGGGTTAAGACAACTTATTCGGTCGGGGTATACGCTTGTGCTTTCTCGGCAAAAATTGCGTTTAACACACCAGCCTTTAGAAGGGGAACGTTTAAGTGTTGAAACCTGGACAAAATCTATAGATGGTAAAGTAGCGCTGAAAGATTTTTCTTTTAAAGATTCTCAAGGGAATGCTCTTGCCCAGGCGACAACTTCTTGGCTTTTGATTTCTTTAAAAACAGGTAAAGCCGTTGATTTCTCAGAGTGCCCGTTCCCTATTTTTGTTTCTCCGAATCGCGAAGCCCTTACTGAAAAATTAGATTTGCTTTTGCCAGAATCTTCTGGCAGAGAAGTTTATACCCGGGTCGCTCGTTATAGTGATTTGGATTTAAATATGCATGTCAATCATTGTCGTTATGTAGAATGGTGTATGGATGTTTTTGATTTAGAAGAATTGAAATCAAGACAACTCCGTTCTATACAAATGAATTATTTATCACAAATACCATTTGGCGAAGAAACCAAATTAATTCGTTTCGATAATTCAAGGAATCACGCTTTGATTTGTGGTGTTTCTGCAACCAATCCAGATATTGTACGTTTTCAGGCTCGTATAGGTTTTTCTCAATAATTTATTGGCAACGCCATATTCCGACATTAAATTCCCAAGTAAAACAAATAGAGCCAAGAGTATCAGTTCGGAAAATATTTTCCGCTTGCCCTATAGCGGCTTCTAGTTTTTTTAAAGTTTCTTTAGCAGGGTGACCATAAGGGTTCTTTTTGGCATTACTCACAACGGCAAATTGTATTTGGAGTGTTTCAAGAAATTTTAATGAAGATGAAGTTTCTGCGCCATGATGCGGTACTTGAAAAAGAGATGCGTTTAAAGTAGGGTAGAATTCTAAAAGATTTTTTTCTTCTTCTTTTTCAATGTCGCCAGTAAGAAGCAGACTTTCATTTCCATTCTTTAAATGTAAAACAATGCTAGAAGCGTTTTCTGTCAATTGTTTGTCTCGAACAGGCCAAAGAGTATTTAGTGAAATTCCTTCAAATAGAATTTTTTCACCTTTGTGTAACGAACTATTTGGAATTTCTTTAATAGAAAGCAATTTTTGGATACTATCAAGTAGCCAATATTGTGAAGAATCCTTGTTCCAGAAAACATGTTTTATAAAAAAATCAGCGCTATCCTGGGCTATTTCTAAAAAACCTCCTGCGTGGTCTCTGTGTAAATGGCTCAAGACAATCCATTCTAAGGTGTCGACATTAAAAGACTTTAAAATCCGTTCAAAATGAATAGAGTCAGGCCCTGTATCGTACAAGGCAAATTTCCCATTGGATTCGAAAAGTACTGAAAGACCTTGTCCGACATCAAGAAAATGGATGTTCCAGGTATCTCCAGAAGAATCTTCCGGGGCTAATGTGCAGGCAAGCAGAGAGGCGCAAAAAAGGAAAATAATAATAGTTTTCATACTTATATAAACGCTTTTCTCCCGGAAAAGTGAACAAAAAAAATGTGACAATAAAAAAAAGTTTGATTTTTTGCTAATTTTGCATCAAGACAAATTGGAGAAATATCTATGCAATTGCCTAAATACAAAAAGAAAAAACGCATTAAACTTAAGGTTTGTCAAGAACCAGGTTGTGGGCGTGAATTCTGGGGTCATCCTATTGCAAAATACTGCGATGATCACCGCGATATTAAACAAAGGCAAAAGCAAAAGAAAGATGTCGATAATATTGAATCCAGAAATATTATCATTCGTCATAATTATACAGAAGTGATGGAAGTGCCTTTCCGTTGCTGTTTGTCTGGTTGTAAGGAAGTTTTCTCTATTAAGTTGTATCCCAAACAGTTTGTTTACCCAAGATTCTGTTTAGAACACAGAAACGATTTTAAACGAGCTAATTTTATCCGAATTATGAGTAAAAAGGATTTAGAAGATTAATCCTTTTTACAAAATCCCCTTGAAAAAGCGATTGATTTTTATATATTTGAGTCGCTATTCCTATGGTGGGTGTAGTTCAATTGGTTAGAGCACCAGATTGTGATTCTGGTTGTTGTCGGTTCGAGTCCGGTCACCCACCCGAAAAAAAAGACCCAAGCAATTGGGTCTTTTTTAATATTAAAAGCATTTTCTTACTTATAAATAGAAGAAAGGTAAGCGTCTTTTTTCTCTTGTAAGTATTCTTTGCTGTTGTACTTGCGAATGCGGCGGAGAGCCTGGTCTCTCAATTGGCGGACGCGTTCATGAGAAATATTCATAGATTCGCCGACTTCGCGCAAGGTTTGAGGGGCTTCTTGGTTAATGCCGAAAATACCTGTGATAACTTTTGCTTCTCGTTCTGGCAATTGTTCCATAAGTTCGCGAGCAAGATTTTCAACGCTTTGGATTTCAGAATCTGCTTCTGGAGTAGAAACAGAATGGTCTGCTAAAACTTCGGCATAAGTTGCTTTTGAATCGGCTTTGAGTGGGCTATCGAAAGAAACGCCGCGTTGGCCGATTTGAATCAATTCACGGACTTTTTCATCAATTTCTTTACCGCGGGATTGTTCGTGAAGAGCTTTACGAACGAGTAAGTGTTGGTTTGCTGGCAAACGAATTAAGTTACCTTGTTCGTTAATGGCTCTTGTGATGTAAGCTTTGATCCACCATACGCCGTAACTAATGAATTTGAGACCGCGAGTGTGTTCAAATGATTCAATAGCACGAACAAGACCCATAGCACCTTCGCTGACAAGGTCTGGTAATGGAATGGGGCAGCCGCGGTATTGGATTGCTACTTTTAAAACAAAACGCATGTTTGCCTTAATGAGGCGGTGTCTTGCAACTTTATCGCCTTCTTTGGCGCGTTGGAAGAGAATCTGTTCTTCTTCTCTTGAAAGTGGGGCTGTTTGCCTAATATCTTCCAAATATCTTTTCAGCGTACTATCAGTTGAATCAATATGCATAATTTCCCTTAAATGAATCCTTCTTTTTGCGTACCTCTTTAATATCGTTTCTTTTTAAAGCAATAGTTATGCCAAATTGGTAAAATCTTTCTTTTTATGATTTTTTACATAATATTTTGCCGAGTTTAGTTTAAATTTATGCAGAAATGTATAAAAAAGAATACAAATTTGTATAAAAATTTAATCTTTCTTTGCTTTTTTGAAAATATCTGGAAAAAGGAAAAAAAGAATCTTTTTATCATGAATCTCATAAACGGCAAGAAATTCTTTTCTTGATTAGGTTTTAATATATTTGGAATCTATGGCTATAAATGAACCAGATCAATCTGTTTGGAATCGTTTTTGGGATAAAAAAAACGATTTAAGTAAAGTTTATCCTTCATCTCCTTCTGTTGCCGAAACTATTCGTTCGCATTTTAATTTAGAAGGAATGAAAATTTTAGAAGTTGGGGCTGGTACCGGTCGCGATAGTGCTTCTTTTGCTTCTCTTGGTGCAGAAGTTTATGTTTTGGATTTTGCTGAAAGCAGTTTGAAAATTGTGGATTCATTACGCAAGTCTGATGAAGTGGTGGCAAAGAATTTGCAATTAGTTCGTGGCGATGCGTTTAAATCACCATTTCCGGATGGAACTTTTGATTTGGTTTTTCACCAGGGGCTTGCAGAACATTTTTTAAAACCGCAATGCCTTTTGAAGGAAAACTTCAGAATTTTAAAACCAGGTGGGCATTGCTTGTGCGATGTTCCGCAGACGGTTCACCCTTATACCATTATGAAGCATATTCTTATAGCTTTTGATAAGTGGTTTGCCGGTTGGGAAACACAATTTACGATGCCAGCATTGAAGCGTTTAATGGCTGAATGCGGGTTTGAATGCGTTTATGCTTATGGAGATTGGATGCGTCCTAATCTTTATTACAGAGTATTACGTGAAATTTGCATGAAATTCAAAATAAATTTGCCAAAGTATCCTTTTGAAGGTTCGGCTTACCAGAAATGGAAAGATGCTTTGCTAGATTCTTTGAGAGATAAACCACTTGCCCATTGGACGCAACTTTCAATAGGTGTACTTGGGCGTAAACCTCTTTAGTCTATGAAAATTCTCGTTTTGAATTATCGAGATAGAAAACACCCTGCGGCAGGTGGGGCCGAGCGTCATTTACACGCTATTTTTTCTCGTTTAGTTCAAAAAGGGCACCAGGTGGTTTTATTCACAACAACGTTTCCTGGAGCGCAAGAAAGAGAAATTGTTGATGGAATACAAGTTATTCGCCGTGGGGGTGATTTATTTTTCCAATGGACTGTTATTAAAGAGTTTAAAAGGCTAGATAAAGAATTTAACTTTGATGTGATTTTTGAAGATTTAAATAAGCTTCCACTTTTTACACCGCACTTAACTAAAAAGCCTCACTTGATACAAATGCACCATTTGTGGAAAAAATCCATTTTTGCAGAAGCGTTGTTTCCAGTTGCTTTTGGAGTGTGGTTGTTTGAGCGTTTGATACCTTTAATTTATCGTAAGTCGCCTTTTGTTGTTGTTAGCCCAAGCACTAAAAAAGAATTGGCCTCAATAGGAATTGCAGAACAGAGAATTTCTCTTGTTTATAATGGCGCGGATAGGCGAGATGTTTTACCTGTTTCAGAGAAGGGCAATTATTTTCTTTGGCTTTCAAGAGTGCATCGTTATAAAGGAATTTGGACGGCATTAAAAGCTTTTCGACAATTTGCTGAAAAAAATCCTGGTGTACGTTTAAAAGTAGCTGGTGACGGGCCTTTACTTAAAAAACTTCCGCAGGTTTTGAAAAAGTGGGGGATTGCTCATTTAGTGGATTTAGAAGGTTTTGTTGTAAAAGAAAAAAAGCAAGAACTTTTACAAAATGCCATAGCGTTACTCCAGACAAGTGAAAAGGAAGGTTGGGGTTTAACAGTTATTGAAGCGGCGGAATGTTTTACAACGACAATTGCTTCAAGAGTTCCCGGGCTTATGGATAGCGTTAAAGACGGAGAAACAGGGATTTTATTTGACAATAGAGATGATAGTGCTTGTGCTAGAGCAATGGAATTGCTTTTTAAAGATATAGAATTACGAAAAAAACTTGAATTGGCTGCAAAAAAATATTCTCAAGAGTTTAGCTGGGATAAAGCAGCTATTGAAACAGAACACTTGCTTGAAAAAATTGTAAATTCTTCGGGAAGTTTATGAAGCGGTGTTTGATATTTTTTTTAAAAGTTATTGTAACTATAGCTCTTGCCTATATTGTTTTTCGCAATATAGCGAATACGCCTGGTTTTGATTCTAATGACTTAGAAAAAGTTCTTTCCCAGATAAAAGTTTGGCCGTTATTTGTTGCTTTACTTTGTTTGTTGGTGTCTAATTTAACAGGTTGCTTGCAATGGAAAACTTTGCTCAAAACGCAAGGTGTCCACTTGAGTTATTTTCATGTTTTGCGTCTTTATTTTGTTGGTTTGTTCTTTAACAATTTTATGCCAGGAAATGTGGGCGGAGATGTAAAAAAAGTTTATGACATTCGTGTGCAAGGTGGTGTTGATAGCGTTGGTGCTGGTTTAACGGCGACATTTTTTGACCGTTTATTTGGTTTTTTCTTTTTGACGTTACTTGCTCTTGGTGTTGGTTCCTTATTTTTTATTCATGATCCAGAGCAAAGAGCATTTATAATTCCGTCGCTTTGGGTGTTCCTTGGATTTTGTGTTTTGTTTGCTGCTATTTTTAGCCGTCGAATTGGCGAATCTTTGGCAAAATTACTTGCTCTGGTTTTGCCCGAAAATATTAACACCCGGATTCTTCGGATGCTTGAACGGTTTCGTTCATTTCGCATCTGGAATTTGTGGGGAAAACTCTTTGTTCTTTCTACCATTACGCAAGTATTACGTGTATTAGTGCATTATTTTTGCGGAATAGCTTTAGGCTTGGATATTGCTGTTTCGTGGTATTTCTTTTATATTCCATTAGTCGCTTTAGTTTCTGCTTTACCTATTTCTATTGGGGGCTTTGGTCCAAGGGAATTGCTAGCTCAATCGCTTTTTGCAAAAGCTGGAGTTCCTGTTTTGGAATCGGTTATTGTGCAACTTTTGGCTTATTTAGCAGGCTTGGTTATTAGTTTATTTGGTGCTATTTTCTTTGTTTTGGATAATGGCAAAAAAATAAACGAAGCAAAATAATTTTTTAAAATAAAAAGATTCATTTTGGGGGAGTTGTGCGTTTATTACTTATAGAGATAAGGAGTAAATATGCACACTATTTTAAATGGTTTAAATGCTGACCAAAGAGCAGCTGTTTTACACAATCATGAAACAGGGAACCAACTTTTGATTTTGGCTGGTGCTGGTTCCGGAAAAACTTCTGTTTTGACAAAACGTATCCAGTATCGTATTGGCTCAGGCGTAAACCCAACTAGTATTTTAGCCCTAACGTTTACCGATTTGGCAGCAAGAGAAATGCGAGAACGGGTTGAAAAATTGTATCCCAATTCAGGAGTGAAGCTTTGTACATTTCATTCATTGGCTTTGTCTTTATTGAAAGAAGAATACCCGAGTGGAAAAGGCTTTGAATTGTTGGGCTTTAAAAAAGCGCCTACGCCAAAAGAATTGTCTGGCAATGATTTTCTTTGCGATTTGGCAGAAGCGGGGATTCAAGCAAAAGATATTTCTAGAGATGAATTGTTTTCGGATTCTCTTTCGGCTTCGGTTTTTAAAAAGACAGAAATTTGTCGTCAAAAAATAAAGGAAACAGGAGAGGTTGTTTTTGAAGATTTAATTTATTTAGCCATTGCACTAATAGAAAAATTTCAAGAAGCAAGAATTGTTTTACAAGATAAGTTTCAAGAAATTTTAGTAGATGAATACCAAGATATTAACCCTAGTCAATATCGTTTAGTGCGTGCTTTGTTGGGTGATAGAAAAAGTTTGTTTGCTGTAGGTGATGATGACCAAGCTATATATGGTTTCCGTGGCGCTGACATAGGTAACATTTTAAGGTTCAGAAAAGATTTTCAGGCAAGCACCTTGATTCGTTTAGAGTGGAATTATCGTTCGGTGCCACAAGTGCTTTATCTGGCCAATAGAATTTTTGTAAATAAACCGCCGCTTTTACGGAAAGTTCTGCGTGCTGGGAATCGTAGGCAAGATGAATTGTTTTTAGAAAATCGCATTCCGGAATTTTGGGAAAGTGATTGCGCTAGAGAAGAAATCAGGCGCTTGTCGGTTCGTATCCGGGAAATGCGTTTGGATTATAATTTGAAATATTCTGATTTTGCCATTCTTGTTCGCTATAACAGGCAAAGAGAATATTATGAAATGGCTTTACAAGACGCTGGATTCCCTATATTGACAGAAAACAGCGATGGAATTCAGGTGATGACGGTTCATGCTTCTAAGGGGCTACAGTTTCCTGTGGTATTTTATGCCGGTTTAGCGGAAGGACTTACTCCTGGAAAATGTGAAGGAAATAGAAAAAAGCGAAAAAATCAACTGGCAGAGGAGCGTCGGTTATTTTATGTTGGGGTTACTCGGGCAGAAGCGGTTCTTGTTTTACTATATTGCAAAGAGCGGTTTTGGAAAGGTAAGAAAGTTCATTTTCGCCCTTCTCAGTTTTTAACTTGTTTAGAACAGCCGTTAAAGGATTCTAGAATGCCTTTGTTGTTATTTAAAATTTTTGTGGTTATTAAAGCATTGGCTTATATGGCTTATGCTATTGTTCAGATTACTTTTAGGCGGGTATTTTTTAGAGAAATTCCGCAATGGCTAGAACGCCGCGTGCAAGAATTTTCAGAATTCTGCATGAGAATCTTAAGAATAAATTTACATATAGAGAATCAGTCTCTTTTAGCTAAAGTAGATTGGTCGCGCCCAGTAGTGATTATTGCAAACCACCAATCTTATTCTGATATACCAGTTGTTTTTTTAACATTAGGTCGCTCTATTGGTTTTTTAGCCAAATATGAATTGAAACGCATTCCTTTTTTGAATTTTTGGATGAAACAATTGGGTTGTGTTTTTATTCGCCGTAAAACATCTGGTGGTGGTAAAGAAGCACAACAGGAACTTTTAGATTCTCAAGTCCCGCGTATAGTTGTTTTTCCAGAAGGAACGCGCTCAAAGGATTCTAAATTGCACCCTTTTAAAAGTGGCGGTTTCAGGCTTGCTGCTGATTGGCAAGCAACAATTATTCCTATTGTGATTCGTGGAACACGGTCGGCTTGGGAATCTAGAAAAGACTCTAAAATTACATCTGTAAATGTGAATGTTTGTGAGCCTTTGGATTTAAAAGAAGTTTTAGAAAAAGAAGGCAAGTTGAAAATTCGTGATTTTGTGATTCCTGAAGTGCGTGCAAGAATGGAACAAGCTTTATGATAGGTGTTTTTGATTCTGGCTTTGGTGGTTTGACTATTTTAAAAGAGCTGCAAAAAAGCCTTCCTGAATATGATTTTGTTTATTTAGGTGATAACGCTCGTGCGCCGTATGGCGCACGAAGCTTTGAAACAATTTACAGCTATACATTACAAGCGGTTCAGGCACTTTTTGATTTGGGTTGTCCGCTAGTTATCCTTGCCTGCAATACCGTTTCAGCAAAAGCGCTTCGTACGATTCAACAAAATGATTTGCCTAAAATAGCTCCACAAAACAGAGTTTTAGGGATTGTTCGCCCAACAGCAGAATGTATTGGAGAATTTTCAGAATCCGGTCATGTTGGTATTTTTGCAACGCCAGGGACTGTTTCTTCGGAAAGTTATTTAATGGAAATTTCACATTTCTCTCCAAATTTGGTTGTTTCGCAACAAGCTTGCCCGTTTTGGGTACCATTAGTAGAAAATGGAGAATTAGATTCACCTGGGGCTGAATTCTTTATAAAACGGGATATTGATGCTCTTTTTGCCAAAGATCCTGCCATAGATACGGTTTTACTTGCTTGTACGCATTATCCGCTTCTGAGTCCTATAATTCAAAAATTTTTACCAAAAGGCGTGCGGTTAATTTCTCAAGGAGAAATTGTGGCTAATAAAACCGTAGATTATTTAAAAAGGCACCCAGAAATAGAAAATCGCCTTCAAAAAACAGGAAAAACGGATTTTTGGACAACAGATACAGTTGAATTTTTTGAAAAAGGTGCTTTTTTATTCGGCAAAAAGAATATTTCTGCAAAAAAGTTGACTTTTTCGTATTAAAAATGTATCTTGCCTTTTGAAAACATTACATCTGTATGTGAACGTTTTGTTGTTTAGAACTTTTTTTAGAAGTTTTCTTTAAAAGTTCTTAGTGAGAGTGGCTTCCGGATTTTTATTCGGATGCCCTTATTTTAACCGAATTGGCCTCTGAAATGCTTTTCGGAGGTTCTTTATATAGGTGGATAACTATGCCGAAAATACAAATCAATTTAGATGGTTGGCAAGACTATCGTGGCATGAATGCCGGTTCTTTGCTCTATGTTGAAACAAGCCGAGAAGCAGCAGTACCTGTTCGGGATCAGCTGAATGAAAATGAAAAAGGGCTTTATTTATATGAACCAAACTACGAAAGTAGTACTTATGGTTTTATGAGCTGTTACAATGTGAAAAATGTAAATGCCATTGTAAAAGCCAAGAGTCGTTATATCCTTTTTGGGACTCGTTATGAAGGCTTGTCTGAATCTGATTTGAAAAATAAATATTTGATTCATGGCTATATGCGCATTGACAAAACGAGAGATGTCAGAACTCGTCACATTCAGAAATTTATGGCTAACCCGACTTCTGCTGAACCAGAATGTATGCAGTTAGAAAAGAACATTGCGGTTTATGGCCCAATGCACTTTGTGTCTTTTGAAGATAGCTTTGTTCTGACCGACGAATTGCTTAAAGAATGGGGTTATAAAGGTCATGCGTCCAGACAATTGAAAATTGTTTTCAAAGATGACCGTTTAAAAATGATTTTAGACTTCTTGGATTCTAAACCTCAAATGATTGATGAATACATTTTGACAGTTGATGAATTGAAAGAAGCCCTTGCCGATATGCAAGAATAATTATTCTTGTTGGTTAAAACTCCCTAGAAGTTCTTTGGCTTTTAGGGAGTTTTTTTGTTTGCAAAAGAAAAAGTGTAAAAGAAATAATGATATATTTTGCAGAGTGTTTAAAAAGGAGTTGTATTGTGAAAAAGACAGCGTTAATAATCGCTATGGGGGTTCTTTCTGCTTTTGCAGAAAATTATGAATGGGGAAACGTGCGTTTTGATGGGGGTGGTTTTGTCAACGCCGTTCTCTTTCACCCCAAACAAGAAAATCTCTTATACGCTCGTACTGATGTTGGTGGCGTTTATCGCTATAATTTTGAAGAGAGTAAATGGGTTCCTCTTACAGATTGGATAAGTCAACAAGATGTTGGCCTTTACGGAGCAGAAGCTTTCGCCATTGACCCGACAGACCCGAAACGTGTTTATGTTTTGGCAGGAACGGGGTATTTTAGTGATGGCCGCACGGCTATTCTCAGAAGTGAAAATTACGGGGACTCCTGGGACACTTCTTATGTAGAATTTTTCGCTCATGGAAATGGTATGGGTAGGCAAACCGGTGAAAAACTCGTAGTGGACCCTAATATGCCAAACATTCTTTTCTGCGGTAGCCGCACCAAAGGACTTTTCAAAAGTTCTGATTACGGCAAATCCTGGGCAAATGTTTATGAAGTAGCGCTTTCTAGTGCGACAGGAAACGGCTTAACAAATGTAAACGGAATTAGCTTTGTTCTTTTTGATGAAACGCAAGGAAAAAACGCTGACGGTAGTTCTAAAGTTCTTTATATGGGAATTTCAGAAACTTCTGATAATTTATACGTAAGTAAAGATGGTGGCGCCACTTGGAATTTAATTTCTGGCGGTCCTGCTAATTTAATGCCAAACCGTGCAAAAATTGCAGACGGAAATCTTTTCCTCACTTATTCAAGTTCTCCTGGCCCACATTCAGTTTCTAAAGGTGCCATTTATAAATACAACATTTCTTCTGGAACTTGGACAAACATAACGCCTTTCCAAGATGGTAGCACAGAAGCTCGCATGGGAGACGGAAGCCAAAGCGCAAGCCATGGTTTTGGAGGCATTTCTATTAACCCAGAAAACCCAAAGCACATTATCGCCACAACGCTTTGTTTCTACGGCGGGCGCCATTATTACAAAGAAGGAATCGATGGCTGGGGGGACAGAATTTACGTTTCTCTTGATGGCGGAAATACCTGGACTCACGGGCAAGATTATAATGCAGGTGTAAACGCAGATGCAAACGGAACTAGCTGGATTTTAGGCAATGTAATTCACTGGGCTGGCTCTATTGAATTTAATCCATTCAATACTAAAGAAGCTTGGGTGACAAGCGGGAACGGCGTATTTCAAACAGAAGATATTTCTGCAAAAGTGCCTGTTTGGAAATTTCAATCTAAAGGCATTGAAGAAACTGTTCCTTTAGATATTGTAAGTATTCCCGGCGGCCCTCTTGTAACTGCTATTGGTGATTATGATGGTGCGCGTTACACCGATATTGCAAAAAGTACCCCAAGGCATTCTCCAAATATCGGAACCACAAATAGTCTTGGCTATGCTCCACTTTCAGGTTCATTTGTTCGTACAGGTCATGTTACAGATTACTCCACAGGTACTGGAATTTCAAGCGATGTAATGTATCGTTCAGATGATAATGCAGAAACGTGGACAAAATTAGAAACGACTCTTAAAGGCTCTCAAGGAACTCTTTCTATGTCTGCAGATGGAGAAGTGATTTTACACAGGCCAGACAATAGTAGCGATGTTTACCGCACTGCAGATAATGGAAAAACTTGGGAAAAGGTTCAAGGACTTGATGGGCAAAGCCAATATGTAAGAATCGTTCCTGACCCAGTTAATGCTGAAAAATTTTATCTGGTTGATGCTCAAGGTTATTTAAAAGTTTCAACAGATAAAGGTGCTACTTTTGCAAATGCAGGCTCATGGCTCCAGAATGATGCCGCTGGCGAATACTACAATGGAGGTGGTTTAATTCGAACAGTTCCTGGAAAAGAAGGTCACTTGTGGGTACCACTAGATCAATCACAAGTTTGGCTTCAAAAAGGTTATTCTGAAAATGGGCTTGCTTATAGTGAAGATGGTGGTAACACTTGGACTCGTTTGCCTGCCGTTTCTACAGCTATTTCTGTTGGACTTGGAAAAGCAAAAGAAGGCGCTGAATATGAAACCATTTTCATTTGGGGTGTCGCTGGCGGAAGCGAAAACCCATTAGGACTTTATCGTTCTACAGATAAGGGAGAATCTTGGATTCGTATTAATGATGATGCGCATCAATTTGGCGGGCCAGGCAACGGAAACTTTGTGGTTGGCGATATGAATGTCTTTGGCTTAGTTTATATGAGTTCTGTCGGGCGAGGCCTTATTTTCGGAGCTCCAGAAGGAACAAATGTCGGGTTGGATATTCAGAAACACTTGGCTTCAAAAACTCCTGTTTTTGCTTTACAAAATCGCACTTTGTATTTGCAGGCACAAGAAGCATCTGATTTCAAATTATTTGATGCGAAGGGAAAACTTGTTTTCAACAAAAAAGTTTCTGGAAATTCTACGATAGATTTAAAGAAACTCCCTGCCGGAAAATATATTGCTTGTGTTGAATCTGCAGGAAAAACCCTTTCTAAAAAATCAATCACTTTAAAATAATTCAAATCAGATTAAGGTAAAATTTAAAGGCATCGGCGAAGGGAACCTTCGCCGATTGCTTTATAAAAACTCTTTTTTTGTATTTCTTCTTTTACTAATTTATTTAGCAATAAAGAAAGGAAAAATATGCAAGAATCGCCTAAAAGAAATCAAGAAAATCGCTTGCAGCAGCAAAGCAAAATTTCGCACACACAAGGCGAAAATTCGAGCCAAACAAAAGACTCCGCAACGCGAATTAAAAAAATGCGCGCCTGGCTTGGCGTAAAAGGCTCTGCGAATTTTACCAATAACGATGAAAACGATGAACCACTTTATTACGGCGATGGCCATTCCGGCTGGAATAGGTAGATTTGTTAACTCATTATTTCTTTTATTACTCTTTTTAATCTTTCTTTATTTTCTAAAGGTTTATCGCCTTTAAAATAAATTTCTACAAAAGTGATTTTTTTCTAGAAGAACGTAATTAGGTTTATATAATAAAAAAAAGTACCTGTTTTCCAGACACCTTTTTAATATAAACCAAAGCGCTGGCTTTTTACGTGTTGTATTTAAGAAATTTAATTCAATTTTATTGCATAGATTTTAAAATTCATATTTGCGTTTAGTGTGATAAATGGCTTTGCCATTCCAATTTTTGACACCTCCATGCCTACTACAGGTACCTTTTCTTGATGCAGTCCAATCCATGAACCACCCATCATAACAAAGTGCTTGGTAGTGACTAAAAATTTTTTTTGAAGGATTTAGTTTGTTTTCTAATTTTTCTAAACGTTCTGATTTATCATGTAAATAGTAAAGATATTCTGCAGCTTCCTTGTTTTTTCCAAGTTTTTTTAATGACATCGCTTTAATATAACGCAAGGAGTCATTTTGTTTGTGTGATGAATTTAAACTGTCAATTAAAACCAAGGTGTTTAGTGCTGAGTCAAATGCCTTATTATTAAAAAAAGAATAAACTTTTGTTATTATCATTGAATCAATGGTGACTAGGTATTGTTTTCTCTTGTTGATTCTACAATTTTGAATGGAATTGCTGAATTTTTTTCTTGCGGCTATAAGAGAATCTATGTCGTTTATTTTATACGTTTCACTAATTGATGATATTATAAGTGAATCTGAGCAATAGTTTGTTTCTGTTTTTAATTTTTTATCTGTTACATCATTATATTCCCCGTCAGTTGAACAAAAAGATAAGCATATTACAATAAAAAGAAAAAAAGAACAACCTATTGAACAACAGCCTCCAGCTCCTTTCATGTCTTTTTTCTTTATGCTAACTTTCTTAGTTTTTAGAATGTTCTTTCTCATGATAAAACTTTTATTTCAAAAAGATGTTGTTTATAAATACGCCGGCAAAGAAGATTATTAAATACGCATACCAAATAATTGTTAAGGGGTAATTCATGGCGCGTTTAAATGAAGATGGTTCAGTTGCGTTTTTCTGAGCAATGTGGCGTAAATTTTTGCGAAAATAAAGGAAGCTGATGGTTATGCCAGCTAATGAGACTAATAATAAGATAATGGTTGTGAGCATAAGTTAAAGATAAAAAATGCTAAAGGAAAAAAGATTTTCTTTTAAAAAACAAGTGA
This sequence comes from Fibrobacteraceae bacterium, assembly GCA_045629945.1. Classification (GTDB taxonomy): domain Bacteria; phylum Fibrobacterota; class Fibrobacteria; order Fibrobacterales; family Fibrobacteraceae; genus UBA1765. The sequence goes on from JAZQSE010000027.1 coordinate 182,467, forward strand.
ATCTCCTTGAAAAAAGGCCAAAAAGTGGTATGATTTAAGAAATTTGCTTGAAAAGTTTTAAAAAATTTTCTCTATTTGTTCTAACTAATGGGTCGTTCGGCTGAACGGGCCATTCTTTTATATGAGGTGGTTTTGATAACCCAAGAAAAATTAAATTCGATGATTGCCGCTGCTTGCGAAGCTGGGAATGTTTCTTTAGTGGAGGCCGATTTGTTCCAGGCGGGCAAGCGTAAAATGCTTCGCTTGTTTGTTGATAAACCTGAAGGTGTGACTATTGGTGATTGTACTAAAGTCAGTAGGGCGCTTTCTGCTGCTTTGGATTTGGATCCAGATGTAATTGAAGGGGCTTTTACTTTAGAAGTTTCTTCGCCAGGCCTAGACCGCCCGTTGAAGTCCGAAGCGGATTTTTTGAGAAATGTTGGAAGACGTTTGAGAATTACGCGCTCAACAGGAAAACCTGTGACTGGCGTTTTAAAAAGCGTTGATAATGAATGTTTAACCGTGGAATTGATGGGAAACGCAGGGGATATGCAAGTACCACGTTCCGAAATTCTTTCTGCTAAAGCAGATGTTCAAATTTAGTATCAAGAGGGCTCACTATGAAACACGAAGCAAAATTAAGTCTGTTGGATTCTTTGAAGAATGTTATTGAAGCAAAGAATATGGACGATGAAACAGTTATCAAAGCATTGAAAGATTCTTTGACTGCTGCCGCTAAAAAGTACTTGCAACTTAGCAAGCATATCGATGTTGATATTGATATGGAAACAAACGAAGTGCGTGTATTTTTGCGTGTAGAAGTGGTGGAAGATTTCCCTGACTATGATGCGGAGATGAGTGCAGAAGAAGTTCAACAGCTCGATGAACATTATATGCTCGTTGATGAAGCTCGTGAATTTAATGAAGACGCTCAGGCTGGCGATACTCTTGAAATGGAAGTGCCGATGTCTGCTTTTGGACGCCAGGCAATTCAGAATGCAAAACAACTTTTGATGCAAAGTATGCGTGATGCCGAACGAGTCAAAATCCAAAAGGTTTATGAAAATCGTATTGGTTCTTTGATTTCTGGTGAAGTGACTCGCATTGAAGGCCCAAACCTGATTATCAATTTGGGTTCTACAGAAGCTATTTTGCCTCAACGTGAACAGATTCGTAAAGAACGTTGGAAACAAGGTGATTCTGTTAAAGCAGTTATTTTAAAAATCGATGAAAATGCCAAATTTGGTTCTCCGCTTGTTGTGCTTTCAAGAACACACGAATCTTTCTTGAAAGAATTGCTTAGACAAGAAGTTCCTGAAATTTATGAAGGCTCTGTTGAAATTAAAAATATTGTCCGTGACCCGGGCTATCGTGCAAAAATCGCTGTTTTAGCTCGCGATGAACGTATAGACCCTGTTGGCGCTTGCGTTGGTATGAAAGGGGCTCGCGTACAAGCTATTGTTCGTGAACTCTCTAATGAACGCATTGAATTTGTAGTCTGGAGCGAAGATGTAGAAACTTATATCCGCCATGCTCTTAGCCCTGCAAACATTGTGAAGTTCATTGAAATTCCTAGAACAAATCGTATTGTTGTGATTATTGATACTGAAAACTTGGCTCAGGCAATTGGTCGCAATGGACAGAATGTTCGCCTCGCTTCTACTTTGGTAAGCCGTTCTTTAGATGTATTTGGCGAAAAAGAATGGTCTGAAAAGAGTGAAGAAGAAAAAGAAAGAGTTTTGACTCCAAAGCAAAGAGAAATTATTCGTGAAGTTGTAGAAAGACGCCCTTTGGAAGATATGCTTGAAGAAAGTTCGGAAATTAGTGAAGAAGTCGAAGTTTCTAAAGAAGAAGGTTCCGTTGAAGAATAATTTTGGAGCATAGACTAGATGAGTAATGAAGAACACAAAAAACCAAGCCAATGGGCAAAAGAAAAAGGGCTGACTTCAAATGTCGTTTTGAAGTTGCTCCGTGATAATGGGTTTGAAGTTAAAACAGCTTTCAGCCCTGTACCTATTTCACAATTTGCTACCATTGAAAAAGCTGCAGAAGAAGAAAAGCGTAAACAAGACGCTCGCAATAAGAAAAAACAACCTGCAAAAGCAGATGAACAGGCTCCTGCTGAACAGGCTCCTGCAGAGCAGGCTTCTACAACTTCTGCAACGGGTAGAAAGTTAACAGGTACTTTGGGAAAGAAAAAGCCTACGACCCCAAAGGTTGTAATTGCTCCAAAGAAACCAGTAGCAAAAGATGCTACTAAAGAAGAGGTTAAACCAGAAGTTAAAGAAAAAGAAACAACTCCTGTAAAGCAAGAGGTAAAAAAACAACCTGCACCACAAAAACCTGTTTCGCAGAATACAGATAAAAAGAAAGATCCTCCTAGACAAGTTCCTAAAGTGGATTTGAAAAAGGATTCTGGAGAACAAGCAAAACCTGCTAATGTGCAAATGCTTTCTCAAGATAAATTGAGAAAACCAGAGTTGAAAGCACAAGTGTTGCCGCCTTCTGCTGAAATGCTTGCTCGTATTCAGAAGTCTCGTCAACAGCAATCTTCTCCGCAAGGAGGTGCCCGCAGACCAAATAGAAACAATACAAATAACCAACAAGGTTATACAGGAACATTTGGTCGTACATCGTCTGCTAATTCTAACAATAATGATAATAACCATCGCCGTCATGGACAAAATCAAAATCACGGAAACAATCGCTCTTACCAGCAAGGTGGAGGCCGTGATGGTGGTTTTACCGGTGGTTCAATGCAAGATGCTTTTGGTGCATCTCGTAATGGAGCTAATTTGGTTGCTTCTATGGGAGGCCCAAACAATGCTTCTCGTGGCGGAAAACAAGGTGGTCGTAATGGCGGTAAAAATGACCGCAATAACGAACGTAATAGAAATAAAGACAAGCAGGAACAACGCGAACAACAAGATGCAGTACGCCAGAATGTTTCTCGCGTGATGGCCTCGTTGTCTAAAAACCCGGTAAAGAAAGTTTACCATAAAGACCGTTCTGTAGATGAATCCGGAGAAGAAAAGAAAATTCTTAAAACTTCAGACTTTATTACAGTCGGTGAACTTGCTGGCCTTATGGAACAAATGCCGGCTCGCGTTATCGCAAAATGTATGGAAATGGGAATGATGGTGACAATCAATGCCCGTCTTGATTTTGAAACCATACAGGTTCTTGCTGATGACTTTGGCTTTGAAGCCCAATTGATGGAAGAATACGAAGAAGATGTTCTTGGTGTTGAAGAAGATCAAGAAGAAAATCTCCAACCGCGTTCTCCTGTGGTTACTGTAATGGGCCACGTGGACCATGGTAAAACTTCGTTGCTTGACTGGATTCGTAAATCACATGTTGTGGCTGGTGAATCAGGTGGTATTACGCAGCACATTGGTGCTTATGAAGTAACTACTCCGGTTGGAAAGGTAACATTCCTTGATACTCCGGGGCACGAAGCTTTTAGTGCTATGCGTGCTCGCGGTTCTCAAGTGACAGATGTTATTGTGCTTGTTGTAGCTGCTGATTCTATGGTGATGCCTCAGACAGTTGAATCCATTGAATTAGCTCATAGAGAAAAAGTGCCTTTGGTTGTGGCGATTACTAAAATTGATTTGCCTACGGCTAACCCAGATAAAATCCGTGCACAACTTGCTGAACGCGGTGTTGAAGTGGAACAATGGGGTGGTACAACCAGCTGTATAGAAGTTTCTGCCCGTTCAGGCCAGGGTATGGAAGAATTGCTTGAAACTCTTGCGCTTGAAACAGAAGTGCTTGAACTTAGAGCAAACCCGAATGCAAGAGCGAAAGGTGCTGTTGTAGAATCTAAGCTAGATGCTGGTAAAGGTTCTATGGCAACTATTCTTATCCAGAATGGAACGCTTCACGTGGGTGATCCGTTTGTTTGTGGTATCTATTCTGGTCGTGTTCGTGCGATGTTTAATGAACGCGGTGAAAACCGTAAAGAAGCCGGCCCATCTACTCCTTGCCAGGTTCTTGGTTTTGATGGTACCCCACAAGCGGGTGATGATTTAATTGTTGTTGAAGACGAAAAGACAGCAAGAGAAATTGCTTCCAAACGCCGTATGGCTGCTCGTGAACGTGACCTTCGTGCAAGAAAGACTGTTTCTCTTGAAAATTCTTTCAATGGCGTTAAGGAAGGTAAAGTTTCTGAATTGAACTTGATTGTTAAAGCTGACGTGGGTGGTTCTGCTGAAGCGTTGGCAGCAAGTCTTGAAAAACTTTCTAACAAAGAAGTTAAAGTCAATATTATCCGTAAAGGTGTTGGTGCTATTACAGATTCCGATGTCTTGTTTGCCACAACGGCTCAGGCTGTAATTATTGCGTTCCATTTAATGCCTTCTGCGTCTATCCGTGAAATGGCAGAAAAAGATGGCATTGAAATCCGTACATACCGCGTGATTTATGACTGTATTGAAGATATCCAGAATGTGGTTGAAGGTCTCTTGAAACCGAAATTACGTGAAGAAATTATCGGTGAAGCTGAAATCAGAGAACTCTTCAAAATACCAAAAGTCGGCATGATTGCAGGCTGTATGGTAACTGATGGTGAAGTGAATCGCGATAGTCATGTGCGCTTATACCGTAAAGGTGTTGAAATCGGCGTAACTCATGTTACTTCTCTCAAACGTCATAAAGACGATGTGAAGAATGTGGCTCGCGGCTTTGAATGTGGTATTGGTTTAAAAGGCAATGATAACATTCAAGTGGGCGATACTTTGATGTTCTTCAAGAAAGTAGAAGTGGCAAGAACTCTTGCTGATGTCGCTCGTGAAGAAGCAGAAGAAAAAAAGAATGCAGAAAAAAAGGATGCTGAATAGTTTTTGAAAATGCAAAATCTTGTGCTTACAGGATTTTGCGTTTTTAAGGCACTTGTTTTTAGCATTTATTCTTAAAAAATAAAGAACTATTTTTTAAGAGAAAAAAGGAATTTGAAATGAGTCGTCGTACAGAACGTTTAGGTGTTCTTTTCCGCGAAGAAATCAGTGCTTTGCTTCAGCGAGGCCTAAAGGACCCGCGTGTTGGTTTTGCAACCATCCAGAGGGTTGATATTGTAGAAGATTTAAGCTATGCAAAAGTTTTCGTTTCTGTAATGGGTTCTGAAAAAGAAAAGAACGATACTTTGATTGGACTTCGCAATTCTGCGGGATTTATCCGCCAGCATTTAGGAAAAATTATCAAGATTCGCAAAATACCAGAGTTGACATTTGTTGAAGATGCCAATTTAGATTACGCTATTCGTATTGAATCTATTTTAGCCGATATGAAAAGCAAAGGGGAATTGGATTGACGCATCCTGGATTTGTCTTGCTGGATAAACCAGCAGGCGATACTTCCTTTAAAGCGTTGTTTCCTTTGAAACGGTTGTTTGGCACGCGACGAATCGGTCATGCCGGGACTCTTGATTTGCGGGCTTCTGGTCTGATTATTGCTGCTGTAGAACGAGCGACTCGCTTGTTGCCATTTATTGAAGTTGCTGATAAAACTTACCGGTTTAAACTTCATTTGGGCTTTGAAACGGATACTTTGGAATGGGATGGAAAATTACTTTTTCAAGGTGAGGCTAAAGAAATTACTGAAGAATCTTTAAAACAGATTCTCCCTGATTTTTTAGGCGAACAAGAACAAGTTCCACCCAATTATAGTGCCATTAAAATTAATGGAGTTCGTGCCTCTGATTTAACACATCGTGGTAGAAACGTAACTCTTTCTTCAAGAAAAATCCGGATAGATTCGTTGGTTTGTTTAGGAAAATCCACTTCTCAACTTGAAGAATCAGGGAAATCTTTTGCCATATTTGATATGGAATGTCGCTGTTCAAAAGGCACTTACATCAGAGCGTTGTGCAGAGATTTAGGGCTAGCTCTTGGAACTTATGGTTGTGTTTCTGAGATTCGAAGAACAGCGATAGGCAATATTTCTGTAGAAAATGCAGTTTTACCGTCGGAACTTTCTCTTTCATCTTTATTGTCGGTAGATAAAATTTTGCCTTATCCGTTGTTTTGTTTGCATGAAAACCAGATAAAAGCTTTGCGCGATGGTAAATGGATTGCTTTTAAAACGGAAACGGATAAAGCAGAATCTCTTTGTTTTGCCGCAAATGAAAAGGGAGAGGTGCAAGCTCTTTGTTCTTTAGAACCTGGCAAGCTTCGCCCTAAATTTTTTATTGGTCAAGATAATGTGTAAACGAGCATTGACATTAGGAAATTTTGATGGTTGCCATTTAGGGCATCAAGCGCTTTTTCGCACATTAAAGCAAGACGCTGAAACTTTGGGTTTAGTGCCGACGGTTGTTTCTTTTTTACCGCATACCAATTATGTTTTAGGTACTCCTGGCGAACCCGCTCTTTTAACGACAAATGAAGAAAAAGAAGAATTTGTTCGCAGTTTAGGTTTAGATTATGTGACCATTCCTTTTTCAAGAGAATTAGCGAACCTTTCTTATGATGAATTTATTCGAAAAGAATTGTGCGCAAAACTTGGAATGCAGGCAATGTATTTTGGTCATGATCATCATTTTGGAAAGGCGGGCTCTGGTAATTTTGAAAGTATTTCAAAGAAGTTTCCTGAAATACACACAAGACAACTTTCGATAGTATTGCATAAAGGCGAACGAGTAAGCTCTTCTGCTGTAAGGAACGCGTTGTTGAATGGCGATGTGGCAAGAGCTCAAGCTTATTTAGGTAGACCTTATCGTTTTTTAGGAAAAGTTGTTGTCGGAAAAAAAATGGGAAATACGATTGGCTTTCCGACCGCGAATCTTGAAGTAGAACCGTATAAGTTTATTCCGCTTTATGGCGTTTATGCAGCGACAGCGCGTTTGAAAGACGGTCGTGTTTTCAGAGCTGTTGTAAATATTGGCGTGCAACCTTCAGTAGGCATTATGCCTCTTCGGATAGAAGCGCATATTTTGAATTTTTCAGAAGATATTTATGGCAAGACTCTTTCTTTGGATTTGTTAGAGTTTTTAAGGCCCGAACGAAAGTTTGAATCGCTTGATGAATTGATTCATCAGATTTCTTTAGATGTTGCTTTAGCAACTGATTTCCATTCGCCGTTTTCCGATAAAGAAATGTTGTAATTTAACGGCGTCGTTCCCGATTTTTACTTGACGGTGTGCGGTGTCTTTCTTTCAAGCCAACTCGTGCGGCAGAAGAATCTGTTTTACGGTTTTTATCTTTACTAGGGAAATATTTTTCTTTAGAATTGAGATTGTCTCTTGAAAGCAAAAGTCTGGAAATTTTTCCCATTTTAAGTCTTTCAAGTGTATCGCGGATCCATGGGCGGTTTTCAGGAATGTACCAAAAGAAAAAGCGTTGCTGTGATTTTTTCTGTTCAGGTTTTTTAGCAACATAAAGTGGTTTGTTGTCTGGCCCGAGTTCTGCGTGGTACATTTCTGTAGCAATGGTTAAAGGTGTTGGTGTAAAATCCTGAACTTGTTCTAAACGGAAACCAAGTTGCTTTGTTTCCAAAGCAAGTTCTGCCATATCGGCTTCGGTACAACCTGGGTGGCTAGAAATAAAGTAAGGGATAATTTGTTGCTTTTTACCAATCTTTGCACATTCTTTATCAAAGAAATTTTTGAATCGATGGAACAATTCAAAAGATGGTTTTCGCATAAGTTGCAACACAGGTGTTGATGTATGTTCAGGAGCTACTTTTAAACGACCGCTTACATGAAAATCAATTAGTTCTTTGGCGTAAGTTTCGTGATCTTTTTTAAGATTATTGTCTTCGGTATCTTGTAAAAGTAAATCGTAACGAACGCCACTTCCAATGAAAAGGTGCTTGACTTTTGGGTGGTTTCTGATTTCTTGGTAAAGTGAAAGTAATTCTTTATGTGATGTGTTCAAGTTGTTGCAGATTTTAGGGAAAAGGCAGCTTGGTCTTGCACATTTTTCACAACGTGATTTATCCATTCCGCCCATACGATACATGTTTGCAGAAGGTCCACCTAAATCAGTTATAGTGCCAGCGAAACCTTCCATTTGCGTGACAATTTCAACTTCGCGTAAAATACTTTCTCTGCTTCGGCTTGCAATAAATTTCCCTTGATGGGCGTTTATAGCACAAAAGCTACAACCGCCAAAACAACCACGGTGAGAATTGATTGAAAATTTTATCATTTCAAAAGCAGGTACTGGCCCCCGTTTTTTGTATCGTGGATGTGGTGCTCGCATATAAGGGTATTCAAAACTTTCATCAAGTTCACCATAAGCCATTGGTGGGTAAGGAGGGTTTACCACAACGCTTTTGTCTTGAACGTTTTGAATGATTCTTTTACTGTACATTTTATTTGTTTCGATTTCAAACAAACGGAAGTTCTTGAATTGTATTTGTTTGTCTTTAGCACATTCTTCAAAATCTGAAAGCTGTAAATCTTCCCAGAGTTTATTTTTAGGAACGTTTTCTTTAGGTGTTAAATAAGCCGTTTGCGGAATTGAATTCATGTTCTTTATAGGAACGCCTTTTTTAATTAATCGAATGATTTCTTTTAAAGGCTTTTCTCCCATACCGTAAACAAGTAAATCTGCATTTGTATCAAACAGAATACTAGGTTTTATTTTATTTTGCCAATAATCGTAATGAGAAATTCGTCGTAAACTCGATTCTAAACCGCCGATAATAACAGGCGTTTCTGGGAATAATTTTTTGAGAATTTGTGTGTAAACATAAACAGCATAATCGGGTCTAAAGCCTGATTTACCGCCTGGTGTAAAAGCATCGTCGTGGCGTAAACGTTTGTTTGCTGTATAGTGGTTGACCATACTATCCATACCACTTGACACAGCAAAGAAAAGTCTTGGTTTTCCAAGTTTTTTAAAATCTCTTAAGTCATCTAGCCAATTAGGTTGTGGGAGTACAGCAACTCGTAATCCTTCGTGTTCAAATAATCTTGAAACAACGGCGTGTCCAAAAGAAGGGTGGTCTACGTAAGCGTCAGCACTAACGACTATGATATCTACATAATCCCAAGAGCGTTCTTCTAAATCTTCTTTGCTTATTGGTAAAAAAGGCATGTTATGAATTTAGAAATATTGTTTTGACTTTGAATCAGAGAAAAGAAAAATGCTTTCTCTCTTATTTTATTGAACCCTTGTTCAGTATCTGCTTTGATTTTGAATAAACTTGCAAAGAGATTCGTTAGATTTTCGTTCATTACTCAATGGATATTTATATTGTGCGTGAAAATTCTATTTTTGTTTTACCTTTAACATAGGGTGATATATGGCAATAAAGAAAGAAATGCTGGAAGATTTGGAACGCCGCCGTCAGTTGATTGCGGGCGATCAGTCTAAAATAGAAGCGCGTCATGCTAAGGGATTAATGACGGCAAGAGAAAGGATTCAGGGACTTGTAGATTCTGGGTCTTTTCAAGAAGCCGGAGCACATGTTGACCACGATATTCGGGGTTTTGGTTTTGAGAAAAAAGTGTTGCCTGGTGATGGCGTCGTAACCGGTCTTGGACTCGTGGATGGACGTCCGGTTTCTGTTATTAGCCAGGATTTTATGGTTAGTGGTGGTTCTTTGGGTTCTCGTCATGCAAGAAAAATGGCTGAAACCATGCAACAAGCAACAGAACTAGGGAATCCAATTATCAGTATGAACGATTCTGGTGGCGCTCGTATTCAGGAAGGCGTTCGTAGTCTTGCGGGTTATGGTCAGGTATTCCGCGCAAATGTGCTTGCTTCAGGAGTTGTTCCGCAAATTGCTTTGATTGCTGGCCCTTGCGCCGGTGGTGCGGCTTATAGCCCAGCACTTATGGATTTCTGTATTCAAGTCAAAAAGCAATCCAACATGTTTATCTGCGGGCCTGAAGTGATTAAAGCAGCAACTGGTCAAGAAGCTCCGTTAGAACAATTTGCTACAGCAGAAGCCCATGCCTCTGTTTCGGGTAACGTTCATTTTGTGGCAGAAAATGATAAAGACGCTCTTGATATTATCAAACGCTTGCTGAGTTATTTGCCAAGCAATAATATGCAAGATCCGCCACATCGTTTTTCTGAACAACTTTCTTTAGAACCAGATTATGGCATGAACGAAATTGTGCCTGAAGAACCTAAAACACCACTTGATGCTTATCAAGTAATTGATCGTTTAGTAGATGCTGGGGAATGGTTTGAAGTAAAAAAAGATTTTGCTCGCAACATGATAACGGGTTTTGCCCGAATTGATGGCATCGTTGTGGGGATTTTAGCGAACCAACCAAAGGTAAAAGCGGGTTGTATTGACATTGATGCTTCTGATAAAGCAGCAGAATTTATTAACTTTTGTAATGCGTTCAATATTCCAATTGTAACGCTTATGGACGTGCCTGGGTTTATGCCTGGACTCGCTCAGGAACGCGGCGGAATTATCCGTCATGGAGCGAAAGTACTTTATGCTTATGCAAATTGTACAGTACCTCTTGTGACAGTAATTATGCGCAAGGCGTATGGTGGTGCTTACATCGCTATGGGTTCAAAGGATCTTTGTGCTGATGTAGTTTACGCTTGGCCTACTGCGGAAATTGCTGTTATGGGTGCGGAAGGAGCCGCGAAGATTATTTATAAGAAGGAACTTGCTAGTGCAGCTGACCCGCAGGCAAAATTCCGTGAACTCGCTGAAGATTATCGTCAGAAGTTCTCGAATCCTTACCAAGCGGCAGAATCAGACATCATTACTGATGTGATTTCACCAGCTGAAACTCGTTATAAAGTAGCTCTTAGTTTGCGCTCCTTGTTAACGAAACGCGTGGCAAGACCTTCCAAGAAAAGTGGGTTAAGTCCGTTATGATTACAGATTCAACAGCGGCAGATACTGTCGCAAACATTGTTTCAGACGCAGCGCCGGCACCACAAGCAGTGGTAGCTCAGCCGGTTAGTCGTTTTGAAGAACAACTTTCGTTGTTGCCTGATTCGATTGAAACTCCTTTAAGAGAACAACTCGGTTTCTTGCCTGAATCTACAGTTTTTGAAATTGTGGAAACTCATGGTGGTGGTGCTGCTATTCTTTACAAGGAATATTCTCAAGCGAAACAAGCAAATGATATTCGAAAGGCAAAAGAAGATGCTGCCGGTAAGAAAGCTCTCCCAATAGCAAAAGCAAAATTGGGTGATACTTATTACACAGGAAAAGGTTCAGAAACGGCAGAATTTGGTATAGGTAAATTGGTCGAATTCCAAGCCACAGGTTTGATTGTGGTTATGTTGGTTATTGTTGGACTTTGCCTTTTGTGTTATGCTCTTTCGTTTATAATGCAAAAAATTGGTTTGGTAAAAGCTCCACAAGCTGCTCAGCCGGTTGCTCCAGCAGTTCAAGCACCGCAAGTACCAACAATTGCTCCTGCAAAATGCACATTAGACCCGAATGCTCCAAGCGTTCACCCTGGGTTTACAAATAAGCAATTGCAAGCATTTTTGAGTATGGCTGCTGTTGCTGCTCTTGATGTGCATCCAGGGCTTACCAACGACCAATTAGCTGTCATTTTTGCAATCGCTGCGGCTGAAGTTCTTGGCGAACCTTGCCAAGTTGTTCAATTCCGTCCGCAAAACGCGACTCAATGGGCATGGGTAGCTCAGGGTCGTGCAGAACTTCACTCCAATGGGCTCAGATAGCCGAAGGATATTTATTATGAAAAAGATGATTCGTATTACTTTTGAAGGCAAGAGCTACGATGTGGAAGTCGAAGTTCTGAATGGTGCAGTAGCTCCTGCTACCGTTGCTCAAGCAGCACCTGTCGCTGCCGCCGTTGCAGCTCCAGCTGTGGCTCAAGCTCCTGTAGCACCTGCTCCAGCTGCTGGCGCTGGTACTCCAGTACCTAGCCCAATGATGGGTCTTGTTTTTAAAATGAAAGTTAAAGTTGGTGATACAGTTGCTGCTAACCAAGAAATTGTTGTTCTTGAAGCAATGAAAATGGAAACACCTGTATACGCTCCTGTTGCTGGTACTGTAACAGCAATCAATGTAAAGGAACAGGATTCTGTTTCCGAAGGTCAAGTTCTCTTGACTATTGGCTAAGGAGTCATTATGGGAGAAATTTTTTCCGCAGTCGGCGAAATGCTCGCTAACGATACTGGCTTTCAGTACATAACACCTGGTATGGTGATTATGTGGGTTGTCAGTGGCGTCTTGATGTATTTGGCGATTGTTAAGAAATATGAACCACTTTTGCTTTTGCCTATCGCTCTTGGAGCTTTAGCTGTAAATTTGCCTACAAAGCTTTTTTACGACGGTGGCTGGAGCATCGAAGGAATGTTTACTCCGACAGCTGGTTTGTATTATTACATAAGCCAAGGTATTCACCTTGAACTTTTCCCACCAATTATTTTCTTGGGTGTTGGTGCAATGACTGACTTTGGTCCGTTGATTGCTAATCCAAGAACTCTCCTTTTAGGTGGTGGAGCTCAATTTGGTGTATTTGCGACCATGTTCTGTGCAGTTGCTTTTGGTGGTTTCACTCTTGGTGAAGCAGCTTCTATCGGTATTATCGGTGGTGCAGATGGTCCTACATCTATCTTTACGGCAAACAAATTGGCTAAACATTTGATTGGCCCGATTGCTGTTGCTGCTTATACTTATATGGCTCTTGTTCCTTTGATTCAACCGCCGATTATGCGTTTGATGACAACAGAAAAAGAACGTAAAATCCGTATGAAGAGTTTGCGTCCAGTTTCTAAACTTGAACGTATTGTATTTGCCGTGATGGTGATGGTTGTTTGCATTTTGGTTGTTCCAGATGCTTCTGCTTTGATTATCATGCTTATGCTGGGTAACATTTTCAAAGAAAGCGGTGTCGTTGATCGCTTGGTTAAAACAGCTCAGAATGAACTTATGAATATCGTAACGATTTTCTTAGGAACTTCTGTTGGTTTGACTATGGTGTCTGACATTTTCCTTCGCCCACAGACATTGATGATTATTGCTATGGGCGTGATTGCTTTTGGTTTTGCTACTGCTGCAGGGCTTTTCCTTGCAAAGGTGATGAACTGGTGCAGTCCTAAAAACCCGGTAAACCCGTTGATTGGTTCCGCTGGTGTTTCTGCAGTGCCTATGGCTGCTCGCGTGTCTCAAGTAGAAGGTGCAAAGAGCGATCCTCAAAACTTCTTGCTCATGCATGCTATGGGTCCAAACGTAGCAGGTGTGATTGGAACTGCAGTTGCTGCAGGTTATATGATTTCAAGACTTGCTTAAGTTTTAAGGTTAAAGTTTAAAAAAGGCAGAAAGGTTTCTTTCTGTCTTTTTTATTAGTAGTTTTTTAACACAATAAAGTAAGATATCTAGAGAATTTATTGTTATATGTTAAATCATTATGAAAAATCTCGTATCGTCATTTTATTTTAAGTTCATAACTTTTTCTCTTTTATTTACTTCATTTGTTTTTGCTAAACAAGTAAATGTATCTACAACAGATGGGCTTGTTCAAGCAGCATTGAATTCAAAAGCAGGAGATACTATTTGGGTAGCTCCAGGAAAATATGAATTAGGCAGGGACTTGTGTAATAATGATACTTTTGTTAATTCTACTGGTCGTGATTGTGGTTTAATTTGGTTAGGTAATAGTGGAACAAAAGAACATCCAATTGTTCTCGTAGGTAAAGATCCTGCCAATCCTCCTGATATTTATGGAACCACAATAATGAAAGATGTAGGAATTCATATTACAGGTGATTATGTTTTCTTAAAAAATTTGAGAATACATACATTTAGTAAAGGCGTTGTTTTTGATAATGCGAATGATGCTCTTTTAGAAGATTGTGAGGTTTTTAACACCGGAACAGAAATTATTCATGTTCGAGATTCTAGTCAAAGGGTTGTTTTAAATCGTAATTTAATTCATCGTTCTGGATTTGATATAGCTCGTTATGGGGAAGGAATTTATGTCGGAACGTACCATACTGGTTGGGCGTCTTCTCAGCAATCAGATAAAAATGCTGGTTATTGGGGAAGTGCTGCTTCTCAACATCGTTATAGTGGCTATGATTGGCGTGTAGATGAAACTCAGATTACGTGTAATGTAGTGAAAGCGACAACTGCTGAAAATGTAGATATCAAAGAAGGAACTAGGAATGGTTTAATTAAAGGAAATATGTTTGTTGGTGATTGGACGAATACGCAATTAGTAGGTCCTTATGATTCTGATGATTCGAATATTGATATGAAAGGTTCGTATTGGAAAGTTAAAGATAATTACATGTATAATTCTAAAAAAATAGGATTACCTTATTATAACCCACATTTTCGTTATTTTGTAGAAGAAGTGGTGATGCGCGGTGATAATGTAAAGAAGTATGAAAATGCTATGGGGTATTATGTCACTGCAGATAATTACGCTCAAAATGGTTGGTGTGATAATAGTTCTGGTGATAAGAATGAATGCTTGGAAGCAGATAATAAAATTGTTGAATCGATAAGAGAAGTTCGTAATGATTGTAAGGAATTATTTGTTATTCCAGGAAACCCCATTACTTATTCAAATGTAGATTTTGATGTTTTAGATTCTAATCGAGTTTCGTCAATAGATGTTTTTTCTCCTGATGCCGGAACTGCAGCGTCATATTCTAGTTATGAAGCAGAAAACGCTCTTTTAGAAAATTGTTATCAAACGTTGGCACATGATTCTGCATCAGGTGGAAAATATGTTATTACGAAAGGAACGGGGAATATTACTTTTTCAGTGAATGTTCCTAAAGCAGGGTATTATGAAGTTTTAATTCGTTACAGTAATACTTCATCGCAAGGGAGTTTTCAAGGGATTTATTTGAATGATAGTTCTGCTAGAGTCGCTCGCCCGTATTTTCCATTGACTCTAGAGGGAAATGTTGGAACAGCAAAGGCGGCGTTTAGTGAGATTCCTGTAGTGTTATTATTAAAACAGGGGGATAATACGATTAAAATTCAAAAAGAATGGGGGTATGTAGATATAGATAAAATTTCTGTACCAATCCCTCAGGAAAAAACTTCTAGTTCTTCTTCATCAAATCAGCCAATTGTGTCGTCATCTTCTTCTGTAATGATGTCCTCTTCTTCTTTTGATGTTACCTCTTCTTCATCAAAAGGTGAAGTTGGTTTTCAAAATGTTGATTATGAAGCCGAAAACGCTCAATATGTTGGTTCTATGTGCGAAGAAAAAACGCACGCAACAGCTTCTGGTGGAAAATATATTCGTACGGTAACAGATTGCGATATTACGTTTAATAATGTTGAAGTTCCTTCTGCAGGTACCTACAATGTTGTTATTCGTTTTAGTAATACGGCCTCCAATGCAAAATACCAATATGTTTATGTGAATGGTTCTAGAGTTGCGGAATTAGAATTCCCTGTAACACTTGGAGGCAATGTAGGTGGGGCTAATGCTGCATTTGAAGACAAGGCAATTAGTGTTTCATTGAATGCTGGTAAGAATACACTTGCTATTATGAAATCATGGGGGCATGTGGATATAGATAAAATTTCAGTTTCTGTGCCTCAAGACAATCCAGTCTCCTCGTCCTCTTCAAGTTCAGTCGTATCATCGTCAAGTTTGTCGGCTCCAACTTTAGCAGATGTGTCTTACAGTGTAGAAGAAAATAGTATGGCAGGTTTAGTTCTTGGAACTTTAGTCGCAACTGACCCAGATGAATCTGCTCCGAATAACACGCTTACTTACAAGGTGCTTTCAGGAAATAACGCTGGAATGTTTGCCCTTTCAGATGCCGGGAAGTTGAGCGTTGCAAAAGACGGATTGGATTATGAAACGATAACTTCATATACATTGACAGTTCAAGTATCGGACGCAGGAACGCCAAGTTTGAAAGATACCGCTATCGTGAAAATTTCTGTTCTCAATGTAAATGAAAAGCCAGAAATTGCAGATGCGTCTTACAGTGTAGAAGAAAATAGTGTGGCAGGTTTAGTTCTTGGAACTTTAGTCGCAACTGACCCAGATGAATCTGCTCCGAATAACACGCTTACTTACAAGGTGCTTTCAGGAAATAACGCTGGAATGTTTACCCTTTCAGACGCCGGGAAGTTGAACGTTGCAAAAGACGGATTGGATTATGAAACGGTAACTTCATATACATTAACAGTTCAAGTATCAGATGCAGGCACTCCAAGTTTGAGTGACACCGCTATCGTGAAAATTTCTGTTCTCAATGTAAATGAAAAGCCGGTAGTTATTGAATCCTCGTCCTCTATTTCATTGCCCTCTTCATCATCTAATTTGCAGGTAGAATCGTCATCATCAGAAGAAACAATCTTGCCTTCTTCGTCAAGTATGGTAGTTGAATCGTCTTCTTCGTCATCAAGCTTGCAGGTAGAGTCGTCCTCTTCAGAAGAAATAATCTTGCCTTCTTCGTCAAGTACGGTAGTTGAATCGTCTTCTTCGTCATCAAGCTTGCCGGTAGAATCGTCCTCTTCAGAAGAAACTATCTTGCCTTCATCTTCTTCAATAGACGAATCTAGTAGTTCTGCGGTGTTGTGGATTGAATACAGAAATTCATTGAATCTATTCAAAGTGATGGTTCAAGAAAAAAATCTTTTAATTGATAATCTTTCGCAAATTGAAACATATAATGTTCTTGATTTGCAAGGACGTTTAATTTGTTCTGGAAGATTGATTCAAGGAATAAATTCAATATACTTGCAAAATTCTGGCATTTATCTTGTTAAAATAGGTAACGCTATTCAGAAAATTAAAATTCATTAAATTTATGCTTGTTTGAAAATTTGATTTGAAAAATTCTGTGATTTAGAGAACGATTAAAAAGGATTGGATGGTGAAAGATTCAATCCTTTTTTGTGTCTAAAGGGCAATTTTTTTAGGTGTTATATGTGAATTGTAATTCTTATTAGGTTTGCGACACTAATTGTCGTGAGTCTTGTTTAGTTTTTTAGGGTCGGCAAGACTAGTGAATAAATGCAAAAAAATCACATTAAACAAGGAGACTCTATGTCAGAAGAAAAGCAATTAGTGAAAGTAACAGAAAAAACTGCTGCTCCAGTAGCATGTATTGGAGTTGGCGCAGCGGTTGGGTCAATGATTGCACCGGGGCTTGGAACTGCTGTTGGTTTTGGAATTGGTGCGATAATTTGGGGAACTGCTACAATTATTAAAGCAGTAAAAGAGAACAGAAAAAAGAAAGGAATTAAACAGATGTTTTTAGCTTTTATGGGCTGTCGTGAATTAAAATAAAAATTTGAGTTTCTTGTGGTAAAGGTATTTGTTTGGTGCCTTTAGGGTAGTTTTTTTGTTTAATTAGTTTACCATTAAGGTTGTAGAATTTAAAAGTTTGGTTTTCTGAAAGAGGTGTTTTTAAAAACAAAAATTTTCCTGAAATCAATTTTGGGTTTTCTGTCATAAATACTTTTTGAGTGAGTAGCGAAGTTGACGAGTCTGTGATTGATGAATCTGGTGTTTCGGGGCTTTCTTGTTTTAAACTGACTGGAATGGAATCTAAAGAAACTGTGAAATTATCGTAACGAACGAAGACATCTTTACTTGGAGACCAACTTAAATTGCTTCCACCATGAAATGTGGATAAATAAAAGATGTCAATTTTTTCATTGGCGAAATCGCGTAAGCGTAAAGTGTCTAAATCAAGAGCAAGTTCTCCATCAAACCAACTTTGAACGATTCCGTTTTTATCGCCATGGCCTTCTGTTGATACCGAATTGAGTTTTATGCGAGTGACTAGTTTATGCCATTTCCCAGGAATAAATTGTTTTATGGGTTTTGTTTCTCCAAGGTTCCATTTAGCGTCGTCGCCATAGATTGAGGCTTGTTCAACGAAATAGAGGTATTGAACAACTTGTCCATCTTGTCGCCACATAATTCTTGCACTCCAGCCATCGCCAGTTGATGGGCGGTTTCCGCCAGTATAGCATTTGCCTCCGCAGAGTCCGGGGAGTTTTCCACCTAAGACAAATTCAAAACCTTCTTCAAATAAGATGTCGTAAGCAAGCCACATTTCTTCTGCTGGTTGGGTGAGTGGTTGTTTTATTTGGCCAGCACAAGCTTTGGCTGAATCAGAATCATTTGGCCCAACACAACCGGCTGGGTATTTTAATTGGAGAACCATTCCGTGTTCTTCACTATCATAAACAATTTTTGCATTTTCGCTATTGTTTTTATCCATAGCATACCAACTGCTAGCCCCATCTTTTTTGATAAAGTCTTCTTTGGCAAATGTGTTGGTGTAAATGCCTTCAGTTCTATTTTCAAAATCTACAGAGGAAATGACTTGAGAAAAGGAGAATGTTGTTGTTAAAAGCAGACAGATTACGCTGTGTTTCATAGGAACTCCTTTGCAAGTTGTTTCTAGTAAAATAATATAAAATGATTGAAATGGTGTTGGAATTGTGGTGGCAAGTCTAAAACAAGTTTGTCATTGCGATTGATAAGTTCTGGCTAGTCATGGCGAGAGGCCTTGTGCCTCGTGGCGATCTAGGCTTTTGTCATTACGAGCGTAGCGAAGTAATCCAAAAACAAGTGCTGCTTGTGAGGAGATTGCCACGCCGTGTATTCTACACGTCTCGCAATGACAAGAACCGAACGACACGTTTTGCAATGACAAGAGGCTTTGTGCCTCGTGGCGATCTAGGCTTTTGTCATTACGAGCGTAGCGAAGTAATCCAAAAACAAGTGTTGCTTGTAAGCAGATTGCCACGCCGTGTATTCTACACGTCTCGCAATGACAAGAACCGAGCGGCATGTTTTGCAATGACAAAAAGCGTGCGGCAAGTTCGCGGACAAGAAGTGCGAGCAAGTCGTGGGCAAGTTACTGGCAAGAACTGTGTGGCAAGTGTGTTAGGGATGGAAAGCCCGTTAGGGTTCGGACTCGCGACTTGTCGCGAGGCTGAACGGACGAGTGCCGGCACTTTTACTAGCAAAGAAAAGTTGCTAGCTATTTATTGTTCCTTTGCAATAAGGCTTGCAGATTAGCAAAGTTCTTGTCGTTACGAGTGCGGTGGACATAATTTAAAATTAAGAAAAGTGCAAGATAAATTGTGGCGGCACGAGATAACGCAACAGCCCGACCCGCGCATATTTTTTGTTTAAGATTATAGGCGCGGGGAACACAAATGGGAATTTTTTGATAGTGGTTTCTTTTGTGGACAAAATTTATGAGAAATTTGTGTTTTTGATGAAATAAAAAATTATATCTAGTTAAAACGATAAGGAGTTTTTATGGAATCTTTTAATTTTTATAGTCCGACGGAATTTGTTTTTGGCCGTGGGCGCGAAAGCGAATGCGGTGAGCTGGTGAAAAAATATGGCGGGAGCAAGGTTTTGCTTCATTTTGGGGGCGCGTCTGCTGAACGTTCTGGCTTGCTTGCTAAGGTGCGCGATTCTCTTTTGAAAGCTGGCGTTGATTTTATTGAATTGGGCGGGGTGAAACCGAATCCTAGAGATTCTAAAGTGTATGAAGGTATTGAACTTTGTCGCCGTGAAAATGTGGATTTTATTCTTTCAGTGGGGGGCGGTTCCTGTATTGATAGTTCTAAGGCGATTGCTGTCGGCGTTTTGTATGATGGCGATTTCTGGGATTTTTATGCGGGTAAAGCTAAGATTGAAAAGGCTTTGCCTGTGGCTACAGTTTTGACTATTGCGGCTGCTGGTTCTGAAGGTTCTGCTTCTTCAGTTGTGACAAAAGAAGAAGGAGGCTTGAAACGTGGTATTGGCTCTGATTTAATCCGCCCGAAATTTTCTGTTCTGAATCCGGAATGGACTTGCTCTTTGCCGGCTTACCAAACGGCTTGTGGCGCAACTGATATTATGGCGCATGTTTTTGAACGCTATTTTACAAATACTCCAGAAGTGGAAATTACAGATAGACTTTGTGAAGCTGTTCTTTTGACTATGCTTAAAGAAGTGCCTCGGGTGATTGAAAATCCAAATTGTTATGAGGCTAGAGCTAATATTATGTGGGCAGGAACGGTTGCTCATAATGATATTGTCGGTGTGGGCCGTAGCCAAGATTGGAATAGTCATGGTTTAGAACATGAATTGTCTGGGCTTTATGATGTGGCTCATGGAGCGGGCCTTGCTGTGATTATGCCTGCTTGGATGGAATATGTAATGCATCATAATGTGATGCGTTTTGCTCAAATGGCTTGTCGCGTTTTTGGCTGTCAGATGGATTTTGAAAATCCTGAAAATACAGCGAAAGAAGGTATCAGAAAATTCCGCCGTTTCTTGTCCCGAATTGGTATGCCAATTAATTTTGAAGAGTTGGGGGCGAAGGCAGAGGATATTCCTTTGATGGTGGAAAAATTGAATCCTGGTGAAGGCCATGGCTTTGTGCCTATTAAAGCAAAAGATGCTACGGCAATTTATGAACTAGCTGTGAAGGCTAAAGTGGAATAATTTTTTTGCTTTTTTGACAAGCCTGTGGTCTTTACTACAGGCTTTTATTTTTTGGCTATGTCCACCCAAAGTGTTGCTGGGCCGGTCTAGCGGCCTAAAAGTGCCCATAGCCGCCTAAATTTACCAAAATCGCGTAGTTTATAGACCCCGATGGCAATTTCGGGGTCATTTTTGTGTCCTCCGAGCCGCATGGAACTATAAACTATCAATTATGAACGTAGTTATCAGTTTGACGAGCCATACCAAGGAACGGCTGAAAGATGTCGGTCAATACCTGTTTGCGAGCGTATTCCGGTACAATTTGAAGGATGTTCATGTAGTCTTGACCCTATACAAAGATGACGTTCCGAACATGCCGGAAGACCTTAAAACGATGGTCAAGGTAGGACTGGTGGAACTGATTGTCGCCGACCAGAATTTGCGGTGCCACTTGAAATACTTCTACGCGATGAAGAAATATCGTGATGTTCCAATCATCACGATTGACGATGATTCCGTCTATCCACCGGAGATGGTTCCTGATTTGCTTGCCGCTATGCAAAAATACCCCGGCTGTGTAATCGGACGTAGTGGGTGTCTGTTGGACGTAAACAAGAGCTACGTTAAGAACTTTTGTATCAACTCTGGCGTTGACAATATACGCAAGTGGAATGGCCACGCGGACGAACCCCGCATGGACTTGAATGTGGAAGGGTATGGCGGCATATTGTATCCACCGGACATCTTGAAGGTGTCGGACGATTACATACCGGAAATCCTGGAAACCCCGCGTGCCGATGACATCTACCTGATGGTCATTGAGAACCGATTGAAGGTAAAGAGAGTCGTGCCTTATTACCCATATTCTAAACTACTCGTATGCACGAAAGGGTTCGATGCAATTTCAACCAAGCCGGATAACGTCCGAATGATTGATTCGACTGTCCGGCGTTTCAAGAAGGACTTGATATGAAGCAATACAATGGTGAGCCATACATCATTAGCATCACATCGTTTGGGAAGCGACTAGAAACATTGCCACAATCCATTTTTACGCTACTCACCCAAACGTATAAGCGAACGCACATTATGGTGACTATTTCACAGAGTAGTGTGGCTTTCATTAAGCGAGACCTTAATCTTATGCTCACCGCCAACACATTTGAACTCAACGTAGTTGACGATAATGCTGATTTGGGGCCACACACGAAGTATTATTATGCGATGCTGAAATACCCTCACCTACCAATCATGACGTTTGATGATGACCGGTATTACGAGCCCCACATGGTAGAACACCTAGTCAGAAAGTATGAGACGACTAAATATAAGTCCATCATCAGTAATTGCGCCATTGAAATGCAACGCACACCTACCGGAGAACTATTACCATATCCAGCATGGTGTACACATCGGCTTGCCCCGAACAAACGGTCAATGATAGCAATGGCAGAAGGATTCGCTGGGGTTCTATATCCGCCGCATTGCTTCAGTAATCTAGCCGGACAAATGGACGAAATGATGAAATGCAAGTATGATGATGACCTTTGGTTAAAGGTGTTGGAAATTCGTCAGCATATCCCCGTTACGCAAAGCAATTATGAGTTCAAAAGCATTGATGCGATTGACATTGAAGATGCTATGCAATACAATTTACATGAAAACCAAAATGCCGGAAACGTAAATCGGGTGAACATGTGTAAACTATTCAGCAAAGACTTACTTAAAGGTTTCAGTCATGAATGACTTGTTTTGTATATCAAACAACTGCTTCAGCGGTTTCCTCTATCAAAATATGGGTATTCAGTATAATCACCCGTTCGTGTGGTGCCGAGTAAACGAGTGTAATGTACTCAACATGCTGCTTCGTTGGGAGACGATTGATTGGACGAATATAGTTGTTGCAGAAGACCAAACTCGTCATGTGCCTTGTGTTAATGTGCAAGGTTTCTTGCCCATTATATATCCGCACTATTTGTATAGTGAGTCCGATACAACCCCACGCACAACAGTATTGGAAACTAATGGCGCAGTGAATGTTCGGTATAACAAGCCGATGGAATATGCCAAAGAAAAATACTTGTCGCGTGTATCACGAATGCCAAAGACATTACCGGCCATCGTGATAGTGCATGATTTCTTCACTCCTGAATGTAGTGACGATGAAACCTTGCTGAAAATTGCGGATATATGCAATACCAAGCATATCAAGCTGTTCACGATTTCGTGCAAGCGGCCATTCATGCACCTTACTAATACCGAATACGTGCGCTGGATTGATTTGTCCACACCATTCCCTATACTACCCGAAATGGTGAAAACTTATAAAGATGACTTACTGTCTTTTATTGGCTGCACGTAGCAATTTAGCGCTATTCAATCGTAATCCAGCTATCGTCAAACTTCATTGTATTCAATGCGGTTTCCAACGATAGCTTGGGCGGTTTCTTCAGCTTGAACCTGATGGCATTGGCCGGAACCTGCTCAACGATTGTGAACTGCGAGCCGTGCGGTTGCCAAGTGAAGCAATGAACGCCATCCGATTTACGGGTGCCGATGAAATTGCTCTGCACATTTTCTTCCCACACATATTTCTTCAAGTCGAACTCGCGCAGTTCGGTCTCGAACAGCACAAAGTTCAGCAAGTCGGGACTGCGCACCAATACCAATGTTCTGACCGGATTGTAGTCCTTGTAGGAAATCTGCACTCTGGAATTGAATATCGCAAGCACCGCATCGCCGGTGTTCTGGATGTCATCGTGCGGGTTCTCAATGCCATAGGAATAGTCCGGGCTACATCTGCCGCTAATCAGTCTTACCGACTGCACTTTGTTGATGTTGTTTGCCTTGACGGTCTTCAACGACCAAGCGCAGCGGCCCTTAACCACATCTGCAATGCCAAGCGGAGATGCGAGATGTTCCGCGTCAATGGCCTTTGCATAGATGTCGCCCCAATCATCTCCGGTCATGTCGCTACGACCGGTGTAGAGCAAGTAAATAATCTGCGCTCCAATCTTCTTGATTACATCTTTGCTAATCTTTCCGAGCGGGTGGTGCTCGTTCTTGTGCAGACGATAGGAGTCTCTCAATTTAGGCTCATCCATTCAGCACCTCCATCATTCTCGTTGCTATGGCGCGTATCATCGGAACGCACACGCTGTTTCCGGTCTGCCTACGGATTTCGGAGTGGCTGACCACAATCTTGAAGGTATCGGGGAAACCCTGCAACCGCAATAATTCGCGGCTAGATGGTCTCCTTACCCCGTTTACAAGCAGATAGTTGTAGGATGCTCCCGTTCTCAACGCACAGCTATACGGCAATACCGATATGTTCTTGCTCTTATTTTCATGCCATATAGACGGCTTGAACACCTTCTTGCCTTCCACGGCCTTTAACCGCTTCTCGCGTATCAGCTCCGATGCGAACAAGGACTTGTCCACCTTGGAGTCCGGTTGCAGTATCTTCTTCAAATCATAGGGAACCGGCTCAAAATCAAAGTTGAACTTATCGGCCTTCTTCTTGTCGCGGAAGCCTACGAGAATGATGCGCTCTCGCTTCTGCGGAACGCCGAAATCAAGCGCATTGAGCACCTTGTATTTGACATGGTAGCCGAGCGAATCCAGCGTGTCCAGAATGACCTGGAATGTCTTGCCCCCGTCATGGGAGACAAGCTGCTTGACATTCTCCAAGAGGAACGCACGGGGCTTATGATGGCGCAATATCCTAGCCACATCAAAGAACAGCGTCCCGCGTGTATCCTCAAACCCCTTCATCTTGCCGATGATGGAGAACGCCTGACACGGGAACCCGCCAATCAGTAAATCGTGTTTGGGGATGTCGGTAGCCTTAATCTTGGTGATGTCGCCAAACGGCTTGTCACCGAAGTTGGCCTCGTAAGTCTTTGCCGCTTCCGCGTCCCATTCACTAGAAAAGACGCACTTGAGACCAAGTTCGTCGAATGGTATGCGTATTCCACCTATTCCGGCAAATAGGTCGATAAATTTGAGCTGTTCCACAGCCCCAAATGTATAAATTGTTCAGGTCTACTATGCGACTAGAGGCAACGGAATGGGCGGTCTATCCATGTAAGTCCACTTGGAGTCGTCATAGATGGCGACCGCGTTGTGCTTCTCCCAGTTGGACTCTTTGAGGTGGAAATCACCCTCGGCATAGTTGCGGAGGTTGTGCCACACCAGATAGTTGTTGAGATACTTGGTGGCGACCCCATGGAAGCGCACCATGAAGGACTTCAGCTGGCTATGGTAGCCGTTGATGTGCTGGATGCCAAGGGTGCCGTTCGTGCGGCGGTTGGACTTCAACTGCAAGAGGTTGATTTCCTCCTGTTCCGCGAAGCCCACATAGCTGTTCAGCTTGTCGGTGCAGAGCACCGCATCGGATGCGATACGGCCTCCCAGAACGCTACTCAAAGCGGCAACGGAAGGACGGGCAAGGTTTGAAATCTTCGCGATGGACTTGCCGTCACGATTGACCGCGCACGGCACACATACTTGTTCCAAGGAGACACCGCGCTTCTTGGCGCGTTCACCGCGCAGATGCGGTTCACGGGGCATGGAGAAGCGTTCGCTGTTGCTATGGTTGCCCTTGAAGGATATGCGGAAGAAAGTTTCGTCCGCTTCCACAATGCCATCCAGCTTGACCTTGGCCTGCATTTCCTGCAAGGCATCAAGTATCTTGTGGCGGAGGAAGAAGGCCGCGTTCTTGGAAATCTTGCACTCGTAAGCAGATGCGCGGACGGTCATGCCGTGCATCATGCAATGCACATACTTCATGTAGGTTTCCAAGTCCAGCTTGGCTCCGTGGAAGATGGTGCGGGTAGCATAGGTGAAAGTCTTGCCACAGCCCTTGCAGACGAAACGCTGGTGGCCGGTCTTGGTCTTGCCGTTCTTCTTGCAGTCAACGAGACCGCAGTGAGGGCAGAACACGCCATCGTGAAAGCGGTACTTGTCGAGGAACTCTTCCATTGTGGTAGAGTCGATAATCTCGGTCATCTTGGTAGGCATGCCGAGCATCTGCATAAAGCGCATCTTGTCCTGCTTGGACAAGGTGTTGTACATCTGGTACACGACATTGACTTCTGACATTGGACTTTTCTCCTTATAGCCTATGAAATATAGCAAAAAAGAGTGTCACTTTATGACACAGAAGTCTATATTCGTAAATTTTAGTAAACAAAAGGCGCCTAATTGGCGAAATTAGGCGAAAATCGGCATTTTACGACCGGAGCAACACTTTGGGTGGACATAGCCTATTTTTTTAATGGAGGTTTTCCTTTTTTGGCTCGAATATCTTGCATGGCTTTTAGAACGTGTTTGTCGGCGTGTAGAATTTTTGTGAGAGCTGTTGGAGAAAGTCCAAATGCTTTGGCTGCAATTTTGGTGTCGCCACCATTGACTTCTGTAATGTCTAAAACGTCGGCAATGAATTGAGCATAGCCTGGGTTAGATGGTTGTATTCTACCATTACTGCCAGGAAATTTTAATTGAGATTCTGGTTTTGGGGTTTCTCTGACATTTAATGCTAAAGAAAGGCGTAATCTGTGTAGCGCATGGGTTTTATTTTCAGAAACGCTTCTGCTTTCACAAGACTTGATTTCTAAATTATAAGGGGCTAAACGTAAACAAACCCCGGTGTTCGTTTTGTTTCTGTGTTGGCCGCCTGGGCCTGAACCTTGAAAACCTTTTAAGGAGCAAGCTCTTAAAAGTTCATCTAATGGTAATCGGAGGTAATCGTCACGATGCATCGTTTACAAAATATAGCACTTACTTGTGTGTTGTTTTGCGGTTTTGCATTTTTGTTTTCGGCATGCGCTGTGTCTAATTCAGGAGTTGTTGGTGAAGCAGCCGCAAAGTCTTCTGGGTATGAAATGCAACAGCAAGAAAAACAACTTTTGTTAGAAAAAACTTTTGCTGATTTGATTGCAACGGTTCAGGCAGGTTCAGATCCCGAAAGTATTTTGCCATTTATTACGGATTCTTCAGAGTATTGGTTTGATTCTTTAGAAGTGGCGGCGAAAACAGAAAATGAAGAAATGCTTTCAGTAAGGCCATTTTGTGAAGTTTATATGATTCTTTTGTATCGCATTTATGAACGCGAACATTTATGGACAGTTCAAGAAGATAGAATGCTTTCGCTTGCTTTTGCTAAAAAGGGAATGCTTTTAAAATTGACTGAATTGGAACTAGGACCTATGGAAATTAAAAATGATAGAGGAAGTATCGGGCTAGCTAGTAGCCCAAAAGTTCCTGTACTTTTGTTTACTTGGGATGATGTGAAATGGGAATTAGATGTTGTGGAGTCTTTCCCATTAGCGACAAAAGGTTTAGAATCAATAGGTGTGAAAAAAGATTGGAGTAATGTAAAATTAGCGTTGTATTTACTTGAAAAAGAATACCGTTATGATTTTAGTTTTATCGATGAATCTTTGTTAGAACCAATTCCATCCATTTAATTTTTTATGAAGTTTTTCTTTTTTTGCATTTTCTTTTTTGCTATAACGCTTTTTGCAAATCCGATTGTCTCTTTTTCGGCAACGCCTGCTTTTTCTGGGCAAGAGTTGTTTTTAAAATTAGATGAAATTGGGAAAAATGGTAATTGGATGCGTTTAGATACGCTTTCTATTATAGACCCATCAGTTTCAAAAATTTTAAAAAAGAATAAAGGTTTTTTAGCAGTATGGGCTTTAGAATCTCCAATGGTTAAAAGTAAAGTGGCTGTCCTTTCCAAAAAAGGAAAATCAGAAGTTCTGGCATTTTATGAAATAGAAGCATTTGATGCAAAACTAGAGCCTTTATCTGTTCATGAAAAACTTTATCCGGAAAATATTTTAACTGATTTTAATGGAGTTTCTACAAATGAATTTGTTCATAAAGATGATTCTGATTTAAAATTAAAAATCAATGACTCAGGCCTTTATTTCTCTTATACAAAACGCGATAAAACGCCGTTGCGTTTTGATACAAAATTTTCAACTCTTACTTTTGAAGAGAAAGCAAACGTAGTTGAAGAATACAGAGATTTTTTTATTTATGAATATGCTTTGATGTTGCGCGCTTTTGTGCAATCAACAAGTGGAATTTTTAATTGGCAACCATGGCATTGGTATTTACCAGATTGGAATAAAAAGTACTTGATTTCTAAAGAAGAAATTCATGCAATTCTTTCAAGCGGTTATCCACCTGCAATGTTTCGATTGTTTTTTGTAAAAACTTCAAGAAATGTTTTGATTGAAATGCGAACAGACGGAAACGGATATTACGAAATGGACGTTCGGTTGCCATAATTTTCTATTTTGTTGCTTATGCGTTTGTTCTTTGTTGTTTTTGTCCTAGCTTTTGTTGCTTATGCTCAAGTTTTAGAAGATAAACCGGGGCATTTTGTACTTGCGGATTCGGTCCAAGAAAAAACGCTTTCTGCATGTAATGAAGGTAAAAGAATTTTGCCTGAAAAAAGTTTTTATCGTGGCCATTCAAAGTTACCTTATCGTATGTATCGAATAGCTTTGCCAGATTCTTTAAAGCCACTTGTTTCCGTTAAAGATATTTCTATAAGACAATTAGAAAAATATTGTACAGAAGACACGTTAGCATTTACTGGTGTGATTGTGGAAAAACCAGTTTTCCGAGATGAAATTTGGATGGTAGATATTTGGGTTCCACTTTTTAAAGGGAATAAAAATCAGCCCTTACTCAGGGAATCCTATGAATTAAAAGTTTCTTTTTCTAGAGTTGCATCTGGTAAAACACCAGGTAAGCGAGCTTTGTCAAAAGTATTGAATTCTAAGGCTGCCTCTAAATATGGCAAACAACAAAATGTTTCCATTTTGCGTAGAAGTTCTTCAAACATAAGTGACGCTGAATGGTTAGTGCGTTTTTCTGTTGGCGATAAAAATCCTTCACAGTTTTCAGAAAATGGTTTGTATGGCGTTTCTTTCCGAGATGTGCGTTCGGCCATGTTGGCTGTTGGAAATGCAAATGTTTTAGACGGGATTCGCATTAAGAATTTAGTGTTGTATGGTGCTTCTGCAGATACGCTTTCTGAAATTCCTAAAAGTGCTGCTTTGCACAATCCTTTGAATCATTTAAGCGAAGTCCCGTTAGAAGTTAAAGACAAAAATGGAAATGGTATTTTTGATAGTGGAGATTCTCTTTATTTTGTGGGGTATGGAACATCAATCTGGAAACGGATTGATTTAGAAAAAGCAGATTATGCCAAATCGCCAATGGAGTATTATTTTTCAACTTCACCTTATTCTTTTTACCAGTATTTTCAATTAGCTTATCAAAGTACAGCTAGAACAAAAGAACTTTCTCAGCCATTGTCGCGTGTTGATGGTGCAGCAAAAGAATTAGATTGGTTGCGTTACGTTCGTGCAGAAAAAGAATTGTTACTTCGTGATACTTATTTTGGTAGAGAAGGTGCCGCATGGGAAGCGGCAAGTGGAAAAGAATGGTTCTGGGCATGGAACTTGCCAAATAAAACGACAGATTTAACAGTTGGCGAATTGAGAATGCCACAGACTGAAACATTGCCCGGGCTCTTAAAAGGTAAACCTTCTTATGTATCGTTTGCTTTTTTACCTTCGCGTTCTACAGGAGTGTCTGATGTGGGTGATGGTATAACTCAAACGATGAATTTGTTAGAATCTTCTAAAAGTTATGCAGAACGTATGTCGCATGTGAAATTTTCGGCAAAAGTGAATGGAGAAACTTTAGAAACATTTGATTTACTTTTAGGCGGGAATTTCGTGACTCCGGTTTTAAATTTGAAAAATTCGGGGAATGATTATTCACTAACTATTTTACCAGTATCCGGTTATTTTGTTCGTTTTGATGGCTATTCTGTTGCTTATTCTTGGGAACCGGCTACAGATAGTGCCGATTGGATTTTACCGGGAAATGTTTCTGGAAAAATTAAAATACCTGTAGTTTCTGGAAAATCCTTAATGAAATTTAAAGGGCATTTTCCTGTTGGTATTTTGCCCGTAAATAATGGTTTTGCGGTAGATGAAATTGATTCAAAAGAAGATATCCGTTATTTGCTTTACACTAAAAATGACATTCATGAAGTGGCTTCTGTTGAAGGGATTGTTACGAGAAAAAATGGTGTGTTAGCAAGACCTGAGCGAATTTCTTCAAAGACAGAATATTTAATAATTGCTCCAGAAATTTTTCAAGATGAAGCCCTTCGTTTAGCGGAATTTAGAGCAGGCAAAGAATCTTCTTTTCCATTGACAACAACTCTTGTTTTAGCAGAAGACCTTTATCGCTTGTATACGGGGGGTGCTATTTCTCCAGAAGCTATACGAGATTATTTAGCTTATGCTCGTTCGGTTTGCCCAGATTTACGTTATGTACTTTTAGCTGGTTCAGCTCATTTTGATTATCGTAAAATGAATTCATCTTTGCCAGAGATTCGAATGCCTGCTTTTGAAAAAGAAGATGCTGTATTAGAAGACTTTTTTGCAGTTTTGGATTCAGGAGAAGCTATTCGATATGGTCGTTATGATTTGGATTTATCTGTTGGTCGTTTGCCCGTTCAAACGATTCAAGATTTTAAAAATTACAATGAAAAGATTATTTCGCATGAGCAAAAAGGGAAAATGGATAATGGTATCTGGCGGAATACTTTAATTTTTGCGGCAGATGATGCTAAAAATGGTGCAAATGTTGACAACCAGAAACATACAGGAAATATTGAAAATTTAGCTGTTTCGTTGGATTCTTTAGGGCTTTCTCAAAAGAAGCGTTTTATTCAAAAAAAGATTTATTTGTTGGATTACGAAGAAGATGCTGCGGGGCAAAAGCCAGAAGCCGCAACGGATTTATTAGATGCGCTTAATCAAGGAGCTTTGTTTACGATTTATTTTGGACATGGTTCTTTAACGGATTGGGCTAGTGAAGGTCTTTTAAAGCCGGCATATTTTTCAAGAATTTCAAATGCGGAACGTTATACAATTTTAGCTTCTTTTTCTTGTTCTTTAGGGCGTTTTGATAAAGGCGATGAATTGTCTTTGTCTGAACAATTTGTAAATGAAAAATCTAAAGGTAGTATTATTTCTATTGGAGCATCAAGAGAATCTTATGGTAGCCAAAATGAAACGTTGGCCAAAAATTTTATGTATCATGCTTTGAATGACTCTGCCGTTCGGATTGGAGATGCTTTTATTCGCGGAAAAGGTTTAGGTTATTCAGCGTATTCTTTTTTGCGCTATAATAGTGAACGTTATGTTCTTTTAGGTGAACCAGTGGTTTCTATGCCGGTAGAAAATTATAAGATTCAGTTAGAACAAAAAATTGATTCTCTTTTTGCTTTAGATAAAATGGAACTTTCAGGAAAAATTGAAGGCATTGAATCTGGGAAAATTTTCTTGAGTGTTCGTGAAGGTGCTAAAGGTAAAACGCTTTCGTATTTCCCGGCAAGTGAAGATTCTGTTGGTGTTTCTTATGCAGGCTCTTTAATTTATAGTGAAACGGTCCCTGTAAAGAATGGTAAGTTTAAAATGGAATTTATCACGCCACAAAAAATTGCTTTTGGTGATACTTCAGCAGAAATTTCGGCATATTTTTATTCAGAAAAATCGCCTTATGTTGGTTATTTTTTGAAATCAGGAATTTTAATTGCCGGCACTTCTTCTTATGCAGATTCTTTAAAAGATAATACAGCACCTGAAATCAAAATTTCAACGTGTGCTTCTTCTAATGAAACATATTTATCTGAAGGCCAGACAGTGCGCCTTGAATCGCCGGCTTGTTTGTTGGTTGTCGCAGAAGATTCAACCGCTTTGGATTTTAGTGAAGATGCAGATGAAGGTTTTTCATTTGAAGTTTCTTCTGTTGCTTCTCCTTTCCACCCCTGGCCTTATCAGGAACAAACCGCAAAAAGAGTTTCTGCCAAAATGGCATTCCCGGAAAATTCGTATCCTCCAGGAGTTTATGAGTTTAAAGTTCGGGCGAGAGATATTTTAGGCAATGTCGCTCGTAAGTCAGTCAAAGTAGAAATTACAGAAAAATTGCAAAATGGTCTAGCGGATGTATTCAATGCCCCTAACCCAATGAAAAAGAAAGGGACCACATTTTATTTCAAAGATTTAGCCGTCCAGCGTTCAGCAAAAATAACCATATTCATTTATAACCAAAATGGTCGCTTGGTGTATAAAATTTCTAATGCTAAGTCTGGTATGACTCATTGGGATGGAAGAGATTTTTATGGAAGACTTCTAGCCAATGGTTTGTACCATTATGTTGTTCGAAGTGAAGTTCCTGCAACGGAAAATTCTAAAAAAAGAACTTTTATAAAAAAACAAAAATTATTGATTTCGAGGTAATTATGGATTTACGGGAAAAACCGGGATTTTTACAAAGTATTGGCGAAGCATTATTGCGTTTTCGTCTGATTTTTGTGTTTCTGTTCGCTCTTTTGAGTGGTTGGTTTTTTGCAGGGTGGCAAGAACTATTAACGCATGTTTTGTCTGTTTCAGAAATGTTAGGTATGCGATTGGCTGAAAAAAACTTTTTACCACTTTGGCCTTGGCTTGTATTACTTGCGTTATTGCTTTTGCCAAGATTTCTTTTGGCAGGTAAACGTTCCGGATTTTCAGCTCTTGGCATTTTCTTGCTTTTGCCTTTAGCATTATTTGGTCTGCAAAGTTCTGATTCGGTTATTTTGCCAGTATTTATTTCTTGTGCCTCATTGTCCTTGATTTTCTTGGTGTTTGTGAAAAAAGCATGGGCTTCTGTATTGTTTCCAATGCTTTTAACCATTTCAGCAATAGTAGGGACAATTCTAGGGTTCTCGTTTGTGACCTTTAATTCATTAGAAATTTCAACGTTTGCAATAGTGTGTGCTTCTGAACTTTTTGCCATTTCTTTACTTGCTGGCAAAGAACTTTCTTTAGGCGTTTCAAAAACAGGAGCTCTTCTTTTAGCCTTTCAAAAACAGGTGAAACCAGCATTTATTTCTTCTGCTTTATTGTGTCTCTTTTTTGTTTTTCTATCAAACAATTATTCTGGGATGAATTTTTTAAAATATGGAGCGCTTTCTTTAGGCGTTTTCTTGGTAACATTTTTATTAGGATTTCCACTATATTCATTTACGCCACTTGCTCGTTTACGAGCAGACAAGCGTTCTATAAAAATCCCGGCATCTTCTGCAGATAAAGCAAAAGAGAAAAAATCAAAGTGAATTTTTTAATTAAGCGTTTGGCTTGAATCTGGATTTGCTTTTACCGTTGTAGAGTCTGTAGAGCGTTTTAATTTCAATAACGCTTCATAGGCTTCCCTAGGGTGGACTTTTCTGTCCATAACATTTTCAATCCAATTGCCAATAATTTCAAGAGTATCATTCTTTATTCTTGGATTGTAGCCGAGAATTCGTTGGGTTCTTGTCTGCATACTGCTTTTAAAAGAAGCAAAAGCAGGATTTGTACAATCTTCTAACACGGTAGTCAGAGCAATTTCTGTGTTCATTGCTCCTAATTCAAAAGTTCTGTAAATAGTCTTAACATGTTTAGGCATTGTTGTGTCCGTTGAATTGGCATAGCGGCGCATGACATCTGCTGCTTCGGCGTTTTGTTGGTAAGGGCCGTTAGCAAGTCGAATGGCAAAATAGAGAGCAAGACGCCAATCTTCGGGGAATACTCTTGTAGCCCTGCGCATTACAGAATAATCAGAAGTGTCTTTTGATTGAATAGGGACTACTCCGCCTACAAAATAATAAGGTGTGTAAAAAAGGCTATCTAAACTTGTAGCGAGTTCACCGACATGGCCTAAGTAAGCGTATTCTTTACCTGTTAAATAGCTGTCTCCAAGCCCGATTAAGCCTTTTATCCAAAATAAACCCGATGCAGTTGCATGGTGGCCTGCCGAAAGAATTTTGACATATTGAGGTTTGGGCAAAAAAGAAGTATCTGTCCCAGTGTTTGGGAGAGGTTGTAAAAACTTAAAAGCCAAAGCAATCAAACAAATGGCTAAAAATATAATCAAAGGGTGGATAAAACGCATTACTTACCAAATATATCATTTTCTAACGTTTTTTACAAAAAAAAGCAAAGGGATAATGGAGTTATTTGTTTAGAATTCTGTACTTACAAAGATAAGTCGTCCAGAATAAGAAAAAATAATGAATAAAAATTATTTACAAGAAAGGCTTTTTTTTTTAAACTTGGGACGCTTATGTATAAAAACTAGGAATGATTATGACAAAAGCAAAATTCATAAAATTACTTATTGCTTCAATTCTTGCGATTGTAGCTCTTTATATCCCGTATGAATCATTGGGAATCAACGGGGCAAATGCATTGAATCCAATAGAAATCCGAGTTATTGCCATCTTTATTATGGCGGCTCTTTTCTGGATTCTTCAACCATTCCCAATCTGGTCAACCTCCGTTCTGGTTATCGTTTTGATGATTTTAACCGTTTCGGATTCTTCTCTCGCAATGTTTAAGGTTGAAGGCGTGAAAGCTGTTAGCCATAAAGACATTATGGGAACTTTTGCAAATCCAATCATTATGCTTTTCCTTGGTGGGTTCTTCTTAGCCGCTGCCGCTACAAAGTATCGTTTGGATTTGAATTTAGCTCGAGTGCTTTTGAAACCATTCGGTAAAAATCCGAAAATGGTACTTCTTGGGCTTATGATGATTACAGCTGTGTTCTCCATGTTTATGAGTAACACCGCAACAGCAGCAATGATGCTTGCTATTCTAGCTCCAGTGTTAAAACTTTTTGACGCTGATGACCGTGGTAAAGCTGCTTTTGCTTTGGCTATTCCACTTGGTGCAAATATTGGTGGTATGGGTACTCCAATTGGAACTCCTCCAAACGCTATTGCTCTTGGTGCTTTGAATGAAGCTGGCTTCCAAGTTTCATTTGGTCAATGGATGATGTTTGGTATTCCTTATGTTATTATTCTTATGGCTATTGCCTGGGTGCTTTTGCTTAAAATTTATCCTATCAAGATGAAGGAAATGATTTTAAATATTGAAGGTGCTGGAAAATTTGATACAAGTCCACGTGCTATTATTGTGTATGTAACATTTGCTCTTTGCGTTATTTTGTGGGTGACTGGTAAAAATGTTCATGGAATTAATGATAATGCGATTGCTATGATTCCTATGGCAGTTTTTGCTTTGACAGGAATTATTACAAAGAAAGATTTAAATGAAATGAGCTGGGACGTTTTGTGGCTTGTTGCTGGTGGTTTTGCTCTTGGAGTAGGGCTTCAAAAGACAGGTCTTGCTGCTCATTTGATTGGTGCTATTCCATTTGATCAGTGGTCACCAATGGTTCTTATGGTTGGTTGTGGTGTTATCTGCTTACTTATGGCTAACTTCATGAGTCACACATCTACTGCTAGCTTGCTTGTTCCAATTCTTGCAGCTGTTGGTGTGGCTTGCGCTGATACACTTGCTCCAATTGGTGGTGTAACTGCTCTTCTCGTAGCCGTTGCTTTTGCTAGCTCTCTTGGTATGAGCCTTCCTATTTCAACTCCTCCTAACGCTCTTGCTCATGCAACTGGTTATACTGATACTAATGGTATGGCTAAAACAGGTATCGTAATGGGTATCCTTGGTTTGGCTATTGCTTATGTAATGATGTTCTTCCTTGCAAAAATCAATTTCTTTGGCGAACAAGTGAAGAAACCAGAAACAGTTGTTGAAAAAGCAGCAGTTGTTGAAACGGTTAAGGAAGTTCCTGCAGAACCTGCAAAAGATACAGTAGTGCCTGTTTCAGAAGCAGTTCTTGCTGATACAGCAAAGGTTATGGATTCTTCTGTAATTCCTGCAGCAAACTAAGCAAATTTTGAAAGATCTAAAAACGGCTACGCAAGTAGCCGTTTTTTGTATAAAGAAAACCTCCTGCTGAAAGGCAGAAGGTTAGATTAAATCAAAAATTATAGACCTTTGATTTCTTGTTCAGAAAAACCAGATATTATGGCAATATCTGAAATAGGATAACCTTTTACAAGCATCGCTTTTGCCATTTCACGTTTCCCTTCAAGGAAACCTTCTTCATAATCGGCTTCAGCGATAGAAGTGTAGCCTTTGTTTTCTAAAACTTCTAAAGAGTCCATAATGGTTTCCTTTTCTTGTTGTGGTAGGGTTTCTCTTAAATATACCAAAATTTCTTCTAAAACAGAAGAATAGCTGTTTCCT
>JAZQSE010000028.1:0-3012 GCA_045629945.1 Fibrobacteraceae bacterium
TCGGCCTCTCAGACCGTTCTTGACCACATGTGATGAACCACAAAAAAAGCATTTTTTTTACCATATCAATGAAAATCTCCACAAATATATGAAAATCAATTCATTACAAGGATTTCATCCTACTTTTTGTCCACCCTGCCACAATAGAAATTAAATGAGTGGCAATCAGTAGGGTTGCCACTTTTTTTGTTGCAGTGTTTCTTTGTTTGTTTTGTGTGCCTTGCGGAGCAAAAAAGTACTTTGGTATAAGAGTCTGACCAGTTCATTGTATAAAAAAAGAGAGAACCTCGTTTGAAGTTCTCTCTTAAAGTGACCGCAACAGGATTCAAACCTGTAACCTTCACATCCGTAGTGTGACGCTCTATTCAGTTGAGCTATGCAGCCATCGTTTTTGTGAGTGCAAAGGTAATATAATTTTTTAAATTACCAAAATTTGCACTCACTTTTTTGCAAATTATTTAATAAAACTTGTACTTCTCTTCACAAATTTGCTTAAAGCTTCACCTTTTAGCATGTTATTTGCAAGTAGGGCAAGGTCTATAATTTGGCGAACCATATCTTCATTTTTAGCAAAATCTTTATAGATTTCGTCTTTTTTGCTGTTTAGTCCACTTATTTTATCATTGTTTTCTTTAATGATTTCTTTGTCTGCTTCAGCAATCTCTTCATCTTTTTTATCTTTGTTCATTTCGTTAATCTTGTTAACGGTGTCTTGAAGAGTAGAAATTTCACTATTAAGCGGAGCAACTTGGGCCATTGTGCCTTGGCTTATCTTGTCTATTAAAGATTTGATAAGTTCGTGATCTGTATTTACAACAAGGTTGTAAGAATCTGGCATTTGACCATAGAAAGACATCATACCACCTTGTAGGGCTGCCATTTCTTTCATTCTGCGCATAAACTCTTGTTGAGTTACCATCATAGGCATTGCATCTTCGCCAAGGGCTTCGAATGTTACCATGAAGTTGGTATCTTTCATCGCTGGAGTTTCTGCGGTGAACACTTTAGAAAGAGCATTCATTTCGTCAGCTGTAAGTTCTACCTTAGAAGCATCGTCTTTTAAGATAATTCTGTCGATAACGTCGCTATCTACTCTCACATATCTAGTTTTTTCATTCTTTTGTTCAAGCATAGAAGCCATGTGAACGTCAAACTGACCATCGAACACTAGCACATCGTAACCTTTTGCTTTAGCAGCTTCAATGTAGCTATATTGTTGCTCGGTATCGTTGGTATAAAGATAGATTAGATTTCCGTCTTTATCTGTTTGATTTGGTTCTGTAAGAGCTTTGTATTCTTCTGCTGTGAAATATTTACCATCAGTGTTTTTAAATAGATTGAACTTAACAGCACGTTCATAGAATTTTTCATCAGTTAGCATTCCGTAATTGATGAAAATTTTAAGGCTGTCCCATTTATTTTCAAACTCAGTACGTTCTGCTTTGAATATTTCTTGAAGTCTGTCTGCCACTTTTTTGGTGATGTGACCAGAGATTTTCTTCACATTGCCATCGCTTTGTAGGTATGAACGGCTCACGTTTAGCGGAATATCTGGAGAGTCGATTACACCATGAAGCAGAGTTAGGAAGTCTGGAACAATACCTTCTACACTATCTGTAACGAATACTTGGTTGCAATATAATTGGATTTTATTTCTTTGAAGCTCAATATTGTTTTTAACTTTTGGGAAATAAAGAATACCTGTTAAATTGAAAGGATAGTCCACATTTAAGTGAATATGGAATAGTGGGTCTTCGCCAAAAGGATAAAGTTCACGATAAAATTTGCTGTAGTCTTCATCTTTTAGGTCGGCTGGTTTCTTAACCCATGCTGGTTCTGTATTGTTAACGATATTATCCTCGTCTGTTTCTACATTTTTGCCATCTTTCCATTCATTCTTTTTGCCAAAGGCAATAGGAATAGCCAAGAACTTGCAATATTTTGTTAGAAGTTCGTTGATTTTGCTCTCTTCTAGGAAGTTTTCGTTTTCTTCGTCTATATAAAGAACGATATCTGTACCACGGTCTGCTTTTTCAATTTCTTCCATAGTGTAGTCTGGATTGCCTTCGCAAGACCATTTCACTGCTTTAGCGCCTTCTTTATAAGATTTACTTATGATTTCCACTTTTTTAGAAACCATAAATGAAGAGTAGAAACCTAAACCGAAGTGACCAATAATAGCATTTGCGTCATCTTTGTATTTATCTAGGAATTCTTCTGCACCTGAGAATGCAATTTGGTTGATATATTTGTCAATTTCTTCTGCAGTCATACCAATACCACGGTCGGAAATTGTAAGTGTTTTAGCTTCTTTGTCAATTTTTACTCTTACTACAGCTTCGCCAATTTCGCCTTTAAATTCGCCTACAGAAGCTAAAGTTTTAAGTTTTTGTGTTGCGTCAACAGCGTTTGAAACTATCTCACGTAGGAAAATTTCGTGGTCGCTGTATAAGAATTTCTTAATAACTGGAAAAATGTTTTCCGATGTTACTCCAATATTACCTTGTTTCATATAATGATATTTTATTTAGTTTCTGCAAATATTACTGCAAATTCCGTGCCAAAATTATTTTAAAGGGTGCTTTTCTCGTTGCCCTCGTCTTCGAAATCCTCGAGTACCTATGTACACTCCGGTTTCTCAGACTTCGGGGCACCTAAAAATCCCTCCTTTAAAATAATTTTAAACATTTTTGAACAAAAAAAGAGTTAGGAAAAATTCCTAACTCCTAACTAAAAATGTATCCGTACCCCTGTCTCGTAATCAAATTCCTGTCGTATGGTTTTATCTTTTTACGAAGTCTAGTAATATTTACATCTATGGTACGACCTTGAATGTAACTTTCTTCTTTCCAAATTTCTTCTGCTAGTTGTTCTCTAGAAAGTACCACATTTCTGTATTTAAGAAATAATTTAAGAAGTTCAAATTCACGTTTTGTTAGTATAACTTCTTGACCTTTAATAAATAAATTTTTCTGTGTAAGGTTTAATTTAAGGTCTTCAAACTCAATTATT
>JAZQSE010000029.1:0-74134 GCA_045629945.1 Fibrobacteraceae bacterium
TCACGTTTGTGAATGGTAATGAAACGCTACAATCTTCTACGGTGGCTTTCGGAGAAACTCCTGCTTACAGCGGACAAGTCCCTACAAAAGAAGCAACTCAGGCTTACACTTATTCGTTCAAAGGTTGGTCACCTGAAATTGTAACGGTCGCTGGGAACGCTACTTACAAAGCTGTGTTTGATAGTGCTCTTGTTCGTTACTATGTCCAGTTCTTGAACGGAGACAACGTTTTACAAGCAGATTCTTTAGGTTACGGCATTTTACCTACTTACAATGCAACAACACCTACAAAAGAAGCAACTCAGGCTTACACTTATTCGTTCAAAGGCTGGTCGCCTGAAATTGCAGTTGTCGCTGGAAACGCTACTTACAAAGCTGTGTTTGATAGCACATTGATTCCAGCAAGTTCTAGTAGCATTGAATCGTCTTCTAGTTCTGAAGCGGTTGTTCCTGCAATTGTTACAGAATGTTCTAT
This sequence comes from Fibrobacteraceae bacterium, assembly GCA_045629945.1. Taxonomy (GTDB): domain Bacteria; phylum Fibrobacterota; class Fibrobacteria; order Fibrobacterales; family Fibrobacteraceae; genus UBA1765. Next base: position 476 of record JAZQSE010000029.1, read on the forward strand.
CGAAGAAAATCAATTGAATGTTTCTATTACACCTGCAAGCGATGGTTCTGCTTGGAATTTACAATTCAATGTTTTTGACGCATTAGGAAATGTAATTCGCTCTAGCGAAAAAATTTCAGGAACAGCTTCTTCTTATACATTCTTAGTTCCTTCTATAGCACCAACTGCTACAACTCAAACTTATTATGCTTACATTTATTTGAATGATAAAGCAGAACAAGCTTGTCCATCCACACTTAGCTGGAATGTGGCTAGCGTCGTTATCCCAAGTAGTTCTTCTGAAGCACCTGTTGTTTCTTCTAGTTCTAGCGTTGATGAACCTGTTTCTAGCAGCTCCGTTGAAGAATCTTCTAGCTCTGAAATTTCTAGCTCTTCTATGGATAGTTCTTCAAGTGAAACTGAAATCCAAAGCAGTTCTTCTGAAATACCTGTTGTTTCTTCTAGTTCTAGCGTTGATGAACCTGTTTCTAGCAGCTCCGTTGAAGAATCTTCTAGCTCTGAAATTTCTAGTTCTTCTATGGATAGTTCTTCAAGTGAATCCGAAATTCAAAGTAGTTCTTCTGAAATAACTGATGGTTTGGAGAATGCTTTGATTCCTTCGCTGGCTTTGTCTTTAGATGGGAGAAAATTGCAAATTCATGGAGCTAAAGATGTGCAAGTTCGTCTCTTTGATTTGCAAGGTGTTCCAAGATATATAGTTAATAGTGTGAATGGTTTTGTGGATTTGAATGCTTTGCCTGCCGGTTCTTATATTGTTTACGTGAAGGCTAAAGATTATTCACTTTCTCGAGGAATTGTTTTGCGTTAGGGACCAAAGCCCGTAAGGGGACGGACTTTGGTTTTTGTAAAAAACAAAAGGCTGAACGGACGCCCGCCTTTGGCGGGCGATACCGCAAAGGGCCCGACCTTGCTTTTAAGCAAGGGAACGCCATTTAAAATTTTATTATTATTCTTTCTATGAAAAAGTGTCTTGTTACTGGTGTTGCAGGTTTTATCGGCTGTGAAGTAGCTTTGCTTTTGTCTAAAGCAGGCTATTCTATTGTTGGAATTGATAATTTGAACCATTATTATGATGTTTCGTTGAAGCACGCGCGTTTAAAGCGTTTAAATGGATTAGTGGATTTTAGAGAAATGGATTTAGTGGATAAAAATTCACTGAATGATCTTTTTAAAACTGAAAAGTTTGATGCGGTTGTGCATTTAGCGGCTCAGGCCGGCGTGCGATATAGCCTTGAAAATCCGCAAGCTTATGTGGATAGTAATGTGACTGGGTTTTTGTCGATTCTTGAATGTTGTCGTGAAAATCCTGTAAAGCATTTGGTTTATGCGTCTTCTTCTAGCGTTTATGGCAGAAATAAAAAAACGCCTTTTTCTACTGAAGATCCTGTTTGTATGCCTTCTAGCCTTTATGCAGCGACAAAACGTTCTAATGAGTTGATGGCTGAAACGTATTCTCATTTATTCAAAGTGAATAGTACCGGGCTTCGTTTCTTTACAGTTTATGGACCTTGGGGCAGGCCCGATATGGCGCCATGGCTTTTTGCTTCTTCTATTTTAGACGGAAAACCTATTAAAGTTTTTAATAATGGAAATATGCTTCGCGATTTTACGTATATCGCAGATATTGCAGAAGGTGTTGTGCGCGTTCTTGAAAATGGTTTAGAACGAGTTCCTATCCATAAACTTTATAACATCGGCCACGGTTCGCCCGTAAATTTGATGGATTTTATCGCTATTTTGGAGAATTCTCTTGGAATTGAAGCGAAAAAAGACTTTTTACCTATGCAACCCGGCGACGTAGAAGTGACTTATGCTGATACTTCCGCTTTAGAAAAAGAAGTGGGTTATCTGGCTAATACTGACCTAGAAACCGGCGTAAAAGCTTTTGCCGAATGGTTCAAAGATTATAAAAATTCTATTTAATCTGACTTTTTAGAATAAACCTGAAATTTAGGTCATTTTTCTATTTGTCTTTTGCTTTGAAAAGAGTATTTTTTGGGGTGTTATGAAAGTGCAATTTATTTTATCATGGATTCTTCGAGGACTTGGTGTTCTCGCTGTTCTCGTTTATTTTTTCGGTGCTACTCAAATCGGAGAATGGTTTCCTGGACTTATCGGAAAATCTTTAAATCCTGTTTTTTATACTGGGATCGCTCTTTATGTTGTTGGAGCTGTGTATTATCGAATTTTGTTTAAAAAAGAGCGCAATCAACAAATTCAGGAACATTTAGAAGAAAAAGCTAAAGCCGCTTTAAAAAAGAACGCTAGTTCGTCAGAAGACGATTCTAATGAGGAATCACTATGATTCAAATAGAAAATCTGACTAAAACTTATCGCACTGGTTTTTTCATGCACCAGAAACCCGCTTTAAAAGGGATTTCGCTTTCGGTGCCTCGTGGTATGATTTATGGTTTTATTGGGCCAAATGGTGCTGGTAAATCAACTACTATTAAAATTCTAACTGGTCTTTTAGGGGCTGATTCTGGGAAAGTGACCATTGCTGGTATGCCCCCAAAACGTCCACAAACAAGAAAAATTCTTGGCTATTGCCCTGAACAACCTTATTTTTATGATTATTTAAGTGGCCGCGAACTCCTTTCATTTTATGGTCGTCTTGTTGGGTTAGAAGGCACTACTTTAAACGCAAGAATCCAATGGGCTTTACAAACGGTTCATGCTGATAAAGATTGGATTGACAGACGCCTTAGAACCTACTCAAAAGGTATGATGCAACGCGTTGGCCTTGCTCAATCGATTCTTTCTAAACCAGAACTTTTGATTCTTGATGAACCTATGAGTGGCTTAGACCCTATGGGGCGTCGCGATGTGAGAGAAGCAATTCTTTCTCTTAATCAAGAAGGTGTGACTATTTTCTATTCTAGCCATTTGCTCTCTGATGTGGAATCTATTAGCGAACGCGTGGCAATGATTGTTGATGGAAAAATTGTTCGCGAAGGTACTGTCGAAGAAATTACAGAAAGCGCTTCTACAGAATATCATGTCAGAACAGGCCAGACTCTTTTAGAACAAGACCTTCCGCAGAATGTTGTTTCTACAGGGCACCCACAGGAATGGGTTTGTAAAGACGCTACTTCAAAAGATGCTTTTTTAAGTTATTGTCTTTCTCATAATATTTCTATTGAAAAGATGGAAAATTCAAGACCTAGTCTTGAAGAAGTTTTAACAAAGGAGATTGCACGTGCTGAGTCTTAAAAATATTGCAATCATTGCCTGGAATACATTCAGAGAATCTGTTCGCGATAAGATTTTGTATAACATTGTTTTCTTAACAATTGCGCTTGCCTTTTTCAGCATTGTTCTTGGTGAATGGTCTGTTTTTGATAGAGCGCATGTGATTAAATCAACCACTCTTTCTATTATGTCTTTGTCGGGGCTTCTTATTTCTGTTTTTGTAGGAATAAGCCTTGTTCAAAAAGAAATCCAACGCAAAACCGTTTTAACACTTCTTTCAAAACCTATTAGCCGAGGGACTTTTATTCTTGGAAAATATTTGGGTTTAATGGGTGTTGTGGCTGTTCACTTGTCAATTCTTTCAGCGGTTTATTATTCCATTTTATTTTTAACACACTCTTCTCCTACACTTTCTTTATTGCAAGCTATATATCTCGTTTTTTGGGAACTTGCTATTGTTGTTGCTATTGCTTTACTTTTCTCTAGTTTTTCAACACCTGTTCTAAGTGCACTTTTTACATTAGGCGTTTATTTTGCTGGCCACCTTTCTGGTCAACTTTTAGAACAAGTTCGCTTTGTCCAACGCATGGGAGAAATTACTGGTGGCATGAGTACTCTTCTTGAAAAGGCCGCTGTTGTTATCCATGCTGTTTTCCCAGGACTTTATCGTTATAACATAAGTGCTTATGTTATCCATGGAGTTCCGTTACCTGAGAATTATTTGTTGTGGAGTTCTCTATACGCCATAGGCTACATCAGCGTATTTTTGGGTATCGCTTCTTGGTGGTTCAGTAGGAGGGACTTTTTATGAGAAACCGTTATTTAGCCAAAGTTTTAATTGCCAACAAATTTGTTGCAGAAAATGTGGCCAAAGACTTTTTGGGAAAAGTTTCTCCTGGAAAAGATCTGGGGCAAGTTCTTTGTGAAGCAGGCTTTTTAGATGAAAAAACTTATCGCCGCGTTTTAGATTATGTCATTCAGTTAGAAAAAAAGAATGCAGTTGCTCCACAAGCAACTCAAACCACTCCACCAAAATCCAGTGGAACAACGTTTGGTCGTTCAGCTCCTGTTCAAGAAACGCAGCCACAGATTATTAAAACGCAAACACCAACTTTTGCTTCTGAAAATAAAGAGCCAGAATCTTCTGCTCTACAAATTGAAGGCAATAGCTTATATGGTTCCACATCGTCTTCTGCAATACAAGTTGAAGAAGTTGCCGGGCTTGAATCTACAAGAGTGTCCGGCGGTTTTCAAATGGCTACTGCCGATAGCGATTCTGAAAACACAGAAAATAGCGAATCCCTCCCTGTGCGGTTTGCGCTAAATACAGGTGAAGGCGAAATTAAAGTTCCTGAATCTATTTCTGCAAAAAATTCTTTGGCAGAAATTATTGTTTACGCTAGAGCTTGCCAAGCAACAGATATTTATCTCTTTGAAAATCGTCCGGCGGCATTTCGACGCTTTGGTACAATGGTTCAAGCTACACCTGATTCCATTATTGCTGAACGTTTAAATGATTGGCTTTTAGAAGCATCTAAAGGTTTTGCTGACTTTTATACTCCTGCTGTAGGGAAAAACTTTAGCCGTACTTTTGCTCTTTCAGGTACTGGCCGCGCAAGACTTTCTGTTACATGGAGTGGAGTCACACCTTTCCTTTCTATTCGATTGATTCCGTTAGAACCTATCCCATTTGAAAGTTTATATTTGCCCGATTTCTGTGCCGAATTTGCCAATCTAACAAGTGGCTTGGTGTTAATCGCTGGGCCCGCATCAAGTGGCCGTTCTTCTACACTCACAATGTATGGTGAGGCTATTGCAGCATCGCGTTATGCTCTGATTGAAACAGTCGAAAAACCAGTGGAACGTTTATTGCATAATCCTAACGGAGCAATTATCCAACGAGGTGTCGGGCTTCACACCGTTTCTGGCGAATCTGGCATTAAAACCGCTATCCAAGAAGGGGCAGACGTTCTCTTATTTGATTCTATTGCTTCTATAGAAGAACTTTCTCTTTTACTTTCGGCAGCGAATTCAGGTATGCTTGTCTTTGCTACAGCAACAGGAAACAATACGGTATCATTGCTGAATCGTTTTTTGGATTCTGTCCCACAGGCACTCAGAGCTTCTTTCGCTGCAAGCCTTGCTGATTCTTTAAAAGGCATTATTGTGCAACACCTTATTCCTGTTGTGGGTGGTGAAGGACTTGTGCTCGCCACAGAATCTTTAAAAGTTTCTTCTACTATAGCAAACCTTTTACGAAAAGAAGAAATCGCTCAGATTCCTGCAGCTTTAGCTTCTGCCAAAGGCACCGCCATTACATTAGATGATTCTTTAAAAATGCTTGTTGATTCTGGTTACATTGAAGGTGTTGAAGCTTGGAAACGCGCTTTTGATGTCCGTAATTTTGCTACTTATCGCCCAGGGAGGAACTAACAATGACTGCTAATCAAATCTTAGATTATGCACTACAAAATGGTGCAAGTGATGTTATTCTCATTGAAGGCGCTCTTCCTTGTGTTCGTTTAGGTCGTAAAGTCGGGCAAATTCCAGAAACTTCACCAATTCCTTCTGGTTTTTTAGATGAATTTTTAGGCGTTTTACCAGAAAGTGTCGGCGTCAGCCTTGTCGGTCCGTTCCTTGACACCATGTGGCGTGTACGCTATTCACGTGGTGCTATGGGGAAAACCGCTATTTTACGCCCCCTTTTAAGCGCATGCCCAGACTTTTATTCTCTAGGCGTTCCTGATTCTTTACAAAATTTACTTTCAGCCACTTCTGGCGTTATTCTCTTTTGCGGGCCTGCTGCTAGTGGAAAAACAACAACCGCTTCAGCATTTATTTCTGCTTATTGTTCTTCAGCAATGCACAGAGCCATATTCTTAGACCCTCTAAAAGAATACAACATAGAAACCGGTGAAAGCATTGTTATTCAGACTCCTTTAAGCGAACAGCCTCAAGAAGAAATTGCTCACGCTGTTCGTGCTGGTGCTGATTTATTGTGGTTTGGTGATATTTCAGTTGAAGCTTTACACCCAGCTTTACGTGCTGCAGAATCAGGGGCTGTTGTTGTAGCAACCCTGACAGCCGCAACAACGGCTGGTGCTTTAGCTGAACTCCTCCAAGATGCTCCATTAGTTGTCCGCACTCAATTTGCCTCTAATTTACGAGCTATTGTTGTCCAACACTTAATTCCTTCTACCGATGGTTCTACTCTTGTACCAGCGTGGGAAATTGTTTATGGCAGCCAAAGCATTGCAGCACAAATTCGCAATGGCGATTTTTATAAAATAAAACAACTCGTAAAACAAAATTCTTCGGATGGTTCATTGCCTCTTGACGTTTCATTAGCAGAACTTGTCCGATGCGGTTATATCCAACGAGAAGAAGCTGAAAAGATTGCCTTTGATATTTCTAGCATAGGTTAAATATGCGCATTTTAAGTGCGTGTTTTTTTGCCATTATTTTTTCTTTTTCTCAAATTTCTGCAGAAGAAATTTCTTTTGATTTTTTGAATCCCTTCAAAAAGCCTTTATGGTCTCTTGGGTATATTCCTGAAACAAAAGATTCTACGAAAACCATTCTGTATTTAAGCGACGCTCCTAATTCTGCTTGGTTTTATTTAGGAGCATTTTATGCCTTTGAAAATTATGGCATAAAAATTGATTCTATTGTCGGCAACTCTGTCGGACTTTGGATTGCTAGTTTATGGAAATCAGGGTGGGCTTTAGATGACATACAACGGCTTTTAAGAGAAAATGATATTTCAAAACAACTTTCTCTAAGCGAATCTAAAAAAAACACCTGGGAACATTTTAAAGTTCCTTTATCCAAGGAATCCTGGGCTCCAACGCTACAAGTTCGTTTAGCTTTTTCCGTTGATTCAAACATTTCCGTCAATACATTGCCTTTAACACCAGATTCTATTTATTTAGCCAATTTGCGTTTTCGCTTTCGTGTCGAAGAAAGTCTTTTTAGAAAAAATTTCCCGAAAAATATTAGTGGAGTCAATTGTGAAGGCCATTACTTAAATGGTTCTGATGCGGTAATTAAAACCATGCCTTTTGCTGAAAATATTTCAGGGGCCGGTTGTGTATTACCCTTACCTTTAGAATCAAAATCTAACGAATTCCCTGTAATTCTTTCTGCCTGGCCTAAACGAATTCCCAAAAACCAGAGTTCCGAATCTTATCGAGAATACCTTTACTATGAAAGAGAATTGTCTTTTTTAAATAGTTCTATTCTGACTATACGCCCTCATTTCTCGCTTGAAAACTCTCCTGAAACCTGGATGCAAAGCGGTTTTTCAGAAGTAGAAAAAAATTTATCTGCATTTTCTTCTGTCCAAAAACTCAAACCGTATGAGACCGCTTCTAAATCCATTGACCCTTGGTTTCGGGTAATTCCTGTTGTAGATTCTATTCCTTCTGAAATCCAACCTCATCTATTGTCTTTTTGGAATTTCCAGGATTCAGGATTTTCTCTAGTCAACCATTTCATTTCTGACGTAAGCCAGTCTCCAGTTTATGATTCATTAAAAATACAAATGCATAAAAACGGAACTTTACAAATAGAGGCAAAATCTCCTTTTGTTTTAGATTTGCAAGCAGGTGGTTTTGGCTCTTCTGTTTTTGGGCCATTCCTTTTCGGCGATTTCCGAATCCGTTATGTGAATCAATTTGAATACGAATTAGGTTCTAATATTTTTTATGGCTTGCAAGGTTTTGGCGTTACTCCAGAATTCAAACTTTTGCGTTTACTAGAAGGCTCTTTTGATTTTGGCATTCGTTATAATTACAGAAATTTAAAACCATTAAACAGTTTTATCAATGACATTGCTGCTTCTCAACAAATTAAAGAAGAATGGCAAAATGATGTTTCATTTATTTTGGATTACCATTTAGATAAATTCAACTCTTTTTCTTTACAAGCTCTTGTAGGGAAAAGAGAATATCTGTTAAATGAATACATTTCAAAAAAACGTATTTCTGTCCGCCCTATTTCCCCTGAACTTTCATTTATCCACAATACAAGTAAACAAAATCCTTGGTTTGCTAAAAATGGTTCTTTTATAAAAACCACTCTTGGATTAGAATCTGTGGGGGCAATCTTTGGCGAAGGTGAAACCGTCCCCATTTTCTGGAAACTGAATGGAAACGCTTCATTGGCTTATTCCCCTTATTCTTTTTTAACGCTCGGTCTTGGAACCTTCGCAGGCGCAAACATTTACCAAGAAGATGGTGAAACCTATCCTCCTTCATTTGGCTTTTTAGGTATTGATAACACCATACGCCAAGAAATAAACGCTACACCTTTTGCAAGCAATTGGTATTCTCCAGAATACCGTTCTCACCATCACCTTGCTACAAATGCTCGCCTTGGCTTACATTTAGGTAATTTCAGTGCTTGGCTTTTTGCAAGTTATATTCACGATTTTGAAGAAAATGAATTACTCCGTTTAGAAAATTCCCGTTTAGCATTAGAACCTGTTTTACGCTATGCTTATCGCTCTTTAGAAATTTCCATCGGCATGACAAGGCAAGTCAATTTTGATTCAGCCAGTGATTTATCAGATTTTTCTGATTACCGTTATTTTATTCAAGTTGGCAATTTCTGTTTTTAACCAAACATTATATCGTTTGGCTAAAAACGCCTTCTCTTTTTTGAGTTTGCATTAAAGGGTCTAATTGCATCGCTAAATAACGAATCACAAGTGAGCCAAATTCAGTTGCAACAATTTCATTTTCATTTAATTTATTTAAAAGGCCTTCTGACTCTAAAGCAAGTAAACGATTCCAGCCTTCAGAAACAACAGCCATTTCATTTTCAGAAAGTTTTAACCGATTATTGCACATAAGCCGTTCAATCACATTCCTGAGAACGCGTTGTTCATGTGAAAGTTCCTGAGCTCTGATTTCTGTCATTTGACCATTTTGGATACGTTTTACATATTCTGCTGAATTATGAATGTTTTGCACATAAGCATTATCAAATTGAGAAATAGCACTTGCCCCAAAAGCATAAACTTGCCCGGTTGTTTCTCTTGTACAATACCCTTGGAAATTACGATGCAACATTCCTGATAAACTTGCCTTTGCTAAAGCGTCACTCGGTTTTACAAAATGATCCATTCCAACAGCAAGATAACCTGCTTTCAAAAATTCTTCCCGAGCTTTCAAAAACAAAGCCATTTTTGTTTTTGCTTCTGGTATAGCAAAAGCTTCTATTTTTTTTTGTTCCGGTCGCATCCAAGGCACATGAGCGTAACTAAAAAGAGCGATTCTATCAGGAGATGCTTCTAGCGCTTTTTCAATCGTTTTTGCAAAACCTTCTTCTGTTTGACCTGGTAAACCATAAACCAAATCTATGTTTATCCCTTTAAAACCAAGTTCTCTTGTAAGTGAAAGCAGTTCAGGGATAGCTATAAGAGACGGGTCTCGGCCTATGTTTTTTAAGATTTCTAAATCAAAATCTTGCACGCCATAACTAACTCGATTAAAACCCATCTGAGCCAGATTTTTTAACATTTCCCTAGTTAAAGTCGCCGGATTAATTTCTATTGCTACTTCAGCATTTTCTTGAAATTCAAAATTTTCTTTTAAGTGCAAAAGAATTTTTTCTAATTCAATAAGAGGAACACTTGTTGGTGTGCCTCCTCCAAAATGAATCTGAGAAATTTTTCTTTCTTTGTTTATCCAAGAAAGTTTTTCATGCATTTCTTGATGCAATGCTTCAAAATAAGCATTCCTAAAAGATTCATCATGCAAGGTATCAGAAGTGCAACCACAAAAAAGACAACGCTTTACACAAAACGGAATATGAAAATAAAAACTCAACGTTTCCGGCAAAAGAGAATTAGAATCTAACCAAAGCTTTTGTACTTGTTCTTTCGACTTAGCTTCTTGAAATAAATTTGCCGGCGGATAACTCGTGTAACGCGGCGCATTTGTATTATAGCGTAACAAAGAATCAATCATAAAGAACAATATAGTTAGTTCTACTTTTTATGACAACTTGTTACAGAGAAGTTTCCGTCATTGTTATGAAACTTGAGTTTTTCTCATCATTTTGTTTTAACTAAGTTCACGTAAAAACGCCATTACAACGGAAAATTTTTATGAAATATCATTCCGCTAAAAATCAGAAATCAATTTTTTCAAGATAGTCTCCTATTTTAGTTTCATAATCTGTTGTAATACTGTTAGAAACAGAATCGCTTTTAATGAAGGTTCTAAACTTACAAGTTTCATCACCTAAATATGTTCGATAGCATTCAACATAATTGTGTCTCATTTCTAATTTATAGGTTTTGTTATATGTATCAATTTCATCATTATCAATAACTATTAGGTCAGAAAAATCATCATCAAAAAACTCCATTTTATACATTATTCGTCCTAAAAACACCCGATTAAATATTCCTAGTGAAAATTTGTCTAAAGTTCTGAATATTCCCGTTTGGAACTGTCTGGAGCATGAAAAAAAATGGTTTACAGTACTCCCTGTTTGATAACTCTTATAGTATTTACAAACACCAATATTTGATGGGTGCAATTTATGCGTTTTTACTCTATGTTCTTCGATATTATTTGAACAAGCACAGAGTAAAAAAAGTAGTGGAAATAAAATTTTTTGTTTTCCTTCCATAATACACTCTTTGTCATTATTTTTTTACTTTTATTCAAATATAAACACCATTCAATGACACTTTTTGTCAATTTCAAAGAAATTTATTTTTTCTATTTTCCGTTAAGACATCAGCCTCTATCCATTCTTATTTTTTATTCATTTTCAACTTGAAATTCTTCGTTTTACCTAAATTCCCATAGAACGCCATTATAACCCACGCACGGTTCTAAACAACGTGAACCGCCCATAGAACAAACAAAACAACGCCCAAGATTTCGCGGCCTACGCTGAAATAGTTTCTCCATCAAAATGAGGGTGAGCACGACCATTGCGATATCCAATGTGCGAAGGCTATTTTACCCATTTAGCATTCTCAACTGTCAAAGGTTTCCAACAATCTTTCCAGCATCCTTGTAATTTACGCAACGGCATCCCTTGAAACTCTCTATATTATCACCAGAATAGACAAGTATTTTTTTCATGTTTTCAAATTCTGGAATTGACGCGACCTTCGTTAAATTTTTGAAGTAGTCCATATTGACTGTCGACGAAGACTTTATCTCGACAGCGTTCCAGCAACCTTCGCTCTTGAATAGCAAATCCAGTTCGATCCCAGATTCCGTACGGAAATAAAAGAATTCCGTCGTCATATTCTGGTTCCATGCAGATTTTAAAACTTCAAGAATAACAAGATTTTCGAATAAATTGCCGTGCAAGGGGTCTCGTGCCACCTGCTCAGGAGATTCAATTCCCAAGAGCCTTGCCGCAAGCCCCGTATCGGTAAAATAAATCTTGGGAGACTTGGTCAAACGCTTCCCCACATTGCCGAACCATGGTCTCAACTTGAAAACAACATTTGAAATTTCCAGAACGGAAATCCATTCGGCGATGGTTTTGTTAGACACGCCCACGTCGGCTGCAAGAGAAGACGTATTCAAAATCTGCCCTACTCGCCCAGCCAGAAGCTTCACGAAAATATCAAACCTGTCAAAATCCCTGATGCGGATAAGGTCACGAACATCACGCTCCACATACGTGCGGAAATAGTCGCGATAATAGATGTTGGGTTCTATGTGGCTATCGAATATCCGTGGCATGCCACCAAAATAGAGACTTTCATCCTTTTTTTGTTCGATTCCGGCAAAGGCCAGTTCCCGCAACGAAAGTGGAAGCAGCGTAAGAATTGAAGTTCGCCCTGCCAAAGTCTGCGAGACTCCCTGCATCAGTGGCAGTTGCTGGCTCCCCGTAAGGATGAACGCTCCATTCATATTCAAGGAATCACTGACAACCTGGATTTCGCTTAGGAGTTCCGGGCAACGCTGCACCTCGTCGATAATCAGGGGCGGCGGGTTGGAAACCAAAAAACCACGAGGGTCCTCCTTGGCAAGCAATCGCATACCAGTCTGCTCTAGGTTTACATAGCGATACTCCGAAAACGTCTGGCAAGCAAGCGTCGTTTTACCGGACTGTCGCGGCCCAATAAGTGTCACGACGGGATATTTCTGCGCCATGCCCTTTAGAAATTCAGTCAATTCTCGCTTAATCATGTATATAATATACAACATTTTACGGAATTTAGGAATCAAACTCCCAAATTCCGCAAAATTCTCTAATTTAGCTTTTTTTGTAAAAAAAACGAACCTCACTGTCCGAGAATTTTTACAAAGTTAATTTTTATTCTGCGTACTTCGCCCACTTACGAGCAACTCTTTCTACGTGCGATTCTGCATCGTGCTTTTTGTTAGTTTCTTTGGCGAGGGCCTGTGCAGTGTAAAGGTTGTATCCTTTGAGCGGATCATAGTTTTACCTAAGTTATCATAGAAACTCCATTACAACAACATTCTCTTGACCTGGCAACAGCACATCAAAACAAAGCCAAAAAGCTCCTGTTTTATCAGGCCCTTGCACTATGTTTATGTATTTAGTCGGCTCCAACTTTGGCGGTTTGGTGGTTGAAAGAAATGACAATCTCAACTGGCCATTATTATTATATCCAAAATAGACCGCAAGCGGAGAATTTACATTAAACTTTTTTGCGTTTTAACTAAGTTCCCGTAGACTAACTCCATTACAACAAACACGTTACCAAATTTTGTTACATACCAAATTTTTCCATTTTTCACATAATTTCCTGAATTTAAAAGAATACAATTTTGCTCTTTTTTATAAGAGAAATCATTTCCTTTCCATAGGCTCTCATTAACATCTTCTATACAAATTGTGTAATCTGTATTCTTTTCCATTTCAAGCCAATGAATAGAATCTTGTAAAGAAATTTGAAAAGTATCTCGGATAGAGTAAACTTGTTCGTTTTAACTAAGTTCCCGTAAAACTCCATTACAACCTACTTTGTAATATACCTTATTCCATAAGGGGTGTCAAGCAATTTCAGCATAAAAAAATCAGAAAAATTGAATTGTATCTAAAGATTTTGGCCAGTTTTTTGGTGCTTTAGAATATCCAAAATGACTATAAATTTCTGAAAATTCTTTATCTGCAATGTTTAACAAACAAACTGTTGAGCGAGGGATTATTGAACTTATTATTTTATTCTTATGAACTCTGGCATTTGCGGCTGTAGAGCAATAACGCACATACATTCCTTTTTGAATTTTACTAAACCCTTCTTTTTCTAAATGCTTTGTAAACAAAAGCATATTTTGCCTACCACTTTTACAATATCTTGGAAAATCAAAAATAGCAACTACCCACATACAATCCTCGGATAAACAATATTCTTTGTTTCACCCATTAAAAATTTTGTGACTGACGCTGTTGTATAACTCAAACAAGTATTTAATTGCACCATTTGTTCGCCTAAAGGAACACTTGTATAAAATAATTCTAAGAACATGCCTTTTATATTTTTATTCAAAGTCTTTTGTTTTGTACAAAATAATTTATATACAATTTGATCTACAAAAGGTCTATAAGGTTCCATAATATCATCTGCTAAAGGAAACGCATTGTAATAATTCCGATGAAAAATTCCTAGGGAAGGTAGTAATCCACTTGACATTAGTGCTCGTGCTATTGCGGCTCGCAATAAAGCATACCCATAATTCAATTGATTGTTTGGGTATTCCCCAAATCTATCACGGATAAAATTTTTCCCAAAGAGTTCTTTCCAATAAAATTGCGCCGCTAGTCCTTCTCTGTTACTTGAATCTCCACTTAAAACACTTGATGCGTATTTAAACATTTTTTCATTCTTTTTATTTAGAGATTTTAAAAACAACGCTTGGTTTTTAATTTTAGCCTCAACTATATTTTTCCACATTTGCTTTTTCAAAGGTTGCGATGCATTTAGTTGTAACCTGAAATATTTTTCCTGCAATGAATTAGCATCTAAATTCATTAACATAGATACAGGCATGTGTTTTTCATTACAATAAACAACGGCAACATTATATTCTGAAAGTTTTGCTATAAGCGGTGTCGTTAACGATGCTGAATGATTATCTATAAGTATTGTTCCAATATTTTCAATCGCTCTAAAACATACTTCGTCCGGATTTTCTTTGTATGCGATTTTTAATAAAGAATTGTGCAATGATAATTGAACAGGGTTTTCAAAAACAAGCGTTTGCTTAGGCATATTAGCTCCTTAATTATATATGATTCCCTCTAGACAAAATAAGTTTATTTTGTTACTTGTTTTCAGATTACTTTAGCCTTTTAGGAAGCAAGAGTAAAAAACTAATTATGGCAAACAACATTTGCGTCGTTTGCCACCTGTCTATTAGCCGATTTACAAGTTTTTAGAATCTAAAGAGCAAGCCAAAACGCATTTGGCCATCGCGAACACCTTCGTTATCGCCTACATCTTTAATAGAAGAGAAGTCAAACTGGAAAACATCAGAAAGCATAAAGCCAAAGCCTAAATCCACTTCTTGGCGTTTACCTGTTTTATCGTAAAGATAACCTACACGCAAAGCAACTGTATTTGCATAAATGTATTCCATACCAACATTGAATACACCTTGCAATAACGAGTTCTTTGCAGCCGTTAAACCATCCCCACCAAGCTCAGGTTCTACAATAGATTTCCAAGCTGAAATGTAGAATGGCTCTGGGTTTCCTTTATCATCATCAATAATAACTTCACGATTATAATCCCCAGCAATAACTAATTTATGGTCTGCTAATGTTAACAAATCATACGCAAGTCCTAAACGCCATGTCAAAGGGATTGGGTCTTCATTTGTTTTATCGACATAATAAACACTTGGACCAATATTATTCAAAACAACCGCAAAACTTAAATCTTCAACGAATAAATCTTTTTTCAGAACGCCGACATCAAACGCATAACCAAGTGTAGTTGCCTTTTCGCCACCAACAGAAGCCCCGGAACTTAAATCAGAATAAAAAAGCTTAGCCGTCAAACCTAAACCCCAACCGCGACCAAGAGAAGTTCCATAACTAAAACCGCCAACAATTTCATAGCTATTGTGAGCGACTAAATCATCAGAAGTATATTCATCAGAAACAACAGTTGAACCAAAAGAAACAAAGTTCAAGAAAAATCCTAAAGTTCCCCATTCAGCAACAGGAACAGTCATCGCAGCATACAAATGATAAAGGT
Source organism: Fibrobacteraceae bacterium (assembly GCA_045629945.1). Lineage (GTDB taxonomy): Bacteria > Fibrobacterota > Fibrobacteria > Fibrobacterales > Fibrobacteraceae > UBA1765. Next base: position 15,882 of record JAZQSE010000029.1, read on the forward strand.
CTGGAATATTTAAAACAGGAAGCAGTTGTTCGTAAAAGAAAACCAATTGATAGTCAGCATCTTTATAAAGTTCCATACCTGCATTTGTACTGAACCAGACATCGTTACCTTGTGGCAAAACAGCATAAACATGATTGTCAGAAAGTCCATTGCCAGAGTGATAATGATTCCATTCATCATCCTGCTTTTTTTCTTCTTCGCCAGGGCGGCGTTCTAGTTCTGCTTTCTTACCACTTGCCGTTGCGTAATCTGGCAGGTAACGCCAAACACCTTTATTGGTTGCAATCCAAACAGCACCTTTGCGGTCAACTGAAATATCATTTACCACATTATCTTCAAAACGGACTTGTTCCCATTTTCTCAAGTTAAAATGAGAAAGTCCGCCTTCATGAGCGGCCCAAACATGACCAGAGCTATCAACGACAATAGCATTTGGTTCTAAATTAAAAATTCCATCTTCTTCTGTGAAAAGGCTCCAACGGTCTTTATCATTATTGCTTTTCTTAGGAATCAAACGAGCGATACCAGCCCCATGCACTGAAACATAAAGTTCTTTTCGTAATTCAGACCAGGCAAGCCCACGAATATCTTGCTTTGGCAACACTACACCTTTACGTTCTACCGTTCCGTTTCTGTAAGAAAAGAGACCGTCATTTGTACCCACCCAAAGTGTAGCCCCTTGGTTTGCAAGTGCCGTAATACGCACTTTACCCAGTTCAGATTCAAATGATTTCCAAGAACGACCATCAAAGCGGAACAAACCTTTTGGCGTACCTACCCAAAGTTTTTCAGTTCTGGTTTCATATAGAAGGGCTGTAATGGTATCTTTTACAACAAGGTTCCAAGGGATTTTTACATCTACCAAAAACGATTCATCGGCAGCACTTTCTATGCCATTATATTTTTTCACTTGACGCACATATTCATCAAGCCCGCGTTCAGTGCCAGCAAAAACACGAACCGCATCTCTGATTTTTGCATTACCTTCAAGTTCTACTTTATGGTATTCCACCCAATCATCGCCATCATATTTTAAAATACCAGCAACAGTCCCTGCCCACAATTCACTTTTAGAGAAAAAGCCTGGGCGTGTTCTTGCAGAAAGTTTCGTAAACTGCGGAGCATTTTTTGAACTAGCTGGGTAAGAAACCATCCATTCATCAGAAAGCGGTCCAAAAGCAAGCCCTGCTGGGTTATAATACATTGCCGTAGCATCATCTGCAACAGCTGCACCGACTTCCCCCATACCAAGCTGACGCGTGCCCACTGGCATCTGAAGAGTAATAATAGCCGAACCAGCTGCCGAAGCTAAAACAGGAAAAAGAAATACAAGAAAGAAAAAATACTTACGCAAATTGTCTCCAATCGGGTACATGATACACACCATTGTCTGGAACCACAGCCTTCCAACCTGATTTTCCTGGGTTTTCCCAAGGTAATTTCGGCATTAACCGACAATCGCAGCCAAAAACATAAGGCGGAAGCAACTCAGCATGATTTCGGATCTGTTCCCGAGTAATAAAATTTTCTTCGTTCAAGAATTTACAATACTGCTTGCCTTTCGGACCAAGTTCAATACGATAAGTTACAGTTCCGTTTCTATCGCCTTCATCAATAATCCGAATTGTTTCTTCATAAGTTTTCTGCCATTGTTCAAAATAGCGTGACTTTTCTTCTTCAGAAATATTTTGAGAAGAAAGCCATTTTTTCAAATCTGTTTCAGAAGGCTTTACAGATTCCATAGAAAGTCTTGCAGGGCGAACCACAACTGCATATTGACCAGATACATCTATAGGTGGTGGTGCTTCTTCTTTTTCTTCAGCACTATGAATAACTACATAAGCCCCGATCGCTGCCAAAATGATCGAAAGCACAATAATAGTCACAACAATTAAAATAACAGATAAATCCATATTAAAAAACAATCTATAGTTTTTTACAAAACTAGCATTTTCTATTTTTGGAGAAAGGTAATTTTATGTTGAAAAACGTTTTTTTTGCATTTCTTTTAGCATCTACGGCTCTTTATGCCATTCCTTTTGAGTACCAAATTCTGAAACCGGGACAAGGCGACACTATTCGGTCGGGACAATTAATCAAAGTCCATTATAAAGGTTGGCTTTCAGACAGCACTTATTTTGATAATTCCTACGAAAGAGGTGAACCGCTTGAGTTTTCTCTTGGGACAGGCCAAGTGATTCCTGGTTGGGATAAAGGCCTTGTCGGCATGCGCGTTGGAGAAATCCGCAAATTAAACATCCCTTACGAATTAGGATATGGCGACCGTGCGATAGGGCCTATTCCAGCGAAATCAGACCTTTATTTTGAAGTAGAGCTTGTTTTTGCTGAAAAACCTTTACCACCAGATACTTTACCAAAAGACATTTCCAAAATGCCTTGGAAAGAACTTGTTCCCGGCGTTAAAGTTATTGATGAAAAAACCGGTTCTGGTGAAGCAACAAAACCGGGTACTAAAATTAAACTCCACTACACCGGCTGGACTTTTTCTGGCAGAAAATTCAGCAGTTCAAAAGATTTAGGGCGCCCTCTTGAAACGCTTCTCGGAGCCGGCAAGTTTATCCCTGGTGTAGAAGTTGGCTTGGAGAACTTAAAACCAGGAGCTATCCGTTGGCTGCAAATCAGCCCTGCTATGGGTTATGGTGCAAAACCATTTTCTATGATTCCGCCAAACTCTACTCTTCTTTTCCGCATGGAAATCCTTGATGCTGAAAAAGACGAAGCTTTAGCTGAAACCATGGACTTTTTCCCAGACACTTCCGCTTTAGAATTTAAAGACGGCCCTGAAGGCTTGCGTTATGCTGTCATTAAAACAGGTGAAGGCGAACCTGCTGTAACCGGAAAAATGGCACGCGTTCATTACACAGGTTGGCTACAAAACGGCACCAAATTTGATAGTTCAAGAGAACGTGGTCAGGAATTCGCATTCCCACTTGGTGGTGGTCGCGTTATAAGAGGTTGGGATTTAGGTGTTGAAGGCATGTTGCCTGGTGAAAAAAGAATTTTGATTATTCCTCCTGGACTCGGCTACGGTAGTCGTGGCGGCGGTCCAATTCCAGGAGACGCAACCCTCATATTCGCAGTTGAATATTTAGGCGGTGAATAATATGATAACAAACATAGCCTGTATCGCTATCGGAAGCGCTTTTGGCGGGATTTCTAGATACGGGCTTTCTAAACTACTGAACCCTCTTTTTATAAACTTTCCTTTAGGAACTTTTTCTGTAAATGTCTTAGGCTGTTTTATTTTAGGCTTTATTAACGCGCTTGCTCTGAAAAATTCACCATTTCCTCCTGCCGTTCATTTAGCTTTAACAACAGGATTCTGTGGGAGCTTTACCACTTTTTCTACCTTCATTTGCGAATCGGCAAAAATTGCGGAACAAGGAAAATTCTCAACTATTCTATATGCTTGTTTAAGTTTAGTTTTTGGATTTTTGGCTTTTTTCTTAGCAAATCAAATCGTAAAAAAGTTTATGTAAAAACACCCTTTTCTCCACTTTATACAAATAATATGTTCAGCATGTGGAGAAACTATGAACGACTTAACCTACGAAGATTTCTTTTTTTTGCCTGAAGATAAAAAGGCGCCTCTTTTCCTTTTAACTTTATACAACAATTCAACGCAACAAAACTTTAATTTATCTGAAATTCAAAAGTTAAAAGAACTGATTTTTTCCAAAGATTATAATCTTTGGTTAGAAATCCAGGGAGCAACTGATAAAAAAACTATTGAAGAAATCGGAAATCTTTTCAATCTTGATTATTTAACGCAACAAGACATATTGAATTTAGAACACCCGACAAAAATAGAAACTAGGGAAAACTATTTACTTCTTATCAGTAAAATTTTTGATTTTCAACACCATAAAATTCTTCATGAAGAACAAGTCACCATTATCTGCGGAGAGCATTTTGTCATTTGTTTTGAAGAAAAAAAGAACGATTTCTTTGAAGTTGTCCACCAAGCCTTTTTAAACAACACATTGAATATCAAAAGTCAGAATTCTGAATATTTATTTTATTTCTTGCTGAAAATTATTTCTAAAAATCACTCTACTGTTCTAGAACATTTTAATGAAAAATTAGAAGAACACGAAGAAAAATTACTTTCTTTTAAAAACATTAAAAATTCAAACCTGACTCTCCAAAATTTTAAACACCAATACAGCACTTTCAAAAAAAACATTCCCATACTACTACAAGAAACGCAACAAATAAACAATAGAACTATCCACAAATCACTGCGCCCTTTTTTCAATGATTTGCAAGATCACCTTAAATCAGCCTCTCAAAATTTAGAATCCACTAAAGAGGCTTTAGATTCTTTGGTAGAACTTTACATTTCAAATATGAATATCCATTTAAATGAAATCATAAAACGCCTTACCATAATTTCTACCATATTTATCCCGCTTACATTTATGGCAGGAATATGGGGAATGAATTTTAAATACATGCCAGAAATTGAATCACCTTATGGCTACCCTATAGCTCTTAGCGTTATGGCAATAACTGGTTTATTAATTTATCTGTATTTCAAAAAACGAGAATGGTGAATTACTCTTCGCCCAAAGAACGCTTTTGAGGTTTTGGGAGTCCCATGAGTTCAAAAGCATGAGCACTGCGTTTTCTGAAATCTTTTGCTTTATCAGATTCCCCGTTTCGTTCGGCAATTAAAGCGCGATAGTAAAGTATTGTAGCCGTTCTGTAAATACGGTTTTCTTGTATCGAAATTTTTTCGGCTTCAGAGTATAAAGAATCTGCATTACTTGCTTTAGAAACATCTGCTACGCGAGCTTTCGCTAAAACGTAACGACCATCTTTTTTAGAAAGTTCTTTACGCACTTTTTCAAGTGTTTCTTCTGCTTTGGAAATATCGCCTTTAGCTGCTAAAGCATAAGCTTCTTCTGAATAAAGAGCTGCAAGCAAAGCTTCTGGTGCTTTTTTCAACATTTCTTCTGTTACCGAAGCCACTTTTGAAAGTACTTCTGAATGCTTACCTTTGATATTATCTAAAGAAATTTTTGCTTGTAATAAAGCAAGCTTTGTATTTAAATCCAAAACATCTTCTCTTACTTGCGAAAGTAATGAATCAGCAAGTTCTAAATCTAAACTGCTTGTTCTAATTTGCGCCATAGACAAAAGAATTCTTGATTCCGAAAGCAAATCAGATTCTTTACGGCTTGCAAGTAATGCCGCTTCATAAAGAGAATAAGCAGAAGCAAATTTCCCTTCTTCCAAATACTTTTGAGCGCGAAAAGCATAACGGCCAGATTCTTTGGCAAACAAAGAAACAGATAACAAAGCACAGATAAGCAAAAAACGCACTACCATAAAGTCTCCACCGTAAATGGTACTGAATCTTTTTGCGGCATAGAACGGCGAATTATCCACATATTAGAAATACCTTCTACCATTTCATCTGCACCATAAAGTGTTTTTTCACCTACTTCAATAAATCCAGAAAGTGAATTAGCTACCCCGTCAAAATTTGTCATTAAAGTATCCATGCGGTTAAACATTCCGTCCATAGAATTAAAGACTCCATTCAACTGTGTCGGGATATCTTTTACACCTGTAACAACCGTTTGTAAATCCCCCACTAAAGTATCTGTTTTAGATAAAAGTATCGGTAAATGGCCATCTAATGAATAAAGCAAATGAGACCCCACACGAGTCATATTATCAAGCCGTGTAAGTTGCGTATTAATATTCGTATAAAAGGATTTTGAACCAAGTAAGGCACCAAGCGTCGTGCTTGTATCCATCACATAAGTCACAATGGTATCAACTACATCGACTAAATCACCAACCCGAGTCAACAACTCATTTGCTGTTTCTAAAACTGTTTCTAAATCCTGAGCCTGACCCGCTGTGATAGTATCGCCATCACCTAAAACATTACCAGCTCTTGCGACTTCTACGTTAACTACGCGTGAAGAAATCACGTTCTGGTCACGAATAGCAAATACCTTAGCACTATCTGTTATCCAGTTCTGGTATTTTTTTTGGAGAGTAAGTTCAAGCCAAACGCCTCTTGAATCAAGAGTGACATTAGAAATTTTACCCACTTCCACACCACTTATTTGGACTTTTGTGCCTACGTTTAAACCAAGTGCTTTTTCAAAACGGCTATGGAGTTTGTATTCTTCAACCCCAATCATGCCAGAATTAAAAAGTTTAACGTACAAGACAATCCCAACCACCATTAAAGCAAACATAAGGAAGGCTCCAACAAGTAAGCCTGAAAGTTCCATCCAATTTATGTGTTTTAGTGGTCGCATATTACTTTAAAATATATAAAATCAATTCTTAATACAACCCATCCCGCTTTTGTAAATCACGAAAGAGTTGAACTGCAAAAACTTCTTTTGAATGGAGCCAATAATCAAAAGAATGGGGCTCTGTTAAAGTTTTATTGTGTAAAAATATCAAATTGGCATCTAGTTCATCGGCCATACGCAAATCGTGGGTCACAATAATAATCGATGTCTGGAATAAACTTCGCATATTATCAATCAAAGGCAATAAATTTCGCCTGTTATAATTATCAAGACCTGCTGTCGGTTCATCTAACAAAAGAAGTTTTGGATCCATTACCCATGAACGGGCTATCGCCACGCGTTTTAACATACCGGCACTCAAAGTATGTGGAAAATTTGTTGCGACAGAACTTACGCGCATTAAATCCAAAGCCATATTTACTTTTTCCGATATTTCTTTTTCTGAACCACGCCTATGATAACGTAATGGAAGAGCAACATTGTCTCGGACAGTCAAATTTGAAATCAATGCTCCATTTTGCAAAACCAAACCAACTTGGCGTAAAGCAATTTCTAACGCTGAGTGTTTTTCTTTAGGTAGATATTCTCCGAAGTAGAAAAAATTCCCTGAATCTGGTTTTTCAAGACCAGCAATTAATCGGAGCAATAAACTTTTCCCTTGCCCAGAAGGGCCTCCAATACAAAGTGTTTCTCCTGGGTTTAAAGACAAATTAATATTCTCTAAAATATTACGGCGTGAAAGTGTTGAAAAACGAAATAGATTGCCGAAAATTTTTGATATGACGTTTTTACCAGCAGAAGCTTGCCGCAAAGTTTCATAAACGCTAAAGTTCAAATTTTCTATTCGTAAAACTTCTGCCATATTAAATAATCTTAGAAAGTTCTCCCATATACTGGAATATATAGAATACAGAAAGCAGAGCGTCAGCTATCACTATGTATAAAAACGAATAAATAACAGAACGAGAAGTTGCTTTTGGCAAATTACGGAAATCACGTTCAACACGCAACCCCTGATAACAAGCATTGATCACAATAATTATCGCAAAAACACAAGGCTTTATAACCATCATTATAAAATCAGTATAAGTCAGAGCGTTTACTAAAGAATTAAACAGGTAATGCCAGGTTAACTGAACATTGGCTGCCTGCCCAAGAATCATGACAAAAAATTTTGAAATTAAAAAGCCCATACCCAGAGAAGAAATGCAAAAACAAACGCTCATTATAAATACCGCAACCACACCACCAAGTAGTGATGGCATAACAAGGTAACGGATTGGACTAATTCCCATTGAAGAAAGAGCATCTATTTCAGAATTGATTTGCATATTGCCAAGCATTGTAGCTAAAGCAGATCCACTTCGGCCTGCAATCAAAAACGCAGTAAAAATAGGTCCTAGTTCACGTACAATAATTACAGCCAAAACATTACCAATCACATTGGCAAAGCCTACTTTACTCATAATGGACATTGTTTCAACAATAACAACCGTTCCAAAAAGAGAGGCAACAATAAAAAGAATTGGAAAAATTTCTACACCAGTAAAAAAGGTTTGCAAAACAATATTACGGAAATCCGTTCTTAAATTTCTATTCTCTGAAAAAAAGGAAAGTATCGTCTGAACAAATAACGAAAATAATTTACCAGGCGTTGTTTTTAAAAACGATTCGCCTAACCAATTAAAAAACTTTCCAATAAAACTTAGTGTAGATTTGTTTTCTTGCATTTAAAACTCCACACTAACTGCTTTCAAAACTTCATTCCATAATTCCTTCAGCCCTGTTTTCTTTAAAGAACTTACAGCTAAAGGTAATGTTTCTAATCCAAAACGTTCTTGCATCAGTTTTCTGTTTTTAGCAAATTCTGACTGATTTACTTTATCTCGTTTACTTGCAACAATTAAAACCGGACAGCCTGCATTACGAATGTGTTCAACCGTTTCAATATCTATCGGAGTCCCTGCGTGACGAATATCAACAAGGTAAATTACGCCTTTTAAATCTTTTGCACCTTCTATATATTGGCGAATTGAATTTTCCATTTGTTCTTGTTTGGAAAAACTCACTTTAGCATACCCCACACCAGGTAAATCAACAATGTAAAAAGCATTGTTGATTTCAAAGAAATTGATTTCTCTTGTTTTTCCAGGCGTTGCACTCACCTTCACTAAATTTTTCTTACCAGTCAAAGCATTCAATAAAGAAGATTTCCCAACATTAGACCTACCTAAAAAAGCAATTTGCGGCAAACGTTCTTCTGGCAAATCTTTTAAAGAAACGGCACTTTTCACAAACCTTGCAGAAGGATACTGATAAGCATTTTTTTGATTTTCCATCACAACAAGTTCCTTCCTTCAAAAGCTTTAAGCATAGTAATTTCATCAACAAATTCCAAATCGCTTCCCATTGGAATTCCACGAGCAAGGCGAGTACATTTAACTGGTAAATCAGACATCAATCTGTCTATCAGAAGCATTGTACTTTCTGCTTCTGGACTTGAACCTAAAGCTAAAATAAGTTCTTCAATATTTTCCTCTTGAACTCTTTTAACTAATTCTGTTAAATGTAATTTTTCTGGGCCAATACCATCTAAGGGCGAAAGCACTCCACCTAAAACAAAATATAAACCCTGATAAATGCCAGAGCGTTCAAAAGGCAAAACATCTGAAGGCTTTTCAACAACACAGATACTTTTTGCCCCGATTCTTTCACAACACACAGAGCATGTTTCTGTATCTGTATACAAATAGCATTTAGAACACGGCCTTACTTTTACTGATACTTCTTTTAATCTATCGGCAAAGCGTTCAATATCTTGCTTTGGTTTTTGCAACAAATGATAAGCAAGACGTCGCGCTGTTTTTTTCCCGATTCCTGGAAGCGACGCAAATTCTTGAACTAATTGTTCTAAACTAAAAGGTTCAAGCATAAGCAGCCCATGTATAAGCGTTTTCTACACAAATTTTCAAAACAAACGACTTCAAAGAAAGTTGCGTTAAACTATCAGAAATTTCTTCTTGACAATCTTTTTCCATAGCATCTGTTAAACGCAGTATCAAACCAAGTTGGCCACGATATTGCAAACCGTCTTTTATTGCGTCAGAAAGATTCAACTTAGAAATAAGAGAATCTAATGAAACATTAGAAAGTGCTTCTAAACGGCTCAAAACCCCAAGCAAAAAAGCATCGGCACAAAAATTTTCAGTTGCATTCGGAATAAAGGCTGCTATGTTTTCCATAAACTTTGCTCTATGAGAAACATTTCTAAACAAAGCAGAATCTCTCGAATCCGAATCGGCTGAAGAACGCGAATAAAGTAAAAGCAGCAACCATTCATGTAAACGACGAATTCCTATCCACTCAATGATTTCTTGAATAGAACGGTTTTCCACTTGCCGTAATACATTACCGGTAACAGCATAACGTAAAAGACTTTCTTTAATTTCCGGATAATTTTCTATTTCTTTACATAAAAGACCAAGCGTTGGTTCTTTGCGTAAAAGCCTGAGTAAAGAAAGTATCGCTTGAGTTTCTGCCGGAACAAAATTCCCAGTTAAAATTTCTGGCCTTGCAAAAAAGAATCCTTGAAAATAATCATAACCTTCATCTAAACATTCCTGAAAAGTCGATTCAGTTTCAACTTTTTCTGCTAAAAGCGAAATTCCCAATTTTCTAAAATAAGAAACAGCCTCTTTTCTTTGTGGCAAAGTGTTATTAACAAGGTCAATTTTTATGTAAGACAAATAAGGAAAAATCGGACTGAAAAGACGGCAATTTTCTTCTGTATAAACAAAGTCATCTAAAGCTATTTCAAACCCTTTGTATTTTAAAGAAGCTATAGCAGCTACTATAGTATCATCGGGTATGACATCTTCTAAAATTTCTAAGACAAAATGCTTTGCATCAAGTAAACTCGTTATGTTTCCTAAAAGCATTTCTCTATTGCAATTGATGAATCCCTTATGAGAACCAAGCAACGCTTGCAAGCCAATGCCATTCAATGCGTTTTCTAAAACATTCGCCGTTGCTGCTATTGCACTTCGGATAATAGCAGAATCTTTTTTAGGCGAATCGCGAAACAACAATTCAAACGCAAACAGTTTACCTGTTTTGTCTAATATAGGTTGTCTTGCTAAATAAACGCTAGAATCCATTTTTGTCTTTTAAATACGAGCTGATTTTATTGCAAACAATAAAATGCTACGGCAACCTATTTTCCATAATTGGTCCATAATGCCATTTGCTTCTTCTTGAGAAACCATTGCTTTTACTGCATACCAATCGCGACCATGTAATTTAGAGATAGTCGGAGCGTCTAAACCTGGAGTAAGTTCACAAGCTTTGGATAAAAGTTCCGAAGGTACATCGTATTCAATCATCATATAAGACTGAGCAACTAACTTACCTTCTATACGGCGAACTAAAGTGTGAACTTCTTCAAGATCTTGTTTTTGTGGGTGACAGAAAAGGGCCGCGTTACTGCGGAAAAGCGGTTCACCTAAAATACGTAACCCAGCTTGTTTTAAAGTCGTTCCTGTTTCAACAACATCAACAACAGCATCTGCGACACCAAGACTGACGGAAATTTCAACAGCACCTTCTAAAACAACCGTATCCATTTCCTTTTGGTAAAAAGTATTTACGATATTTGGAAAACTTGTTGCAATTGTAGCTGTTTTTAAATCTTCTAATGTTTGTACCGGACTATTTTCTGGAACAGCAGCACACATTTTAGAAGCACCGAATGGCAAATCCAAAACTTTAACAGCCGGGCTTTTGGCTTCGGCATTAAAATCCATTCCTGTAATGCCTGCATCAATAATTCCACGACCGACATACATCGGGATATCACTTGGGCGCAAAAAGAAAAACTCTATTCCATTTTTTGAATCTATTTGTGTCAGAGTTTTGTATGGCTTAGATGCTTTATAACCACAAGCTTTCAACAATTCTTGAGTGGGTTCAAAAAGCATGCCCTTATTTGGTAAAGCAACTTTAATCATAATTTTTTATAAACCTCTTCAAGTGTAAGACCTCTTTCTGCCATCATCACTGCTACATAATAAAGCACTTGTGAAAGTTCTAATGCTTGGTCATCACGAGATTCAAACCGAGCTGCCATCCATGATTCAGCAGCTTCTTCAACGAGTTTTTTCCCTATCGCATGAGCCCCTTTACGAAAAAGTTCGGTTGTTCCCTTTCCTTCGGGCATTTCTTGCTTGCGTTTACAGGCAAGTTCATACATTTCTTCAAAAGTCATATAAACCTCTTTTCACCTTTAAAAGTTCTACACAACAAAGGCATTTCATGGATTTAAAAAGAAAAATAGAAATTTTGAAACTACTTGTGTTCTACCATTACACAGAAAAGTTCCTGCCCGGCCTTTGCATACTTTTCTTCAAATGCCGTTTCTGGGATTTCAGACTGAAAAATGTGCTTTGATACCGAAAGAGGCATTTTTAACATATCGCCTGCTAAAACAGAAGCCATTGCAAATTCTTCTGCATAAATTTCCCAATTAGTCCGCAATTCAGTTTTAGGAGCGAGTTTCAAAAGAGTCGGAAAAATCGGATGAAAATGGAACCGCCGCGTAGCTTCTGACGCTTTAGGCCAAGGGTTTGGGTAATAAAGAGCGTGAAATTTTATTTCCCATTTATTTTCAAGAACTAAACGCCAAAAATCCAAAAGTTCTGCCCGGACCCACATCAGATTTTCACAAGCTTTTCCAGAACGAGAAAGGCGTACTTCTGATTTATCAATGCCAATAACCGTACATTCAGGAAATTTTTGGGCTAAAACTTGTGTACTTCGCCCTGTTCCACAACCTGAATCCAAGACAATCGGACAAGCCCGTTTTTTGACAAATGTTTCCACTTCTAAAAAAGCTTTTCTTGTATGTTCAGCAATTGGGCGCAAATATTGCGTATTTACATAACGCATTACCCATTCTGTTAAATTTTCATGGGGACCATCTTGATTAGAAAAAACTTTTTTGACTGCATTTTTATCCATTCTCATAACTTAGAAACATTAAAAAAACTCGCCAATAAAATTTTCAAAATCAATAAAACAAAAAAGACATTTAAAAAAGAACTAAATCTCAACACTGTATACCAAAGAATACAAAAAAATCTTAAAATTTTTCCTTTCTTCCAAATATGATTATACATTCTTACACAAAGGGATTCCTTTATCTTTCTTAAGAGGATTTATGAAAAAAATTATTCTTTTACCCCTTGCGGCTTCTATAGCCTCTTTTGCCGCTATGCCTGCAATAAACCAACTAGGATTTGCTCCAAAAGCTGAAAAACAGGTTGTGATTCCTGGAAACGACGCAAGCCCTTTGGAAGTGATTGATTTAAAAACAGGAAAATCTGTTTTAAAAGTCAAAGCGCCTTATGTTGGCGAATGGGATGCTAGTGGGGAAGAAACACAAGTTTTTGATTTTTCAAGTCTTAAAAAACCAGGAACCTATCGTTTACGCCGTTCCAATGAATTTTTAGGGACTCCTTTTGAAATCCAAGAATCGCCTTATGTCGATTTAACCAAAGGTGCTTTAAAATGGTTTTATTACCAACGTGCAGGCTTAAATCTTGAAGCTAAATACGCTGGCAAATGGGCAAGAGCAAAAGGTCATCCAGACAATAAAGCCAAAGTCTATGGCGAAAAAAGAACTATAGATAGTCCTAAAGGTTGGTATGACGCTGGTGATTATGGCAAATACATTGTCAATTCCGGTATTACCGTATTTACATTACTTGAACTCTACGAACATTTCCCAAAAACTTTTGATTCTCTTTCATGGAACATTCCGATAGAACATTCAAAATACCCAGACCTTTTAGAAGAAGTCCGCTGGAATTTAGATTGGATGCTTACTATGCAAGATAAAGATGGCGGCGTATTCCACAAACTCACATCACTTAAATTCTGCGGTTCCATTATGCCAGAACAAGATCTCGCGGAACGTTTTGCTATCGGGAAAAATACCGTTGCTACTTTAGACTTTGCAGCAGTTATGGCACAAGCCGCTTATGTTTATAAAAATATTGACGCAGCTTATGCAAAAAAAATGCTGAGTGCAGCAGAAAAAGCTTATGCTTGGGCTAAAGCCAATCCTAAAATCATTTATGAACAACCAAGTGATGTAGAAACAGGCTCTTACGTTCACAAGTCTGAAGATGCTTTAGATGAATTCCGTTTTGCCGCAGCAGAACTCTATCGAGCAACTAGTAAAAAAGAATATCTTGACGAACTAAAACAGAACCCATTTAATCCGAACGGACCTTGGTGGGGTGACGTTAATTTTCTTGGCATTTACCGCATTGCTTTAGACAAAAAAACTTTTGGAGATTCTCTTTCTGATGCCGCACAAAAAATCCTTTTAAACGAAGCTGATAACTTAACCAGAGAAGGCGATACTTCAGCTTACAGATTGCCAATGCACCCATGGAACTGGAACTGGGGTTCTAATAGTGCTGTAGCCAATAATGGTATTATTTTGTTACATGCTTACTATTTAACGGGCAAACGTGATTATTTGGACGGAGCACAACAAACATTGGATTATTTGCTTGGGAAAAATCCTTTCCAACTTTCTTATGTAACTGGCTTTGGCGCTCGTAGCTCTAAAAATCCACACCATCGTCCAAGTGAAGCTGATTATGTTGACGATCCTGTGCCAGGCATGCTTGTAGGTGGCCCTCATTTAGGTAAACAAGATATTGGCCCAGAAAATTGGAAATGTGATGATTACGCTCAGGCAAACAAACCCGCTTTAGCTTACACTGATAATCGTTGCAGTTATGCAACAAACGAAGTGGCTATTAACTGGAATGCGCCGCTTGCTTATTTAGCTGGTGCTCTACATTCTATTTATAATGGTTATGGCTACTTAAATGGAAAAGGCTTGAAATAATAAGCTTTTCCTTGCTACAATTCTAATTTTTACGAGAAGTCCCGAAAGTTGTGAACAACTTTCGGGACTTTTCTACACCCCAAAACTATGCAAAAACTTCCTTCGAAAAAACTATGCAAAAAAAAAGAATCCATGATTTATGGATTCTTTTTTCTTTTAAAATTTTTATTTCAAGTCATCGCGCGAAACACCATAAAGGACTATGTCATCCACCCAAAGATCTGCTCCACTATAACCAAAAATGGCAATATTAGAAACAGAATCGCGGACATCTTCCCAACCGGTATTTTGCCCCGCTGTATCTGATGGTGGTAAGAAATCTTCTTTAGTGAAAACATAACGTTTCCATTCCATCGTCAAATCAGCTTTAGTCCAGGCTTTACCTTCTTTTTCAACGTCTAATTTTTCTAAAGCAAAAGAAAGAGTTCCATTACCTTTCGCCCAAACAGCAACAGAATCAAATGCAGCAAAATTACAATACCCATTTAAAGGAGCGCCAATCAAAACCCACGCATCTTCTGCCGAAGAATAACTGAATCGGAATGCAGAACCACCTCTTGGAAGGTCTGCTGAATCAATTGATGTGTACATATTGGCATTTTCTGAAGAAACCACATACCATTCTCTAGATTCTAAAGGTTCTGGGAAACCAACATCCATATTACCAGATTCAAATCCACCAAAAGAAACAGAACTCAATTTTAAACGAACTGAATCAGGAATGCCTTCCCATATATCAGAAACAACATTCCCTTCTCCTTGCAAAATCTCTAGAGTATCTTTTTCAACAACTGCTGCCGGAACTCTCACCTGGAAAATTCCTACCGAAGAAGACTTATCAAAATGAACAACATGGTATGGTAAAAGAGTTTCAGCATTTGACAAACGTAATGCAAAATCAGAAGCATCAGTTGCTATTTTTGAAAAATCAAATACAGATTCATCTAAACGTAAAGTAACCACCGTAGAATCATACAAAGGTTTCATCCAAGAAGAAACAAGGTTTGCAACCGGCACAGAATACAAAACAGAATTTTCTTTAACTTCTGGAATTGTATCTGTTGGGATAGAATCATTTTCTGGAATAGAATCTTTTGTCGGTTCTTTATATTTGCCTAAAAGCCCTACTTTATTCACTTTTTTAGAACGAACGGCAACAGAAAGAGTCGCTAGTGTATCGCCTGGAATAATAGCTAATATTTGAATATCCCCGACAGGCAATGAATCTAACTGGAAGTAACCATCTTCATCGGTTTTAGCTAAATAGTCAAGACCTTTTAATTGGACCCAACCATGTTTTACATTTTCTGGCAATGCTAATTGTCCTGAAATTCCACCCACAGGAACAAGCGTCAAAGAATCTAATATATCTTCAGCATTCATTTTTACAAAACCACGGAGATTTTTATAAATGCCTTCTACTATATAAGAGCCTTCTGGCAATTCTTCAAGTTCTGTTTTTCCAAAAGAATCAGATTGCAAGTCCAAACAATTTTCACATTCTTCTGAAAGAGTATCCACTACAAAAGATTCAGGACGAATTCTAAACAAAGCATTGGACAAAGCATTGCCTTCAGCATCAACGGCTACTAAAGCAACCGTATTCTCTGTTTCTACACTATTGCCGCTAACGCTATTCTTGTCGCAAGCACAGAATAGAAAGAGTAAGCCAAACAATACCAACACCCAACGATTCATCTTATTTCCTAATTTCTGTAACTGGGAAAAACGCCATAGAAAGTTCCATAATCCTATCTGGGGCAACCGATTCATCAACTCTTTTTTGAATAAGCCTACGCATTTCTCTTAGCATATCACGGATATCATCAAAAGCTGCTGCATCAACTGCCATAGTTAATGTAGAAATATCTCGTTTGTCAACAGGGCATTCATCTATCGCTTTTGCGGCTAATTGCAGTATTTCTTGCTGGTATCTACGGACAGCTTGTATTTTTTCTGGTCCACCAACTGTCAAATGAGCATCGGCTATTTTCAATTTTCCAGAAGCAAGGCGTTTGACTAACCCTAAATCCTTTAACAATTGTAAGGCTTCTGTCGCTTGCGCTTCTGTAATTTTAGGACGAATATATTCTGCAATGCGTTTTGGATTGGCATCTCCACCTGAAATTTCTAAATAAGCACGGACAGCAGGAATCCACCATTCTCCAAAAAAACGTAATTCTGATTGTGTAATTTCTTTTCTAGCCACATCCCTCAAAGCAAGGGCTTTTTCCATTAATTCCTGGCTTTCTTTTGAATTTTTTGATTTAGCAGCCGCAACGAGCAAATCAAAATATTCGGCTGCACGACCAGTCAAACCTAAAAGTTCACGGGCTGCAGGTATAGAACGAGAAGGTAATTGTTGGCGTTTTTGCAAAACACGATATAAATAACTGCTATCAACGCCTAACTTTTCTCCCATCATACGATAGGAATAAATAGAGAGTTCCTCTTTACGACGTTCGTAGTAACTCTTAAGCAAATCCCGATAATCTGAAACATTCCAAAAATTAAGCATCATGACAAAGATAGCCTTTTGTATTTATATCGGCTACTTTTTTCTTTATTGGGGGTATGGATTTTTTATCCATAAAAAAATCATAATCACCTCTACCTTTTCTTCTGGGAGTATCTACATTTAGAGTACTACAATACAAAACCCAATATCCAAACAAACACCAAAAAACGCCTTCCTTCGGGAAGGCGTTTTTTTATTGTATAAAATTTATCGGATAGAATCTGCTAAACGTTCAAGAGCATCTACACAAAGAGAAGCATAACATTCTGGTTCATTCGTAGCTTGCCAAGCAAAATTGAGCCCACTAGAACTATTCAATACATGGAAGTTTCTTTTACCACCACCATTACGAATAGCACGCAAAACAGAAACGGCGTCTCCGCCTTGTCCACCAGGGACTCCAGGAATAGAAACACCAGGAATTAAAAATGGAATTTCATGACCGCGTTCTACAAAGAACCTTGTAATGTTTTCCATTTCTTCTAAATTTGTAGCACCAACAACAGCGCCTAAATTTCCATTATCCCATTCTACTAACTTTTCTCCTACTGCATAAAAAGCTTTATTCTTTTCTGCAACAGGCAAATCTTGAAAATCCATAGCGCCTTTATTGCTTGTGCGCAACAAAACATAAACGCCACCAGAAGCTTCATGATTCAAGAATGGTCCAACAGAATCAGTTCCCATCCAAGGACTGACTGTAATAGCATCAGCACCAAAAACCTTAAATCCAGCATTTGCATAAGCAGCACTTGATTTTCCTATATCACCACGTTTTGCATCTAAAATAACAGGAATCTTTTCTTTTTGGTAAATAGCTATTAATTCTTGCAAAACTTGTAATGCTTGAATACTAATACATTCATAATAGGCACTATTAGGCTTTACAACTGCCGGGAATACATTACGACGAACACATTCTTCTAAAATATCTAAATAGAATCGCTTAATTGATTCTTCCGGAGTATCACCAGGGGCTGGAATCAATTTTAAAACAGGGTCCATACCAAGGCAAACCGGATTCTCCACACTTGCGATTCTATTTTCTAACAAGGTTGAAAAATTTTCAGCCATTTTAGATTTCCTTCTGAAGTTGTGCTAATTCATAAGATAAAATACCATGAGCAACAGCTACATTCAAAGATTCTAAATCGCTGCTCATAGGAATCTTTACCGTTTCATCAGCTAATTCAATCAGATAAGCATTTGTACCGGCACCTTCATTACCAACTAAGAAAGCTACTTTACGCAATTTTCTTGGTGGCAAATCCCGTAAAGATTGTCTTGCATGCAAATCGGTCGCTACAATCAAATAACCCTTTTGACGCAAGAAATTTATTTTATCAATCAAATCCACATCAGATTCAAATGGGACACGTAAAAATGTTCCCGAAGAACCTCGAACTACTTTAGGATTAAACGGACTAACTGTCCCTTTACCAAGAATCATACCACCCGAAGAGAAACCCAAGCTTGTGCGAAAAAGGGTTCCCAAATTTCCTGGATCTTGAACGGCATCTACAATCGTTAAAACATTTCTAGTTGTTTCATAATTCGGGCGACAACTTGCCTGACGGCAAACTGCAAAAATCCCTTGTGACGTTACCGTTGTAGAAGCTTTTTCCATCAATTCATCTGAAATATCATGTAAACGGACACCCGCAGCACGAACTAAGTCTAACAATTCGGCATTCTGGAATGATTCTGCGTAATAAACACCTATGACTTGATCGGCGTGGTGCGTAACCAATTCCTGAACAACGTGAATTCCTTCACCAATGAAATTACCTTCACGTTCACGACCTTTTTCAGTCGTTAAAGCCACCACTTTTTTAAACCAAGGTGGGATAACATCATCTGGAGCAGAAGTCGCTTCAAGTACAGAAGCTTCGAGCAAAGATTCTTCTTTCTGTGTTTCAAAATCTTGCTTCGGTTTTACTTCAGGACGTTGTCTATAAATCGGAGTCTGTTCGTCTTCTTTCCAAACACGACGGCCTACAGAACGGCGTTTGTCTCCACCAAAGGATTTTCTTTCTCTAAATTCACCATCTCGAGAAAAGGAACGACGTTCACCGAATGGTTTGCGTTCTGAATCTCTAGAAAAGGAACGCCGTTCACCAAATGGCTTACGTTCTGAATTTCTAGAAAAGGATTTTTTCCCTTCAAAAGAACCTTGTGACTTTGAAGCTGAAAACTCACTTCTTTCGCTTCTGTTGTATTTACGTTCATGAATATTTTCGCTTACTCCAAACTTTTTGTTTAAAGTAGTGCGAACTGTTCTTTTGGAATCCAATTTTTTATCAGGCATTATAGACTTCCATTATTTTAGCGGCAACTGATTCACCGTCTATTTTCAATTGTTTATACAAATTAGCAACTTCTCCGTGTTCTACAAAGGCATCTGGTAAGCCCATCCGAAGAAGAGTCTTGTTTTTTAAACCAAAATCAGCAAGCATTTCTGCAATAGCTGAGCCATAGCCACCCACAAGCGTATTATCTTCTAAAGAAACAATCACGGAATGTTTTTCAAATAATTCACGATAAGCTTCTGTATCAAGTGGCTTAATGTATCTTGCATTCACAAGAGTTGTTTTTTTTCCATGTTCTTTAAGAATCGCAGAAGTTTTTTTCAACTCTTGCAACATAAATCCTGCACCAAGCAATAAGATTTCTTCTCCTTCTTCTTCAACAAAGAACTTGCCAAATGGTATTGAAGGGAGAGTTTCTTTCCATTCGTTAGAAAGAGCATTACCTCTCGGGTAACGAATAGCTACAGGACAATTCAATTCTTTCGTTGCTTGCGTAAGCATAGCGCGCATTTCATGCTCATCAGCCGGCGCCATAATCACAAGACCTGGTACAGAACGCAAGAAAGTCAAATCAAAAGCACCATGATGCGTCGGGCCATCAGCACCGACAAGGCCTGCTCTATCAAGAACTAAAACAACATGAAGATTCTGCAAAGCGACATCATGAATAATCTGGTCATAAGCCCTTTGCATAAATGATGAATAGATTGCCACAACAGGAACCACTCCTGCACAAGCAAGGCCTGCTGCAAAAGTGACAGCATGTTCTTCTGCAATCCCAACATCGATTACTCTATCTGGCAATTCTTGAGCGACAATATCCAAGCCACACCCAGAAGGCATAGCTGCTGTAATTCCTAAAATACGAGAATCTTCTTTGGCTAGTTCAAGGACTGTTTTTCCAAAAACAGATGTTAAAGAAGGGTTAGTATTTCCAGGTGAAAGAGGCAAGCCACTTTCTGGATCAAATGGATTACAACCATGCCATTTTGAAGGATTCTTTACAGCGAGTTCAAGGCCTCGTCCTTTTTCTGTAACAACATGAACAAGGCAAGGTCCTGGAAATTCTTTTACTTTTTTCAATAAAGGAACAAGCTCTGTTAAATTGTGTCCATCAATCGGACCAAAATAACGAATACCTAAATCTTCAAACAAACGACCTGGTTTAAGAGCAAACTTAGTTGCTGTTTCTGTTGCTGCAAAAAGATCTCTAAAACGACTTCCTAATACGCCAGGAATTCGTTGCATGGCTTTATCAACATCATTACGCAACTTATTGTATTTAGGGTCAGAAATAATCTGATTCAAATATTTTGAAAATGCACCAACATTTGGAGCAATGCTCATTTTGTTGTCGTTCAAAATAATGGTCATATTTTGCTTTAATTCGCCAGCATTATTCAAAGCTTCAAAAGCCATTCCTCCAGTCAAAGAACCATCACCGATAATAGCGACAACGCTATTCTTTTTACCGAAATGATCTCGGGCTACAGCAAAGCCCAATGCTGCAGAAATAGAAGTTGAAGCATGGCCTGCACCAAACTGGTCAAATTCGCTTTCTGAACGTTTTAAAAAACCAGACAAACCGCCTTGCTGACGGAGCGTATTAAAACGATTAAATCTTCCTGTTAAAAGCTTATGGACATAAGCTTGGTGACCAACATCCCAAACCATAACATCTTCAGGAAGATTATACACCTGGTGTAAAGCAAGCGTCAATTCAACCACACCTAAAGAAGATGCCAAATGCCCACCATGTTTTGATACCTGACCAATAATGGTAGAACGGATTTCTTCAGCAAGAATTTCCAATTCCGTGACAGAAAGATTCTTTATGTCTTGTGGAGTTTGAATATCTTGAATATGCATACTAATTTACTCGTGTCACAATAAAAGCGGCAATTGAACGCAATACACTTGTATCACCAGGTAAGCTATCTAATTCAGCAATAGCTTCTTTATACAAAGCATTGGCTCGTTCTCTTGATGCTTCAAGACCAATTACAGAAGGGTAAGTTGCTTTCCCACGTTCTTCATCAGAACCAGCGTCTTTACCTAATTGTTCTGTTGTGGAAATAACATCTAAAATATCATCAACTACTTGGAATGCAAGGCCAATTGATCTGCCAAATTTTTGAATAGAAGCCAACTGTTCTTCTGTAGCAGAAGCAAGTTCAGCACCTATGCAAAGCGAAGCTTCTATAAGAGCAGCCGTTTTATGGTAGTGGATATAATCTACTTCTGCTAAAGAAACTGTTTTACCTTCGCATTCTACATCGCGCATTTCTCCGCCGAGCATACCAAAAGTACCCAATTTACTAGCAAGAATTTCAATCGCACGAGCATTTCCTGTTTTTGCCATAAGTTCAAAAGCAAGAATACACAAAGCATCGCCAGAAAGAACTGCTGTTGCTTCTCCATAGTTCTTATGGGCAGTTGGTTTTCCGCGACGCATATCGTCATTATCTACACAAGGTAAATCATCATGAATCAATGAAAATGTATGCAACATTTCAAGAGCACTCATTGCATACCAAACAGAATCGCCCGTTCCACCAAATAATTCAAAAGCAGCCTTAACTAAAGCTGGGCGCAAACGTTTACCACCAGCAAACATTGAATACCGCATGGCTTCATGTAAGCGTTTAGGTTCTTCCTGTTCAGATGGCAGGAGTTCATCAAATTTCAATTCTACTGCTTTAGCAGTCTGAGAAAGATATTGTACGGCAAGAGCCGCATCGGCATCATATTTTTGCATAGTACAAAGATATTTAATTCTAGAGAAAACAAAAGATTTATTTTAAAAAATTAAGCCTAAAAATGGCTTTTTATAAGCCTGAAGCAAAGGAATTCTATTTTGAGAACTTAAGGGGAAAGAAATTCCAAATCTACTTTGGAATTTTCAGAACAAGATGCTTTCCATTTACAAAGTGCAGGAACATTCACTACTGCGTCTGCAGAGCAGACACCATCAAAAACAAACGATTCTGTTTCTGCTTTCTTAACACTTGAAATAGTCGCAATAAATGAAAAATTTGATTTATCAGCATTTTTTTGTATTTCAGAATGTTCCATCAAAGCATTGGTAACAAGAACCATACACTTTGAAACATCAGGATTATCTGAATCTAAATCATTCAAAGGTTCCCAGGAAATCTGAAGCGGAACAAACTGTACATTTGATTTAGAAGTGCCTGCGCAGCCAAAAAAATTAAATGCTAAAAACAGGAATAAAGAAAAGAAGATTATTTGTTTCACTAGGAGCCTCCACGGAAAGCAGCACTTGTAACTCTATTACGACCACCTTCTTTAGAAGCATACAATGCCTTATCAGCACGTTCAAACAAGTTTTTCGGGTCTTCTCCAGGAACCATTTCAGCAACACCAAATGAGCATGTCACCTGACGTTGTTTGATAAGAACAGAAGATTCAATAGCTGTACGTAATTTTTCAGCCAAGAACTGGGCATTCTGTAAAGGAGTATCACCACAAAGCACAACAAATTCTTCGCCACCCCAACGAACCAAAGCATCAGTATTTCTGATTTTTCCTTGAATCAAACGAGACAAATTCAAAAGAACTTCATCGCCAGTGTTATGACCAAATGTATCATTTACATCTTTAAAGTGGTCTATATCCATAATAACAAAAGAAACTGGAATACCGTGCTTATTTAAACGTTCTTGTTCACGAGTAAGCACATCAACAAAGCCAGCCCTGTTCAAACAACCTGTCAAAGGATCTGTTTTACTTTCTCTTTCGTAATTGTTCTTAACCACTTCTAAAGCTGCTAAGTTGCGTTCAAGTTCTTTTTGACGTTCTTTATTGATTTTCTGAGCTCTATGATAATCCATAAAGCGGAACACAAGAATTATAAGGAACGTAATAAACCAAGCAAAAATCAAGGCAGACACAAGGCGCAATTCTGAAATCATTTTCCCTTTAAAACAAATGCCCATAATTTCAAAAGTACCAAAGCCAAGTGGCGCACCAGTACCTGTCTGAATTTCTATTAAAGGCACATTAGAAATATCAACTCTAGCTTTATGTACATTCACAGAATTCTGTGCGACCCACCAGCCAGCTACACGAAATTCTTGTGGGACAAATGCTGCAGGATAAGATTCTTCTAATGGGAAAAATTCAAGTTCATTAAATTTCAATGACGTCAAATCGCCTTCACGGTAAATATCTTTATCATAACCGCGCAGATAAAGGCGGACTGAACCTTCGCCACGGGGTTTTATCCATAAAAAGACACTATCATAAACCGACAAATCTTTCCCTTGAGTTTTACCATCCCCAAGATATATCTGCAAACCAGCATAAGGGTAAGGCATACCTTCGCGCAACTCATAATCCATTATGATAGAAGAATCTGTTTTTTGCAAACTAACTACAGAATTACCACCATCAAGAGAATCAGAAGTCGGCACAATATAAGGATAAGATGCCATATTTATGTGGTAAAGTGAATTCAAACCATATTTATGTGTCAACAGAGCTGCTACTGTAAATACAAGCAATACCAGAATGAGCACATTCATTCTGAACAGAGCTAGCGTTTTGTGAACTATTTTATGCATTTAAATCCTATTTACCAAGTAAGAGTAATATATATAAAAAAAGAATATGTGTTATATGAATTTAAAAAAAATGCTGTTTTGAGCATTTACCGGCTTAAAAAACCGCCAAGTCGAGCTATTTTAGGCAACAATTTCTGAGACATATCTTGTTGAGAACGTTCATTAGGATGCCCATGAAGAGCCGTATTTTCAGAATAAACTATTTCCATTTCAATATCTTTGAAACCGGCATTTTTTTCTGCAAGAAAAACCTTTTCAACCGCAGGAATCAACAAATCTTCTGGATAAACTTTTGTTGCCACTAAAAGAAACTTGACTCCAGGAGAGGTTTTTCTATACTTTGCAAGTAAATCTCTGTATGCTTTGATAAAAGCATCTTCTGAAGCTTTCGGGCCTTCACCTTGAAAATCATTTATTCCAACAAAAACAACTACAACAGAAGGTTGCCAGGCAGAAAAATCTCGTTTTTTACCGCCTTTTGAAACTGCAGCCATTCCCGGAATGGTGTATTCTAACAAATCAGGAATATGCCAATCAGGTTCAATACCAGCATAATTATGTACAAGCCCACGCCCACTAAATGCAGAAATCCGATAATCTGCTTTTAGCTTACTTGCCACAATATAAGCATAACTTTTAGTTGTATTCGTTGTTTCTTCGACCGTTCCCGTTTCTGGATCAGGTGCCTCTACGCCATAACCAACTGTGTAAGAATCGCCAATAAATTCTAGTTTGCGAGAAGAAGGTTTTAATGGTTCAAAAGAAAAACCTTTTGAAAGTTTCAAACCATAAATTTTTGATTCCCCCGGCAAAGATTCGCTACAATGCACTAGTTCAACCAAATAATTTCCAACTGGTAAACTTTCAACAATATTATAGGATTTCCGATCAGAAATAAGAATCTTCTGTGTAGCTTTTCCATCTACGATTACTTGCCAATAAGAAGAACCTTCCATATCAACAGATAAAGTTCCACCTGAAATTTTAAAAGCTATTTTGGCGCCAGGAGCACTTGTTCGGTAAAAATCGGTATTAGATTCCCACAAGCCAACAAAAAGAGCATTTGAAAAATCATTTGCAGCAGAAGAAACTACAGCAAGTAACATTGTTAAAACTCCAGACAAAAGAAATTTCATTAAAATGCTGCTTTTTTCAAAGAACTAGGGCTGTTGGCATTCTGACGTTCTTGTTTTTCGCCCGAAAGAACTCGATGCGTTACAGAACCTATAGAGTAATAACGACCATCTTTTGATACAATCGCAGTAAACACATTCAACAATCTAACTGAAAACCATTCTTCGTAAAGATTAAAACCTTCCCGTAAGTTAGATTCTGTCACTTCATTTTTTTTACCAGCGGTGCCGTATTTTAAACTGAACTGTTCACCCATATAATTTACGGCTTCGAGAACTTTAGGCATACGAGCGGCTTCAATGCGCCCCGTACGGATTTCAAATGAATAAAATTTTTCGTTGCGATTAAAAAGAAAATCTACTTGTACCGGGAGATCCCCCATCATAAAAACAGGAATAACAATACGACTGCTAGATTCAGCCATACCATAAGGTTCATAGCCCAATTTGAGAATTTCTTCAATGACCGTTTCTCTATCCATGCCAAACGGAATACCGGCAAATTCATTTTTATCACCAGTCAAAGTAGTTGCCATAGCCACTACATGCAAACAGAGTACGCAAAAAAGAAAAAGCACTTTATTCATAAATTACCACTAATTTCTTGTGTCAATTTAGTAAAAAGACAAAAATATCGTCAATAAATCACAAAAAACATCTGTGGATAAAATAACAACAAGGAATTTTTCTACGGAATGAGGGCTTTTTAACGCAGAAATGACCTCATTTTTCTTTGTGAATTCTATATTTTCTGCCATGTCTAGCAATTTTGGCAAAATTTTCACTATTTCAACATGGGGGGAATCCCATGGAGCAGGTATTGGAGTAACTATTGATGGGTGTCCTGCAGGAGTTCCTTTAACCGTAGAAGACATCCAGTTCTACCTGGATAGAAGAAAACCAGGTCAAAATACACTTACAACCGCTCGGTCTGAAAAAGATAAAGTGCAAATTCTTTCTGGTGTTTTTGAAGGAAAAACAACAGGAACACCGATTTCGCTGGCTATTTTTAATGAAGACCAACGTAGTGGCGATTATTCAGAAATGCAATCTTGGTATCGTCCGGGGCATGCTGATTTAACTTATGATTTAAAATATGGTTTCCGCGATTATCGCGGTGGTGGCCGTAGTTCTGCAAGAGAAACGGCGGCTCGTGTTGCTGCCGGTAGCATTGCTCGAAAAATTTTAAAATCTCTTTTCGGAACAGAATTTCTTTCTTGGGTTTCCTCTGTTGGCCAATTTGAAGCAAATATTGATTTTGATTCTCTTACTTACGATTTAATAGATGCTTCTCCAATTCGTTGCCCGGATGAAGAAGCTTCTTCAAAAATGGAAGAAACTATCGCAATAGTCAAAGCTGAAAAAGATAGTATTGGTGGAACAGTTTCTCTTTTAATCCGAAATGTTCCCCCTTGTCTTGGCGAACCAGCTTTCGATAGAACAGAAGCATTACTTGCCCAAGCCATGTTAAGCATTCCTGCAAGTAAAGGCTTTGAAATAGGTTCTGGTTTTCAAAGTGCAAAAATGCGCGGGAGTGAACACAACGACATTCCTTACTTTGAAAATGGAACATTTCACACTAAAACAAATTATGCAGGTGGCACTTTAGGCGGAATAACCAATGGCGAAAATATTTATTGTAAAATAGCCTTTAAACCAACTGCAACCATTGCAAAAGAACAAGAAACCGTAAACAAAGAAGGCGTTGCCGGAACTCTTGCGGCTAAAGGCAGGCATGACCCTTGTGTTGCTGTCCGAGCTCCAGTTATTGTTGAAAGTATGGCGGCCCTTGTCCTAGTAGATCTCTTTTTAAGAAACCGTGCAAGGCAAAATCTTTTTGAAATTTAAAGACGTATTAAAAAGGCTCCGCTAGGAGCCTTTAGCTTTTTCCCATAAGGACAAAACTTCTGTTTCTGTTTTGCCTTTAAAATCAGAAGTTTTAGCTAACGTTTCCATTTTCCGGAAACGTTTTTCAAATTTATTATTTGCTTTAGACAAAGCCAATGCTGCATTCAAACCACAATGCCTTCCGTAGTTGATTAAAGAAAAAAGAATATCTCCAAATTCTTCTTCTAAACGATTTTTATCAGGGAAATCGGTTGCTTGCCTTTCTTTTTCAAATTCTTTAAATTCTTCTACAACTTTTTCAAAGGAATCTTTTGCATGTTTCCAGTCAAACCCAACTTTTGTAGCTCGCCTTTGCAATTCTTGTGCTTTAGAAAGTGGCGGAAACCCTTTAGGGACTTTTGCCATTGCAGATGGGTCTTTCAATTTCCCTTTATTTTCTTCTGCTTTTATTTCATCCCATTGTTTCCGAACTGCAAAAGAATCATTTGCAGTTGCGTTTCCAAACACATGAGGGTGACGGCGAATCATTTTTTCAGAAATCCCCTGAATAACATCATTGATGTCAAAAGTTCCTTCTTCTTTACAGACTTGTGCGTGAAACACCACTTGCAACAAAACATCTCCAAGTTCTTCTTGCATGTGTTTGATGTCGCTATTTTGTGCGGCTTCAATGTATTCATAAGTTTCTTCTATAAGATAAGGCAAAAGTGTTGAAACATTCTGCGCTTTATCCCAAGGACAACCATGCTCTGAACGGAGCGTTTTCAATATATTCACCAAATCATCAAATGAGTATTCCATAATGGATAAAAATAACATTCCTACAAAACTTTTACCGCCAGATTTTCCAGAATTATTGAAGTTAATCAAAAATCCACCGCAAGAACTTTATTGCTTGGGAAATATTCCAAAAGGATTTTACATTGCTCTTGTCGGAACAAGAAGACCTGGTAATTACAGCAAAGAACTTTGCAAACGTTTGGTTAAAAGTCTACAAAATACGCAAGCAATTGTTGTTTCTGGTTTAGCACAAGGTATTGATTGTTACTGCCATGAAGCGGCCATTGATTTTGGTGTGCCAACAATTGCTGTTCTAGCCCAAGGATTACTGAGTAAAATTTATGGCGAAAGAAAAATTCTGGCCGAAAAAATTCTTCAAAAAGGCGGTGCTATCCTTAGCGAACTTCCTTTAGAAACTCCTGGCTATAAAAGTCTGTTCCCTGCAAGAAACAGAATTATCGCCGGCATTTCTAATGCTGTTGTTATAGTAGAAAGTAAAGAAAAAGGCGGTTCTATGCTCACTGCCAATTTCGCTCTCCAATACAACCGTCCACTTTTTGCTCTTAGCGGAAATTGCTTTCAAGAAACCTATCAAGGGCCTCTTGCTTTATTACGTTCAGACAAAGCAAAGCCTATTTATTTCCCGGAAGATTTACCTTTTATTTGCAACATCCCGGTTAAAGATTCTAACAAAACTCCACTAAATATTTCTATTTCCAATCTTTCTCTTGAAGCTCAGGAGTTATTTAAAAAGAATTCTGGATTTTTTAAAAACCTTTCTGAGTTAAGTTCTGATTCTAAAATGGTTATGAGTTCTTTATTTTCTATATTAACAGAATTGGAACTAGCTGGTCTAGTTTCAAGTCAAGATGGCTATCGCTATTTCTTTGAAAAGGAGTTCTCTTGCAGAAACTGAAAAATCCAACACTCATTATACTTGCCTTTTTCTTGGCAATTATTTTGTGTATGGCAGCTTTTTTAGTTTTTCAAAAGACAGGATTACGTCAACAATACCATCTGAAACAAGAAATAATGCTTCTTGAAAATCGTAATGATTCTCTACAGAAACAACTAGAAAAACAAGAAGCCATTATTAAACGTTTGACTTATGATTCTCTTTATATAGAATCTATCGCCAGAACAAAATTTGGAATGATGAAAAAAGACGAAGTTGGTTTCCAATTCGTTGATATAGAAAAGGGAAAATAAGATTCAGCCTTTTTTGTGCAAGAGTTTTATTTCTCGGATAAAAGCCAGATCCAATTTTTCTTCTGCATTATTGCCTTGCTTTATCTGTACCATAAACGGCGTTTGAGAAAGGCGCAATCCACGAACCAATACCGTTTTTTCTTGAACTTTTGCTGTTTTCCTTTCTGGATTGGCTAAGCGAAGCACACAAAGCGTTTCTGACGTTTTAGCATAACGCAGAGCTTTTACCAACGTAGAAACATCTAATTTCTGGAAATCTGTTCCAAAATTCTTTTTTCCTGTTTCAATTACAGAAGATTCTTTAGCAGAAGGATTTTCTTTACCTAATTCCGGCGTATTTTCTTGTGGCCAGGGTTCTGTAAAATTACTAGAGAAAGCAAGTTCATTTATCACTTGTAATGAACTTTCATCCCGGTCACAAGCTGGAGTCAGACCATAATGAATTAAAAGATTTCTGACATCCTGTTCACATTCCGGCTTGATTAAAAAACCATAATTCGGGATAGAAGCCTGCACCAATTCCATAAATTGCGGGAACCCTGATAAATCTTCAAAAATGCTCTTATCATCTATTTTCAATATTCTTGCTGTAAAAATAGAGGCTCCAAAAAAGCTAGCACTCCATTCATATAAAGCCATTGAAACGTTCTCTGGCAAGTTCAACCAACTGAAGAATAATTTGACTTCTTGTTCCGAAAAGCCACTCCGTAAAGCTTCTGCAAAAACTTCTTTATCTAGTCGGTATTTTAAAATGCTTTCATCATTTTCAGCTATTGCAAAACACGAAGCATAAAACAGAACTCTTGGAGAAATTTGTGAAGGGATTACTACTTCAAAGTTTGGAAGCGTAGAAACGCTTAAATTTTTAGCTATTGCCTGGTTTGAATTTTCAGAAATTTCATTAGAAGAAATAGCTTCTATTTCAAAAGAACGATTCACATGAAAATTCACATGTCCCATAATCCACATTTCACGCAGGGGACGCGGCATTTGTTCAAAAGAAATATTTGCCTTTTTTGATTGCAGTCTAGCAACAGGATCTAATGGCCAAAAAATTTCCACCGCCTTTTGCGCCGAAACTGGCTTTTGCAACAAATTCATTAATTCAGAAAAATATTTCTTATCTCCATTAAATCTGGTTTCTAGCCACCATCTAAAAAATTCTTGATGCAAACGAAAACCGTTCTTATTTAAAAACGTCAAAGCTTCAGAAGCCAAGATTAATTGAGAATCAGCAGAAACAACAAGCCAGGACTTTGAAACTAAAAATTGCAGTATCAATAAGATTTCATCATTTGCAGCTTTGGGCGAAAGTTTTTTAGAAAAAGAGATTGTTTCTTCGCACAATTGCAAAGAACGTCTATGCAAATCTTTAGAAGCGTTTAAACGCAACTTACCTAATTTTAAAAGTGAAAGCACACGGCAAATGTGTACATCGCATAAAGAGCCATGAGAAAACTCTTGTACTTTCGTTGGTATTTCAATAAAATCTTTTTTTGATAAAGCAAAGGCATAAGATTCTGCAAACGAACGATAAACTGTATTTTCTGTTTCTCCAGCCGTTTTCCAAACAATAAAATTTTCACACAAATATTTCAAAAAAGTTCTTAATGCATTCACTTGTCCCACAGGAACAGCAAGTCTTAATTCGCGAAAGCGCAAGCCTCGTTTTCCACTACGAGCAATAAGCAAAAAAACATCTTTTTGTTGCTCTGTCCAAAGTGAATAGACTGATGCTAACCTTTCAGAATTCGTATAAAAACTTTGCAATTCTTTTAATAGCAAAATATTGTTGACTAAACCTTTCATTGCAAAAGTTTTTGCATATACTTCTCGCAATGTTGTTTTTTCTAAACTTTCAAAATAAGACCGCAATGAAATCACAACAACCACCTTTAAAAAATCTTTTGCAAATCTGTAAACGAAGAAACTATTGTATGTTTTTCATTCCAAATTTTTTGGAATGTTTTGCCATAACTTTCTGTCAGAATTCTATTATCTAAAAGCAAAATAACGCCGGAATCTTTTTCAGAACGAATCAATCTTCCCATACCTTGCCTTAACCCCAAAAAAGCTTCAGGTACAAATAACTCTTTAAAAACATTTCGCCCTTGTTCTTTCATCGCTTCTACTTTTGCATTTACAAAAGGATCTACAGGGTTCGGGAA
This sequence comes from Fibrobacteraceae bacterium, assembly GCA_045629945.1. Classification (GTDB taxonomy): domain Bacteria; phylum Fibrobacterota; class Fibrobacteria; order Fibrobacterales; family Fibrobacteraceae; genus UBA1765. The sequence goes on from JAZQSE010000029.1 coordinate 46,659, forward strand.
TGGCAATTTAGGAATAATCAAATTTTTCAAAGCATCGCCAGGCAGATCAATTCCTTCCCACAAAATCTGACACCCCAACAGACAAGCGCCACGTTCTTTGCGGAAATTGTCCATTAAATTTTCTAACGAACCGTCAATATTCTGGCATAACAATAATTTTTTCTTTTCTGAAAAAACAGGCAACAACTTTTGATAAACTTGAGTCATCGCATGTAAACTGGTAAAAAGAACCATTGTATTTTCGGACAATTCCGGGAGTAATTCTACCAGCAAATTTTCTAATGCCCCTTGGTATTCTGGACTGTTTGGCTTTGGCAAATAATCAACTATAACCACTTTTTCTCCATCTGCTCTTTCCATTTGCGGGTAAGTTTTCAAGAATGGATTTTTATAAGCAGGGAGCTTTTGCATCTCCATTTTATTCACAAAATAATCTAGAGAATTTTTAATCGAAAGCGTTGCTGAAACAAAAGTAGCTGATTTAATCCAAGTATAAAATTTTTCTTTCCAGAAAGTTCCTGCATAAAGAGGCTTTGCATTCAAACGAATTGTATGCGGATTATAAGGTTCTTCTAAAAAGAATGCCCAATCTTTTCGGTTTGCCAATACTAAAAATTCAAAATCAGTTAAAAGCTTTTCAAGTGATGAATGAACACCATCGAAATCTTTTGCCAAATTTTTATTTTCAGAATTTTCCCGTAAATGTTCTGCAATAGAAGCAATACCTATTTTTAAATCTTGTAATTGTTTTAAGAACGACTCTGGATCAACATCGTAATCTGCTAAAATCCCGTTCGAATAACAAAAGGACTCTTTCTTTTGTTTGCCTAATCGTTTTCCAATTTTCATAAAGAAACGATGCAAGGCTTTTTCTGTTTCTGCTATTTTTTCAGGCAAACTAATTAAAGGTTCTATTTCTCCAAGAACTTGTTTTGCTAAAACTAAAAGACCAGTTGTTTGCCCACTTTGCAAATTCCTACAAGCATTTCGCAAATCAAACAATCTAAAAGATCTTCCAAACGCTTGTGCAGACAAAGAAGGTAAACGATGTGCTTCGTCAAAAACCACATGTTCATAAGAAGGTAAAAGAGCAAAATCCAGTAAAAGATCTGATAAAAACAACGAATGGTTTACTAAAAGTAAATTAGAAGACATCGCTCTTCGTTTTGCAGCAAGTGCAGGGCAACGAGAATAGAAAGGACAATTTTCTCCGGCGCAAGAAGCCGCTTCACTAGCTAACTTATTCCAAAGGAATCGATTTCTTTGGTGATTGAATCCTGAATTTTCACTTATATCGCCTGTCTTTGTTTGAACTACCCAAGGGAACAACGTCATAAATGTTTCCCTTTCTTCTAAACTCAATAAAGAATCAGCCTGTTGGGTTAATTCTTCAAACTTTCTCAAACAAAGGTAATTACTACGTCCTTTCAAAACGAATGGGCGTAAATCAGAACCAAAAATAGATTGCAGAACCGGAATTTCATTTGTAAAAAGTTGTTCTTGTAATGTCTTTGTGGCTGTACTGATTAAAACTCGTTCTCCAGAAACTGCTTTTAATGCAGCAGAAGCAAGATAAGCTAGAGATTTTCCAACACCTGTTCCGGCTTCTAATACAGCAATTCCTCCCTTATGCATATTCCGTTCTACAATAGAAGCAAAATCTACTTGCGAGGGGCGTTCTACAAAATTTAAAACCTTGTCAGAAAGTAACCCCTTTTCTCCAAAAAATGCCGAAACCCGAAACGGAACTTTCTTTGGCAAAACAGGCAATGCAGAACATTCTTCTAAAAATGGGTATTCTATTTTTACACCCAGCGATTCGTTTTTTTCAAAAATATTTTCCCAGATAGTTCCTTGAGAAAGCCTTTGGCACAAATGCAAAACTTCGGGAGAAAATTTCTGTATTGCATCAATTGCTTTTACAAAAAGTTTCCCACAAGCTTCTGCATCAGGCAAAGCTCTATGCGCTACAGAACGTTCTATTTTTAAATGCTTTAACAACGTTTCAAGTTTATGATTCGCTACATTCTGAAAAGCAATCCGAGATAAAGCTAGTGAATCATATACCGGATGAGAATCAAAAGGAACTCCTACACGAGCAAAAGCATTTTTTAAAAAGCGAAAATCAAACTGAGCATTATGAGCAACTAAAGGAGCGTCGCCAATAAAAGAAAATACTTTTTCTGCTATTGCAGGAAAATCTTCTGCTTGAGCTAAATCTTCTGAAGTAATACCTGTTAAATGTTCTATAAAAGGTCGCAATGTTTGAGAGGGTTTCACCAAAAAATCACATGATTCAAATGGCATACCATTCACAAATCGGACTAATGCTATTTCAATAATTTCATCTTTTTCAAATTCTAAACCAGTGGTTTCTAAATCTATTGCAACAAATGTTTCTGGTATTTTCATTTTTCCCTCTTATGGCAATTTAGGTAAAGTAATTAATTGTTCTAAGATATTTTCACCTGGTTGCAAAACCAAAGTATCTGAAGGCGTACGCCAAGGCTTGGCAAAGCGCAAGGGTTCTAAACTTCCCACATCTAAATAACCATTTGAATCTGGATAAAAATAATCCAGCAGGTATTTTCCATCTAACAAAGATTCCATTTTAAAAGAACCATCTTCAAGAGAAAGAGTATCTTTTATTTCACCTGTTTCTACGCTGCGCAAGCGAATTTTTATTTTGCCTTGTGTTGTTGAAAATTTCCCTTGTAAAGTAGCCACACGTAATTTAGGGGCCGTTTCAAATGAAGCAAGAACTTTGTATTTTGTTTCAACAATCGTATCGCGTTTTCCTGTGCTATCTGGGAGAGCTAAGGTAGAATCTAAATAGCGTTGTTGTAATGATATTTTGGCATCATAAGGCAAAAGCGTCAAGGATTGCACTTCAAAATTTGCGGCATCTTTTCTTATAACTTTTACTGGCAAAGTATCTTTTCTCACAACAAAAAACAAATCTTTTCCCAAGGTATCGCCATAAACGACTTTATCGTAAGTCAATAAAACCGGCTTTTCCGGGAACACTAATTTTTGTTCCGACCGCGGGACAACGTTTGCTAGATTTGCAGGGAATGTATCATTTGGAAATTCTCGCCAGACAAATTCAAATTCGTTTTGTAACGTATCTAAATGTCTGCCTAAAGAATCTTTTGCAAACGCACACTTAAACACATAAGAAGAATCTTTTACAGGGACAACTGAAATAGCAAATGCTGGTTTACCATTAGGGGCAAGAATTTTTTGCAAAGAATCTAACACTTTTTTATTGGAACCATAAAGCATACAGCCTTTTAACGAATCTGGATTTACAGCACTATTAAATATCGGCTGAATAACCGTTGCGCCTAATTGTTTTACTGAATCTAAAACGACTCCCGATGTATCTAAATTGCCTAAAGGCAACCATAGAGAATCTTTAAAAAGAGAATCTAGTGAAATATCTCCATAAATTCCGCCAGGTTCTGTCGTCTGATCAAGTCGCCTATTTCCATTAGCATCAACAAATGCAACAATTCTGTATTTACCTGGAGAAAGCCCAATCACTTTAAAGAACCCGTTTGAATCGGCCTGAGTAAAAAAGAGCGGTATTTCTTTTGTTAAAAACGGAACTGTATCCGGAACATTCAAAAGAGAGTCACGATATTTTTTCAGATAGTTTCTTTTGCTTCTTTCTATCCCTAATGGATATAATCCGATGCTAGGCAAGTCTTTTGCAGCCGCCATTTCTTTAGTCAGAAGTATTTTCCCTGATAAGGATAATGAATCTATATGATTTCCTGTAGAAAAAGCAAGTTGAAAGGGAGGAGCGATAGCATTACCCCGCAAATCCTTTAAAGAATTTCCTAAGGTTAATGTATAAGTTGTATTTGAATCAAGAATAGCATTTGAAGAAATCTCTAAAACATCCCCTGAAACTTTTAACTTTAATTTTTTTTCTAAAGGCGGAGAAATTACAACTGCATTTCTTGGAAGAGATGGCTGGATCCATTCATCAAATTCTAAACGCACCAAAAGTTCTGTTGGCATATTCGTTGCGTTTGGCATAGGATAAACAGCTGCAACACGAGGTGCTAATTTATCTTCAGGACCACCACTTGGAGCCACAACAGTTGCACATGCTAAAAGCAAAAGCAACAAGCCTAAAAGAAGTAATCTCCAAGAAGATTTCATTAAAAACCTTTTACTTTCCAATCAGATGAATGACTTTTCCCAAACGAGTCCAACGGATTTTAAATGGAATTCGCCACCACGTAAATGGTTTATTCAAAGCAAATGTGCCATCGCTATTTTCAAATGAGAAATAAATCACGAATGCTTTGGCTTTAATATTTCTTGTTGCCACCATTCCCCAATAACGGCTATCGGCAGAATTATCCCTGTTATCCCCCATCATAAAATAAACCGGAGCCTGAACAACATATTTTGTGATAGGCTTTCCATCAAATAAAATCTGGTATTTCAAATCATAAACATCAGCAGAAACCAAAGTATCTGCATTAAGCGAATCATTTGAAAGAGAGTCGCTAACAGGTTTTGCTGTATTTAAAGTTTTTACATGATTTTCTAAATCTTGTAATTGTGTCCCTTCAAAATTCATATAGGAAACTTGGCGAGTAAAGCCTTCAAATTTCTTTCTAGGGTCAATCATTGGTAAAAAACCTGTACGGGCAAAAGAACTAAAGAAAGCAAATGATACTGGGCCTTCTAATGTATCTCCTTGTTGTAAAGAAATTCCTACTGCTTGGCGATTAGCCAAAACAGTATTCAAAAGCAAGCCTCTATCACTTTCTACAGGGACTTTAAAATTATCAAAAACAAAATTATCCGCAGGTAAACCATTGATTGACAAATGCAAATCTAATTCCACTTTTACATCTGGATTTTCTTGTACGATTAAAGAACGAATGCGCCACAATTCATAAAGAGAAAGAGAATCTAAATGCAATGTATCTTGTGGCATGGGTAAGCGGAATTTAGCCACATGATCTCTCGGAGAAAAGCTCCTATAAGTTGCCGTAAATTTTCCATAACCCGGGAGGTTTTTCTGTTCTTTTCCATTTAAGTAAAAACGTCCCTCTTTAATTTCTATGGTATCCCCACTTAAAGCAACGCAACGTTTGATAAAATCTTTTGGCCCATCAGCATAATGCACCAAATGCGGATTTCCATTTTCAGGCTCTGAATCCCAATATAAATTCCCAAACATCAAAGCATTAACCAAATGCGTATAACGTTTAGAATCATAGTCAGGGTATTCAGGTTCTCCGGGGTAACGGAATATAACAACATCTCCCCGTTCTGGCGTTGTTAATGCCGGGAATTTTTCATCTGAAAAAGGTATCGGCGAGCCATAAACAAATTTCAAACCCAGTAAAAAATCACCTACTAATAAGGTGTCTTCCATAGAACCACTTGGTATTTGAAAAGCCTGTATAACATATTGAATAACAATAAGAGCTAAAGCAACAGGAACTAAAATTTCCCGAGCAACACCTTTTAAAAAACGGCCTACAAAAGAATCTGTTTTTGCTGTCTTTTCCATAGCTTCCAAAAATAGAAAATCGTATAGACTTCTACGTCTATACGATTTCAAAAACACTCTCAATTTAAAGACTTCGAACTCTTTTTACAAAATTCCGACTTACAGGAATTGCAGTCCTTGCTTTATCTTTCAGAACAACACACAAACGCCCAACATCTCCTCTTTGAATTTCTGCAATATAATCTATTGCTAAAAGATGTGCTCGATGGACTCGAACAAATTCTTGAGGATCTAGCTTTTTTTCTAATTCAATCAAAGGGACATCAATAACATATTGGCTCGTTGGCGTATAAATTACAGTATACTTGTCTTCACTTTTAAAACGCACAATTTCATCAACAGGAACCAGCACAATTTTTTCACCAATTCGAACTTGAATGCGTTGCATATATTGGTTACTAAAACGAGCAAGAACTTGATTTAATTTTTCCCAAAAAGGCCCTATAGGTTCTTGTGTAACAGAAGGACGGAGCGCACGGATTTTTTCTATCGTTTTTTGCAGACGTTCTTCAGCAATAGGTTTTAGCAAATAATCTACAACATCTTCTTCAAAAGAATTCAACGCATAATTATCATACGCTGTGGTGAATACAATAAAGAAGTCTTCATCTTGAATTTCTTGAAGCATTTCAAAAGCATTTTTATCTGGCAATTGAATATCAAGAAAAACTAAATCTGGCTTTAATTCTTTAATTTTTTCTACAGCTTGCATTGCCGAAGAAGCTTCTCCTACAATTTCAATATCTTCTGGATATGCCTCTAAAAGAGAACGCATACGGATTCTGGCAAGCGGTTCATCATCTATTATCAATGTTTTACAAGCCATATTATTTCTCCACAGTTTTCAACATTCTAAAGAGTGTATAAAAATTACTGTCAGCATCTAAAAACGGTTCTCCAGTAGGATTAAAAAAAACATATTGTAAATCACTGGTTTGTTTAAACTTCCATACTTTTGCAGAAGATTTAAATTTAAAAATCAAAACACTTGATGAATCTTGATAAGTTAAAGTGTCTAAACGCGTTTCTAAAGAATCATACACAATTCTTTCTGTTAAAAAAGCATTCCCTATGGAATCTAATTGTAATTGAATCTGATGTGCCTTAGCATTTTCTAATGGTAATCGACCAGCATAAAGACCGGCAAAACCTTTAGGCTTTTCTATTTCAGGCAAATCAGGAAGAGCTTGCTTTTCTTCTGAAGAACAGGCAAAAAACAACAAGGAAACTATTGAGCAAAAGAAAATCTTTTTCATTGAATACAATGTAGTAAAAAAGATTTTCTCTTTTTTGTAGTTGTAAAAAAATCGGACAGCCGTTTATTTTTTCAAGACAATACGAAAACCGCGATTATAAAGCGCTTCTTCAGGCAAGGCTTTTTCTCTATTATCGCTAGCAAGTTCAACTAACGACGAAGACCAAGAACCGCCACGGAAAACGCGTTCAGACCCCTTCTCAGGACCTCTAGGATTTTCTTCAAAAGACACCCCTGAATAAGCTGAATACCAATCTTCAGTCCATTCAGAAACATTTCCAGCCATATCATAAAGTCCATAAGCATTAGGCAAAAAACTACCAACAGGCGTCACTCCAGTCTCAGAATAATAATTTGCATACAGATGAGTTTTATCAGAAGCACCCCAATAATACTTTGTAGAAGTCCCTGCTCGAATGGCTATTTCCCATTCAGCTTCTCTTGGTAAGCGAATAGTTGAATCTAACGAAAGAATTTTTAAATTCAGTAAAACACCAGCAGTTCCCACAGAAGAATAAACATAATTTGTATCTAATCCATACGCTTTAGAAAGAGCATTACAAAAACGAACGGCATCATACCAAGAAACATTCGTTACTGGCAAAGAATCACCTTCTTTTTTTTGCGTTGGTAAATCTAAATAGGTTGCATATTGTTTTTGCGTAATTTCTGTTTCTAAAATTTGAAAAGGCGAAACCGTTACTTCTGTTACTCCACGAATAAATTGTGATTTCGGAATAGAAACCCATTTCATTCCTAAAGAATCTTCAATATTCTCTTGTGCAGAAGATGATGACAAAGAAGGTTCTACAGAAGAACTATTTGCAGAGCCATTCCCTTCTGGCGTAAAATTTTCTAATTCTTCTGAAGAAGAAACTGTATTTGAACAAGCATTCACAAGAAGTAAAATGCAAGCAAAAGAAAGAAAAAACCAAATGCTATTCTTTCTCATAAAATCCTCTTAACGAATAACTCCTAAGCGATATATTTTCTTCTTTGTCTTTCCACTTTCAAAATGAACTTTCAGGCGAACAGTATAAACATCACTTCCTAAGGCAGATAAGTCTATAGCATCCCATTGGTTCATTCCTTTTTTCGGATATAACATTTTTTCCTTGCGGACACAAAGACCTGTTATGTCAAAAATTTCAATTGTTGCATATTCTGCATCAGAACCTATTTCAAAACGAGATTTTGCATTACCACCCCTGACAGGGTTTGGATACATATAAAAATCTTTGATTTCATCTTTGTCTTTTTCTGAAACAGGTTCTTTTAAAATAGAAGCATCAAACCACGCATTGCGTTCATTTCCGTTCCCAGGCATAGCCCAATTAGTATTTCTTTCCTTAGCACCTGATAAGCGGAAAGCGGCTACATTATTTCTATGAAAGGCATATAACTCAAGACCTTTAAGTGAATCAATCGCATTACCAACCAAAATAGTCATGGGTTGAATGGTATCTCCATATTCAAAGGTGCCAGCTTGTAAAGGGAATTGCTTGTCCAACATTTTACCTTTACCTGTAAATGCATACAACAAGCCGCCTGGTGCCGGAGCTAAAATTTCTGGCAATGAATCACCAGCAACATCTACCAATAACGGGTCTGTAGAAAATTCATATTCCGAAAGCCCTCTGGTAAAACGAGCAGGGAAACCCGGAAGAGCTATGCCTCGGGAATCAACAGCATACACTTTATTATCTCCAAGAAAAACAGCATCTGGCAAGCCATCGCCTTGTAAATCAGCAATAGCTATCGGCGAAGTTTCATGATAATTCAAACCTTCTTGTGATGCACCTCTGTCATATTGTCTTGGAGTTGAAAGTAGTGAAAGTGAATCCCCTACTTTTACAAAAGTTCCATAGCCTTTACTTCCAAGAACAAAAACTTCTGAAATGCCATCTCTATCAAAATCAGAACAAGCCACTCGGAATTTTTGATTCTTCGGTGAAAGAACACCCTTCACATTTTGCGGTAATTGAAAATTCTTTTTATTGCCTTCTAAATCACTCACAAATAATTTCCCTGTTTTACCTGCAACTACAAATTGTAATTTTTCATCTTTACAAATTGCCAAATCTTCTGCAAAAAAATCTTCAGGGAAATCTATTGTTTCTTTTAAAGTCCATTTACCAGAAACTGGATAAAATTGTAATTGCTTTTTAGTTGCAAAAAAAACAAGAGAATCTATAATCACCGGACCAATCAATGGATCTTGGATTTTTACCACTTCTGAACTTGGGCGCACTAAATCCAAATCAGAGAATAACTCAGTCCGAACCATTTTATTCTTATGTAACGAGACAATGACATTATTAGTGGAAGCCATGCCAATTAATTCACCAAAATGTCCTAATCTATAAAGAGGTTGTTCTTTAACGGAATCTTTTTCAGAAACAAGAGAAAGAGAAACCGATGTATCCGATTCTACCAAAGGTTCGCCAAAAGCAGAAATAGCCTGAAGTGTGCCATTTTCACTTCCAAATACTAACAACCGTTCTCCATCTCTACCAAGCATTGATGATGGATAATCGGCTAAAACGGCTGCTCTTGGGAAAGAATTCAGACCAACAGATTTTGGAAATTCTCCTGATGGTAAAGAAAGATCTTCAAATGCTATAGTCACTGAAATTACGGGAGAAGCAAAGTTCAAAACACTATCTCCCATAAAAGAATTTGCATTCTTTTCTTTTCTGAATTCTTTTGGCAAAGACGCTGTTATTTGAATTCCTGTATAACCACCCTGAACCGTTGCGGTATTACCAAAGCCATTTGGCTTAATCGTAAATACGGTATCAAAAACGGAATCTTTTTTCACACGCAAATGCGGAATAATGTCTGTTCCAGAACCATAATCAAATGCATCTTGCCCTAAAGCATTTTTAAATGTTTTTCCAACTGTCAATAATCCATCGGCTTCTACCAATGAAATGCCAAATTGATGATCACGCAAAGTATCTCCGCCCCAGAAATTAGTGACTCCATAAGGCAAAGATTCTTTTAAATACCATTCATTTATTTTCCATACAACAATTCCTGAAGCCGGCAAAACAGCATCATAAGAGGATGAACCAACAATTATTCCCTTCGCTTTGCGCGTATTCTTTTTACACTTACCTTTTGTACAAATACTGTCTTCAAAAACCAAAGAAAGACTATCTACAGGGAGCATTTTTGAAACAATTGTAGAATCATCAGAATCACCACTCAAAAATATTTCAACTTCACCTTTTAATGAGGTAGAACGCTGTCTATTTTCTATCAATAAATATTCATTGGCGCTCAATGGAACTTTTACAATTTCTGTTCCTGTATGAGAACCGGCTGCAGAAATATCAACTGTTAATGATTGGCCGTATTTAGGAGTTACTTCTTTTACCGAAGACCAGCCCATATATGCTCTTAACCAGGCCGAAGGCAAAACCGGGAAAAAACCATTCCCCGCATTATACCCGGCAAAATCCATCATATCAAAATAGCCTAATCTTGAAATTCCTTTTACTACATCGTATGTATTAGGCATTCCAAGTGCGCGTCCAACCTGATTTACAAGAATACCATTAACACCCCAATTTAAGCCATCTTGCGAAGCCGTTTCACTCACAACCATCACTTCTTTCAATGTATCAATTACAGAGCCTTCAAAAACAATTCCTCGGACTGAATCTCCTTCAGAAAGCCCGACAGAATCAGGAGGCAAATAACTCCAGTAATCAGCATTTACAAAAACATCCATAAAATCACCTGGAGTATCAGCGCCATTTGTTCCTAAAGAACCGCCATCAACTAAACGACTAGCTCCCGCATGCAAAATCATATAAGCTCTGCGAGTATTTTCATTTTTTGACAAAGGAATTTTAAATGGTGAATTTTCAGATTGATGAGCTTTTTTCAAGGCATCAAAAACAAATGTCATATAATCACGACTGCGCGCTTCATCAAAATCAGCTACTTTTTCATCATCCCGTTTTGCCGTTCTATTATAATCGATAATGAATTTATCTAGCTGATAAGCGCTTTTCCCCGTTTCAGGAAACATTCTGAATTTTATTGCTTGTTTTCCATTACTCGCCACTTTAAAATAATCATTCACAAAATCAAAATGTTTACGCCAATACGCGACAGTTCCTCGTCTGCCCGAAGGATCCAAACTATAATTTTCTGATATTTCTCCAGAATCAAAAAGTCCTGTTCCTGTTGTTAAAGAATTATCCGTTTTTTCTTCTTTAAACTCTACACGAAGAACAAATACTTCTAAAGTATCTACAGCAAAAGCAAATCCTGTAAACCATAAAAACAAGCTAAAAAACAAAATCCTTTTCATAAATTCCTCAAATCAAATTTTTTGATAACCTAATGGAATAGGAAGTTTCCAAATACCAGAATTCCAGGTAACATCTGTTCTTATCTTTTTCACTTTTATTCTTAAATATTCTTTGCCCTTTTGCAATATTAAAATTTCAGGCCACTTGAAATAAACTCGTTCAAAACCTTTTTCAAGCCAAACCACTTTTCCTTGCTCTTCATAAAAAGAAAAAGGTATTCCTGTTTCTTCTTTTGCTTGAACAACCCGGCCATTTAAAGAATCCACACTCTTAATTTCTGTATAGGTTCTAGGCAAAATACGTTGTTCAAAAAACGAAGCCACCTGATGAATATTTACCAAAGGAAATTCACTATTTCCAATCATTCCAACTAAATAACCGTTTCCTTGCAAATAAGTTCTCTCTGTCGGAAACACAATATTCCATAAAGAATCAGTCCATAAAAGCGAAGCCACCCCTATTCCCATTGGGCCACTTAATTCCAAACGATAACGCTTTTCAGGGACCGAAAACAAAACGGCTGAAAATTTTTGCCATCCGCCTTCTGGTTTCTGAAATTCTAAAGAAAATGAAGCTCGCAAACTATCAAGTGATTGGCTAGAAACAAGAGATGGCGAAGAAGTCCTAGCACTAGAAGCACAACCTTCCAGAAAAATCAAAAACAAACAAGAAATTACTAAAAGCCGAAACATTTTATTCTCTCTTAAAAACGCCCGGTTTTTCATTTATGGTTTCTTTTTTTGTGGGAATTTGGCATTAGGATGCTTGGGTTCAAGTTCTCCTAATTTTATAAAGCATTCATTTGCCATTTCTTTGTTGCCAAGAGCATCTAGAACTTGGCCCAAATGATTCCAATAATCATGTTCTTGTAAAAACGAAGAATCTAAAGCAACTGCTTCTTGTAAAATTTTCAAAGCCTCCTGGTATTTTCCAATTCTATATAAGCCCCAGGCTTTAGAATCCAAATAAGAAACGTTTTTAGGTTCATATTGCAAAGCGGAATCAACTAAAGCAATACCTTCCAAGACTTCTTGTTCTGAACGATTTCTATCAATTAAGGAATAACCTAAAAAATTCATTACCAAATGATCTTGAGGATTTTTCTTTAAAATTTCGCGGAATGCAGCAAAAGCTTCATCATACCTTTTTAAACGTTCTAATAAAGAAGCTTTCAAAAAAATCATTCTTTCAGACGTTGAATCTATTGCAAGATAAGTTTCTACACTTTTTAAAGCATTCCCATAAAGAATCGCAGAAGAATCTGGGGCAGAGAAAATCACTTTATAAGCAGAACCTGAATATATATCAGCAGCAAATGTCAATAACGCTAAATAAGAATGGTCTTTTAATAATGAATCATTTTTTTCTGGTTCTGCTTTTTGTTTTTCAAAATTTGTTTTTTGTTTTTCAAGTAAAACATCTAAATAAGAAATCAATTTCTGATTTTCTTTGTAAGTCATGTAAAGTACTAAACGATCGCGCCAAAAAGATTCTGATTCTAAAGAATCGGCTTGTTCCATATAATGCATCGCTTTAAGAGAGTCATTTTTAGTTCTTGCAATTACAGATAAATTCGCATAAGCCCTAGCAGCCACAGTGGAATCTTTTGTAATTGCAGAAAAATAAACCTCGGCAGAATCAAGTTCACCTAATAATCTAGATGTCACTCCTTTATAAAAAAGTATCGTTGGCGTTTTAGAAGAATCACCTTGTTCTGCAATATATGAATTTAAAACCGTTTTACTTTCTTGCACTTTTTGCACATCTAATAAATGAGAAATATAAAGCAAAACAACACTTGAATCTGTTGGTAAAGCCTTGTACAATCGATTCGCAACAGAACCAACGCTATCTAACATTTGTTTTGATTCATAATAATTGATTTTTTCTAAAAGAAATTCTTTTTCTTTTGTTGCATTAAAAGCATTTTCTAAAAGAACTAAAAATGACGAATCTTGGTTATTATCTAAATACAATTGTGCTAAACGCCCAAACATCGGTTTCATATAATTCAATCGAGGAATGAGCATAGCGTAAATCCGCATGAGTTCTTTTGTATCAACTGGTTGCATCCATTCTAGAAAAAGACTATACTCATACATTTTTATATAATCTTCTTCGTTTTCTTGAATTGCTTTTTGGAAATATATTTTAGCGGAATCTGCTTTTCCTGTTCTCAAGTAAAGAGTTGCAAGTAACCCATATTCAGCACTATTTGCCATTCCCGGATATTTTTTTGCAGGTTCAGCAACCATTAAAGCTTCGTGAAATAATTTTTTGTCAGCAAGTGCTGAGGCAAAAGTAAAAGCTAAAAAACGATTCGAAGGTTCTGCTTCTTGGGCTTTGCGCAAAAATTCAAATGCCAAATCATCTTCACCCACATGAATCAGATAAAGATAACGCAAAAAGGCTTCTTGAGCAAGATCTGGGTTTCCCTTAGGCAAGACACCAACAGTATCTTTTTTTTCCTTTGAAAGAGTCTCTTGTGGTAATTGTTCTTTTGGAGCTGTTTTAGAAGCAGCACAAGCCGTCAAACTTAAAAGCACGGCCGATAAAATACAATACCAAATCAGAGATTTACTTTTCATAGCCTACTTAATGTACTATAATCCAATCAATAACAGTACCCGGATTTAAATATTCTCCTGCTCTAGGAATTTGTGAAATAACAACTCCTGGAACTAAATCTGAGGCTGTATCCTTTTGCACTTTACCCGAGACAAAACCTAATTTTTCTATTTCTTGTTTAGCGCTATCAAGAGTAAATCCAGAACAATTAGGTAGTAAAACTTTTCCTGTTTTTTCTCCCGCAGAATAAACAACAGAAACCGTATCCCCTATGCGCAAAACAGACTTTGCTCTAGGCTCTGTGCGAATAACTACACCACGCGGAATAGACACATGCGCCCCAGGAATTGGCGGGCCTTCTATTAAACCAGCTCTAGTAATAGACATCGAAGCCTGCTTTCTGCTTTTCCCACGCAAATCAGGTAAAGTCACTTCTCTTAAGCCTTTACTTTTTGTTAAAAAAACGGTTCTTCCCAATTTGGCTTCTCTATGAGCAACAGGGTGTTGCACAAGAACAAAACCTTCTGGAATTTCGGAACTATAACGACTTTCAGGAACCCATTCAGAAACAAACCCTGCTTGTTCTAAAACTTTTACTGCAGAATCTGCTGGAAGACCCGTTACTTCCGGTATATTTCCACGAGAAGCATACCGCCCGGCAAAAATAGGCAAAACAATCAAATCAATAATAACGGCAACAATAAAGCAAAGAACAACAACCAAAGCCAATGCTTTTAGTACAGGTGATGCTACCAGTTTTTTTAAAAATCCTGGAAAAGCCATTACCCTTCTGTCTCCTGTAACAAAGCATTTTCAAAGACAACTATTTCTTTTGAAGTCATTGAAATAGCTCCTTTTTTAATCAACGAAGAACAAACACGGCTAACCGTTTCACGAGTAGTTCCAGACATATCGGCTAATTGTTGTTGCGTCGGACGATTTCGGATAACAGTCATCATTTGGCCTTTTTCTGAACGAACACGAACGCCTCGTTCTTCGACCAATGAAAGAATGGTTCTTGCGACTCGACCATACACAGACATCGTAGAAAGTGAACCAATCTGGTGATTTGCTCGGCGAAGGCGTAAAGCCATTTCTATTAACAAGCCCCGAGCAATGCCAGGTTGTTTTTCTAACAAAGAAAGGAAATCATCGCGCAAAATAATGAGCAATTCTGATTCTGTAACTGTACGGACAGAAGCTGAACGAGGTTCCCCATCAATCAAAGAAATTTCACCAAAGAAATCCCCTCGACCTAACAATGAAAGAATCGTTTCTCTACCATCAACGCCAGAAAGATAAACCTGAACTTCACCAGAAGCTATGATATACAAAGCTTGGAACGAAACATCCTTTTCTAAAATAATCGTTTCATCTCTGCAAAATTTTTGCAAAACGGTTACAGAAGCAATCTGTTCCAATTCTTCTTCTCCAAGAGCTGAAAATAAATCAACCCCTTTTAACAATTGAAGAATATCTGGTGAACCTATCATAAGCTACTCCATGTCTATGATGATACTTTGGTCACGACGAGCCCCAACCGAAACCATACCTATTTTCACATCAACCAATTCAGCCAAACGTTTCAAATAGTTTTTCGCATTTTCAGGCAATTCGTCCCAAGACTTACAAGCTGTTGTATCCTGTTTCCAACCAGGCATTTCTTCATAGACCGGCTCACAACGTCCGACCTTTGAAAGCTGGTTCGGAATAAGATCTAAAATTTCACCATCGCACTTATATGCTGTACAAATCTTAATAGAGTCAAAAGTATCCAATACATCTAACTTGGTAATTGCCAAATGAGTAAGCCCATTTACCATAGCGGCTTTACGCACAACAGGAGCATCAAACCAACCACAACGACGATTACGGCCAGTTGTAGCACCGTATTCATTACCAATTTGACGGAGGTTATCACCACAAGCATCCAACAATTCTGTTGGGAACGGACCATTACCTACTCGTGTAGTGTAAGCTTTAACCACGCCAACAATCTGATCTAAAGCTGTAGGGCCAACGCCAGCACCACAACTTGCATAACCAGCAACCGTGTTACTGGAAGTCACATAAGGGTAAGTTCCTTGGTCTACGTCAAGAATGGTCCCTTGAGCCCCTTCAAAAATCAAACGTTTACCAGCTTTTAATGCTTTATGGAGCAAATCACTAACATCACAAACAAAAGCGCGGATTTTATTGCCAAGTTCTAGATAATCACGAATTACCACTTCTGGATCAATAGGAGCTTCATTGTACATAGCCACAAATTCATCGTTATGAACTTTTGCCATAGCTTCCACACGTGGACGCAATTCCTTTTCATCAAGTAAATCACCGACACGAACACCGATACGATTAACTTTATCGCTATAACAAGGACCAATACCACGACCAGTTGTTCCAATAGCGGCTTTACCAGCTTTCTTTTCTTTTGCTTTATCGAGAGCCGAATGATAGGGTAAAACCACATGAGCATTATCAGCAATAAAAAGACGGCCTTCAGGAGTGATTCCCTTTTGGTGCAAATCTTCAATTTCAGCTAAAGTCTGAATTGGGTCTAAAACAACGCCATTTCCAATAACACAAACCTTATTATCATGCATAATTCCAGATGGAATTAAATGAAAAACAAATTTCTGGTCACCAACTTCTACTGTATGCCCAGCATTAGCACCACCTTGAAAGCGCACGATAACGTCTGCATCAAGAGTTAAAAAATCAACAATTTTTGCTTTACCTTCATCTCCCCACTGGGAGCCGATAACAACACGATTAGCCATAATTCCTTCTAAGTTTATCCGGAAAACCGTTTTTCTCGGAAAATTACCCATAAAAGATAATAAAAGTATGGTTTTTCAAAAGAGCGAAGTTGAGAAATTGCCACAAGGAGCGGGAATCACGCTTTTTAAAAGTTCTTTCTGTTATTTTGTCTCAAAGATTTTTGAGTTTATCCAAAACTATTCCCTTAAAATTCGAAGAATTGTAAAATAATTCTATCTTTTTGAAGAATATGAGCAATTTAGAAGCCGATAGTAATTTTTTAAAACGTAGTGTTATTCTGAATATTTTCGGAACGGTCCTGAAAGTTTGTGGACCTCTTCTAACTATCCTTTTAGCCCGTATTTTTGGTGCTGCAGAATTTGGGATTTTCGTTTCAATGCAGACACTTCTTTTAACAATTGCTCGTTCTTCTACACTAGGTTTAGACAAAGGATTATACTGGTATTTACCCCAGAATAAGCTTTTAAATCGCCCTTCTTATTCAGGGATTATGGAATCATTCTGGGTTACAGGTATCATTGCTCTTTTGTGCACTGTAATTATTTTTATTGGTTCATTTACTCCCCTTATTTCAAAAGAATTTCCTTGGTACGCCCTATCCCTTGTCTTTTATTCTCTTTCTTATATTCTAAGCAATTCATCAGAAGGAAACCGCAAACCTCAAAACGCCATTTTTATCAATTCATTCCTTGTCGCCGTTTTAGCTCCGCTTTCTTCAATTATCCTCCATTTTTTAAAAATCCCACACGCTCTTCCACTTGGACTTTTAATAGGGCAAGTCGGTGGTTTTATTGTTCACGCTGTTTTAGTCCGCAAACAATTTCCAGAAATGCCTCTTGTACCTAAAAACAGACTTTCAAAAGAACTCTTGATTTATTCTATCCCCCTTGGCGTTAATGAATTTGTTGTCTCTTTTTTAATCCGTTCCGGCCTTTGGATGGTTCTTGTATTTTTAGGCCCAGAAAAAGCAGGTGCTTATGGAATAATGGTTACCGTTTCAAATGCGCTACAAACCATTCGCGTTGGTTTTAACCCCATTCTTACTCCTGTTGTGGCCGGTATGAACAAAGAACGCCTCCACACTGATTTAAAACCGGTCTTTACTTATTGCGTTTCTATGATAACGCTTATTCAGTTAGTTGTTGGTTTTTTCATTGTTTTATTCCCAGAAGAAATTTTAAGTATTGCTGGGAGCGACTTTATTGTTCAGCCAGAAACGCTTGGCATTTTACTTTTAGTCCATTTGCTTTCTGGGTTCTTTGGTTTAACATCTACTATTATGAATGGAATTGGGAAAAGCCTTTACACACTTAAAATGAATATTGTTTCCTTAGTTATTGCCTTGGTTTCTGGATATTTTTTAGTTCCAAAATTCGGCCTAGTCGGGGCAGCCCTTTCAATGCTTGCTTATAACCTTGTCTTTATGATATGGAACAACGCTTACTTAGCTATTTTAAAGCTATGGCCTTATTCTATCAAACTTGTTCCACAATTACTTTGGATGTTTGGCTTAATTCTATTTTACATTCTGTTGAACTTAGGCGATTTCTCGCCCTCCCTCTTAGAAAAGATTGGAATTTATGTCATTATTCTTTTAGCTTTAGGTGGACAATTTTTATTGCAAAAGAAAAATAAACAAACAAAGGTGTAAGTTTTTCTATAAAAAAAATAAACTCATAAAAAATGGCTATTTTTAAAATGAGGTTTTTATGAAAAAATATAAAGTTGGTCTTACTGTTGGCGTGTTTGATTTATTTCATGTTGGCCATTTGAATTTATTAGAAAAATGTAAAGCCCAATGCGAACACCTAATTGTTGCCGTTTGTGGAGATGATTACGTTACTCAAATCAAACATAAAACCCCCGTTATCCCAGAAAACGATCGCATGAGAATTATCGGGGCTTTAAAATGTGTTGATGAAGTTTCTCCTATTACATTAGAAGAAATTGATGACAAAATGCTTGCTTTAAAAAGATTTAATTTTGATGTTCTTTTTTCTGGTGATGACTGGAAAGGTTCAGAACGTTACAATCGCACGGAAAAACAATTTGCAGAACTTGGCGTAAGTATTGAATACTTGCCTTACACACAAGGCGTATCGACTTCTGATCTTAAAGAAAAAATGAACAACGGAGAATCTACAAAATGAGACTCATGAGTCAAGAAGAATGCAGAAATGTTCAAATGAACATTTTAGACGATGTCGCCGCAATTTGTAAAGAACATAATTTGCAATACTACTTGGCTTTTGGATCTCTTTTAGGTGCTGTCCGCCATAAAGGTTACATTCCTTGGGATGATGATATTGATATTTGCATGATTCGTGAAGATTATGAAAAATTTATTTCTATTGCAAAACAAGGCTTTGGGGACAAATACAAACACCTTTCGTTAATTGATAATACAACTGATGGTTACTACAATCCTTTTGCAAAAGTAGTTGACAACAGAACAGAAGTTGAAATGGAACGTCATACAGCAAAACATGGTTTATGGTTAGATATTTTTCCTCTTGACGGCGTTCCTTCTTCACCAACCAAAGCAAAAATCCACATGACCTTATGTGCTTTTTTACGAGTTGTAGCTTTAGCAACAGATGCTAATTTTTCTTCATCAAAAATCAATTTTACTTGGTTGTATAAAAGAATTTTTAATTTTTTAGCACGAGCTATGGGGTTAAAGCGTTTTGCAAAACTTCATGAAACAGTATTCAAACATTTTAAAGCAAAAGATTCTAACTACATAGCAAACCTTTTTACTAATAATGGTACCCGTTCTGTAATGGATAAAGAACGCTTATTAAAAGTAGCACTTTATACATTTGAAAATCGTCAATACGAAGGCTATGCCGATTATGATTATTATCTCAAAAGAATGTATGGCGATTATATGAAACTTCCTCCAAAAGAACAACAAATTACTCATGCTTTCAAGGCTTGGTGGAAAGAATAGGAACTACTTATGACCAAATACCTTTTTGTTTTAACCAGTTCTGAAAAAGATTTTTTCTGTGAACAAACTCTTGTTGCTATTGCTTCTTTACGTGTCCATAATCCAAATGCTTTTGTAACACTTTTAACAGACGATAAAACTTTTAATACACTTACAGGCAATCGAGCGGCTTTAAAAGAAGCAGTTGACGAATTAAAAGTTTTAACCCTCGATGAAAAATTCACTCCAATGCTACGTTCTCGTTATTTAAAAACAGTAATGAGAAACGTAATTGATGGCGATTTCCTTTATATGGATTCTGACATTGCTATCACAGGAGATCTTTCTATTCCTGAAGAATGGAAGGGCGGGATTTATGCTGTTCTTGATTTTCACACCAATTTACATAAAGCCATCAATCGAAAAAAAGTTTTAAACAACGCTAAAATGCTTGGATTTTCCCCTATTCTAAATGATGAAATTTTTAATGGGGGCGTTATGTTTGCAAGCGACACCCAGGAAGCCAGAGACTTTTTTGAAAAATGGCACGAACTCTGGCTTTATTGTGTTTCCAAAAATTTCCCTTACGATATGGCATCTTTAGCCGAAGCTAATTTTAAATTCAACTATATAACGCAAAAAATGCCTGGTGAATGGAATTGCCAATTAGCTTATGGTAAAGAATTCTTACCTAATGGCAAAGTTTTACATTTCTTTGGTTCTCGCATTATTGACACTTGCGGCCATAAAGTGCCTGAAAGTATGAATCTTTTTTTGCCTAAAATTTTACGGAAAAGTTTTTACACCGATTTAAAAAATATTCCTGTAAAAATCAATCCCGATAAAAGCATTCACATCAATGAATATTACGACAATGTAATTGCAAACGCAAAAGAAGCTTTCCTTTACCAGACACGCCACGCTGGAACTTTCGGCGCCGATATTATCCGTTCGTACGCCTTTGCTCGTTCACTTGCATTTTTATACAAGAAAATACCTGTTTTAGTAAAACCTCTTGAATGGCTTGGAAAAATTTTATGAATTTACTTTTTAATTTAACTGCAGTCCAACCTATTCATAGTGCCAAATTTCATGGTGGTGGTTCTTATGGCGAAGTTCTCTTTTGGGCTTTAATAAATCGGGGTGCAAAATTTTCTTGCATTTACGATTCCAAAAAATACCTTGATGAAAAAATTCTCAATGCTTGTAAAAATAATCAAATCCCTTTATTTGATATCAATCAAAAAACACCTCAGGAATTTATAAACGAAAATAATATCACTGCTTTTTATACTCCGCTTTATTCTCTTGAAAAAAAATGGGATATTCAAGTTCAAGATTTTATTTTCACTTGGCATGGTGTACGAGCGCTTGAAATGCAATACCACCCAGCAGGAATTCGTTTTTCGAAAAAACTTTCCCAAAAATTAGAAGCCGTTATCCGTTACAGAGAATCTTGGAAAAAATATTTCTATAAACCAAAATACCAAGAACTTGCTAAGCGAATGGCAAACGGACAAGCAAGAGCCATTACGGTAAGCGAACACAGCAAGGCCTCTATAAAATCATTTTTTCCAGAACTTTTAGATTTAGAAATCCCTGTATTTTATAGCCCCATGATTGAATACAATGCAGAAGGTTTTTTACCACCAGAGATTTCTTCTAAAAAATATTTTCTACTCACAAGTGGTGCGCGTTGGGAAAAAAACAACTGGCGTGTAGCAGAAGCTTTTGATGAGTTAGTGGATACTTATAAAAAGCAAAATCGCACTTTAGATTTTAAAATGGTTATTACTGGTGTTACCAAACCAAAAGCTTATTTGAAACGCCTACGCCATAAAGATTTTTTCGTTTTTCTTGGTTATGTTGAAAATCGCGAATTAGAATTTTTACACCAAAATGCTTATGCTTTTATTTTCCCTTCATTAAACGAAGGCTTTGGTTATCCGCCTGTGCAATCCATGCGTTATGGCGTTCCTGTTGCAGCAAGTGGAACAACATCTATTCCTGAAATCTGCGGAGATGCTGCTTTATTTTTTGACCCCTATTCTGTAAGTGAAATAAAAAATAGAATCATTCAACTTTTAAATGAAAATATCTATAACGATTATACCAACCGTGCTAAATCGCGTTACTCACTTATTCACAACCGCCAAGAAACAGATTTACAGAAAGCCATTGATTTTATTTTAAATCCAACTAAAAAAAATATTGCAGAATCAGCGAGTGAGTAAAACAGTGTCTTTTCTCAGGTTTAAAATTATGTTTGAAAAATTGAAGAATCCATTTGTAGGCATAGCACTTATAGCTCTTTTAATACAAACGATTATGTTTGTGTTATTTTATAGCTTACCAGACCCACTTGGGCTTTCTTTGACAGAAATGTTTTCAGGGAAAACTATCTGGCAAGTGTTTATGGCTTTTGGTGCAATTCTTGTTTTAACAGCAATCTTTGCTTTTTTCAAAGCCCCTCGTGCATTGGTTTTATTTTTTGCATTCTATTTTATCTTAGCTATTGCAGATTACGAAGTTTTCAGATTTTCTCACCAACGTTTATCTTATTCTTTTTTACGAACTTATTTTCACATTTCAAACATTACCGATGAAACTACTATTTCTACTTTAGGTGGCGATTTAAAAGGGACCATTCTTTGGCTTTCGCTTTTATTTTCCACATTAGTGGCGAGCATTTCTTTTATCATCATTTATACTCTAAAAAAACGCAAATTAAAATCGCTTGGAACTTCTTTTACTTTTGAAAAATCAAGTAAACGTTTACCTGTTTCTTTTTTCACTTTAGGAATGGTTTTATCCATTATTCCTCTTGTATTATTTCTTCTTGGGACTCGAGGCATTGTAACCGTTCCTGTAATCAACATGAAAATAGACATGCGTTTCACTTTAGGGAAACACACATTAACAGCCCCTATTTTACACATTGCCGCCGTTGAAACATTTGAATTTATCAGAGACAATTCAAAAATAACAGACGAACTCATAACTGATTTAGATTCTTTTTTACCTGAAGAATTTTCAAAAAACAGACAAAATGCAAAGGAATTCCCTACATACCGTTCAGCCCCGACACACGAATATAAAGCCCAAAAGCCTTACAACATGGTCCTTATTATGGGCGAATCTTATAAAGGCAGAATTTTCAACCAAATGCTACAGGGTGATACAACATTTGCTCCAAACCTCTGGAATCTAGCATCCGGGAAATTTTTCACAGAAGGCGGTGGCGGTCTTTGGTTCAAAAATGCTTTTAGTGGAGGCTACCCTACTGTACGCGGGACAATGGCTACTTATTTAGGATTCCCATCTCACCCCAATAGAGATGTACCTAGTTTTTACGCTTCAAATCATTTTACCGGTTTCCCAGAATTTTTAACAAACTATAAAAAAGCCTATATGACAGTTTCAAACCCTGTTTTTGACCACACACTTCCTTTTGTAGAAAAATTCTATGGTGAAAACTGGGCTTTCCCTGGTAAAGCAGAAGTAGAAGGAACTATGGATAGTCTTGGCGTTGATTTAGCCTTAAAAACTCTTGAATCATTACCGACAGATTCTCTCTGGTTTTTCTCTTATAATACTATTGCATCTCACATTCCTTTTTATGGTTATCCGGACTCATTTGCTTCAAAACCAGATGATGCCATGGAACGTTATAAAAATGCCCTTCGTTATACGGATTCTCATTTTGGCCGATTCCTTTCAGCCCTTTCAAAACGACCCGATTTTAAAAACACCGTTATAATTATTTTAGGAGACCATGATACTCCTGTTGATTCTATTGATTATGCGGTTCCACAACCGCTTGGAGTTGCAACCACTCAGATTTTTATGGGAATTTTTTCTGCTGATTCGGCTCTCTTTGATTCTCTTGAAATCAGAAACGATGTAGCTTCACAATTAGACATCGGACCCACCATTTTTGATTTAGCTCAAGTTCGCCCACAAAATCATTTTTGGGGTTACGATTTATTAGCCGAAAAACGCCCTGAACACCAACCAGCAATTTTCTTTTCTCAAAACGCTTATTACTTAGGCTTTCAAGATTATGTTCTCACAGGTGGCTTAGACAACGAAGATATCTATAAAGGCATAAATGGAACATTTACTTTAGCAAAAGATTCTCTTTCGCTTGTGTGGAAAAAGAAAGCCGTTGGCGCAAGTAAAGTTGTTCGTTCTTTGCTTAGAAATGATAAAATGCAACCTTAATAAAAACTAGTCTTTTTCTTCCTGCAAAAAAGACAGATAAGAAGTAAGTTTTAGGATATAAAACGCACACCCAAAATAAGACCCTGAAATAGTTATTTTTCGCTTTTAAAGCCATATAAAAAATTTTTATATTTCCTTGTATGGCTTCTAAAAAATCTATTTCTGAAAAATTTTCTAATTGGTACATTCCATTAATTTGCAAACATAAATACAAAGCTCTTCTTTTTTATGTTTTGCTCGCGTTAATCATGGCTTTTCCGATTCTTGTAAAGCCAGGTCTTAAACTTGACGCAGACCTTTCAAACTTACTTCCAAAAGACACGCCTAGCGTAATCGCGCTCCAAGAATCTTTTGAACGCTTTGGCTCAACAGATCGTTTTATGCTTGCGATACAAAGTGAAGACCCAGAACTTGTCGCTGCATTACAAGATTCTATAAGTGCTTATATCCATAACAACTGGCAAGGCGATTTTGTTTCTACTCAAGTTGATAATGACAACCAATTTTTCAAAGACAATGCCCTTCTCTATTTGCCAGTAGAACACCTTGAAAATCTCCGAGACAACCTTGAAGACGTCCAAATGGAAATAGGCCGAAAGAATGGTCCTCTTGTTGTTGATTTACTCGCTGATGTAGCGCCTGTTGAAAAAAAAGAACGCGTTTGGTTTGACCCAAACTTACCTCACGAATTAGGGCTCCCAGAAGAAGCTATTGGGGCATTTGAATCTTTCTTCAAAAAAAATAATGTTGCTCAAGATACATCTGTAAAAGCAAAAAAAGAGTGGAACCCTAAAGCCTATTTACCTCCTCATTTAAAAACGCGCTTAATGGGTAGCCCGCCACCAGACAGCACTGGAAAAATTTTATTCAATGGCGTTGTTAATGCAAAACTTATTAAGCCATCTACTGACTACGAATTTGTAACGCACATTTTAGCAAGAACCGATTCTTTATTGAACTATTTCAGCAGTAAAACTTATCCTGTTCCCACTCGCTTTACAGTTGAAGGAACTTATGAAGGTTTAAAAGAAGTTGATGAAGTCGCTAATGACAGCATAATGTCTTTTGGCATAAGTCTTATACTCATCATTTTATTAACCTGTTTCTTCTTCAGAAGCGTTAAAGGCCCTATTCTTGTAACAGCAACCGTTCTTTATGCTTGCTTACCGACACTTGCTTTTACAGCTCTTTTCTATGGCAAACTTAATCCATTTACTGTTTTTGTTGCCTCTATTATTTTAGGGCTTGGCATTGACTATTCTATCCATATTTTAGGAACAGCTCAAAAATTGCTCCCTAAATTTGCCACATTAGAAGAAGTTTTAGAAGAAGCTCAAAAGAAAATGTTCAAACCATTTTTCTTAGCAAGTTTCACAACTATTGCAGCATTCTTAACACTTCTTGTCGCACAATTCAGAGGTTTTTATGAATTTGGCATAGTCGCTTCTTGTGGCGTACTTTTCAGTATGCTCACTTCGCTTCTTGTTTTACCTGTTTTTATAAAATGTCTAGGTGGTATTCCGCAACCTTCTACTTATAGTTTTTTCCCAAAATCTTGGAACGAAGCTAAAATATTCAAGCTCTTAAAATACGCAGCAATTATAGGATTTATCCTTGGCGGTGTTTCTATATGGTTTGCCCAACATGTTGACTTTGAACACAACTTAAAAAACTTACGCCGTGTTTCAACAGCAAACAAAGTTTCTAAAAATAAAATCTCTACAAAAGTCACACGCCCAACAAACCGCGCAGTCACATCAACACCTGCGGCTGTTATGGGATCTAAAACAGAGCAACTCGATAAACTTTACGACACTTTAATGTATCGTTTGCGAGTAGACAAAGATTCTGCTTTAGGAAGTTTCTTAACATTAAAATCCTTTGTCCCTTCACTTTCTGAACAAGAAGAACGTTTAGAGATTATCGAAGAAATTCGTGAACTCGCTAATTACAAAGTCTTTGACCGAGCCGAAGGCGAAGACTCTACAAACATTGCCACATTAAGAATGCTTTCCAAAGTAGATAAACCGTTTACTGCTGAAGACATTCCTAGCTGGACACTAGATTTATTACGAGAAAAAGATGGCTCTTATGGTAAAATCGGATTTATCTACGGAGACTTCCCTAGCTGGGATGCAAAAGCGTTACAAGATTTCCAAAATCGCTATGGACACTGGAATTTTGATGGCGAAAAGTTGCGCACTTTCTCTTCGCAATTTATTTTATCGGACGTAATCGATTCTGTAAAACAAGATAGTTTCAAATTAGCGTTAATGATAATCATTGTCATCATCGGCACGCTTATGATTTCATTCAGAAAACCGAGACGATTTATTGCCGGAAGTATTTCTTTTGGAATGGGAGCCATTCTCACATTAGGCGTTCTAGGATTTCTCACCTACTTCTTTGATAGCGGGAAAATAAGCATTTACAACGTAATTGTTATCCCTATGACGCTTGGAGTCGGCATTGACGCCACTATTCATTTAATTTCAGCCTGGCTTAGCGAAAAAAACATGACTTTAAGACAATTAATCGACACCACTGGCCGCAATGTAATGGCTAGCTCCACAACAACTATCGCTGGCTTTGTCGGATTCTTGTTCACAACACACCTTGGCTTAAAAGGCATAGGAGTTTTAGCTTGCATAGGCATATTCGTATTCCTAATAACAAGCATTATTTTCTCTGCTTTCTTATGTGGAACAATGCTCAAAAAGCACGAATAAACTTTCAAACGCTTCTTTCGAGAAGCGTTTTTTATAAAATAATCTAAAAAATATTGGGGAGTTCCCCGCGCCTAAAATTTTGAGGAAAATCCCGCGCGGGTCGGGCTGTTGCGTTATCTCGTGCCGCCACATCTTATTTTTGCACTGGCTTAAAATCTTAGACACTCGTCCGTTCAGCCTTGCGGCAAGCCACAAGTCCAAACCCAAAGGGCAGCCATCCCTAACTCACTTGTTTCTACACTTGCCATGCGAACCTTGTCATTGCGAACCCCAACAAAATTTTCCGCGAAGCCTAAATGTGAGCCTGCCACGAGCCACATTTGTGGCGTGGTGGAAGCAATCTGCTTGCTAACAGATGGCCACGAGGCACAAGGCCTCTCGCCATGACAAGTTGTTTGTACACTTGCCCGCGAATCTTGTCATTGCGATGGAACGTAGTGACAGAAGCAATCTCCTCACAAGCAGCACTTGTTTTTGGATTACTTCGCTACGCTCGTAATGACAAAAGCCTAGATCGCCACACTACGTTCGCGATGACAAATCTCATTTCATTAACCATAACAATCCTGAACTTGCCGCAAGCCCCTTGTCATTGCGATGGAACGTAGTGACAGAAGCAATCCCATCGCAATTTTGGTCGCAAGTTCTGTAAACATTCTTTTGCAAAATTTTCTGATAACAATTCCTTTGCTTAAGCGTTTATACAAATAGAAACCTTGCTTTGTCTTTAAAGCAAAGTTCCGCCTTTTTTTATATGAAACTTTAACCTTAAACAAAAAAAATTATGACTAAAAAACAAAAAAGACATCACGATAACTTTTTTAGAACCGTTTTCTCTGATCCCAAAAACGCTGCGAGCCTCCTTACGCTGGCAAGTAAAAACAACCCGCATCTTGCTGAGCTGCTCACACTTGTAAATCTTGATACGCTTCAAGAAATCCCAGGAACCGCACCACGAGAAGGATTCTCGGGCCAAAGCGACATCACGTTTCAAGTGGAATTAAACAATTCCAACCAAAAAGCCCATTTAATCGTCGGGTTGATTCTTGAGCACAAGTCTTACCGCGATTCAAATGTCCGCAAACAACTTTTGAAATACTTTTTCGAAGTAATG
>JAZQSE010000030.1:0-73810 GCA_045629945.1 Fibrobacteraceae bacterium
TTTAAAGACAACGCGGCCATCTGTTAGCAACTTGTCATCGCGAACGCAGTGTGGCGATCTTGGTTTTTGTCATAACGAGCGTAGCGAAGTAATCCAAAAACAAGTGTTACTTGTGAGGAGATTGCTTCCACCACGCCACAAGTGTGGCTAGTGGCCGGCTCACATTTAGGCTTCGCAAAAAAAGCTTTTCACTCCATCGCAATGACAAGATTCGCGGCCAAGTTCGCGAAGAAGTAACAAGAACCATGTGGCTAGTTCCATCGCAAGTGTGTTAGGGATGGTAGCCCGTTAGGGTTCGGACTCGCGGGATTTTTCCGTTTTTTTTGGGGGAGCGAGGCTGAACGGACGAGTGCCGGCACTTTTACTAGCAAAGAAAAGTCGCTGGCTATTTATTGCTCCTTTGCAATAAGGCTTGCAGATTAGCAAAGTTCTTGTCGTTACGAGCGCGGTGGAGATAATTTAAAGTCAAGAAAAGTGTAAGATAAATTGTGCCGACACGAGATAACGCAACAGCCCGACCCGCGCTTGCCTTGTTTTGTTGCCATTTCGTGCGCGGGGAACATCCAAAAAATATTTTTATTTATAGGAAATGAATTTTCTCGGATTAAAAAATTAAATTGTTTATATGTTTAGAATTCTTTTTATTTGTCATGGAAATATTTGCAGAAGCCCGATGGCGGAATTTGTTTTTAAAGATATGGTTTTGAAAGCTGGGGTGGCTGATAGGTTTGAAATAGCGTCAAGAGCTACGAGCCGAGAAGAAATCGGCAATGATGTTTATCCGCCGGCAAAAAGGCTTCTTTCTTTAAAAGGAATTGCTTGTGCTGGGCATCGAGCAACGCAGATTACAAGAGAAGAGGCTGAATATTACGATTTTTTGATTCTGATGGATGGGAATAATTCAAGAAATTTTCATAGGTTGTTTGGTGATGCGTTTGACGATAAACTTTCTTTGTTGCTTTCATGGGCAGGAGAGAATCGTTCGATTGCAGACCCATGGTATTCTGGAAATTTTGAGGAAACGTGGGACGATGTGAATTTGGGTTGTAAAGCGCTTCTTGAAAAATTGATGTCGAAATTGCAATAAAAAATTATTTTCTGAAGAACTCTTTCATAGCGGATAGTTGAAAGATGAATTCCGCAAGGTTTTTTATATGAAACAAAAAATTTTATTTGTTTGTCTGGGAGTTGTTTTAATTTCTTGTGGTTTGTTATTTGCTGAAAAACCAAGGCATAGAAATTATCGTGGTGCTTCACAGGTTCTTGCGCAGGTTTATACTGGAGATTTAGCCAAAGATTTGTATTGTGGTTGTCCTTATTCTGGAAAGCAGAATATTGATACAGTTTCATGTGGGTTTCGTCCTAGAGAAAATCCGCGGAGAAAAAGCTATAAACGGGCTAGGCGTATTGAGTGGGAACATATTGTAACGGCGCATAATATGGGGCATTTTAGGCCGTGTTGGCGAGATGGTGGCAGAAAAAATTGTACATATAATGATCCAACTTTTGAAATGATGGAAGGGGATTTGCATAACCTTTACCCTGCGATTGGAGAAATTAATGGGGATAGAAGTAACTTTATGTATTCACAGTGGACAAATTCTCCAGAGCCAATGTATGGGAGTTGTGAAACTGTTGTTGATTTTAAGTTGAAAAAGGTTCAACCCCGAAAAGAGATTCGAGGTTTGATTGCGCGCGTGCATTTTTATATGGAAAATCAGTATGGTGTAAAACTTTCAAATCAGGATCGCAAACTTTTTGAAGCTTGGGATAAAATGTACCCTGTGACAAAAGAAGAATGTGAACGTGACCGCCGTATTGAAAAGAAACAAGGAAACCGCAATCCTTTTGTAGAAAAAGCTTGTAAAGAACAGGGCCTTTAAATTACTTTTCAATTTCTAGTAAAGAGAAAGATTCGTAGTGGTCTGCGGTATAATAAATAATACAGTTTTCAGCGTAAACAAGTCGCTTGTTACCACGGTTTTCTGCAAAGTATTCAACATCTGCTTCTTTATAAGAAGCTGTTGGCAATAATCCTTCTCTATTTGCAAAAGTATCGCCACCAACCATTACTGACAAAAGTTCCCAAGGGTTAAAATTCCATTTTGAAAAAGCGTTGCCTGTAGTTTTTTCGTAAAGCGTTTGTGCAGTAGCTTTATTTACATAGTTTTGTGGTAAGTTTCCAAAACGGCATAGATAAGCGGCAACCGAATCTCTTGTTGTGTAAAATTCATTTTCTTTTACTGCTTCATAAATGCTTAAAGAACTGGATGACGTTTCAACAGAAGAACTTGAAATAATAATTTCACTTGACGAATATGAATTGATTTTTTCGCTGCTGGAACTTTCTAAAAATTCTTGAGATGGTTCAGTTGTTGCTGTACAGGCAATTAAAGAAAAAATTGTCAGGAGATAGAAAAAATGTTTCATATTTTTGAATATAGAACTTTTTTTAGTGTGATGCTGACTTTAAAAAAAAATCATGGCAGAAAACTGCAGAATTTGTTATTACGCCCTTGCAACAAGTTTTGTCATCGCGAACGCAGTGTGGCGATCTTGGCTTTTGTCATTACGAACGTAGCGAAGTAATCCAAAAACAAGTGTTACTTGTGAGGAGATTGCTTCTGTCACTACGTTCCATCGCAATGACAAGAACCGCGGGCAAGAACCGCGAGCAAGAGTAAAAACAAGTTGTCATAGCGAGAGACCTTGTACCTCGTGGCCATCTGTTAGCAAGTTGTCATCGCGAACGCAGTGTGGCGATCTAGACTTTTGTCATTACGAGCGTAGCGAAGTAATCCAAAAACAAGTGTTGCTTGTGAGGCGATTGCTTCTGTCACTACGTTCCATCGCAATGACAAGGTTCTCAGGCAAGAACCGCGAGCAAGTCGCGAGCAAGTCGCGGGCAAGAATCGTGTGCAAGTATAAAATAACTTGTCTTCACACGCCTAATTGGCAAAAAGAAATCTTTAAGAAAAATTTTGGCTTAGCGGCGAGCAGCCATTTCTTTTTTTAGAATATCCATTACAGCCCCAATTTCAGCAGGAGCTTTGAAAATAGGGTTGGCATAACGAGAAGAAATGCTTTCAAGAGAACCTTCGTGGTAAGCCACTTTGAATTCCGTGAATTTTAACCCATGAGCGGTGCTGATGACTACAACTTCTTCGTCAGAAGAAATGGTCTTGTCGGCAATTAATTTTTCAAGAGCACCAAGAGCAACACCAGTGTGCGGGCAACAATAAAGCCCAATTTTATCGGCGCGGTGAGCGGCATCTGCTAATTCTTGTTCTGAAACTTCTACGACAACGCCATTGTAATTTTTGATAGCACGTTCCGCTTTCGGGTAGCTAACTGGGTTTCCAATTTGAATAGCGCTTGCAAGAGTTTTCTTGGCTTGCACTGGTTCTAATTTATCAAAGCCTCGTTGGTAAGCTTGGTAGAATGGGTTTGCGTTTGCAGCTTGTGCTACAATGATGCGTGGCTTTTTATTGATTAAACCCATTGCTAAACAATCGTCAAAACCTTTTGCCAAAGCACTAACGTTTCCAAGGTTTCCGCCAGGAATAATGATTGTATCTGGAACATTCCAGTTTAATTGCTGGCAAATTTCTGGGCTGATAGTTTTTTGGCCTTCTACGCGAAGACTGTTCATAGAGTTGGCTAAATAAATGCGATTGTCTGCAGTTACTTGTTGGACAATTTTCATGCAGCCATCAAAATCTGTGTCTAATGCAAGAACAATACTTCCATTGCTAATTGGTTGAATTAACTGAGCGGTGCTTGTTTTGCCCGCCGGTAAAAATACAATACTTGGAATACCAGCTTTAGCACAATAAGCAGAAAGGGCGGCTGATGTATCACCTGTACTTGCACAAGCTACAGCGTCAATTGGGTGTTTGCCTTTCTTTAAAATGTGATTTACCTGGCTTACAAGAACAGTCATTCCCAAGTCTTTGAAACTGCCTGTGTGAGAATTACCGCAGAGCTTTACATGAAGTTTACGAATCCCTAATTCTTTAGCTAAACGAGAAGCGTCAAAAAGAGGGCTAAAGCCTTCTTGCATGGTAACGATATCTTCTTCTGGAATTTCAGGAAGCACCATTTCACGCTTGCTCCAGATACCGCTCATATCAGCTGGTTTAAAACTCATACGGCGTTCGGCAAAAAGTTTTTTCCATTCTTCTGGAGAACGAGAAGCTAAAGCTGTTCTGTCATGATGCACTTCTAATAAACTATTATCAACTTTGCTGCGATAAATGATTTCATCTAATGGGTAGGTGTCATCGCCATTGATATTTTTGAAATGAGCATGAAATGGAGCCATATAAAACCTCTTTCTAAAATTCGATTGCAAATGTAGAAAAGAAAAGGCTTTTTAGGCAATGTATCCCCCTGTCTTTAGGGTAGATTGTTTGTATATTTGTTCTGTATTTGATTTTTTTGGAGAACACGTGAAAAATAGGTCTTTCCTGTATCTTGCTCTCTCTTTTGCCGTTTTTTGCTTTTTTGCTTGCGGTTTTGATTCTGATGGAGAGTCTCAGTCTGTTAATTCCTGGCTTTCTTCTCAAGGAATGCCTTCTAGTTACAAAGTAAATGTGCTTGAAATTTCTGATTTACCTGTAGTTTCAAGTGAAGTATTTCATTCTAGCAAACCAATGAGTGGTTATGTTACTTTGTCTTTAGG
Source organism: Fibrobacteraceae bacterium (assembly GCA_045629945.1). Taxonomy (GTDB): domain Bacteria; phylum Fibrobacterota; class Fibrobacteria; order Fibrobacterales; family Fibrobacteraceae; genus UBA1765. The sequence goes on from JAZQSE010000030.1 coordinate 4,685, forward strand.
AAAGTTTGAAGATATTTCTCACGATTCTTATCTTGATTTTGGTTTTAATTTTACAAAAGGTGATACCGCTTTTATTCGTCGTTTTAAAAAGGATGATTCTTCAGAAGTGGCTTTACGTTTGTTCCCGGAAAAAGGTTTTTATGCTTCTAAATTTTTAAAGGATTCTTTGCCTTTAGAAGAAGATTTGGAAGTGAATATTTCTTGGATATTAAAAGAGTATTCGACATCTTCTGAATTGAATAAGGTATTAGATATTCCTGATTCTACCTGGTATGCTTCTTTTGAAAAATGGAAAACAGAAAATTCTTTTGATACCACGTATTTAATTTCAATAAAAAAAGATTCGGCTGTATTCTTAGCCATGCCAAAAGAATTGGTTGATGCAATGAGAGAGGTCTCTTTCGGAGCGCGCTTACAAGTTAAAGTTTCTGCAGAAAAAGCATCTCGTGTTTATCGTTTTTCTGGCCATGGAAACGCTTCCTATATGCCTTCGTTGCAGTTGAAAAGTGAAGACCGTTCAATGCTTTTAACGCCGTTCCGTTCCGCTTTAACTATGAATGGAGAATCGCTTGGTGAAAATACTTTGTATGGTGGCACTCGTGATTCTTTGGTTTTAGAAATTTCAGGCGAAAAAATCATGGAAGCTTTGTCTGAATTTTATGGCGATGAATTCCCTTGGGAAAAAGGCAATAAAATGGATGTCCGCCAGGCTGTGGTACTTGCTCAGTTTACAATTCCGACTAATGATGCCGGTAGCGTTTCGGAACTTGGGGCGCCAATACAGGTTGTTGTATCTTCTTTTGCAGAAGAAGATACAACTGAATACCGCCGCGATGAATTGTATAAATTGAATATTTCTGAAATAGCTTCTAACGGACACCCGAATCTGGTTTTCTATGACAGAGATTCTATTTCATTGCAGGTAACTTATGGTATGCGCGATTTTATCAATAAAGCAGCCGAAATGGAAAACTTAAAAGTAATGCTTCGTCTAGGGTATCCAGTTCTTGCTCCGAAAGATACGATTTATAACGATTATATCAATGCAAAAGGTGATACGATTCGTTTCTTCTTTGATTACTTCGATTACGCAAAATATGATTTTGCTCCAATGTTTGAAAATGGAGTTCAAATGAAATTGTGGCTTGCTTCTAAACGTGGAGATGAAGAATGAAAAAGATATTGATTTTCTTTTTAGTTATTTCATCTAGTGCTTTAGCTGGTTCAATGCTTGGGCTTGATGCTCTTGGAAAAGAAGATGTGGCTGGTGCGACAGCTGCTATTGCAGGGCGAGGTTTTGCCGGTGGAGCAAAAACTGGTGATGGTCTTTCTTTAACGAATCCTTCGGCATTAGCTTTTGAAGACAATGTTTCTTTTTCTGCTACAATGGATTATGAAATGACATCAGCAGAATCGGGTGAAGATTCTTATGTATCCAATACGATGACTTTACCTTCACTTTATTTGTCTTTTCCAATGGGGTCTTTTGGGGCTTTTGCTCTAGGAATTTCCCAACGTTACGCTTCTACATTAGAAATGGAATCAGAAGATTCTTTAAAAAATCAAGATGTAAAATTGGATTATAGCGGAAGCGTTTTTGAATTTGTTCCGACTTATTCTATTCGTTTGCCGTTTTATCGTCGTGTTTCTTTAGGTGCTTCAATGCATATTGTTTCGGGTTCTATTGAACGTTCTCTACGTTTAGGTCCCGATAATTCAGGCATTTCAAAGAAAGATTTCTGGGCAACAAATAGTTCAAAAGTAACAGAGTTGGTTGAAGGCGATTTTGAAACAGAAAAAGCGGGGTATTATACACTTTCTGCTATGTACAGAGGCCCTCATTCCAGTTACTATTTTTCAGCAACAACACCTTATACTTTGGTAAATTCTCTTTCTTATGATTTTCGCTTTTCACAAAGAGATACTTTAAGTCCTTATAAAAATGAACGTAAAATAGAAGTCCCTTTAACTCTTTCTACAGGGGTGGATTATCGTTTATTTGCGAATCATCATGTGATGTTTGATTTTATGATGCGTTCTTGGGATGAGGATATTCAAAATATGGCTGGTTCCTGGGATATTCCATCAACTACAGAAACACAGACTGAATTTCTTGTTGCTCTTGGTTACCAAAAAGATGGTAGCAAAGAATTGTATGAAAAATATTGGAAGAGAATGCAGTTCCGTCTTGGGGCTTGGTATAGAGATTGGTATATTAAAGATGTGTCAGAGTATGGTGGTGCGCTTGGTGTAGGCTTGCCTCTTGGAACTCGTGGTACAATTGTTGATGTGGCTTTACAAGGGGGCTTGCGGGATGCAGGTTCTTTTGGATGGGATGAAACATTCTTTGGGATTCGTGTTACTTTAACAGGTGTCGGGTCTTGGGGAAAAACGCATAATTCGCGCTAAATTGAGGAGAAAGAAAATGGCGACGAAAGCAAAAACAAAAGTGGCAAAAGAAAAAGTGGTTAAAGTTGCTGTAAAGAAATCTGCAACAGCCAAAAAGCCTGTAGAAAAGAAAGTGGAAAAGGTGGTTGCCCAAAAAGCAGAAAAGAAAGTGACTAAGAAAGCTACCACTAAAAAAGAAACCAAAACAACAAAAGTTGTAACTAAAAAAGTTTCAGCAAAGCCTGTTGCTAAAAAGACTTCTTTAGTTTCAAAAGCAAAAGTCAAAGAAATTAAAAACGATTCTTTAGCCCATACATTTTCGCCAGAATATTTAGTGTTAATGCAACGCGATCCGAACTGGATGCATGCATTCTGGGAAATTTCAGAAGAACGTTTACGTGCCGCATCAAAAGGCAAAGGTAAAATAGTTCTTCGTTTGTTCGACATTTCTTCTGATTTAACGGTTCGTCGTTCAAAACAGAAACGTTTCCGTGATGTTGAAGTCCCGGCAGATGCTCGTAGCTGGTATGTTGAAAACCCAGCAACCACTTCATGCTCTGCCGTTCTCGGATCTGTTTCTGGTAAAAAGTTTACACCTATTTTAGAAGCAACACCCGTTCAGGTGTTTGATGCAACGGCTAATGCTCCTTCTTCAGAAGATCCTTTTGTGAAAGCTTCTTTGGGCGGCGCTACCATGGGTTCTTTTATGAGTTCAGGTTTTTCGAGCCAAACGGCAAAAGAATGGCTTAACTCTTTGAATTTAGCTAGTTCTTCTGAATCCCTTTCTTCTGGTATGCTTTCTAGTGGAGCTCTTTTAGCTCAAGGGAACGGAAACATTGAAGTGGCTCCTGATTCAGTGAATTACGGCAAAGACTTTTTCCTTTGGGTTAAAACTCGCTTAATTGTTTACGGCGGAACAAGGCCAGACGCTCATTTACAAGTTCGTGGAGAACCATTCCCTTTAAATCCAGATGGCACATTCTCCTTTGAACAAGATTTGCCTGATTCAACTCAAGTGATTCCCGTGTTTGCTACAGATAAAGATGGCGATTTCCCAACAACAATTGTTCCGATTGTTGTAAAACGAACAAAGTAAATTTCTAAATGAGCACTCCGGGAAAAGTTCTTTTTCTATTACATGCGCACTTGCCATTTGTGCGTCATCCGGAGCATTCTCGTTTTTTTGAGGAAAATTGGTTTTTTGAAGCTCTTTCAGAAACTTATATTCCTCTCGTTCAAAGTCTGCGGCGTTTGTTAGAAAAAGGCGTTCCGGGAACATTGAATTTAAGCGTTTCTCCTCCGCTTATAGAAATGCTTTCGGATTCTCACTTAATTGAAAAGTTTTCAAAGCATCTTTATTATCAAAAAGAACTTGCTGAAAAAGAACTTCAGCGTTTTTCAGAAAGTGCAGAAGGGAAGCTTGCTCAATTTTATGCAGAACGCTTGGGAGCTTTGATTGATACTTGGGAAAATCGAATAAAAAAAGATTTGCTGGGTGAGTTTTTAGCACTAGAAAAATTAGGAAAATTGAATCTTTTGACATGCGTTGGAACACACCCTTATTTACCAGCGTATCAAAGTGATTTTGCTTCTATTCATAGGCAACTTGCTATAACAGTAAAATGTTTTGAACGCGCTTTTAAGAGAAAACCTAAAGGCGTTTGGTTGCCTGAATGTGGCTATTTTCCTGGCTTAGATGAATTACTTGCTGATTATGGATTCCGCTATTTCTTTTTAGAAACACATGGTTCTCTTTTAGCAACGCCACCGCCCAAATACGGAGTTTTTTCTCCGATGCAAACGAAAAGTGGCTTGTTTTGTTTGGGGCGCGAACAGAAAAGTTCAAGAGAAGTATGGAGCCGAGAAACGGGTTACCCGGGCCACCCTGAATACAGAGAATTTTTTAAAGATATTGCAAATGAACGGGAACGTTCTTACTTGGGCGAATATTTTTATTCTGGAGAAACGCCAATTCATACAGGCTTGAAATATTGGCGCATTACAGGGAACGAAAATAAAGCTTTGTATAAGCCATGGAATGCCAATCGATTAGTTTCAAACCATGCAAGAACTTTTATCGCCGAGCGAGAAGGAACTTTTTTGGATTTGATTCCAAGAATGGAAGGAAACCCTGCAACCATGCTTTGCCCTTATGATGCAGAACTTTTTGGGCATTGGTGGTTTGAAGGTCCGCTTTTTTTAGAATCCATGTTAGAAGAAGCGGCTGGTTCTTCTATTCTTGAATTTGTAGGTGCTGATTCTGTAATGGAAAATTCTGCCGATAGCGAATTACATAGCCCAGCGTTTTCTTCTTGGGGTGAAGGCGGCTTTGGTTCTGTTTGGATTAATTCAGAAACTGATTTTTATTACCCAATGGGAAAGAAAATGCAGTTGATGTTTGAAGCACTTTCTAAAAAACGACAGACTCCGTTTTTAAAACGTTTACTAAAACAGTTTGAACGAGAAATTATGTTGTTCCAATCCTCTGATTGGGCGTTTATGATTCACAATCATTCTGCTGAAGGTTATGCTCGTAAGCGTCTTGAAGAACATTATTCTAATGCTTGCGCTTTGTTTGAACTTGGAATGTCTAAAACCCGTGATAATGGCATTTTAGCCTCTTTAGAAAAGAAGAATAATATTTTCCATTGGATGTGATATTTTTCGTTCTGTAAACTTCCCCATAATTCTAATTATGGGGATAGCTAACAGAATTTAATTCAAAATTGATAAAGGGTTGTCCTAAAACAAACAAAAAACCTCGGATATTTAATCCGGGGTTTTCTGCAAAATAAGAATTATTGCAAATTGATTTTATAAGATTTAGAACTGTTTTTACTTTGGAGTTTTACAAGATAAATTCCTTTTGGCAGACCTTGTAAAGAAACAGAAGTGTTTGCATTTAAATTTTTATACGATTTTACCACCTCGCCAGAAATGGCAATTAAATCCATATTTGCTGACTCATTTAAATTTAAAAGAAGGTCTGTTCCTTGCAAAAGTAGTGAAGAAGAATTTTTTTGCTTTGATGAAATTGCGGAACCTCCGCCGGAAACAGCACTCCATTCTGGGTTGAGTGTTCTTAATTTGTTGCGTAACCATGTGCCAGATTCGCGAAGATCGCTTTCTGCCCAGTTTCCATTTGGGCTTGCACTTGTTTGTAAAGAAGCAGAACTTTCATTCTTGTTGCAAATGCTCCAGGCAGCCCAACTTAAATTCTTTTCTTCCATCCAGTTAAAGAAAACATCTAACCAAGAATAATTGATGGTTCCGTTTCCGCTGGCAGGAGAAAGCCCCCATTCAGAAACAAAGAGTGGAATTTTTTGCATTGCCGTATTGGCGAAGCCCATGTAATTATTATAATGCCATTCTTCGGAAGCATAAAAATGGAAAACATAAGCGACGTTAAATGCGTTGTCGCCAGTTAATGGGTTGTTGGCAGCAATCTGAACTTGTGAAGAATAAGATGGAGTTCCTACAAGAATTAAGTTGTCTGGGTCAACAGCACGAATAGCAGGAATCACTTTTTCTGCATAGGATTTGATTTTATTCCAGCAATCGTCGTCGGCACCACAACCAGGTTCGTTGTAGATTTCATAAATCACGTTGGGGTATTGGCCGTATTTTGTGGCCATGTTTGTGAAAAATTCCACAGCCTTTGCTTGCCTTTCTGGTTTAGAAGGGTCATCAGTCCAGTGGCTATGCCAATCTATAATTACGTAAATGCCTTTTGCAATAGCAGCATCTACTATGGTTTCTACCATGGCTTGGTTCCAAGCAGCATCAAATTCATAGCCTTTATAGCCTTCGCTAGTTAAATTAGGGTCTGAACCCCAGTTGTCTTCTACTCCCATGGCGGCACGCACAAGGTTTGCATGCCAATCTTCTGCAAGCCAATTTACAACATTAGCATTCCAGTAAGGGCCGGCTTCTTGAGCTATATTCCAGAACATGCTCATGCCACGGAGTTTTGCAGGTTGTCCGTTTGCACCAACAACTTGCGTGCCAGACACTGAAAGAGCTCCGATATCATCAATAGGAGCAGCGAATAAACTTCCAAATAGAACTGAAAGTAAAAGAATAGATTTTTTGAACATCCAAAACCTCATCCAAATGATTTTTATCCAAACACAAACACCATTCTTATTCCAATTTTGGAAAAGAAGAAAGGCGTTTACAATGTATACAGAAATCTACTCTAAATAAGTGTAACCGTAAAGGCCTGAACGATAAATATTTAAAAATTCCTTGCCTTCTTGCAATGAAATTTTCCCTTCTTTTACAGAACGGGTTACCCAGTTCTCCATAGTACGGACAAGGGCTTTATCGCTGAAGTTTACATAATCCAGCACATCTTCTACAGATTCGCCATCAATTATTTTTTCAATTTTATAGCCTTTATCACCATCACAAACAATGTGAACGGCGTTTGTGTCACCAAAGAGATTGTGCAAGTCACCAAGAATTTCCTGGTATGCGCCTACAAGGTAAACAGCAATGTAATAAGGTTCTGTTGCTTGTATCGGGTGTAATGGGAGAGTTCTGCTAACTTCGCCGTTGCGGACGAACATGTCAATTTTTCCGTCGGAATCGCAAGTGATATCTTGTAAGGTAGCTTCAACTGTTGGCCGTTCGTTTAAACGCTGGATAGGCATAATGGGGAATATTTGGTCAATAGCCCAGCTATCAGGTAAACTTTGGAAAAGAGAAAAATTGCAGAAATATTTTTCAGCAAGTAAACGAGGTAAAGAACTCAATTCATACGGAGGGTGACGTAAATCTTCTGCCAAATGATTGACTTGTCGCGCAATGCTCCAGAATAAACGTTCTGCCATAGCGCGGGTTTTTAAATCAATAGTCCCTGTTTTAAAACCAGAGAGAGAGTCGTCGTTAAGTTGTTGGGCGTCGTGCCAGCTTTCTAAAAGATTTTTCGGAGATAGTCCTTTATAAATTCCATAAAAGTCTTTTAAAATTTCTGGAGCGTCATCTGCTAATTCATGCGTTTCTTCGTCAAAGAAACCAGGGCCTGCTGTTTCAAGAACGTTAAAAACTAAAATGGAATGGTGTGCAGTTAAAGCGCGCCCGGTTTCTGCAATCACATTGGGGTGAGGTAAACCACTTTTTTCGCAAGATTCAAACATCGTATAAATAACGTCGTTTGCGTATTCTTGAACAGAGTAGTTTACAGAACTAGCGCAAGTGCTTCTTGAACCATCGTAATCAACGCCAAGACCACCGCCAATATCTACAAATTCAACATTCATTCCTTCGCGTTTTAATTGAACGTAGAATTGAGCTACTTCACGAAGGCCGGCTTTGATTTTACGGATGTTTGTTATTTGGCTTCCTAAATGGAAGTGAATGAGTTTGAAACAGTCACATAAATTTTCTTTGCGAATAAAATCTAAAGCTTCTAACAATTCTGAACTATTAAGCCCGAACTTGCTGCGATACCCGCCGGATTCTTCCCATTTGCCGCTACCAGAACTAGCAAGTTTAATGCGAATTCCAATGTTTGGACGAATGCCGATTCTTTCAGCTACTTCTGCAATTAAATGCAACTCGTTCATTTTTTCTACGACTAAGAAAATCTTTTTACCCATTTTTTGCGCAAGGAGAGCGAGTTCGATAAAATCTTCGTCTTTGTAGCCGTTGCAAATAATTAAAGCTTCTGGGTTGTCCATGTTGGCAAGAACGGCATGGAGTTCTGGTTTTGAACCGGCTTCAAGGCCAATGTTGAATTTTTTGCCATGGCGCACGACTTCTTCAAGAACGGCGCGTTGTTGGTTTACTTTAATTGGGAAAACGTTGTAATATTTGCTGTTAAAACCATATTCTTGAATGGCTTTAGAAAAGCAATCATTGATTTTTTCAATACGATTGTCCAAAATATCTGGAAAACGTAAAAGTAAAGGCGTGGAAACATCGCGCAGGGAAAGTTCCTGGACTAATTCATACAAATCAATGCCTAGACCATCTTGCTTGGTAGGGTGAACTGTTGCATGTCCTTTTTCGTTAATGTCGAAATAGTTGATGCCCCAACCTCTGATATTGTAGAGGTCTCTTGAATCATCAATACGCCAATTCGTCATAACCAGCCTTTGCTAAAGTGAAAAGTTTTTCAATGATAGAAAATTCAAAGAAAAAATTGAAGTTTTGGTATAGAAAATCGTGATTTTAACTAAATTTTCTGCGATTAAAATCTCGGAGAAAAATTATGGAAATCCCTGAAGCTACAAATTTTATTCAGGAAATTATTGTTGATGATTTGAAAACGGGTAAACGAGATAAAGTTCATACTCGTTTTCCGCCAGAACCTAATGGCTATTTGCATATTGGCCATGCAAAAAGTATTTGCTTGAATTTTGGAACCGCTCAGAAATTCCAAGGCAAAACAAATATTCGCTTTGATGATACGAACCCGACTAAAGAAGATGTAGAATACGTAGATTCCATTCGTGAAGATGTGCGTTGGCTTGGCTTTGATTGGGAAGATAGAGAATATTTTGCAAGCGATTATTACGATAAAATTTATGAATTTGCAGAACGCCTTATTGAATTAGGCAAAGCTTATGTTTGCGAACTTAAAGGTGAAGAAGTAAGTGAATACCGTGGCACTTTAACAACACCAGGCAAAGATAGTCCTTGGCGTAATCGTAGCGTAGAAGAAAACCTTTCTCTTTTCCGCCGCATGAAAGCTGGTGAATTTGAAGAAGGTGAATGTTTCTTGCGTGCAAAAATTGATATGGCTCACCCAAATATGAATATGCGTGACCCAGCGATTTATCGCATTAAAAAAGCAACGCATCATAGAACAGGTGACAAGTGGTGCATTTACCCGATGTACGATTTTGCACACCCACTTTCAGACTGGATGGAAGGGATTACACATTCTATCTGTACATTAGAATTTGAAGCGCACCGCCCATTGTATGATTGGTTCTTAGAAGCTCTTGGACTTGAAAATCGCCCACAGCAAATTGAATTTGCTCGTTTGAATCTAACATACACTATGATGAGCAAACGTCGTTTGCTTGAACTTGTAGAAACTAAAACGGTTATGGGGTGGGACGACCCTCGTATGCCAACAGTTTCTGGCCTTCGTCGTCGAGGTTATTCTCCTTCAAGTATCCGTGAATTCTGTGAACGCATTGGTATTTCAAAAGCAGATTCTATGGTAGATATCAATTTGCTGTATTTCTGCATTCGCGAAGAATTAAATGCTTCTGCTCAACGCGTGATGGCTGTACTTGATCCGATTAAACTTGTGATTGATAACTGGGAAGAAGGCCGTTTCGAAGAAATTGAAGTGGAAAATAACCCGGAAAATCCAGAACAAGGAACGCGCAAAATTCTTTTTGGTAAAGAACTTTATATTGAACGCGAAGATTTTATGGAAGAACCGCCTAAAAAGTATTTCCGTTTAAAACCTGGCGGAGAAGTGCGTTTGAAAAGTGCTTATTACGTGACTTGCGTTGGTTGTGAAAAAGATGAAAACGATAATGTTACAGTTGTTCATTGCACTTATGACCCGGAAAGCCGTGGGGGTGAAACTCCTGATGGTCGTAAGGTGAAAGGCACTATTCAGTGGGTTAGTGCCCTTCATGGAGTCGATGTTGAAGTTCGTTTGTTTGAAAATTTATTTACGGTTGAAAATCCTGCTCAGGTTCCGGAAGGACAAGTTTGGCAAGATTTGTTAAACCCGGAATCAATGATTGTAAAGCAAGCTAAAATTGAACCAATGGTGGCCAATGCAACTGCTGCAGACAGGTACCAGTTTATGAGACTTGGTTATTTCTGCTTGGATAAAGATTCAACACCTGAAAAATTGGTCTTTAACCGCACTGTTGGTTTGAAAGATTCTTGGGTAAAACAACAAAAATAACGCTTTTAAATTATTCAAGCGAATAGAAAATTCACAAGCGAAACCGCTTGTGAATTTTGTTTTTGTTTGGATGAGAGAAACTTTATTTTACTTGAATGTGCTTTGCTTTAGTATGTCCAATCCCGCGAATAATATACATACCACTTGCAAAGCCAGCTTGTTTTAACGAATGAGAAATATTTTGGTCAAGAGGCTTTACATTGCCAAGGAATTTCCCCATAGAATCAAAGACATTATAAGTCAGATTTGTTTTTGGGTGTAATGTTAATTTGGATACGCCGATTGCATTATTTGGGTCACTAAATTGAATCCAATCAATATTTAAGTAAGCGCCTTTAATCAGCACTTTTAAAATGTGTTCTCCTTCAGAGATAGTTGCTTCTCCTATTTTAATTTCTTTGTAAACATTCCAAGTAGAATCCACTTGTTCAACAGTAATAGATTCTGTAATAGGTTTGTCGTCTATAAAAAGTTGTAAAGCAGATGTCGCAAAAGCAGTTGCAATATTAGCCGTTATATCGTATTTAGCATGAGCCAAAACATTTATGGAGTATTCAAGCCATTCGTCTTCTTGTGTGTAGCCAATAGCATAACCATTGCAAAGTTTTGTGCCACAGATTGCATCATCAATAGAGACAATATCTACTTCATCTTGGCGGTAAGCATTGCCCTGATTTTCCAAATCGTTATCAAAGAACGCTTTATTGTGCCCGCCTTCGTCATAGTTTTCGGCTTCAATTACACCAGGGAGTGTTGCTATTTCTCCTTTGTAGGGCGCTTGTGGAATGGCCGCTTTATCGCTTTCCATATACCAATAATCAAAATCAAAACCACTTTGCTTAACCACAAAGAATAAATCGGCAATGCCTGCGGCATTGGTTAAATCGTAAGAGGTTTCGGTCCATTTAGAACTTGCAGGAATGTTAAGAGTTGCAAGTAATGGCCCAGTTTCTGATTCAGAATGTAATTCTATTTTTCCGCCATTACCTCTTGTGGAAATGATAATGCGGTCGGCTCCATCTCCCATATCGACAGAGCGGACTTTAGTATAAAAATTGCTATTCATATTAGTCAGGTAAACATTGCCAGATTCCGTAGCAACGTGACGAATAATTGTGTAACCATCTGTTTTGTCCACTGTAATGCCACCGACCCAAGATTTAGTTTCGGCTTCTACGCGTTTAAATGGGTCTAGATAATGAATGGGTTTTATAACGCCATTATCGGTGGATTTAATGAAAGGAATAGAGCCATCAGCATTCCAAGTGAATTCTTCAACAGCCGTAGAACGGCTATAGCCACCGCCGCTTACATTCTTTTGGTTGTGATAGAAAAGGAAGCTGCGGCCTTTAAATTCAATAAGTCCAGGATGGTTTGTAAAAGCGGTTCCGTTCCCTTGGTCCATAATAACGCCTCCCCAGGTCCATGGGCCTGTAGGAGAATCACTTACAGAATAGGAAAGTTTTTCTGGAACACCATGAGATGCATAAAGCATATAATATTTGTTGTTCCGTTTATGAATCCAAGGACCTTCTGTATATTTTGATTCTTCTCCATTTGGTGCAAAGCCATGGCTCATATCGGTGACTTGAATAGCGCCATTAAGAGAAATCATATCATCGTTAAGTTTTGCATAGTAAAGTTTTGGGTTCCCCCAATATATGTATGCTTGTCCGTCATCATCAACCCATACAGTTGGGTCAATATAAGCCCAGTTTGGGCCTGCAAGATGCTTGCCATTTAACGCATCTTTAAAAGGACCTTCTGGTTTGTCGGCAACAGCAACATTGACAGCTCTGCCACCATAACTAGATTCAACAGTTACATAGTAATAGTATTTATTATTTCTTCGCACAACTTGAGCAGCCCAGTCCCCATTTGGTTTAGCGTTGCCATTAAAATCTTGGTGCGAAAGAATGAGTTCACCGCGGTCAGTCCAGTTTACCATATCGGTAGAACAAGAAACTCGCCAGCCATGCATAGTAAAGAAAGAACCGCCTTCATCGTTGCCGGTATAAACACAGACAGTATCGCCAAATACAACAGGAGCAGGGTCAGGAGAATAATAAGTTTGAAAAATCGGATTTTCTGCTAAAGCTGTTGTAGAAAGAGTAAAGCCGATAAGTATAGGCAATGTTATAAATGCTTTAGAAACTACCATACAAAAACCTTTTCCTTTTGAAACAAAAATATTTCATTGCTAGTCGAATTTGGAAATTTAAAGGGAAATGATATGGATAAGTTGTCCACACTTGTTCTGCATGCAGTGAATTCAAAAGCAAGTGTGAAAAAACGAATCTTAAAATTTATGTATTCTGTGCCCTAACAAATTAAAGCGTTTGCCATTTTTTTCAATAAATGTTTTATTGTTTTTTACGCGGAGGCGAGTCCCTGTTGAATGGTTATGTATAACGCCAGGTTGGTGAAGAGAAGTTATGTCTTCACAAGTTTCTGTAGAACAGAATTTAATCCAGTCAATATTGGCATAGCTTCCTGTGATTACAACCTTTAGCATGTGTTCGCCTAGAGAAAGTTCTGTAGTTTCGCCATGAATTTCACTATAAGTATTCCAATCGGTTCCTTGTGGAATAACCAAAGTATCAGAAATTGCTTTGTCGTCTAAAAAGAGACGGAAACCAGAATTTTCAAGACCACTTGCGACATTGGCAAAAACGAAATATTTTCCAGCTTTTTCAATGTTTACAGTGTAATTCATCCATTCGCCTGCACTTGTGTAGCCAATAGCATAACCTTTGGATTCATCTGTTGAATCAAGAGTTACTATATCTACACCAGATTCACGATAAGCTTTTCCTTCGTTTTCTGAACTATTGTCACTATAAGCAAGTCCGGCACTTCCTTTATCAAAATTTTCACTTTCAATTTTACCAGGCAGAGAAATTGCTGTACCTGTGAATGGTTCAGCTGGGTCTAGTTTTGCTGTAATGATAAGGAATGTCACATGGTGTGGTGCTACAATAGAAGAAAGCCCATTTGAAATCATTCCTAAATCTTTCTTTTGCCACACATCGCGAACCATAACTTCGCCCGAAACGCCTACATCTTCAAAATAGAGGTCAATGGTTTGTTCATAATCTGCTGAATTGTAGAGAACTACAGCAAGTTTTCCGCTGCCTTCGCCACCGAGTGGGCGCATCCAAATTTGTTTGCCGTTATCGTTTTTAATACGATGCCCCGCAATGCCTGCAGAATCTTGGTTTACAGCAATCATATCAGCATTCATGTAAATGTCTTTTGTAGTTGCAGACATATTGCGGATATCATTACCCGTTAAAAGCGGGGCTGCCATTATGGACCACATGGTCATTTGGCTTCTTGCTTCATTGTCGGTTAATTTGCCATTTCCTACTTGCAACATATCTGGGTCATTCCATTGGCCAGGGCCTGCGTGAACATAGAGGTGTTCTTGTTCTTCGATAATGTCAGCTACACCGCGGAACCAATCTCCAGGAGCGTTTTTCCAGGCATTTCCGATATCGCCCGTTGTTCTCCATAAGTTTCCGGTTTTTGGCATCCAAGATTGAAAACCCCAGGCACAAATACTAAAAACGATGTCGCGGCCGGATTTTTTTAGAGCATCACGCATGCGTTCATAATCTTGTTGTTGGTTAGAGCCTGGTGCAGGTTCACAGTTATCGTATTTCAAATAGTCAACACCCCAACTTGCAAAAGTCTTGGCGTCTTGTTCTTCTCTCATATAAGAGCCACTTTCAGAACCAGGAAATTGATTTGAATTATTGTAATGGTGGCAAGTGCGTAAACCGCGGTCACCATAAATACCGAATTTTAAACCTTTGCTATGAATGTAATCGCCAAGGGCTTTCATGCCACTAGGAAAACGCTCAGGGTCGTGAGTTAAATTACCATTAGCGTCGCGTTTTTTTGCCATCCAGTTATCATCGAGATTTAAATAAATGTAACCAGCATCTCGCATGCCGGAACTCACCATAATATCAGCAATTTCTTTGATTTGTTTTTCGTTGATATTTTCGTGAAAGACATTCCAGCTGTTCCAACCCATTGGAGGCGTTTTAACAAGGTCATTAATGGGTTGTGCTAATGCAAAAGTTGAAAAGGTAAATAGCAAAGAAAGGAAAGAAATTTGTTTCATATAAACTCCGAATAAGGGATTATTTTACATTGAGTTTGAATGTTTTATTGGTTTTAGATTTCAGTAAATAAGTTCCAGAAGATTTCACAAATTTTTTAATAGCATCAGGCATATCATATTGATTTGTTGAAAGAGTGCCTAAAAAATTTCCATTCAGATTAAATACATGAAAAGTTTCTTTATGTGCTTGGTTTAAAGAAATGTCATTTTTAATAGGAGACAATTCTTCTTTTGAAATTTCAGAGTTACTAAGTTCTCGGATTTTTATATTGTCTAAAAAAAGAGTCCCTGTAGCCGCGCCTGCATTAAAACTTAAACGAGAATTGGTATCAGTAGGCACTTCCATTTGGAATTTAAACGAAAAATTTTGAGTTGTTGAATTGAGGTCAAAATTTTGAAGTTCACTAAGGTAACTATCCCATGGGTCGTTATGTTGTTCAACATTGACTTCAAGTGAACGAGAACTACTTGCACTAGCATCAAAGCTAACTTCGTACCATTTATCTTTTTCAAGATGAATGTCATGTTGGATTAATTGTACTTGATAATTTTCAGTTCCAATGGCAGAAATATCTAGCACATATTTTCCATCTTTTACAGACCCATTTGCTTTTGCGTCTCCATGTAGTTGTAAATCCCAACCAACAGCAGTTGAATCAAAATTCCCATTAAAAATGCTATCACGATTGGTTGGAACTTGAATTGGTGGCGAAATGCTTGAACCATCTAAAGAGAAATTTTTTACAAAGTTCCAAATTTCATCACTTGTATTTACGCTTGCTAAATCCATAGAATACCAATGGCCTTTACCGGCAATACTTAAAAGACGAACTTCTGTGTTGGCAGAACAAGCGCTCCATATTTCAAGAGATGCTGCAGAGCTAGAACGATTAGCTGGGTAAGGCTTTATTAACTGAGAATTTTCGGAACATTTATTGAAAGAGACCCAACGTTTTAGGTAATTTGCGCCACTTTCATAATTTACAACATCATCGGTCGTTCCATGAGTATGGATAATTGGCATTGGGCGAACACTTGCAGGGGCAGGGTTTCCGATAGGGTAACCAGAAACAGGAGCGATAGCTGCAATCATATTTCCCATTTTATTTGCTGCATGATAACTCATCATACCGCCCATAGAAAATCCAGAGACATAAACGCGTTTTGTATCAATGCCATATTTATTAGACATTTCATTGATAATGGCTTTTAAAAAATTCACATCTTTATCGCCGGAAATATCCCAGGCTTTATTTTCGCCATTTGGAAATACAACAACAAAACGAGCCGTGTCTGCAATTTCTTCCCACTTAGCGGCATTTTGTTGGTAAGGGGCGTCTTGATTCATTCCATGCATCTGGATAATCAAGGGCCTGTTTTTTTCAATGCCAGAAGGAGCATACACAATCATATTGCGCGTTGTTCCATTTACAGTAATGTTGTCAGCGAAAGCGTTGCTTGTCAGTAATACAAAGCTAAAACACGCCCAAATGGTTTTTATCATTGATTTTAAAATGTTCATAATGTTTCCTAGAAAAATTCAAGTTACTTGGTTATCATAAAACGATGCGAAAAACCGGTTGTTGATTTTATTAGGTAAACCCCTTTTTCAGAAATAAGCGATTGTACTTTTGCATGAGCATCGCGAACTGAAGACGCTTTGATTTTTCCGATAAACGAACCATTCAATGAATAAATGCTGAAATCTTGCAAGCCAATATTATCGAACTTAATTTTATTGACAAAGAGAGGGTTTTCTGAACAAGATTCTTTGCAGAATTCTATCCAATCGACGTTTACGTAATTGCCGGTAATTTCAAGTTTGAGAACATGCTCTCCGGCGGAAATTTCTGAAGTTTTTGTTGAAATAGCAGAGTAATTACTCCAGTCTTCACCTTGTTCTGCAATAATATTTTCGGAAATAGCTTTACCGTCAATGTATAATTTTACACCAGCATTTTCAGAAGCTGTAGCCATATTCACCCGAACTTCATAAACACCACTTTCACTTACATTTACAGTATAACGCATCCATTCGCCTTCTTCGGTATACCCGATAGCAAAACCTTTGGATTTATCAAGAGAATCTAATTGAACAATGTCAACGCCATTTTCTCTATACGCATTTCCTTGGTTGTCAGAATCTTTATCATAATAAGCGCGATTAGGTTTTCCTACATCGTAATTTTCAGCTTCAATTCTTCCAGGGATTTTTACAGCAATGTCGTTGTAAGGTGTTGGTGGAGTTGTGTCTTGAATATTGTCTAAATAAATTTCATCTTTATAGTCTGTTCCGATTTTAAACCAGTCAAAATCAACATAACCGCCAGTCGTTTTTGTGGCATAATTAAATAATCCGAAGCGATAACCAACAAACATCCCAAGAGAATAATCCAAAGCGAGATCAGAACCGATTTTTGTCCAGTCAGAACCGTTTGTGCTATAATAGAAAGAAGCGGTTCCTCGGTCGAGAGGTAAATCAAAATCTATGCGCAAGAAAATTTTTGAACTAGAGAAAGATTCGCTTGCTTTCAAAGATTCTCCATCTTTTGAGCCCGTGTACATAACCACTTTATAATTGCCATTTTCTTTTGTAATTCCCACAAAACCTTTCGTATCTTGCAATGCGACAAGGCCTGCAATATCGCCATCTTTCATACCAGATGCATCAAGAGAAACTCTGCCAGAACATTTTGGCCCAAAAGTGCGTTGAGTAAGAGTATTTTTAGCGTTGATAATTCGAGAATCTGTTCGGCTTGTAGTAATGCGTAAGTTCCCAGGATTAGCCGTTAGAGACCAGTTTTTATTATCAGGGTTGTGATTCCATTGCCATTCAAGCGGAAGAATTTCGGAATCAAAATTGTCACTAGTAACCATACCGTATCCAGGCAAAGCATTTTCAGGCAGTTCAAGAGTTGAAGGCGCTTTAGAGCCATCAGCTACTGGCCAACCGTCTTGCCAGGAAGTCGGGACTAAATAAGGAATGCGGCCAACAGGCCCGGAATCTCTGAATAAAAGAGCATACCACTTGCCTTCCGGTGTGTCAAAAATTCCTCCTTGAGCAACGCCATTATTTTGCAAGAAAATTTTCCCAGAGTAACCGGAAAGTAAACTTTTAGAACGATAAACTATAGCACTTCTGCAATTGCCTGCTGGCCAGGAGATAGTGAATAAATAATATTCACCATTTACTTTTTCCATGTGAGCGCCTTCTTGTTGGACGTAGTAATTGGTAGTGCCGGTTACTTGATTGATGCTTACGCCACCGAGTTTTCCACTACGGCCGCCACTTTTAACAGAAGAAGCGTCACTGTTGAGTTCTACATAACTTATTTGGTCGCCACTACCATAAAAGACCCAGACTGAACCATCATCCTCAAAGAACAAAGAAGGGTCATGATAAAAAGGCAAAGTTACTTCTGTCCAAGGGCCGTTTTCAATATCAGCTGTTTTATACAGATGAGTCCTGTTTGTTGTATAAGAAGGAGTAAGCACATAAAAGAACCCTTTGTGATAGCGAATGCTTGAAGCCCAGGAACCTTTACCATACGCGTTTTGACCTGCGTTTAAGTTCATATTGTCGTTGTTAGTGAGCGTCTGGTAAGCATAGCCGACAGTGCGCCATTGTGCTAAATCTTTAGATGCCATAATCGGGTCACCCGGCGCAAAATGCATTGTCGTGGTCACCATGTAATAGGTGTCGTCAACGCGGACAATTGAAGGGTCCGGGTTATCAACCCAAGTAATTGGGTTTGAAACGGTTGCCGCGTAAACAGAAGTACAACAGAGCCAAAATAGGCTCCATTTTTTTAACCAATCCATAACAAACACTCCTTTGCTAATAAAAGCAGAGAATTTTTATGCAGAAAAAATATCCATGATGGGGTGGTGTTATGGAGAAAAACAAGAAATTTCCATTGACAATTTATCAAAAGGGCTGTTTTAGAGCCTGAAAAAGGGTAAAATTCTTGTTTACAAATAAATGGAAAAGAGGATGAAAATTTGAAGGATAAAATTGAGAGATTTAACCAAGTATAGCAGTTTAGGGAATCTTTTAAAAAATTATCTTTGCAGAGAAATAGTGTGAAATTTTGAGTTTATATGTAAGGGGAATAAAGCTATGGCTTTTGTTCATTTACAAACACATTCTGAATATTCGATTTTAAGAGCCTCTTGCCGTGCCAAAGCTTTACTCAATAAAGCTATAGAAATGGGGCAGTCTGCGGTAGCGCTTACAGACCATGGTAACATGTTTGGCATGCTTGAATTTTATATGGAAGCCAAAAGCCTTAATAAGTCCCGCAAAGCAGAAGGTCTTGAACCAATAAATCCGATTATAGGTTGTCATATTTTTGTAGATCACCCTGCGGCAGATAGAAAAGAAGAAACAACTTACCAGCGTTTAACTCTTTTGGCTGAAACGGATAAAGGTTATAGTAATTTATTGCGTATTGTTAGTCATTGCTATCTCGATGAAATTAACTGGAAAGAAATCCCAGGTGTTCCTTTAGAAATATTAGCATCACATTCAGAAGGTTTAATTGCTCTTGCAGGAGATTTCTTTAGTCGGTTCGGGGCAGATGTTGTTTCTGGAAAAGAAAAATTGGCTAAAGAATATTTAGATTCCTTGAGAAAAATTTTTGATAGCGAACATTTGTTTTTAACCCTTTCAAACCAAGGTGTTCCTGAACAACGTTTACTTAATGTCTTTTTAGCAGATTATGCTAAAGAATTTGGGCATTCTTTAGTGGCTACCAATAATGTGCATTATTTAAATGAAGAAGATCATAAAGCACACAAAGTTTTACGCTGTATCGGGCTTGCTAAAAAATTAAACGAATTTGAAGATAAAATATACCCGACGAGTCAGTTTTATTTCCGTTCAGAACAGGAAATGCGGGAACTTTTTGCGCAATACCCAGAAGCTATCGATAATACAGAAAAAATAGCCAAACGCTGTCATGTAACGATTCGTACAAATTGTGGAGATGAATTTTGGCCGAAATTCCAGATTACAGAAGAATTCAAAAATTCTGAAGAATATGCAAAAATAAAACAAGCGATGCAAAGCGAATATGAAAAGGAACTCGCTTCTATACTTGCTAAAGAAACAGAAAAGTATTGTGAAGAAAAAAGTCTTTCTCAAGAAACGCTTTCTGAATCAGATAGACAAGAAATTGAAAAAAGTGCAAAAGGAAAATGTTGTGTAGGAACAGATTCTGATATTTATTTAATTTCTCTTTGCAATAATCGCTTGAAATTACGTTACCCAGAAGAAAACTGTTGTTACCCTGTGGGCGATTCTGATGTGGCTAGTCGCTTGCGAACAGAATTAAATTGTATCCGCA
Organism: Fibrobacteraceae bacterium; assembly: GCA_045629945.1. GTDB lineage: Bacteria > Fibrobacterota > Fibrobacteria > Fibrobacterales > Fibrobacteraceae > UBA1765. The sequence continues at coordinate 24,438 of JAZQSE010000030.1, forward strand.
ATATGAAAGTGGCTGGCTATTTACTTATTGTCTGGGATTTTATCAACTGGTCTAGAGAAAATGGAATTCCGGTTGGGCCTGGTCGCGGTTCTGCAGCCGGTTCAATTGTCACTTATATCATTGGGATTACCGACATTGACCCCCTTCGATTTGGTTTGCTTTTTGAACGCTTTCTAAATCCAGAACGCGTGAGCATGCCTGATATTGATACGGATATTTCAGATAGAGACAGAGGACGCGTTATTCAGTATGTGACAGAGCATTATGGTGCGCAGTGTGTAAGCCAAATTGTAACCTATGGCTCATTAAAAATGCGACAGGTTATAAATGATGTTGGTCGCGTTTTAAATATTCCTTTAAGTGATGTTCGTTCTATAATAGACCTTTTACCTAAAGATAATAGTGCTACATTAAGTGATGCCAAAACAGGGTTAAAAAAAGGCCAGCCTTTGCCAGATTATTCTCCAGATACTTTGAATGAAAAAATCCAATCAAGAGAAATTTATAAAGACCTTTGGGAGTATTCTGAAAAGCTTGAAAATTTAGCACGTCAGACAGGAGTTCATGCGGCAGCAGTTGTAATTGCTCCTGTTGAAATGTATAAATTGGCGCCTGTTTATCGAGCCGTTCCTTCTGATACGCCGGTTGTAATGTATGATAAGCATTACGCAGAAGATATTGGCCTTTTAAAAATGGATTTCTTGGGCTTAATTACCTTATCTATGATTCAAGATACTTTAGCGTTGATTAAAAAGAATCATGGATTTGATTTAGATATAGGCCATATTCCATTAGACGATAAAAAAACTTATGAATTGTTTAGTAAGGGTTTGACAGTTGGGGTATTCCAATTTGAATCCGCTGGCATGCAAAAATATTTACGGGAATTAAATCCCACCTGTATTGAAGATTTGATAGCGATGAATGCGCTTTATCGCCCAGGGCCTTTAGAACAGGTGCCACGATTTATTCGTTGTAAAAATGGTGTTGAAGAAATTAACTGTTATCATCCTGATTTAGAGCCTATTTTAAAAGAAACTTATGGTGTAATTGTTTACCAAGAACAGGTAATGCGCTTGGCTCAGATTCTTGGTGGCTATACACTTGGTGGAGCTGATATTATTCGCCGTATTATGGCAAAAAAGAAACCAGCTGAAATGGAAAAACTCCAGCCGGAATTTTTTGAAAAATGTATTTCGCGTGGATATGACCCAAAAATGATTGAAGAAATCTGGGCGGTTCTTTTGCCATTCTGCGGTTACGCCTTTAACAAAAGTCATGCGGCGGCTTATAGTTATGTTGCTTACCAAACAGCTTACTTGAAAACACATTATGGTGCAGAATACATGGCTGCAACTATGTCTGCTGAAATTTCAAAAGTAGAACGTATTGTGGTAATGCTTAAAGAATGCGATAAACTTGGAATTAAATATTTACCGCCTTGTGTCAACCGTTCAGAAGCAAGATTTTCTGTAGACAAAAATTCAAATATCCTTTATGGTTTAGCTGGCATAAAAAATGTTGGTTTTGAAGTAGTTGAAGACCTTGTAGCAGAACGAGAAAAGAATGGCCCTTATACAAGTATTTTTGATTTGTGTAAACGTGTTTTAGATTATCAGGCTTCTTGCCCGACAAAACGCCCGCCATTGAATAAGAGAATTTTAGAAAGTCTTGTTCTTGCGGGCGCATTAGATAACTTGCATAATTCTCAGCGAGAAAGAATTTTTGCAAGTATTGATAAAGCATTGAATCTAGCAACAACTTACCAGAATGACAAAGAAAAAGGGCAGATTTCACTTTTTGATTCTTTAGAAGACGATAATTTTTCTAAAGAAAGTGAAACTTTAGAGCAAGCCACACTTTGGCCATTTATGGAAAAACTCAATAAAGAAAAAGGAATTGTTGGGTGTTTTCTTTCAAGCCATCCATTAGAAGAATTCAGGCCGGAATTAATAGGCTTTGCCTCTTGTACTTTGGCTCCAGATGAATTAAGACGCCATGACGGAGATACCAACTGTATTGTTGGCGGTATAGTGATTTCTTCACGTTCAGTAGACATACAAAAAGGACGAAATGTAGGCAAGACAATAGGATTTCTTGAAATCCAAGATTTCCATGGAACCTTATCTTTATCATTTGGTCCGGAAAAATGGGAAAAATACAGAAGTTCCTTTGGGGTTAATGACAGAGTTCTTGCTTGGGGTTCGTTAAAATACATTGAAGAAAAACAAGAAATGAGATTCTCTGTTGATTCTATAGAATCGCTTGAAAATATCCAACACCGGGTAAAAGAAATCCATATTGAATGTATGTCTTCTGCATTAAAAGAAGAAAATTTAGACAAATTAAAAACTAAAATGGAAGCGTTGGAAGCGTTTCCTGGAGAGCCGGGGGCTCGTTTGATTTTCCATATAGAAACATTGAACTCCAAGCATACTTTGCTCCTTAGCGAAAAAGAAATACTTTATTCTTCTGATTTTTTGTATTGGTTGAAAAAAGAATTTATGGCTTCCAATGTGTGGGTTTCCGGGAAAAAATAAAATGTCTCCTTACGTGTTCCTTTTTGCAGGAGAAGACTCTGGAGATATTTTAGGAGAAAATGTCGTTTCTGCAATTCATTCGTTAGGGCTAAAGTCTCGCGGTATTGGCGGGATGCGAATGTGTTGTGCCGGCTTAGAAAGGATAGAAGATTTTGAAAAATTTCCTGTTTCAGGATTTTTTGATGTTTTGCCGAGATTATTTTTTTTCAAAAAAATATTGCGTTTGATGAAACGCGAAATTTCAAACCCGTTGTGCAAAGCTTTTATTGCAATAGATTATCCGGGTTTGAATCTGAAATTAGTGGAATTTGCCAAAAAATGTGGAAAGCCTGTTCTTTATTTATCTCCTCCACAGATTTTTGCCTGGAAAAAGAAGCGAGCTTCTGTTTTACAAGGAACAAAAACATTAGTCTTTTTCCCTATGGAAAAAGAAAGTTATGCAAAAGAAGGTGTTATCGCAGAAAAAATCAAACACCCGTTTGTAGAAGCAATTGAAAATACTGAAATATCAGAAAAAGAAAATAAGATTTATCTATTTCCTGGGAGCCGTCGTAAAGTTCTTAGAAGAAATTCTGATTTGTATGCAGAAATAGCAAAAAAAATTTCTGCAATAGGCACACCTATTTTTGTCGCATCGAGAATTAGTTTACAAAAAGAATTAGAAAAAACTTTGCCCCGGAATATAAAAATCAAACTAAACCCGACAAATGCAAAAGATAGAATAGCTTTTTTATCAAAAGCAATGTTTGTTATTGGAAACCCTGGTACAGCGTTATTGGAATCAGCATTGTGTGCTGTCCCTTATGCCGTTTTTGTAAAGCCAGATTTTTTGACTTATGTTATGGGTAAAATCTTTCTCAGAATAAAATCTTTATCATTGCCTAATTTGTTGCTGAAAGAATCTTTTTTCCCAGAAATAGTCATAGCGCCATTTACCAATAAAAAGCAGAAAATTGGCGATTTGTACCAAATGATTGAAAAATTAATTTGTCAAAAAGAAGAAATTTCCTCAAAAAGAAAAAAATTGCTTGAAATTTTAAAAGAAGGACGTTCTGTTCAGAAATCAGTTACGGAATTTCTTTTGCAATTCGTCTGCAGTGAGTCGCATTAATGTGGGCTTACCGAATGGCGAAACCATAGGTTCATTTGTCTGTAAAAGTAAAGTCATGAGTTGAGCCATCTCTTCTTGTTTTAAAAAATCTCCTGCTTTGATGGCATTGGCTTTAGCCCAGGCTTTAGCGATAGAATCAGCAATAGGATTATTACCTTGAATGGTCGCTGAAAGCATTTCCAGAAGTTCTCGAATAGCAGGGATGGCTTTTCCAAAAGAAAGACTAGCAGGTATGGCTCGCATTTGGTAAGCATCGCCACCAAACGGTTCCAAATCAAAACCAAGAAGGTTTAGTTCTCGTTCGGCTTTTTCAAGTATAGATGATTCTAGTTTTGAAAATTCTATAACTTCGGGAAATAAAAGCTCTTGAGAATCAATGTGACCTTGAGATTCAAGGACTCGCAAGGCTTGTTCGTAAAGAATTCTTGTGTGAGCTGCATGTTGATTAATCAATAACAAGCCATTTAAATCTTCGCAGGCAATATAAGTATTTGCAATTTGTATAAATGGCGGGGGAGTCGGGATTACTTCTTGCTCAGGAATAGGTTCTTCTTTTTTAAAAGGTATGATATCTTCTTCTTGATGAAAAAGGTCTCCTGGAATGGAATAAACGGGGGCTTTATTCTTTTCGGAAATGAGTTTAGGAATCTCATTCTGGGGATTCGTCTGTTCTGAATAGGAAAAGGCAGGAGAATTCCAAATAGAATTAAAAGAAGAATTTTCTCTAACAGATTCCTCATCAGAAGTAGAATCAATCAGTTGGAGTGTAGGTCTTTCGGTGCTAGTTAATTCTTCTTTTCGAAGGGCATTCTTAATAGCATGTCTAACCGCTAAAAAAACTTTGTTTTCATCGGCAAAGCGGACTTCTCTTTTAGCTGGGTGGACATTGACATCAAATTCTTCATCGGGTAGTTCTAAAAATAAAACGCAAGTAGGGCAGCCTTTGGCATAAGGGTCGTAAGCTTGAATTGCTGCTTTATGAATCATAGCGTTCCAGATAGGTCTGTTTTGCAAGTAGAAATACTGTTGGTTGCGTTTTTTTATTGACTCGTCAGGAGGTGAAATAAAACCATTTACCCGAATATTATTTTCTGAATAATCGACAGGAATCATTTTCCTTGCAATTCCGGCACCAATGGTCTCTGCAAGTCTGCCACGTAAATCTTTTGCAGACCCAAGGAAAATATCTTTTTCGCCGACTCGGTATTCAAAACGGATTTCTGGATGTGCAATAGCTAAACGTATAACTGTATCTAAACTCTTAGTGTTTTCGTAAGAAGTACTTTTTAAAAAATGCCTGCGGACCGGAGTATTGAAAAATAAATCTTCAACTACAAATGTGGTGCCAACAGGGGCGCTTGTTGTTTGGATTTCTTTTGAATTTCCACCTTCTATTTTTATTTCAAAAGCTTCGGAATTATTTTGAGTTCTAGTAGTAATAGTCATTTTAGAAATGGCAGCAATCGAGGCAATGGCTTCGCCTCTAAAACCATTTGTTTTTAAACGAAACAAGTCACTTGCAGTGCGGAGTTTTGATGTGGTATGGCGCAAATAGCACAAAGAAAGATCTTCTTTTGACATGCCTTCGCCATCATCTGTTATTCGGATTAATTCTTTTCCCCCATCTTCTATCTGAATGCGTATTCTCTGGGCTTTTGCATCAATGGCATTTTCTATCATTTCTTTTACGGCAGAAGCTGGATTCTCAATAACCTCGCCAGCAGCGATTTTATTGATAATTTCATCGGATAATTCCCTGATTTTTGATAGAAATGTCGTTTTTTCTAGCTTCTCCATGACCAAAATATAGCCAAATTGTTTACAAAAAAGAATTTTGCTATATTTTATCCTGTTTTTGGGATACAAGGGTAATATGGTTACAAATATTTTACTTAGAATGGTGCACATAGAAATGCTTTCCGTCTTCCAGACGAAAGATGTGCTTGAATTTATTCGCTCTTACAATAAATTTGAATTTTCTGATTTGGATCGTCTTTGGTATGAAGAAGGTGTTGTGCCTTTCTTTTTGCATCGTTCTTGGATTGATGCTTTGGTCCAATGGCTTTATTCCCGCGGAATAGCTCCAGAAAAATTTTTAAATGATATGATGGCTCATTGTGAAGAATCTGAGATTATTCCATCTAGACCATTGTTACGCACTTATCTGCCGTTTGTTCCGCAGTTTTATGCGGCTACGGATATGAGAGCTTTTGCTCTTGAATGCTTGCCTAAAAGGCAGTCTTTTCTGAACGCAGCCCATTTAATTCATGGTAAAGAAACAGAATCAGAAAAAACTGATTTTGTTGCGTTGTCATGTAAAGATGAAGAATGTCTTGCGACAAATTATATGCCATGGATCAATATGGTAATCCGCTATGCACCTATTTTCTTGAGTATGCCAGCTTATGAAAAGGTCACTCTTTGTGCCTCTCAGAATTCAGTGACAATGTCTTTAGATGGTAGAGCTGTTGCTGATATAGACGATAGTAAGAACATTTTGGTTAATGGTGAAATTGTAGGTAAGGTTGTTACTTTTGAAAAATGCCTTGCTCTTCATGGGATTACCTGGGAAAACGATTACGAAAAGCATTTAGAATGTGTGCATATTGAAAAAGATGTTTTAGATACTAAAACAGACGGTGTCTTGTTGCACAAAGATTGTTTCTACGGGACTCCTGTAAATATCACAGGCGTTACTTACAAGAAAAATGTAAATGTAAAAGACCCATTTGCAAGACTTATGAGTTCTGTTGTACGTCAGGAATTCGATGTTTGGAAACCATTACAGACGGCTCATGAAAATTTGCTTGGCGCTTTGAATGATTCTGTTTCTGTTGTTTACTACAATAGTGATGATTCTATTGCGGTCAATAGTAAGCATTTAATGCGTAATGTTCCTGCCCGAATTTTGCGGAATATTTTACGAGAATATATGCTGACAGGTCGTGAAGAATATGAAAACCGTGAATTTAAACGAGATGCTGATATTTGTATGGATCCGCTTCGTCCAAATTTTGAAAGTCGTTTGAATCGCGTTGTCACCCATTTAGAAAAGGTTTCTAACTTCTTTGAAATAGACAGACATCGTAGGGGTGGGTTCCGCTTTGTTCCTAAATGTCGTATTGAATTCAGAGAAGAATAAGAAATATCATTATAATATCTTGTTTTTTCTAAAAAACAATTCTATTTTGAAAAAAGGGCGAAAGGTAAATCCTGTAACAACTCTATCATTGCTCCCCTCCTGGTAAGTTCTAGGTTCTGTAGCCCTACTTTTTTACTCCACTGAGTGGAGTTTTTTTATTTAAAAAGGATTCAATCTTAAAGGGATTTAAAAAATCAAGAAAACAAATATGTTTTTTTGCTGTTATGTATTGTGGTGCTTGTTGATTTTATATAAATTAATTTTTTCAGTATATCGTTTCAAAAGAGGACTCTATGAAAAAAACTCCTTCTTTTTTGGGAAAAATTTTCTTTTTATTCGCCACTATATTTTCAGTAGCTTCTCCTGGTGTAATCCATGTTGATGATTTGCACCCTGGATTAGAGGTAAAAAAAGAAAATATGCTTGGAGCGGTTCTTGCAATTTGGAACACTCCGACTCGCTATAATGACATGAAGCAAGCCTTCATAGATGGCGAATACACCTTTTTCAGATTTCCTAATGGAAGCCTTTCTAATGAATACCATTGGAACGGAAATGGGTTTTATGATAGTACGGGAATTTGGCATGTAAAAGATACTTCTTATGTTCCTGGATTTATTGCAGAAACAAAATACAGAGGAACAAGTAAAAACAATTATGGATTTATCCGACAAAGTAATGTAACCGATGGGATTTCAGAAACCATGTGGTGGGGTGAAATTATTGACCCTACAGATCCGCCTTGGTTTGTTATTGAATTTCCAGAAAAAGTTTTTTTAGATTCCCTGAAAATCGAATGGGGGGATTTCCGCCCCAAATTATTTGAGGTGAATTACTGGGAGGAAGAATACATTGATTACCCTGGAGTTTACCAGACTTTTAAAAATACGGCAAAGACTTTGATGTCTTCAAAAGTAAAATCAAAGGAAACGGGGTTAAAATTTAAGGAAATTAAATCTCGCTACATTGCGATTCGTTTTAAAACAACGGATCTGCCAAAGGAAGGCGTTCAAATTCGTGAATTAAAATTATTGCACAAGGGAAGTGATTTATTTAAAAACAAAAATTTCAAAACATTTGGAATTTCCACAAGGCTTGGGGATATTGTTCGCAAGGATTGGACAGGCATTAAATGGCATTTTGAAGAATTTATGACATACATAAAGGGCATGCCAAAGGGAAATGCTTTGATTTGTGTAAATGCCGGAACAGGAAATGCGAAGGAAGCTGCAGATTGGGTGTATTATACAAACAAAGTAAAAGGTTATAACATCAAAAATTGGCAAATCGGCAACGAACTTGATGGGGAATGGGAAGAAGCCGGGCCTCTTTCTGCAAGACAATATGCAGTTCGTTATTTAGAAAGAGCAAGAGCTATGAGGAAAGTGGATTCATCCATTCAGTTGCATGGACCTCTTTTCAGTTCTTTTAAATTAACGCAAAAGGGAGCAGGGCTTTCTGATGGTAAGTTCTGGCTAGAAGAATTTTTCCGTATTATCGGCGAAGCTGAAAGAAAAGATGGAATTCGTTACATTGATGTAGTTGATATTCACCAATATCCTTATTGGAGTGAAAACAATTTAAACGCTAAAGATATGTTGCAGGCGATGCTTGCCGTGAGAGAAAATTTAGATACGTTAGATGCTTGGATGGCTCGCCATTTAGAGGGTGAAAGAAAAATTATGGTTTCAGAATTCAGCACAAGCGTTCAAGGCCATCACTTGTTAATGGACTTTCCTCAGGCTTCAGGCGTTGCTCTTATATTTGCTGAAAATATTGTGCGTTACGGAAACCGCTTGCAAGCACTTCCATGGGATTCCTTCTCCAATTTATTTAAAGGCCCAGATAGCACTTGGGGAACAATCAGTTTAACTGCTTTAGCAAAGGAAGGCTCTTGGAGTTCTTGGCATTCCTTGGAGCCAACGGCTGAATATTACGGTGTTTACATGGTTTTCAAACATTTTCTTGAAAATGGATATTCTGTTTTAAAAACAAAAAGCAGTACGCCGGATATAGTTTCTTATGCTTTAGGAAAGGGAGATTCTCTCCGGGTTCTTCTAGTGAATTTGTCTGAAAAAGAACAAGCTGTAGAAATTGAAAGAGAAAGTATTCTTGCAGAAAGGAACACTTTAAATAACGATTCTCTGAAAAATGATTCCTTGAAAAAAGATGAGGTGGCGGTGCAGAAGGGCGATCTCGTTAGAACTCAGGTTGAAGTATTCGGAGAGTCTCAATTTAAATGGCAAGGAACTCACCAACACGCTTTCCCATATCCTAAAATGGGGCCTTCTGGAAGGCGAATCAACCCAAGTAAAAGTAAAGAGATAAAAGTTCCAGCTTATGGAATGGCTGTTGTACAGATTAACCCAAGACTGGAAAAAGGAAGAAAACCTAGAATTCTTACAGCCACATTAGAAAAGAAAGTTTTGCTTCCTGCAGATACTTTGGATTTATTTGTAACGGCAGAACAGCAATATGGCCAATTGACAGAGGGTAAAGTTAGAATCAAAGAACTGGGAATAGAAAAGAAGATTAAACCAGATGATTCTTTGTGGAACGCCTCTATAGAAACCTTCCATATAAAAATTCCGCTTTCTGAAAATGTGAAATTAGGAGAAATGAACATCACTCTTGAAATAGGCGGATTAGGAAAACAAGTAACAGTCTTTGAAATTCCTTTCAGAGTAAGAGGTGCGTACAGAACCACAAGCATTATGGAGGATTTTGATGAAGGAATTGAAAATGTAAGTTGGTTCCCTGTGGTGGGTGGTGATAACTCTACAAGTATAGAAGCGAAAATTTTTAATGGTTCAAAACCTCATGGTGGTTTTGTAAGACACGATTTCAACATTGAGCAGCCAATAGATCTGCCTTGGCCTAATTATGCAGGAGCATTTTATGTAATACCAGAGGAAGTCAAAAATGCTGTAGGTTTTGTTTTTGATTATGCAACAACCCACAGCAATTCCGAGGGATATTTTGAATTACAGATTCAAAGCTATCAGGTAAAGGATTATGATGATTTCAGGTTCCCTTTGAAAAACACAAAAGGCGTTTGGGTCCGAGATACGGTGATTTTTGAAAATTTGGTTCAAGAGGGTTGGGGAGAAATTGTTCCTCGTTTAGACCCGACCCAGATAAAGCATTTTGCATTTAGAGCAAGACATGGTGGGCGGGGCTATATTAGCTTGGATAACATTTACCTATTGAAGGAAGATGGAACAGAAGTTCCTATGCCAAAGGGAGTTCGTAGGCTCAGATAAAAATCTCATTTTTTAAAGTTTTTCTATCTTTTGCCCTGTCTAATTATAACGGAGGCTAAAATGGCACTTCAATTTTACAACACTGCATTGCGAAAGAAAGAACTTTTCACTCTTCCGGAGGGAATCCCTGCCGTGCGTATGTATTGTTGTGGTCCCACTGTGTACCATTTCGCTCATATCGGCAACCTTCGTACTTACATTTTTGAAGATTTTTTAGTCAGAACTCTGAAGTATTATGGCTATGAAGTAAATCATATCGTAAACATTACTGATGTGGGGCATTTGACTTCTGATGCTGATGATGGCGACGATAAAATGGAAAAGGGTGCCGCTCGCGAAGGTAAATCTGTCTGGGATATCGCTAAGTTTTATACCGATGCTTTTATGGCAGATTGTAAGCGTTTGAATATTCAGGAGCCAACTCGTTGGACTCGTGCCACTGAACATATTCAAGAACAAATTGAATTGGTAAAAACTTTAGAAGAAAAAGGGTATACTTACCGCACTTCTGATGGTATTTATTTTGATAGTTTAAAATTCCCACGTTATGCTGATTTTGCTCGTTTAGATGTGGAAAATTTGCGCAAGGGTAGTCGCATTGATATGGGTGAAAAAAAGAATGCTACAGATTTTGCTTTGTGGAAATTCAGCCCAAAAGATAAAAAGCGGGCCATGGAATGGGACAGCCCCTGGGGAATCGGATTTCCTGGTTGGCATATTGAATGTTCTGCAATGGCAATGAAATACAACGGACCAACCCTTGATATTCACTGCGGTGGAACAGACCACATTCGCGTTCACCACACCAATGAAATTGCTCAAAGTGAATGTGCAAATGGCGTTCCTTTTGCAAGGTTCTGGATGCATGGCGAATTTTTGCGTTTAGATGGTTCAAAAATGAGTAAATCAAGTGGCGAATTTTTAACCGTTTCTCTTTTGATGGAAAAGGGGTTTAATCCGCTTGATTATCGTTATTTTGCACTTGGTAGCCATTACCGCAACTATTTGAATTTTAGTTATGAATCGTTAGAAAGCGCTCGTGAAGCTTTGAAAAGTTTGCACAAAAAGACAGATCCATTGATTGGCAAGGCAACAAGTATTGAAACGGAAAAAGCAAAAGCTATTCAGAAGGAATTCCGAGATGCGATTGGTGATGATTTAAACATGCCTCGTGCTCTTGGAATTCTAAACACTATGTTAAAAAGTGATTTAGATGATGGCGAAAAAGCAGCTCTTGTGCTTGATATGGATAAAATTTTTGGTTTAAAGCTGAATGAACCAAGAGAAGAATTTGAAAAGAAAGCAGATGCTTCTATTGATGTAGCGAAAATTGAAAGTTTGATTGCTCTTCGTAAAGCGGCTCGTGAAAATAAAGATTGGGCTGAAAGTGATCGCATTCGTGATGAATTAGCCAGTATGAATGTTGTGATTAAAGATTCCAAAGAAGGAACGACTTGGGAAATAAAATGAGTTCTAAAACGCTTTTGGTAATTGCTACCGGAAATGCTGGAAAAATCCGGGATTTTGCTGGAATTCTTGGTACTGAAAAATTCGAATACCAAACTTTAAAGGACATTGGCTTTGAAGGGGATATAGAAGAAAATGCCGAAACTTTTGCAGGGAATGCAAAAATTAAAGCAAAGGCTGTAGCAGAATTTTTACACGAAAAAAGTGTAAAAGCTTGGGTTTTGGCAGACGATTCTGGCTTAGAAGTTTTTTCTTTAAATGGCGCTCCTGGAGTATATTCGGCAAGGTATTCTGGAGAACATGGCAATGATGATTCTAACAATGAGCTTTTGCTGAAAAATTTGGAAGGAATAGAAGACCGTTCAGCAAGGTATTATTGTGCATTAGCTTTGCTTCATTCCGACACTCCTTACGCAGAACCTGAAATATTTGAAGGGGAATGTAGAGGAAAAATCGGTGAAGAACCGGTTGGAAATTTAGGTTTTGGCTATGACCCACTTTTTATTCCAAATGGTTTTACAAGAACCTTTGCTCAAATGGAAATTTCTGAAAAGAAGGATTTGAGTCATAGGGGAATGGCTATTCGTAAATTGCTTTCTTGCAACTTATAAAATACAAAGTTTTGAATTTTAATGGATTTAGTAAATTACGCAAATTTTGCGTAATTTACTTTATTCATATTAGTTTTTCGCGGTGGAAATTTTCCTCTTTTTCATTTTTCTAGTGTTAGTATTGGAAGTATTCTTAATTTTTCTATCTTTGGCCGTGAAGAATGGGAATTTTAGTTTTCCCACTATAAAAGGAAGAAGAAATGAAAACATTGAAAGAAGAAGCTTTGGCTTACCACTCTGAAGGAACTCCGGGAAAAATTGCAGTTGTCCCTACTAAGCCGCATACAACTCAAAAGGAATTGGGTTTGGCTTATACTCCGGGTGTTGCTGAGCCATGCTTGGAAATTGAACGTGATCCTGAACTTGCTTACGAATATACTACTAAAGGAAATTTAGTTGCTGTTATTTCTAATGGTACAGCAGTTCTCGGCTTGGGAAATATCGGAGCCCTCGCTGGAAAGCCTGTAATGGAAGGTAAAGGCCTTTTATTTAAGGTTTATGCTGGTGTGGACGTTTTTGATATCGAAGTAAATGAAACCGATCCGAAGAAATTTGTGGAAGTTGTAAAAGCAATCGCTCCTACTTTTGGTGGTATCAATCTTGAAGATATTAAGGCTCCTGAATGTTTTGAAATTGAAGACCGCTTAAAGGAAGAACTTGATATTCCTGTAATGCACGACGACCAACATGGTACAGCGATTATTTCTGCTGCGGGTATTTTGAATGCATTAGAAGTTGTGGGAAAAAAACTAGAAGATGTTAAAATGGTTGTAAGTGGTGCAGGGGCAGCTGCTTCTGCTTGCACCAAACTTTATCTTTCTCTTGGTTTAAAGAAAGAAAATCTTTTAATGCTTGATAGTCAGGGGGTTATCCGTAAAGACAGAGAAAAATTGAGCGAACCAAAGAAAATTTTTGCAACAGACCGCACAGATGCATATACATTAGCAGACGCTTTGAAGGGAGCAGATGTTTTCCTTGGCGTTTCAAAGGCAAATGTGCTTACTCGTGAAATGATTCGTTCTATGGCTGACAAGCCAATTGTTTTTGCTTGTGCAAACCCTAATCCAGAAATTACTTACGAAGAAGCCAAAGCTTCTCGTGATGATTTGATTTTAGGAACTGGTCGTTCTGATTACCCGAACCAAGTAAATAACGTGCTTGCTTTCCCTTACATTTTCCGTGGTGCATTAGATGTTCGTGCTACAACAATCAACGAAGAAATGAAGCATGCAGCGGTTTATGCTATTGCTAAGGTTGCTCGTGAGGAAATTCCTGCAGAACTTCAAAAGTCATTTAATCTTGAAGGTTTGACTTTTGGTGCAGAATACTTGATTCCAAAGCCATGGGATCCACGTTTGCTTCCTGAAGTCTCATTAGCAGTAGCTAAAGCCGCTGTTGAAAGTGGTGTTGCCCGTAAACCAATCACTGATTGGGACGCTTACAGAGAAAAATTAATTTCTATGAAACGCGTTTAAATCTGTTTCTTTTTTCTTTGAAATCCCAGTAAACTTTAATGTGTTTGCTGGGATTTTTTTTGTAAATTTTTTGGTGTTATTTTAAATGGAGTTTTTATGCGTTGTCTTGTAACGGGTGGTGCTGGTTTTTTAGGAAGTCATCTTTGTGAATGGTTGTTAAATGACGGCCATGAAGTGATTTGTCTAGATAACTATTTTACAGGCAGACTTGCAAATATTGCTCATTTACGAGATAATAAAAATTTTGAAGTAATCCGCCACGATGTTACAGAACCGATTCTTTTAGAAGTTGATAGAATCTTTAATTTAGCTTGCCCGGCAAGCCCTGTACATTACCAACACAATCCGGTAAAAACGATTAAAACAAGTGTTATGGGTGCAATAAATATGCTTGGTATGGCTAAGCGAGTTCATGCAAGAATTTTGCAGGCCAGCACAAGTGAAATTTATGGAGACCCAGTTGTTCACCCACAAAAAGAAGATTATTGGGGAAACGTTAATCCTATTGGTATTCGCAGTTGTTATGACGAAGGAAAACGAGTTGCTGAAACGCTTTTTATGGATTACCACAGGCAGAATAAGGTAGATATTCGCATTGTCCGTATTTTTAATACTTATGGTCCAAGAATGCTCCCCAATGATGGTCGCGTTGTCAGTAATTTCATTGTGCAAGCTTTAAAAGGTGAACCTATTACGATTTATGGCGATGGCACGCAAACGCGCAGTTTTTGTTATGTAGATGATTTAATTGAAGCGTTTGTAAAAATGATGGAGCAAGAAAATATTATCGGGCCGGTAAATGTCGGAAATCCTGGCGAATTTACTATGCTTGATTTAGCAAATGAAGTTCTTGTTTTAACGGGCTCTAAAAGCAAGATTGTTTATAAAGAATTGCCAGGCGATGACCCGAAAATGCGTAAGCCAGATATTAGTCTTGCTAAATCACAATTAAATTGGGAACCTAAAATACCATTGCAAGAAGGCCTTAAGAAAACAATAGCTTACTTTGAAAATCTTTTAAGTGTGTCAAAGTAAACTGCAAATAGGGCAGAGTTCGGGTTTATGCCCACGAGCTTTGCAATAAGTGCGGCCAAAGTAAATAATTTGCAAATGCAGTTTTTCCCAATGTTCTTTAGGGAAAATTCTTTTGAGGTCGCTTTCTGTTTTTTCAACAGACTCACCATTACTTAAGCCCCAACGCTTTGCAAGGCGATGAATATGAGTATCTACAGGGAAGGCTGGAATTTTAAAAATATGACTCATAACAACACTTGCTGTTTTGTGGCCCACGCCTGGCAGTTGTTCTAATTCCTCAAAAGTTTTAGGTACTTCGCCGTTGTATTTTTCTAAAAGGATTTTTGAAAGAGTAAAAATGTTGTGGCTTTTTGTATTAAAAAAGCCACAAGGCTTTATTATTTCGGCAATTTCTGATTCTCCAAGTTGTAGCATTTTTTGTGGAGAATTTGCTTTTTTAAAAAGGACTTGAGTGACTTGATTGACTCTTGCATCTGTACATTGTGCACTCAATAAAACAGCAATTAAAAATGTGTAAGCATTGGTGTGATTTAATGGAATCGGTGGATTAGGAAACAAATGGTCTAATGTTTCTGTAATAAAAGCAATGCGTTCTTTTTTGTTCATTTAGCGTCTTGCGTAAAATCTTGTTGCATGTTAAAGCTAGGCATTTCATCTTTTGGGTGGCCTACTTCAACAGCAGGAACTCCAGCAAAAGTGGTGTGCGAAGGAACGTTGCCTAAAACTACGGCGCCCGCTCCAATTTTAGCGCCATCACCAATATGAATGTTGCCTAAAAGTTGGGCATGCGCTCCAAGCATCACACCATCTCCGACTTTAGGGTGACGATCGCCGCATTCATTACCTGTTCCGCCAAGAGTAACACCGTGTAATATAGAAACGTTGTTTCCAATAACAGCTGTTTCCCCAATAACAATATTTGTTGCGTGGTCAATTAAAAGCCCGTGACCGATTTTGGCAGCCGGGTGAATGTCCATACCGAATTTTCGGCTGATAATACTTTGGAACATTTTTGCTGTAAAACGTTCGTTATTTTCCCATAAAGCATGGGCAATCCGGTATGCTTGTAAACCTTGAAAACCTTTGAAAAATAGCAATGGTTCCAAATAGCCTAGGCAAGCCGGGTCACGTAAAACGGTAGCCACTAAATCTTTTTTGGCATACTCTAAAATTTCTGGGAATTTTTCAAAGCAGGAATGGATGAGTGTTTCTAGTTTTTCTCTGTTAATTATTTCGCCGGCAAGCCCGCAAGCAAGAGTAACAGTAAGCATTTCTTTGAAAGAATCTTTCAATAAAATTTGTTCTTGAAGCATAGGCGATGCGAAAGGTTCATTTTGGTTGAAACTTTCTGCTTCTTGCTTTAAACGTATTGTCAGTTCTTCAATAGTCACAATAAACCTCTTTCTTCACCAACAGAAATATAAAATATTGAACTTTTGCTTTTTACAATTTAACTCGATTTGGGAGTGGTTTGAAATACCCATTTTTTCGTAATTGGGCAAAAACTTTAGGTAAATCATTTTCATCTATTTTTTCCATATCTTTTAATATGTCATCAGAAATTCTTTTTTGTAATTGGAAAGCAAAAGGGATATCATTTTTTTGCGAGCGGAACCAAGCAATTTTTAATTTTTCAAAAAAACTTTTCCATGGAAACAAATCTTCTATAGAAAGAAAAAAAACGCGCGGGAGCAAATGATCTGTTGCCTCTAATTTTATGTCGCCATTTTTGGCGCAATCAACTAAAAATGCAATACGAGTTTTGTTTTCAGTAGCTTTTTGTGCAGGGATTTCTAATAAAATAGGCATGACAATAATCTAATTAAAGTTCTACAATGTAAGCAATGTTCCAAAGCAAATTAGTAGAGGAAGAATTGATAGGTTTAAAAACAGGGTATAGCGTTGTTACTTTAAAGCCAAATAAATTCGCCGAAAGTGCTAAAGAAATGTCTATGTATTCTTTGTGGTTGAAATTCCATAAAGAATGAGTATTGTTGGCTTGATTGAAAGCTTGGTTCCTTTTGTTTGGTGCTTTTGCATAAAGGTGGCTACAAGAAACGCCGGCATCAAGAGAAAAGGGAAGCTCATCAAAAAAACGGTAAGCCAAAGTCCCACGATAAGTCATCCAAAAATCATTTGTTTCTTGTTTTATGCCCATTCCTTCTAGTTGAAAAACAAATGCGTCTAATCGGATAACTCCGACTAGAGCTACAGGAACATGCCTACCAGTTGAAAGTCCAACTTCAAAAATAGGACTGGCATTTATTGCCGAAACAGCTAGAACAAAAAAGAAAATGTGGAAAATATTTTTCACGCCTTAAAAATAGAAAGCTAGATTGTAAGGCATGAAACAAAAATTGCGAATTGTTGCCGATGAAGCGATTCCTTTCTTAAAAGGAGTGTTAGAACCTTTTGCCGAAATGCTTTATCTGCCAGGAAACGCAATTTCAAAAAAAAATGTAGAAAATGCAGATGCTTTACTAGTGCGGACAAGAACTAGTTGTAATGCAGAACTTTTAGAAAATTCTTCTGTAAAAATGATTGCTACAGCAACCATTGGTACGGATCATTTGGACAAATCTTTTTTAGAAAGGAAAGGGATATTTTACACAAATGCTCCTGCTTGTAATGCAGACAGTGTGGTTCAATATTTTACAGCTGCGTTATTGGAAATGTGTGCAAGGCAAAAAAAAGATTTTCGAAATCTGACTTTAGGAATTGTTGGTGTCGGAAATATTGGAAGTAGAATTCTTCAAGTTGGAAAGATCCTTGGCATGCGCGTTTTGTGTTGTGATTTGCCCAAGCAAGAAGAAGGCAATTTTGATATAGGTGTTTCTTTTAAAACGATTTGTGAAGAATCAGATATTATAACATTTCACACGCCATTAACAAGAACCGGGCTTTTTCCAACATACCACATGTTTAATGAAAATACTTTATCTTGGGTAAAGAAACCTTTTTGGTTGTTTAATGCTTCAAGAGGAGAAGTTGTTTCTGAAAAGGCTTTAAAATGGGCAATAGAAACAGGAACTTGCTCAGCGGCTGTGATAGATGTTTTTGAAAACGAGCCTGTTATTCATAAAAGTTTTTTAGAAAAAGTTTCTATAGCAACACCTCATATTGCAGGCTATAGTTTAGATGGTAAAGCTAATGCAACCTCTCAGATTGTGCAACAGGTGGCTTTATTTTTTGATATACCTGAATTAAAAACATTTAATGTTGAACTTCAAGATATTGACAAAAAATGGGTTATTGATTTTAAAGAGACAAATACACTTGTTGGGCAAATACAAAAAGTTTATCGATTAAGTTATGATATTAATCAAGATGATTTTTTATTGAGAAAAAATCCAGAACAATTTGAATGGTTTAGAAAAAATTATCCTAAACGCCGAGAACCCAAAGCCTATAAGATTTTAATTCAGAACTTTTTGCCAGAGACAAAAGAGATTTTAGAAAAATTAGGTTTTGTTATAGAAAATTAAAGAACGATTTTTAAGTGGTTTTAAAATTCTGCAATTGGAAAATTTTAGGAAAGTGCTATTTTTTAATAAATATTTTTTACGAGGTGTAAAATGAAAAAGAAATTTTTGGCCTTGGCAGCTATTTTAGTTGCAGGTGTTACTTCTCTCCATGCAGAAAATGGAATGTTCTCTGGATTTCTTCCAGAAAATTGGACGGCCGATGTAGTTGCTTCTATGAAGTATACTCGTCATTATTACAATAACTGGAGTGAAGATGGAACAAATACATCTGTTTGGCTTTTCCGCTATGATGCCGATGTTCAGGGAAATTGGAAATATGCTAATTGGCGTAACCTTATCAATTTAGCTTGGGGTCAGAATTATACTAAAGGAAATGGTACTCGCAAATCTGAAGACAAAATTTTCTGGGAAAGTACTGTAGACTTTAATTTGTTCAAATATGTTAAGCCTTATCTTGGTGGTCGTTTTGAATCCCAGTTCATGAAAGGTTATACTTACGATGATGAAGGGAACAGAACACCAATATCTTCATTTATGGACCCAGCTTATGTCACCCAATTTGCTGGTCTTGCTTATGTGCCAAACGATATGTTCTCACAACGTCTTGCTTTTGCTAATCGTATGACTATTTCTGATTGGTATGGCTTTGCTGATGACCCAGACACAAAGAAACGTGAAGGTTTCCGCGATGAACCAGGTCTTGAAAGTATTACTGAATTTAAATACGGCTTTATGGACATTGCTTCATTCAAGAGCCGTTTGTGGGCTTTCGTAAACTTTGAAGGCGTTGAAGAAATTGATGGTCGTTGGGAAAATACTCTTGCTGTAATGTTGACACCATTTATTGAAATTTCAATAGGTGTTGAACTCTTCTATGATAAAGATTTAGACGAAGATATGCAATACAAAGATTCAATGTTATTTGGCCTGACCTGGCGTTGGTTCTAATTGAATTAAATACTGAATTGAATCTTCTACACTCCGTTCCCAAGCGTTTCGTTTGGAACGGAGTTTTTTTAATGACTCTTCATCACTTAGACTTTCTTCTCGATATTGTTTTAATTCTTGATAGCCTTTTAAAAAATCTTGTGCTTTTTGAAAATCAGGAATGAGAGCTTGGAGTGAATTTTCAATTTTTTCATCTGAATAAAAGCGAAGAATCCCTGTAAGAGTTTTTGCGATAAATTCATTTTTATTTTCAGATAAAGATTCCTTTGCTTCTTCAAATTCAATAGGCGTTATAGAATCTAACCAAATCGCTTCTTTTTCAAACAAAGCATTGTCTAAAGCAAGTGCATCAGGCGTGCGAGAAATACGAACTTGTTCTTCTATAAAAGGGCTGTAATCTTCTTTTGGCAAAGTTAAATTTTCGAGTCGGCAAAATTCAGTCAGTTTAATCAAGTTGCCTTTAGTTGGATTGTTAAGCAAAGATTCTTTTAAAACAGCTAGTTTCACTGCTTTGGGTAAATTTTTGAAAGCAGGGTCTTTATCGCTATTTAGTTGTAAATGGAGTTTGAAAATCCGAAAAAGTAACAAAAGAATCAAAAGAGAAAAAATGATAGTAAAAAGAGACATAAAAACTCCAAAAGAAAACTTAAAAGAATATAGTAATGTATTTATTGAAGATTTTTCTGAAAAAATTAAAAGAGAAAATAAAAATTGTTTTTTTTGAAATCTTTTTTGTAAGTTCTTTCGAAATGTTTTTGGCTATATCCCGGGCAGGGGCTGTTTTTAAACAGGTATGCGGAATTTTAACCGGGTGGCCAGAATGTTTCTTGAAAAATATTCTTTTAAAGTTTTATTATTCGTTTTTGTTTTAGAAATGGTGTTTCCTGTTTTTATTAATGGAACACCTTTAAAAGCAGAACATTCTTCTAAAGTTTCATTGGATTTTTCAGAGGCAGATATCAGAGATGTAGTGCGCGCGGTTTCGGGAGCTTATCATATTCCAATAATTGTTGACCAAATCGTAAAAGCCAAAGTAACAGTTCATTTAGAAAATGTTGAAGTGTGGGATGCATTACATGCAATATGTGGGGCAAATGGACTTTCCTTTAGACGAGAAAATGGTGTTTTCAGAATTCAAAAAGAAACAACAGGGAACAAAGATTTTTTTGCTTTACGAAATGGTAAAATAGATTTAAATGTAAATGGAAAAGATTTAAAAGATTTTCTTCAAGAATTTTCAAAAAACACTGGGTTAAGTGTAGTTTTCCCGGCAGAAATAAAAGGGAATGTTTACGCAAACATACAAGGCGCTTCTCCAGAAGCGGCTTTGAGTACAATTCTTTCTGCGAATAAATATTCTCTTTTAGAAAGAGATTCTCTTTTTTTTGTTTCTCAAGGAAGCATAATTTCTAAAGAAAATGAATTAGAAGTTTTTAGAACAGGAAATAGTTTTTGCTTAAAAGCAGATGATGTTTCTATTGGAACAATTGTTCAAGAATTGGCAAAAAAAGCTTCAAAAAATATTGTGCTTTATACTGCAGCCGACGAGAATATTACATTATCACTTGATAGTGTTACATTAAATACGGCATTAGAAACCATTTTTAACGGAAGTCGTTATACTTATATTCTAAGTGAAAAAGGTGAAATTTTTGTAGGCGAAAAAGAGAAACAAGCGAATTTTCGAAAGACAAAATTATTCCCTTTAAGATATTTGCCGGCAGTTAAAGCAGTAGAACTTTTAGAAAAAAGTTTTGGCGATAAAGGTGGAAAATATTTTGAAATAAAAGAACAAAATGCTGTTTTACTTATTGGAAACGAAAGCGATATTACATTACAAGAAAATTTTTTGACAACACTTGATTTGCCTATTCCGCAAATTTTGTTGGAATGTTTAATTGTTGAGTTTAAAAAAGGCAATGCTTTTGAAATAGGGTTTCATAGTGGAAATTCTCGAAAAACAGGAGAAGCTGATTTAGGGTTTCGAGGTTATTTTTCGTTCCCTGGAAAAGATGTGCGTTTATTTGATGGTTATGGAAAAATTGGTGTTTTGCCCGATCAATTTATTTTAGAATTAGCTTCTTTAGAAGAAAAAAATTTAGCTGAAGTTTTGGCTCGCCCGAGTATCAGTACGATGAATGGGACAAAAGCTGGAATTTTTGTAACGAATACAAGTTATTATCAAGTCAATCAGGTTTCGCCGGATGGTTATCCGATTGTTGATTATCGTTCTTTTAATGATGGAATTAGTTTAGAAATAACACCAACGGTTACACAGACTGGCGAAATAACCATAAATGTCTTGCCAGAAATAAAAACGTCTTCAAGAAGTTCTGGCGATGGGCCAAGAGACATCAGTACAAGAAATTTACAGACAACCATTTCTTTAAAAGATGGAGAAACATTGTGTCTAGGAGGGCTTTTACGAAAAACAACTTCAGAAGTATCTTCAGCAGTTCCTTTTTTAGGGAGCATTCCCTTGATAGGAAAATTCTTTAGTTATGTCTCCAAAGAAGAAGAAACATCTGAATTAGTGGTTTTTATAACGCCGAAAGTGTTGAAAAAGGAACCGTAAAATGATAATAGAAAAATGCGGTTTTGAAAAAGTGGCGTTTGTAGATGTAGAATTGGCAATGATTGAAATTTGCTTGCCTTTTGACAAAATACTTTCTTTTCAAGAAATGGAAATAGAATTGCAAAAGAATTTCCCAACAAGAATTCTTGGAAAAGATAAATTAGTGCCGGTACCTTTATTTTCTTTTAATACTGCCGAAGGCCGTGTTCATCGTATAGTTGTATTTTTTATTTCAAAAGAAAATTCTTTAGAAAAAAAAGCGGATAGAGTTTTGCCATTCATAGCGGCTTTAACCAAAGCTGCAGAAAATATAATGCAAAAAAAAGAAGGCGGAGAAAATCTTTTATTTTGGAAAATCCATAAAGGAACTTTTTTTGCCTTGCTTTTTTGGGAGGGACATTTAGTTTATTTGTGGCGAGAATATTGTGAAAACTTGAAAGGAGTTTCTGCTCGGCTAGAACAGATTCAAAAATTTTTAAAAGATAAATCGGTTCTTTTTAAAGGCGTTCCTTTTGTTGTTTTTGAAGCAAATCCAATAGAGGGGGATTTTTTATTTAAAGAATCGGCAAAAGATTTTTTCTGGAGAAATGTTGATTTAGAAAGCTCAAAATTTTGGAAACCTCTTTTTAAAGCGAGAATGCTGAAGATAGTTTCTTTGTTGATTTTTTTGGGGATATTGTTTTTTACTCTTGGCTTTTTAAATCAAGCCAAAGAAAAATCTTTTTTAAGTGTAAAAGAAAATTTGGCGAAAGAAATAGAGATTAAACAGAATACTTTTCAGGGTAAACTTCAAGAATGGAAAGAAATCCCCTGGGTAAAAGATTTTCCATTTTTCCCGCAAGAGCTTTTTTCATTAGTGGGTTTTAAAGGTGAAAACTTTCAACGATTTCGGGGAGAACGTTTGCAAGGGAAATGGAAACTTTTATTAGAATATTCTTCGGAAAATTCTTTTTCGGAAAGCTTTCTGAAGAGCACTTTAGAAAATGCGCATTTAAAGGAGTTCAGGATTCAAGAACGTAAATGGAAAGGTGAAAACCTGGAAACAGGGGTTTTAGAAGGTTTTTATGTTCCGTAAAAGAATCAAAATTATAATATGGCTTTTGTTGCCCTCGCTTATTTTACTAGCTGGTTTTAGTTTCTGGCTTTATACTTGTGTGAAAGAAAATACTAACAGGGATTTAAACATTTATAAAAAAGAAATTTGGCAAATTGAAAAGCAGACCGATTCGTTGCAAAAACTGCATTTAAATATGCCGGCATTTTCTGTTGTGGATTTTGAGCCAAAAAGGGTTAGAAAATGCCTTTTAAAATATTCAAAAGAAATTTTATTTTTCCAAATGGATTCAGTTTCTTTGAACGGGCGCGTGCAAGGGGCGTTTAACGAGTTGATTTTTTTACTTAGCGAATTATCAAATTTTGCCCCTCAGATTATTTTGTATTCATTTCAAATGCATAAATTAAATAGCATCTGGCAATTGGATTTTTCTTTAGGGCCACTTTTGCCCAAAATGGAAATCATTCAGCCCAGTTTTATTTCTCTTGATTCTTTAGAAAAGCGTTGGCATGTTCCAAAAGTTCAAAAATTTATTCAAAGCAAAGAAAAACGAAACAAAAATATTTTGCTAACAAATAAAATTCAAGAAAAATGTATGAAACAAAATTTTAAAATTCTTGGAGTTGTAGCAGGCTATTCTTGTTTAATAGAAACACCTACCGGAAAAGAAATGATTTTACAAGGTGAGTTTTTTAATGGGTATCGGGTAGATTCTGTTTTCAATCATTCAGTGCTTTTTCGTTGTGGAAATGAAACATGGTTAAAGGAAGTTGGAAAATGAATCGAGGAGCTTCTTTGCCAATTGTTTTAGCCATTCTTTTTTCTTTACTCCCATTGAGTATGGTTTTAATTTCTTTGTCGGATAATGGAATGCAAGGGATTCTTGTAGAGCATAAACGATTTCAGGAATTGTATAAAGCCGAAGCCTCAATTTATGCCAGATTATATGCTTTGCCAATAAAAAATTTGTTCAATGTCCGTATCCAAGAAAATGGTTTTTGGGATAAAGCTTGTGTAAATCTTTTTCAAGGTGAATTATGTGCTGTTTATGGTTCGGGTTTTGAAAGTTATCATTTTTTAAAGAATAATTTAGAATTGCAAGAGGCTTTTCAATCTAGACTTTTATCATTGAAAAATGCTTTATTTATACGAGATACATTGTACGGGAATCGTTATTTTGAACGATTGCCTTCAGAATGTTTTGCTGTAGAAAATGGAGATGTTCGTGTTCAGTTGGATTCTTCGTTAAATAAGGCCTGCATTTTTTGTTCAGGTGATATTTTATTTCGAGGAAATGGTGTTATTGATACGCTTATGCTTTTCGGTGGTGGAGCTATTCGCCTAGAAGGCGAATGGCGTGTGCGCCATTTAGAAGCGCACACGAGTGAAAAAATTTCACTCACCACCGTAAAATTCCAAGGAGTTGTAAGCGCAAGAGAAGTGGCGTTAGAAAACAGAACTGTTGGCGAGTATCCCTCTATTATTGCTTTAATGCCTGCAAGTTGGAATGAAAAAACAGCAATTGAAATCCAATATGGTTCACATTTCATAGGGACATTATGGAATGCAGAACTTCATTCAGAAATAGATATTTCGCCAAATAAAAATAACAAAGCCAATATTTTAGGTTTTTCAAATATCTGGGAATTGAAAAAAGATATCCCCATACCGACATTTTTTGGAGAACATTCAGGCACTCCCATTATATTGGAGTGGTTATGAAAAAAGGCTATTCTTTATTAGAAGTTCTTGTGTCAGCATTGCTTTTAAATTTGGGGATTTATTTGTCTATGCAAGTCCATCAACATTCCTTGCTGATTGAAAAACGACATAAGCAAGAAAAAGAAAAATTTCTTTTGCAAATAGCAACATTTGATTCTCTAGTAAAGACTCAACCATTATGTAAGCCAGAAACAATAGAAAAAGAATCTCTTCACTTTCATATAGAACCTGTATCTACAAATCCTCCTTTTGTTCGGGTTGAAGTCAAAGGAAAAACTCTGTGGAGACTTATTCCATGCAAAATTTAAAACGCGGTTTTACACTAATTGAAATGGCAAGTGCTGCTTTAGCGTCTGCCATTTTAATCTTTTCGGCATTATATTTTTTTACAAGTGAACTCTATGTTATCAATCAAAAACACAAAGCACGGGAAACTTCTCTTGAACAAAGTTTAGATTCGCTACGTCTTTTGCGGAAATCAACAATACGCAAAAAGATTATCCCCAGAAATTTTCAGCAATAAAAAAGCGCCATTCACGGCGCTTTTAAAACGATTAAGCTTGTTGAACATTTAGTTGTTTTTTAATGCGATGTGTTTCTATCAGGTTAGATATGTAATGCATAAAACTCAACACACCAACCATCAAGAATCCAATAGCATACAAACCAATAAATGGTCCAATAATAAACTTCTGGGCACCAATATATTCAAGAAGCCCAAAGATACAATAAACGCCAATTAAAATTTCAATGAGAGCTAGCAATGGGAACTTTTGAGCATAATGGCTAAGAGACTTAGCTCCTTTCTTAGGTGTTCTGACAAAAGCACCTTTAAAGCCAAGAACTGCAGAAAGTACGGCACGTGTGTTACTTACAGCAATCCCAACACCAAGAGCCATAAGAATTGGGAAAGAAAGAATTCTCATTTTCCAACCGACATAGCCCGAGCAACGTTGGGCAACAAGGTAAAGAACAGAAGGAGCAATAGCAGCAAGAAGAATAAATGAGAAACCAACTAAATACATCCAATCTGGTAAACCTTTAATAGGTTCATACCAAGCAAGTAGTGGTAAAGAGAAAAGAGCGGTAAACAACATGCAAGGGTGGATAGAATAGTGTGTGGTGTGCATAATAGCGCCAAGTTTAATTTTAAATGGAACCTTTGCACGCAAAACTTTTGGAAGAATTTTCTTAGCAGTCTGGATAGAACCTTTTGCCCAGCGGAATTGTTGGGCTTTGAATGCATTGATGTCGTTAGGAAGTTCTGCAGGTACAATAACATCAAAGACAAACTTCATTTTCCAACCAGCCAACTGACTTCTGTAAGACAAGTCCATATCTTCTGTTAAAGTATCACCTTCCCAACCACCAGCGTCGTCAATAGCTTGTCTACGCCAAACACCAGCAGTTCCGTTGAAGTTCATAAAGAGATTGCCCCAACTGCGAGCGGATTGTTCAACGACAAAGTGACCATCGATACCAATTGATTGAGCAAGAGTCAAACCAGATTCCATGCGGTTCAAGTGGCCCCAACGACCTTGAACTAGCCCCACATGTTCGTCCATAACCATATAAGGAATCGTCTTCAACAAGAAATCTTTTTCAGGAACAAAATCGGCGTCAAATATGGCCAAGAAATTACCACGGGCAACCACCATACCTTCTTTCAATGCACCGGCTTTATAATCTTTACGGATAGTTCTGTGAATGAGTTTAATATCATAACCGCGGGCTTGCATTTCTGCAACTTTGCGTTTTGTAACTTCGTAACATTCGTCAGTGGAATCATCAAGGACTTGGATTTCGTGTTTGTCTTTTGGATAGTCCATAGCACAAACAGCTTCAATCAAACGTTCTACGCAATTAGCTTCATTGAAAACAGGGAGTTGGGTTGTAACAACAGGAAGTTCGTCTAAAGAATGTTCTCGGTAAAACTTGAGAATATTTTTTCTGTCGGTGAGGCGAACACGACGGCTATTTTTTAGGAAAAGGTAAATGCTTGCGTAACAATTGAAACCATAAGCGACAAGGCCCACACCGGCTATCACATAAATAACAAAAATTACATTTAGTAGAAACTGACTCATTTGTTATGTCTACCTTGTTGTAAAACTTAAGCGCAAATATAGAAAGGATTCTCTGACTTTTCTACATTTTTCATAAAAAGACACAGCTTTTTAAATGATTTGTTGGTGACAAAAGGGTGAAAAAGCGAGAAATATTGCAAAAATGGGCGAAAAACGGTAAAAATAGCGAAGGATTCTCAGAAAGTCTTCGTTCATTACTTTTTTTTGCTGTAAAAGAGGCATTAAAGAGAAAATTCCCCGAAAAAACGCTGATTTCGCCAGAAAAAGCATTTTCTGAAGTTTTGCCTGAAAATCCGCATTTGCTAAGTTGGTTTTCTTTTCCTGAACGTTATGAGTCAGAAATTCTTGATTTTGCCGTAGAACCGCAGTTGGAATTTTTGGTGACAAACGATAAAAAAGTGTTTTTTGAAGAAGATTTGAGGAGTTTTTCTTGCCCGGAAGCTTCTATTCGGGCCCGGATTTTACTTTCTGCATTGCCAGCTAATTCAGAAGTTTGTTTGTTGGTTTCTGGAGGGAATCCTATAGAAAACGTGCCGGCTGCATTAATTGCAGATGGCTGTTTAATTCAAAAAAGAGAAAAAAAAGGCAATTTCTGGAAGATTTTTGTACTTAAACAGAATGAAGTTAAGTAGATTCCATAAGAATGGAAAACAGAACTTTAGTTATTGCCGATGAAATGTCCGGCCCCGGCGGCGAAGCCGCGGAGCTCTTTTCGCAGTTGCTTTTGTGTCTTGAACCAGAACGTCCAAGGCAATTTGTTTTTAACACGCCATTATATGGTAGCATAGAAAGTCTGTATTCTAAGCAAGAATTAGATATTATTGGTAAACAAGCTGGCCGGATTATTTTTGGTGTGGGCTTAAGAGAGTTACGTCGGGGAGTTCCGCCCGAAGAATTGTTTAACCTATTTAGAAAACTTATTCTAGATGTGTCTGTAAGGACATCGGGTGAAATTTATTTAGTGACTATCCCAGAAGCAGCGTCTCCGGATACGCCTTTCTCTATAAACCATTGGAATGATTTAATCGGAACGCTTCAGTCTTCAAATATTATTTTGCTTGATTTTGCAAAAGAAGAAAGTTTATTTCAACAACGCCAATTAGCACGAGGTAAATTTGTTCGCAATCTCTGGAATGAAAAGGGAGAACCGACGCCTATGTGTTTGACCTTGTTAGCATTGTTTCTTCAAAAATCTTTCATGAAAAAATCCATACCTGAAATAGGTACATCCAAGGAGGCATAATGGCTACTTTTGATAATATCGCTCAGGAAAAAAGCAAAGTAAAGGTTTGTGACCGCTGCCATCAGGAAGCGCCTTTAAAGACTATTCGGGTAAGGCGAATTGAACGAACGGATGGAGCTGCTTCTTGTGGTATGGTAACACTTCATTATTGCGAAGCTTGCCTTTTGAAAAACAAGCAAAACGATAAAACAGCAGTTTTACCTTCAAACAAACAACTCAAAAATATGCTCCGTAACGCCAAAAAAGGGCTTTTGTAATTTTTTTTAAATAAAAATCATTTTACTCCCTTTTCGTTAGAAATGATTCATACTAAATTTGGGCGGTCTTTGTAGACCGCATTTTCTAAAGAAAAAGGAATATTATGTCAGAAAATAGTTTTCTTCATTCTTTCAAGAATTGGATGAAGGATGTTTCCACTCAATGTACGCCAGAATCATTTCGTTGCCTCAAAAAAGGCTATTCAAAAGAGAATTTTGTAAATGATTTAATGTCAGGGTTGATTGTTGGTATTTTGGCGTTGCCTTTAGCGATTGCGTTTGCTATTGCGTCGGGTGTCGGGCCGGAAAAAGGGCTTTATACAGCTATTGTCGCTGGTTTTTTGATTGCCGTTTTTGGTGGTTCCAGGTTCCAGATAGGCGGACCTACAGGTGCATTTATTGTTATTGTATATGGTATAGTAGCCGAATATGGTTATGATGGTTTAGCGACAGCCACGCTTATGGCAGGTATTATGCTCATTATTTTTGGCTTAGCTAAATTCGGAGCAATCATTAAGTTTATTCCATTCCCGGTTACAGTTGGTTTTACTGCAGGTATTGCCATTATTATTGCATTAGGGCAAGTTCCGAATTTCTTTGGATTTACTTTTCCTGAAGGCATTAAAGAACCTGCTGATGCAATAGGAAAAATCAAACTTTATTTCCAATCATTTGATACCATAAATTTTTACTCTGTTTTGATTGGTATTTTAGCTTTGGTAATTTGCATATTTTGGCCTAAAATAACAAGTAAAGTTCCGGGTTCTTTGGTTGCTATTATTATTTCAACTGTTCTTGTAAAAGTTTTAGGCTGGGATGAATTGCATGGCGTAATGACCATTGGTTCAAAAAATGAAATTCCAACAGGTATTCCTATGCCGGCATTACCTAACATCAGTATTGATATGATGCAAAAGGTGTTTCAGCCAGCATTGACCATAGCCATTCTTGGTGCTATTGAATCTTTACTTTCTGCGGTTGTTGCCGATGGTATGACAGGTACTAAACACCGTTCTAATACAGAATTAATCGGACAAGGTATTGCAAACGTATTCTCTCCGATTTTTGGAGGTATTCCAGCAACAGGAGCTATAGCACGTACAGCAACAAACATCCGCAATGGTGCGTTTAGTCCGATTTCTGGCGTTGTACATGCGGTAATTCTTCTTTTGATTATGCTTATCTTTGGAAAATATGCAGAAATGATACCAATGGCTGCTTTGGCTGCAGTTCTTTTCCAAGTAGCTTTTAATATGTGTGGTTACAGAAATTTCATCAAGCTTTTTAAATCGCCAAAAAGTGATGTTGCTGTTTTACTTGTGACATTTATTTTAACAGTTGTTATTGATTTGACAGTTGCTATTGAAGTTGGCGTTTTATTAGCAGCGATTTTATTTATCCGTCGTATGGCAGAAGTTGCCGAAGTAGACCAAATTTCTGCTGAATTGCGTGAAGGCGACGAAGAAGTTTCTGACCCGAATAATATCGGAGCCCGCCAGGTACCGGAAGGCGTTTTGGTTTATGAAATTGTGGGTTCTATGTTCTTTGGCGCAATAGAAAAGTTTAAAACAGCTTTAGATATGATGAATAGTCACCCTAAAATTCTGATTCTTAGAATGCGACAGGTTCCTTCTATTGATGCGGCTGGCATTCAGATGATAGAAAACCTTTTATCTCGTTGTAGAGCTCAGAATACACAACTCTTGCTTTCTGGTGTACACGCTCAACCGATTGTAGCCCTTACTCGAGCAGGTGTTTTAAAAGATTTAGGTGAAGAAAACGCACTTGCAGGAATTGATGCTGCTTTGAACAGAGCTCGTGAATTGCTTGGTTTGCCTATCGTAGAAAGTGTGCGTGAAACGGTGCCGAGTGTTTCTTGGGAAAAGAATTTGCAACGCCCATGGTTACCGCAAAATGCTAACGTGAATGTTGCAGAAGAAACGCCGGAAGTTATTGTTGAAAAAGTTTCTGATCCTGAATTTGTGAAAGAATTTGAAGCTTCTCGACAGAAAGAATCTTAAACGATTTCTGTATTAATGAAAAGTCCGCCTTCGGCGGACTTTTCTTGTGGAAATAGCTTTTGTCGTTTCACTCCATCGCGAGTGACAAGGTTCGCGGACAAGTTCAGGATTGTTATCGCGAACGCAGTACGGGTTGTCATCGCGAACGCAGTGTGGCGATCTACTGGCAAGGAGATTGCTTCCACCACGCCACAAGTGAGGCTCGTGGCAGGCTCACATTTAGGCTTCGCAAAAACATCTTGTTGGGGTTCGCAATGACAAGGTTCTCAGGCAAGAACCGTGAGCAAGAAGCGCGGCAAGGTTCAGTATTGTCATGGCGAGGAGTCTTTTAAGACGACGCGCCCATCTTGGTTTTTGTCATTACGAGCGTAGCGAAGTAATCCAAAAACAAGTGTTGCTTGCAAAGAGATTGCCGCGCCGTGCTTTCTGCACGGCTCGCAATGACAAGAATCGCGTGCAAGTGTACAAACAACTTGTCATCGCGAACGCAGTGTCGCAATAGCAAACATTACTTTTTTAGATAGGCCTCTTTTTTCAATTTGCGGAAATATTCAAATTGGGCCTTGGTCGAACTTTCCATTGTATATTTTAAACTGCGCTCGTGAGCCATTTTGCGCATAGTTTCGTAAGCAGAAGAATCTTCTAAAAAGAGTGCTCTGCATTTTTCCAAAGCATTAAACCAAGCTAATTCATCAATAGGCAAAATAAAACCAGCTTGTTCATCCATCACAATATCATGTGGGCCACCATAGTCACTAACAATAGCCGGAGTTCCAGTAGACATAGCTTCAACTACAACATTTCCAAATGTGTCTGTCGTACTTGGGAAAAGGAAAAAATCAGAATCGGCATAAAGTCCGGCAAGGGTTTCGCCACCTTGTTCACCAGCAAAATGGACGCTGGGGTTTTCTTTATGAAATTTCTGAATTTCTTCAAGATACCAACCGAAACCGACATACATAAGTTCTACATCATCATATTTTTCAGAAAACTTTTTCCAAACACGGTTTAAAAATTCCAAGTTTTTTTCTTTAGAAATGCGACCAATAAAAGAAAAGCGGACTTTACGATTTTTAGGTTCTGCATTTTCTGAACCATTGAATTTTTCCCATGTTCCTTTGCCGCGGAGTTCTGGAGAAAATTTTTCAAGTGGTAAACCACGAGGTAAAATTTGCACTTGATTTTCAGGGACTTTTAATTGTGAAGTCAATATTTTGGCATAGTCATTACAAGGGCTAATAACAGGGCGTGCCATTCTGTAAAAAACTTGCATAAGCCAAAGAACATAGCGGTGCATCCATTTTGCTTTAACAAGCGTTTGCGTGTATGTCGGGACATCTGTTCTGTAATGGCTGAAAA
This sequence comes from Fibrobacteraceae bacterium, assembly GCA_045629945.1. GTDB lineage: Bacteria > Fibrobacterota > Fibrobacteria > Fibrobacterales > Fibrobacteraceae > UBA1765. The sequence goes on from JAZQSE010000030.1 coordinate 55,833, forward strand.
CTTTTATACCAGCCACTTTTGCACAAAGGCAGACAAGCCATGCGCCAGGGCTAGGCGTTTCAAATTCAATCAAATCAACAGGGTAGCGCCTAAGTAACCTTAAAACAGGTCCAATGCGAGGAATGGCAAGTTCACTATTGGCATACCCAAGTTGTTCCATGCTAAACATACGAGGGAGCAGTAAACAATAACCATTTTCAACCACACCGCAAGGGCGTGTATTAAAAGCATTCCCGGCAAGAAACGCTTTCATACCATGAGCCCGCATATAAGGAATAACATTTCTTAAGTTATTTGCAATGCCATTGGTTTCATCAAGATTATCGGAATAAAATAAAATGCGAACATCATCAATAGGGTGCTTTTTTCGTTCTTTTTTTAAGTAAAAACGCAATTTCAAAAGTCTTGGCAAATTAAACAAAAGAGAACCAAAAACGACAGGCGGAATCATGCAAGTCCGCAAATTGCCTGGTGGCTGGTGTTTAAAACTAGGCATTTGTTTAAAAGTACTAGTAACTTCACGGCCAAAAATTTCTGGTCGTGAATCTAATGCGTCGCTTGGTTTAAGCTTTGTTGAATTTGACGCAATCGGCATATTTCACTCCTTTTCCACCGAATAAATCTAAAGCAGATCCGATGGTGAGGTCGATAGATCCGTTAGAAATTTTTTTGCAATGTTCTAAATCTGCAAGAGAAGAGGCGCCGCCTGCATAAGTACAAGGAATCTTTGAATGCGAGGCAAGGAACATAATAAGTTCGTCATCCATACCTTGTTGTTTCCCTTCGACATCTGCAGCATGAATTAAAAACTCATCGCAATATTCTGAAAGGTGGTTAAGCGTTTCTTCTGAAATTTCAATATCAATAAGAGTTTGCCAACGGTTAATGGCTATTTTCCAACGAGGTGTTGTATTTAAAGACAAATCCGAAGGCATAAAGCGTTTACAACTTAAATCTAAAACTAAATGTTCTTTACCAACAGTCTTTGCTAAAAGTTCTAAACGATTAAAGTCGAGGTTCCCATCAGGAAAAATCCAACTTGTGACAATGACATGAGAGGCTCCTGCTTCTAAATACTCTAAAGCATTATAGGCAGTAATGCCGCCGCCAATTTGGAGCCCATTAGGGTAAGCCAAAAGAGCTTCTTTGGCAACCTTTTCGTTTCCTTTCCCGAGCATAATCACATGGCCACCACGCAAGCCATCTTTTTTATACAATTCTGCAAACCAAGCTGGCGAACGATCGGTTTCAAAATTGGTTTTAAGCCCTTCACCATTATCAGAAAGAGAACTACCGACAATTTGTTTTACACGGCCATCATGTAAATCTATGCAAGGTCTAAATAAAGTCATAATCCAGAGACACTCCAATCAATGATTTTATTTTCGGCATTTTTATTTTGACCGCGATAGAAAAAAGGTTCGCCACCCATTAAAACCTTAACCGCTTTTTTTGCAAGCCAACCATCAAAATTATTCAATAGTGAAAACTTCTGTTGAGGTTTATTAGCATTAATAGTAGTAACAGAAGAATCACTCCATAAAATTTCTAAAGCATTTTTAGGAAATTTTTCTCCATCATAATCTTTTTTATCAACAGAAATTTTTAATGGCTTTAAAATTTCAACATTGTCATTTTTATAAGAAACAGCATAACCAAACAATTTTCCATTTTCAGCAATGCCAATTTTTCCACTAAATGGTTTAGACGAATTGCGCGTAGCAAAAGAAATCACTCTTTTAGCAATATCAGTCGCTTGAGCCGTTTGGAAAGAATGCTCCATCATTGCATAACCTTTAACTTCAAGAGTATCAGAATTATAGGCGATTTTTCCAGAAACTCTTCCGTATGGAATGTGAATAAATTGGGTGAATTTATCATTTCCTAAAGATTCAGAATTATTAGTTGGTACAATCCCTTTTTTTGCGGATTCAAAAGTTAAATCTAGCAAGAAATCACCGTTTTTAGAAGTAGAAAAGAAAACTCTATGACCTTTGCCTGGCAAGTTTTCTAGAATGTATTCTTCTTTAATTGTAATGCGATTTTTTTCTTTTTGAGTAACAAGGCGTTCTTTTGGGTATTGTCTCCCGACAGAATAGGATTTCCCTTTAAAATTCCAGAATGCAAGGTCGCAGCCAATTTTTCTGCCAGAAGCCGGAATATGCAAAGAAGCAATATTCATAAAAGCTTTAGTACCATTATCAAAAACAAATTGATACGACCAAGTTTCATTAAACTTTTCGGTAGTTGGGTTATGAGGAAAAAAATCTGTGTTTGCAATACTTTTTCCAGGTTTGGCAAAAACCTGTACCATACTAAACATTAGCACGGCAAGAACCGATAAAATTTTTGTTTGGAAAAAGATTTTATTCATACAAGAAAAATAGAAAAAAATCATTTTCCAAAAAATAGAAATCACATAAGAAGTTTGATTTTTTGTTCTATTTTCTGAATGATTTCACAAAAGAATTTATCTGATTTTCCGGTAGGGTCTTCTAGGCCCCAATTTTCATCAAATTCTTTCCCTACATAAGGACATCGGACTTCACACCCCATAGAAATGATAATATCGGGTTCAGGAATTTTATCCATAGTTTTACTGTATTGGGACTCTTCCATATCTATGCCATAGATAGCTTTTACAAGTCTTACAGCATCTTGGTTAATTCTATCTTTAGTTTCTGAACCCGCCGAATAAACGTCAAATTTATCTTTTAAGAAAAGCTTCCCAAGAGCTTCAGCAATCTGGCTCCGGCAAGAATTGTGAACACAAACAAAAGCAATTTTTTTCTTCATATTTATTTAGCAAAAACTTTATGATAGTTTAACGAATTTTTTGTTTTAAAACGAATGATATAATAGCTTTTTTGTAAATCATTAATGTCTATAATTTCTGTTTTATTCAAAGACTTCATTTTGCTGTAAATCTTTTGCCCTAAACAATTAAAAATTTCAAAGCTTAAAGATTCCTGAGTCGGATTCTGAATCACCAGATTCCCATTTTCAATGGAAACAAAGGGGCTATTATTTTTAAGTTCATTTATTTTGGTGGTGCTTTTCTGAGAAAGGAGAATCGCTGTAATTGATTTTGCAGGAAGTTCTAAACTCAACTTATTATCAGTTAAAGTCGCGCTCCCTTTTTTCAGAGCATTATCTGCTTTAGAAACAAAAGTCTCTTTAGTAAGGCCTGAAAGTAAAAGAGTGGGGTAATCTTGCGAAACAAAATCAACATTATCAAAATTCAAATTCACTTTTTGCGCATCATTTTCAGAACGGTTCACCAAAATAACAGTTAAAGAATCAGAATTCTTGTTAATAGTAGTATAAGCAGAAACCAAAGAATCATTAGAAGAAACATCATTAACGCTGAATTCTTTAGAATAATTACTAAACAAATGAATCACTTCGTACATACCTTCTCTCCACGTCCATGGCGTAAAAATTTCAACCTCATTTTCCATAAACGTTCCCATATAAGAAGCATAAACAATAGCACGAGTCATCACATCCATTTTTTCAATAAAATCAGTTTCAGTAAACGCTAAAGTAACTCCATGGTCTTTTCCGAAATATTTTTCAAGCCAATCGTTGATGCGTTTAAAAATGTATTCTTTTGTAATAGAATTATCCCATTTTGCATTTTCGTTAGCTCTTTTAATACCATTAGCCCCAGGATAATTGTAAGTCGTATCAAAGAAAACTCTATGCCAGTTAATCCAATGTTCATAAGTTGTTTCTGTCGGATACCAATGAATATCTAAAACATCAAGAAGTTTCATGCCGGCCTTTTTTTCTTCTTCAGCCATACGTTTAATAAAATATTCAAGCCAACAATAACGAATCGTTCCATCTGTAGCCACATCTTCTTTTAGTTCGCCTGCGTCATTATAATAACGCAAATTACACCATTGCCATTCATTTGCAGCCACTGGCCCAGTAAGTTTAATATCAGGGAAAATCGCTTTTGCTTTTTTGGCGACAGCCACATAGTTTTGGATAATTCGTTCAGGCGTTTCCAAAGACCCATAAGTATAAGTCAAAGGCAGGTCACTATGTGTCGTAGGCCAAATTTCAGGTTCATTATCCATACTCCAATATTGCAAACGACTCATATCGTATTTCAGATTGTTTTTCCAATACTCCACAATCCCCACAGTAGAATCAGCCGGCCATTCTTCCAGATAAAGTCTGTAATCGCCCTTCTTAATCAAGTTCCCGCTACCATCAACTTCGCCACCGCCAGCCAAATCCAGATTCTGCGGAGCATTTTGTCCGTATTGTTGCTTATAATCCCAATCTGCAAAATTATAATCCAAAGATTTAGCCACATACCCAGTTAATTGAAACCCATACATAGCACTAGTATTAGGCATATAATCAAGAATCTTTTTTGCAGACAAATCCCAATTATGATAATAAACGTTATTATAATAATCCGGGTGACTTGACATATTCTTTCGCCAATTATGTTTAGTCGAATTATTCCCTTGATTCATGCGCAAAAACCGAATCCCGGCCTCGCGATAACGTTCCATATTCACAAGTTCTTCAGCAGAAACAGAATCATTATTATCCAAAAGTTCGCCACCATAGCCCGCGTACACATTCCTGCCATAAATAAAAGGCGAAACCGGTTTATGCAAAGAATTAGCATCTATAGAAATATCAACATCTGCAAATGACAAACCAGCCAAAAGCAAAATTGCAGAAAGCGAAAAATCAAACGATTTCATAAAACACCCTATTTTAAAACCCTACAAACACAAAATATACACTTAAAAAAATGCAAAAAAACTTACAAAAAGATGTCTCATAAGGAAAGGTGATTTTTGCTTTGCAAAAATCGTCGACAAAGCTTTTTATTGCAAAGAAACACTTGCCCACGAATCTTGCTCACAGCTTCTTGCGAATGGTTCTTGCTCGCGAACCTTGTCATTGCGCCTGAACTTGCTCGCGAACCTTGTCATTGCGATGGAACGTAGTGACAGAAGCAATCTCCTCACAAGTAACACTTGTTTTTGGATTACTTCGCTACGCTCGTAATGACAAAAGCCTAGATCGCCACACTGCGTTCGCGATGACAACTTGCTAACAGATGGCCGCGAGGTGCAAGGCCTCTCGCGATGACAATCCTGAACTTGTCATTGCGATGGAGTGAAACGACAGAACCAATCCCCATGCAATTGCCTGTCACAAGTTCTGTAAACATTCTTTTGCAAAACATTCTGATAACAATTCCTTTGCTTAAGCGTTTATACAAGTAGAAACCTTGCTTTGTCTTTAAAGCAAAGTTCCGCTTTTTTTATATGAAACTTTAACCTTAAACAAAAAAACGCTTATGACGAAAAAACAAAAAAGACATCATGATAATTTTTTCAGAACCGTTTTCTCTGAACCGAAAAACGCTGCAAGTTTACTTACACTAGCAAGTAAAAGTAAATTATTCTCACAAGCCAAACTTATCTCACAAAAAAACACTCATAAACAAGTTCCTTGTCATTGCGAAGCTTGAAAAGCTGAAGCAATCTAAAAAAATAAACAACTATGAAACCAGCAATTTATATTCTATTTAATAAACCTTATGGTGTATTATACATAGGGGTTACAAATAATTTAGAAAGACGAATAAAAGAGCACAAAGAAAAACTTCACGGTTTTACAGCCAAATACAATGTCATACACTTAGGATATTGCGAGTATTATCAGGATATTCGGGATGCGATAAAACGAGAAAAACAAATTAAGTCTGGAAGTAGAAAAAAGAAAATTTTTTTGATAGAATCATTAAATCCTGAATGGAAAGATTTATCAATAGATCTTTTTTAATTCTCTTTACTAGAAACATTTTAGATGGCCGCGTCGTCTTAAAAGACTCCTCGCCATGACAAATCTCATTGCGATGAAACTGAATTCCCTTTTAAAACAAGGAAACAGCTATTCTTCTGTTTTAGAAGAAATTTTGGTATATTTACGAGAAACCCTACCACAACAAGAAAAGGAAACCATTATGGACTCTTTAGAAGTTTTAGAAAACAAAGGCTACACTTCTATCGCTGAAGCCGATTACGAAGAAGGTTTCCTTGAAGGCAAAGCGGAAGGCTTTTTGGATGGAGAAATCAAGGGCATTAATGATGCTAAACGTGAAATGGCAAAAGCGATGCTTGTAGAAGGAATTCCTATTGATAAAATCAGAATCATTTCTAGATTATCGGAAGAGGAAATCAAAGAGCTCTAACTTTTTATTTCAAAAGCTTCCTGCTGAAAGGCAAGAAGCTTTTGCTTTCTTTACTTGCAAGGACTTGTAGACAAGTTAGAGATGGCCGCGTCGTCTTAAAAGACTCCTCGCCATGACAAGTCAGACTGCGTTCGCGATGACAAGCATGAACTTGCACCCGGTTCTTGCCTGAGAACCTTGTCATTGCGATGGAGTGAAAAGATTTTTCCGCGAAGCCTAAATGTGAGCCTGCCACGAGCCACATTTGTGGCGTGGTGGAAGCAATCTCATCGCAATTTCCGTTATTTTTAGGTTTATGAGCATTTGTTCTAAATGGGATAGCAAAGGTTAGATTATCAATATACAGCAACAAAACAAGGTGAGGACGATTAGGCTTTCCTAGAATTTCATGCTGCGTTTGATGTTTATCAAAAAAATTTTGTTTTAAGCAAACAATTGAATAATTGCGCAAAATACCTTCAAAAAAAATGCTGTTTTTTATACCTTCATATAAAAAACAGCGAAATTTAGTCTTTCTTTTTTTCTCAGGTGGCGACCTACCACCCTGTTACTATCTTAAATATACAATCTCTTTTTAGAAAAAACAAGAGTAATTTGCAAACAGATTGTTTCTACTCCTAGCGAGTATCAATATCTTCTCGATTTGAAAAGTATTCTGTTAATTTTGATTTTATTTCCTGTTTTTCCTTTGCCATTTTCTGGGATATAAAAAATTTTTAAATGCTCTACAAGTTTGGAGTTTGTATGCTAAACAATACAACAAGATTTTATTTTTTAAGACTACATAAATTAAAAATTAATAAACATTCAAGGGTTGAATTGTTTATGAAAAAATCTCGCTAGTTTTTTACTAACGAGATTCCTTATTGAAAAAGGGGGGAATTACCAGTTATTGAATTTCAAGTTCATTTGACCTTTAGGCTGTAGATATACTGAGCATGTTCCACCTACAGGTACAGCAACCCAACCTCCACAACTATGGGAAATTGTAGTAGTACTTCCATCACACTTCTGTAATGTTATTTCAACAGGGGTGGATGGAGCCCACCAACATCCTATTTGAATATTCGAAGCACCATCCATGGTATATTTTATACAACCATTAGCTGAAGCACTATAATCTGCTTCCTTAGCCACAGTACTAGAATTACCATCATTACATTCAAATACACTTCCACCAGAACCACTATCCGTAAACTCTACACTACAAGTCTGCGATGTTGGACCGGTGCTGTTTGTTAATGTGATTGTATAACTAGAAGTTCCTGCGGTACTTGGGGCTGTAAATGATGGCAGAGCTCCACCTGTATATGAACTTCCTTGAACAGATGTTCCTGAAATTTCATATTCACAACCACTAGCACAACCAGTAACTCCTGCTGGAGTAATAGTAACATTTGAATTTACTTCAAAGGTTAAATTATCTGGGCAACTGAATGTTGGCTCAGGATCTGAACTACCGCCGGAGCCACCGGAGCCACCACAATTCGGCGTTCCTCCAGCAATATTAACTGATGGCCATTGGAATGACGTAATCTGAATATAGAAACCACCATCAATAAGCGTAAAATCATTTTGTGTCTTTTGTGAATTACTAAATTCGCTTCCGTTGACATTGATAACAGAGTTATTCCATGCCCCAATATCAAATGTTGTTGCAAAATAACATCCAGATGTATTTGAAGAATTCCATCCTGTTGTAATCACATTATCGCAGCCTGTTGGACATGTGCAATTACAAGTAGGAACAACACTTCCGCCTTCTTCATAAGTTACTTTAAACTCGCAATCGTCACTACCTTTAGAGTTTGAAACATTCCATGTGTATGTTTTTTCACCAGCGGCACTTTCTCCTGTAAATGAAACTTCACCACCTGTATAACCAGAGCCAGTAGCACTTGAACCATCAATCGTATAATTACAGCCATTAGTACAACCTGTTAATGATTGTGGAGTTACAGTTATATTAGAATTTAATGCTATACCTGTTAAATCAGCTGGGCAAGTGATTTCTGGAGCAATTTCTTCAACGATGACTGAATAAGAACATTCTGCAGAACCTTTATCGCCACTAGTTACACTAAATGTATATGTATGTGTACCAATTGCTGTCGGAGTAATTGTATATATTGCACTTCCGCCTGTTGATGCAGGAGCTCCGTTTCCAGACAAACTGTGTCCCCATGCACTTCCTGCATAATTCGTGGTAAATTTAAATGATTCTCCCAAACCAATCGTAGTTTTATCAACAGAACATGAGAGTGGAGATTTAACATTTATTGAGTGAGTACAAATAACTTTACCATTGTGCTTGAGGTTATATGTATAAGAACCCTCGCTCAATTTTCCTATTGAAATATTATTCCAATTAGACCAAGATTGTAATGTCGTTGTTCCTACAGAGGCTCCATCTTTAAAGATTTCTACTGATGGAGTGGTTGCATTACTTGCATTGTTTTTGAAGACGAAATACAAATCAGCTGATGTATAGAAATCATTTTCTCCACTAATACCATGATTAACTGTAGATACACCACAGGTTGCACTTAAACTACCGGAACCTTCAATATATTGCACGTTAAAACCACAGGTTTTTTGAGCATTATCCTTATCACGTGTTAAGGTGATTGTTTGCCAAACAGTTCCAGAGCCATTTGTATTGGTAAAGCTCATATTGCCACCAGTCCAATTAGTTCCAGAGCCACCTTCTGTAGCAGGGGTGATTGTCCAAGAACAGCCACCAACAACATTACAACCGCTTACAGTTGGAGTAACTGTAATTTCTGAAGAAGCATCTTGATTGTAAATGGTGCTTGGGCAAGTAAGTGATAATTCCTGCAAAGGCACTGTGTATTCACCACAGGATTGTCCAACACCATTTAACGTCAAAGTCACTGGATAAGAATTTCCTGCAATTAAACCAGGAGAATTATAAGAGGTTAGGTCAATTGTTTTATCCTGTTGGGTATTCATTGTAATATTATTAAACCCAAGAACATTTCCAATCACATCAGAAATACCAACTGTTACAGGAATATCACCGTAATTAGAGCCTTTTAATGAAACAGTAAGCGTTGTTCCGCTAACACTACATGAGGCTTCAGCATCTAAGGCTTCAATTACTTCAAAAGAACATTCCTTTGAGTGGTTCATAGATTGAACTGTATAGTAATGTGTGCCTATAGACAATGGCGCTGTAGTATCATTGTCTCCAAAGCCCATAATGAAAAAAGTTTCGTTATTACCTTCAAAAGTTCCGTTTCCTACGTTCTTACCTTCAAAAGAGATTGTATAAGGACAACCGTCTTGTGGACAATTTGCTATAGAGAACTCTAAGAGAGGCATTCCCCGGCCTTCTACAACTTGTTCTGGACGCACATTACAATTTATTTCAGCTGGCTTGAATGAAACTTCAGGCGTTACGCAGGTAAGTTCTGAGCCTTCTTTTGTAAGTGCCTTTATGGTAAAGCTGTAACCCACCTCAGTTGAACCCTGATTTACTCTTGTATAAAGGTCTTGGTCTGCAATTGAAAATTTACCATCACTTGAGCAAGTAACATCAGTAACATCACTTCCACCATTATTGCCTGAAACTTCGATATTATTATCAGAAGGAATTACAGAGCAACCATTTGTTGCGGCTCCTTCCACATTTTTGAATGTTGCAGAAACAACCCAGGATGTTCCATTATATGAAGCAGAGCAACCGGTGATTTCAAATGCATAAGGACAACTAGAATAGATATAGGAAACGTTGGCACCAGTTGTCGCATAAAGTACAAGGTGTGTAACCTTTTGTGGGTCAAAGTTATCCTTGTTCAGCATGGATTCAACATTAAGTTCTTGATTTCCATTTGCTTCAATGGTTCCTGGCAAGCTTAATGTACCATCTGCGTCTTTCAGATATACTGTAATTTTTTCGCCGGATGGTAAATCACTTACAGAGAATTTCAAAACTGCTTCTCGCAAATTAGCACCAGAAGCGCTTACAAGAATTTCTTTTTCAGCATAGGAAATGTATTCAACAGAATTTAAAATCGTATAGCTCTGAGAACAACTTTCTTGTACACCAACCCAGAAATTACCACAACTTGTATTTTGTCCATTCAAACTTGTTGTGTTATCCGAACATTCTACAGCGACTTTTGCATCCTTGGATTCAGGACCATGAGCGCCTTCTTCAGAGAAGTTATAATCTTTAGAAGCTAAAGCACTCCCCAACCCATCAACAGTTCCTGCGGTTGTTGTTATGTTATCACTTCCATTGTAGTAATATTTGTATTCACAACTATGTTCCGTAAACCAGCTAGAAGCACCCACCCAAGGAGTTACATTAGAATCCTTAGGAACAAGGCCTCCTAAGTAATTAGCTTTAAAGGAGCAATCTACTGTAGGAACACTCCAGCAATCATCTGCATAGTCTGAACTTCTCCAAGCGATATCATAGAGTTTTGTTAATTCATCAGAAAGTTTAAAGCCAACATATTGGTATTCTTGTGAAGTCATATTGAACGATGAAATATCATACCTTGTAGCATAAAGAGTTCCATTAACTCTGGCTTCGACAAGAATCGTATCTTTATCGGCCGTTAAAGACATATTTATCATTGTGGTGGCTGAAATTTCTGCGGTAGAAGAACCATTCATCAATTGTTTTTCTGTGCAAGAACCAACACTTGTTAAACCATCACCTTTACAAAGTCTTGTTGTTAAAGTACCATAAGAACCGGTGCCAACACCGTAAACGCTCAAAATTAAGTAACTAGAAGCATTAGCATTAGAACGTACAACAAAACCTGAATTGTACATATCGGCCTTGTGAGAGTCATCAACAACAGCTGTTTGCATCATGCTAGTCATTTGACCATTTGCACCGGCTTGTTTTGTGCTCATGATAAAGGTTTGTTTGCCTTTATTCATTGCTGGCGTTGTGATAAAACCACTCGAAATAGCAGGTGTATTAGAACCATCTTTTTGCATTAATTGCCAATCTGCCGTGGCTGTTCCAGAAACAATACAGCCTGTAGGCTCTGAACAATCACGAATACAATGTTCATTGTCATCACAGAAAGCCGTTAAATTAGAGAAATCTTCGTAGAAACAATGCTTGTCTCTATCATTAAATTTCGCAGTCACTGTATTATTTCCAGAAATCGGCTGGAGAGTAAATGGAGAACTTGTAGTTAATTCAACTGGGCAATTATCGCCAGAACATTTCCAATAAGAGAATTTATCTGTTTCAGCTGAATAAGAAATCGATACGTTTTCGCCGGCATAAACTGTAAAGTCGCAAGCATCATCTGTTTGCAAACAAGTTTCTGTCTTTGAATCTGTTGTAATAGTCACAGAAGTTGTAGATTCATCAGCTCCATCAATTTTTACGGTCAAGGTATAAGGTTTCTTTTTCAAAGAAGCATACAATGTGTAGTCTTTTCCATCTTCAAGAATTGAATGACTATTGTTTTCTGAAGGCATAAACAATTCACAGTAATTAGGAAGAGTCAAACTTTGTAAAGAAACGGCTTGGTTTGTGCCACAAGTCCAACGATTGTTTACTTCTTCTACTCTACAGTTCATACCATTAACACGAACCCATTCCGCAGAAACATCACAATCTGGTCTCTGTGCTGCATCTAAATCATCAGAATCACAAGCATCCGGGAAAGCAGTACAATATTCTGTAAGCCCTTCACGTTTGAAGTTTGCATAACCTGTTGCAAAAATGGTTTGTGAAGAAGGCATACCAATCACGCAACCGTCACAAGGGGCTACCAACTGGAGCAAAACACTACCATTTAGAGCACTATTCCCAGCACCCACTGTAAAAATATGTACATCTGTCGCACTACCCGAAGCTGGTTGAGCAGTTACTGTATAAACAGCTGTTCCAGAAGAGTTATCTCTTAAAGAAACTGCAGTCGTTGGATTTAGAGTCCAGCCTTCTGGGAGTTCAGAAACCAAAAGATCAACATTTATTGGATTAGGTCTTGTAGATTCTGGAATTTTCAAATAAACATCTACAGTCGTTCCTTTTAAAACTTCTTGGTTATCTGTTGTAAATGCAATTGTTGGTGCATCACCAGATTTTCCAGAAACTACAATGTAGAACGGAACACTTCCATAACCTTTACTGCTTTGGTAAACGCAAGTATAAACACCTTCTGTAATAGGAGTTGTGCCATCGTACAATGCAGAAGTTGTATTTAAACCTGTTGGTGTGCACATCACTGCAGATGGGTCTTTTACTTCATCAGCACCATTTAAATTGATAACATTATAATAGTCAGAAAGTTTACCAATAGCATCTGTTGTCAAATAAGATACGCGAGGCAAAATAAGAATTGAGGGGTCTATTCCTGCATCTGCTGTTACCTCTGGTTCTTTTTCGCGAGTTTCATATTGAGATTCTAGTGTAATGCCTAATTGCGGAGCTGTTGCCACATAGAAAATATCTCTACCAGACAATATGTAGTCACCTAAATCAACACCTCCAAGAGAACTTTCTGTATCTGCAGAAGAGCCACCACAAGGAGAACCATCATTATTACAAATAACACCAGCTTCTGTGAGTTCTTGAACTAATGTCGGATTGTAAGTAATTGAAGAACTTTGTAAAGAGCCTAACCCTTTACAAGCATCTGTAGGAATATAAATTGTTCCATCTAAATGGAAATTCAAACCATCTTTAACACCTTGTTCTGTATAGATAAAATAATTTTTTGCTCTTCCGCCTAATTTATTTGCTCCTTGTTCCAAATAAAGCATCACAAATGTTTCATCTGTTGTTCCTGGTAAATTATTCTGACATTGAATAGGGTCATCTGCGATAATAACAAATTTTCCATCTAATGTACCTGTTGGACATTTAGAATCATCACTACCGCCAGAAACATTAACTACTAGGAATCCATTATAAAGATTTTCTTTTTTCTTGACAGAATCTGCCATATTTTCTTTGTAGCAAGCATTCAATAAATCTACGAGGTTTGGAGATTTATCCCATTTAGTAATATTCGCTGCGCAACCTTTACTTGCAAATGGTTCAAATTGTTCTTTTGCAGTTACTAAAGGGTCTTTTACTTTATATTTCGCTCCATCACAACCAGGTTCTTCAATCCAAATAGAGTCACAATCTGTTTTAACTTGTTCTGCACATGCAAGGTCTTCTGGTTTTTCTGCCGGGAAATTTTCTTGAAAAGCACCATTTACACGAAACCAAGGTTTTACATCACATTCTGGCCTCCAATTTTTCCCAGCAGCTAATTTACAAAACGGAGAAGCTGTTGGATTATTTCCATCATGATTTAAATAACGATACCAACCTGTACCATTTTTCACATTTTTCCCTTCTGTTTCAGAATGGTAAGAATCTGTAAAAGCGTACTCCCCTGAAAACTCTTTTTGATTATTTGAATTAGGTACACCAGGATAATTAATTATGTAAGACCCCATTATTGTATGTGGGTCAGAGCAATCATAGGCCCCCCAATAATTGTAACAAGTTTTCGGCCATTTCCAATAAGTATCTTTATATGTTCCAAATGTTACATCTGTCCAACCATCTGGCATATAGTAGATGTAATAAAGATTTTCTTTTTGAGGTTTTTCTTTATAAACATGGTGTTTTTCATTAGACCACCATTCTCTTTCTGTACAGCGAGAATCTGCTCCATTACATTTTCTTGGGTGTCCATTATTCCCTTCATCAGCTTCTGTAAAATATCTTGAATCCCTAAGTTCTTTATAATCACTCCATGGGTGTCCTGCTTTAATATAAATTTTTGAATTTTCATCTTTACCTAAAATAATCTTATCATATAAATCATTCGAATTAGCCCAAAAAGGTTGTTTTCCAGGTATCCAAACACCACCATCTACAGAAAATTTATAACCAGTTCCATGTGCTGAATATACTTGGGCATCATCTCCCATACAAAAATTAGTACGAATATTTAAATTTTTTGCTGAAGTTGTTGTCAACTTACCATTTAAGGTAACACTTCCTAAAATATCAAAAGCGCCCGCACCTTCTTGTTTTACATTTCCCGCAAAATATGCATCTCCAGATAAATTTAATGCTCCAGAAAATTCACCTGCATATAAATTTTTGCCACTAATACCATTATTTTGAATGGAAGCCTTTCCTCCAATACAAGCTAATTCCCCAACATTAACATTATTACCACTTAATTCTGCATTTCCTGTAACCACAAAAGATTTTGTTACTGATTGAGGGTTTCCCTTCCAGTTTCCGTTAATAACACCAGAAGTCAATTGAACATTACCAGCTCCACTATACCCTCCCCCAAAATAAGCATATTCAAAATCAATAGCTCCAGTATCTTTTGTTTGTGGCACTAGCACTTGATACAACCCACTTACATTCAAAATAGCTACTTCATTATGGATAGTTCCGTTTCTTGATTTTCCCGAAGACAGTAATTTTAATTTGTATGAACTCCCTTGGGTATTTACACCAGTAAGCCAAACATTATAATCTTGTTTTTCATTGGTAAATGGCTTTAAAACAGTATCTAAAAGAATTGGTTTCTTTTCATTTTGGAAATATTGTGTAACCAGTCCACCTACATCGTTAGCATGGTAAGTCATCCAGGCTCTTGCGTTTTCAATTCCAGCCACAGCACTCTGGTAAGCCTCGCGCTGTAACATGCGGCTAGCACTTGAACGGCCTTCACTTGTAATCCACTTGTAAGTGGCTGTGGCAGCAATCGTTGCTATCATCATAAATAGCAAAACAGTTATTAACGAAACACCTGCTTTTAAAGAGGTTTTCTTGTTAGGAGATTGTGGTTTTTGTTTAAACATAAAACTCTCCTTAGGCTAATCCCTAGGCCCGTTACTTGGTACTGGTATAACAAGGGAATCAACGCCTGTTTCCCCTTTCTGGTTAACAACCAAAACCAAACGAATTGCTTTTACATTCTTTTTATCCATTACATCAATGGACTCACTATCATTGAATTGATAAATAGCGCTTTCATTTTTTCTCAATGAAACATTTTTGAACGTCAATTTTCCAGAAGCTGCAACAGGTGAATAACTTGCAAAAGTAAAAGCCATACACACATTTTCAAGTTTTTCCGTTACAGTAAAGCGCATAGAACGCTTTCCTTCTGCCGCACCTTCAAGCGTTGGCGGGTAAAACAAAAAATCGTCTAATTCAGCTGGTTTTGTTCCGTCTTCTGCAAACCTAAAGCCTACCGCCATGTGATCACGCCCAGGGCAGAACATACGGCTAGCATCTTCTGACATTGGCATTTCAAAAGAAATTTCATATTCCACATTCGGTTCTAAATCAACTTTAATACATAAATCTTTCCAAGCCCCCATATTGTTATTGGCTTCTGCTACAAAAACTTGGTTAGCATGTTTTTGAGTAAGCAATGGTTCCTGGTTTGTATAATCGTAATTAGAAGCAAAACCATTTAACGCAACAGCGACATCTCCTTCAGGTGGTGTTACCGTTAAAAAGTTTAAATCTTCTTCGCCGTATCTTGGCACAAAACGAAAACTTTGAATGGTGGCTTCAGTTGATGGTAAAATTTGAGCCATATCTGTTGAAACACTTGGTGTTGCTGGTGTTACAACAAACTTTTGAATATTGTCTGCAATATCAACAACAAGCGGTTCATCTTTAGGGCATTCATCAGGTAATTCATCACCCTCAATCGTTACACAACTGCGTTTTAAAGTTGTGCCATCTATAAACCATTCTACTTTTTCAATTGATGCAAATTCTCCTGTTTCTTTATAACGCATGCGATTCATCATCAAACGATCCAGAGCTGTTCCGCTAGCATCATGAGTTATCACATACGAAGAAGAATCTTTTTTTGTGTCGTCCAGATTATCGGGGTCAATGTAAACATCGTGTATTGCTTCCACATAAAATGAATCTGTAGTGGCTGATGTATTGCGTTCTTTTGATGTTTTTGCCCCCATTTGTGAAACATCTGATTTAAAAAGTGTTCCAACATTTTCAGCAACTTGTGTTGCTTTCAACATATTTTGTGTTCTAATTCTAAAACGAGTAGAATCAGTAAATGCCTGGCCTGCAATCAAAACAACTATAGAGAGAATGGCTATATAAACCATCAATTCCATCAGGGTAAAACCACTTTTTCTTTTTAGGAGTTTCATCTAATAACCCCCGATACATTGATTGATTGAATTGAGTTTTTAAATGGCCAACTGACTTTTACATCTAATCGTTTTGCAAATGTGTGACTTGCTGAGTCATATTGCGAACCACTTTTTGCTGTATAAAGAGAATCCCTTGAAACAATAACTGTTGCATCATAAGTGACAGTCATGTCATATTGAATTGCACCAGGTTGTGCTTTCCAGGTGCGTTTAATTCCCTTTATTTCAATAGGGGTAAGTTCCCCTTCTGCATTTACAAGTTTTTCATCTGACAAAGAAGCTAAACCTACAGAATTCAACGAATCAATAATGTTCTGTGCAACTTCTGTAGCGCCATCACGTCCACGAATGCGCAACAAGGCATCGCGGTTACCGCCTTGTAAATTCAAAACAGCTACATAAAGTAATCCTAAAACTACTGCTGCTACAAGAACTTCTACTATACCAAAACCGCGTTTTAATCCAGTTGCAGGTTTTGCTCCTTTACTAATAAACATTTCTCTAGGCTCTTGCTTGATAAAACTCATACTTCCTCCTAAAGTTCCACCCAAGAGCCGTCCCCAGAATATTTTATCATTGGGGTAAATGAATTTTTGGTTTTTACCTTGGCTGCAGCTCCATAAAGGTCTTTGCCTCCATACTGGACGCCAAAAAATCCTTCATAAGGAGCTGCACTTAAACCTATGCGTGGAATAAATTGAGCTCCGTTTTCTTCAAAGTTTACGCCACCTAAAATTTGTGCCGCACTCGTTTCACTTTTGGTTAAAATCTGAACTGGAGGGTCTATTAAAAGGCTGTCTAAACGCGTTACTCCGCTTGAATTTCCTGAAACATCGGCACATTTGGCTTGAAATGTCACAAACTTCTGGTCGCTTTCGCGAACAACGCAAAGAGTATCGTTTACTCGGCGAGCTTCATTGGCGGTGCGTTCCATATACGCAGAAATATTTATTGCAGCATCTTTTATTCGGTTATTAGCCACCGCATTTTGTAAACTTGCAAAACCCGCGGCAGAAAGAATCCCTATGATAGCGACAACCGCCATCACTTCTATAAGAGTAAAGCCACTTTTTACGTTTCTATCTATTTGCATCGCAAAACCTACACCACAAAACGGGGGTGTCTAAAGACACTCCTTCCGCATTAAAATAACTTTTTTTTACACAAACGCTCATTATTTCTTTTAAAAGTGTGCACAAATTAGTTGTTTTGGCGTTGTAAAAAAGCCAAAATCACCATTTTTTGCCTAAAATCACCATTTCGCTTGTAGTAAATTCTAGTTAAATGTCAAAAAATGCACACGATTTTATAGCATCTTTCGCTTGTAATGTTCGCTAAAACCCTCTTGTTAATAAAAATATGAAAAGATTTTACTTATAGGGAGTGAAGTATAAATTTTTGAATTTCAAGTCTACTATATAAAAACTCCTGCAGTAATCAGCAGGAGTTTTTTTCATTAAGAAATTTATAACTCAAGTATTTCTTTTTCAGATAATCCTGAATAAGCGGATATCTGTTTGATTGGTATTCCATCAAGAAGCATCGCCTTTGCCATTTCACGTTTAGCATCATTAATGCC
>JAZQSE010000031.1:0-30115 GCA_045629945.1 Fibrobacteraceae bacterium
GATGGTAGCTGGAAAAGAATGGCGAAAATTCCAATCCCTGATTGGGCAACATGGGTTCCCGCTTATGATACAAATGATTACGCGATGGACATTGTGGTTCATAAGGGGAAAATATATGCGATTGGCGAGAAATCTTCATCTGATGTATTGGAATATGATGAGGCACTTGATAGTTGGAATCCTATAGATAGTGTGATTGGTACCGATGACACATCCTATGTATATAGGACTTACAAAAATGTCCCCAGCAATCGATATGCTCTAGCATCAGATGGAAAACATCTTTTTGTTGCGGGAAGTCTCCCATGGCCTAGTGTTTACATGGGTGACTATGGCCCCCCCTACGGAAGTGAATATAAAGGTTGGCGAGAGATTTTTGGTAATTTTTGCCCTAGTATGATTTGCTTAGCTCATGGGGCGTCTTATGGTATGGTAGCCATAGGGGATACACTATATGTGGCGAACAAGGAAGCTCTTTTGAAATTCCCTCTAAAGGATTTGGACGAGGCCATTTCGGAAGAGGAATCTTACCCATCGATTAAATAGAAAAATTGTTTTATATGATAAAGAAGGGAGTATTCTTTGGGGTAAAGAACTTAAGATTTTTAAAAGTTCTTCTGATGATTTATCAAAAAAATGGATTGATTATTTAGAAAAATATCATGAGGTCAAAATCTTATTATCTTTTGAATGATGATTGATAATAGTAAAAATGGGCGGAAAGCGATAATTTCTATTTGGCTTTTCTTTGTGGTAAGCCTTATTGTTCTTGTTTTATTAACATTGCTTTTTTGGGGATTTTCTGTTTTGCCAGAAACATGGAGTGGCGACTTAAGCGAAGGTTTTTATGGCTCTCTTTCTATGGACTTGATAGAGCCGATAATAGGTAGAGTTGGTTTTTTGGCAGTAGCTATTCTTGTAGGAGTTTGGACGTTTACTTTTTTAATAGGCTTACTTTTTTGGGGACGTTGGTTTTCTTGTTTTATAAAAAACAGAAAGGCAGGGAAAATTTCAGTTTTTCATGCTTTGCCTACTTCTTTGATTCCTGGGTTTGGAATTTTATTTCATGCGTTTTATTTAAAAAGCGTGTTGCATTATTTTGAAAAAGAATGTTTAGTAAATGAAATGTCTATAAGTAAATTTTTACCACGTCGATTCTTTTTATGGCAAAACGCTGCTTGTGTGTTTTTGTGTTTTTTTATTTTCAGCACATTTAAATATTGGCTTGCCGTTTTTATTTTAGAATTTTTGTTTTTGCTAGCTATCTGGTATTATGGCTTGTTGGTTTCTACACTTGTAAAAGAAGAACAAAAATTATACCAAATTCAATCATCATCTGGGTCTGGCCAATAGCGGAATCTTCCCGTTACTTTAATGGTTTTATTTTCAAGGCAAGTTCCTGTTTCGCAGTTTGGAAAAAGCAAGTTAAAATTCCCGGTCCAAGTGGAATCGTCTTTTTGATCAATAGTTACAAAACTGGATTCAGGAATAGCAGTTGCTTTTGGGCCGTACTGTAAAATGAGCCATGTGTAATTGCTAACTATTGGATTTTTTCCAAGGGTTGGTTCTGCGACTAAAAAAGCGATTCTATCTCCGTATTTACTTTCTTCTTCTCTCGTTTCTAAACTGATATAATGCCTGCCGTAAGCGGGGAGTGTCACATCATTTGGGTGGAGTTCTATTTGTTTACTATCACCGCCATTGACTTGGTACTTGACATAGCCACCGCCATCAATTTCCCAACCGCTATTGATTTCAGAACAAGCAGAAAAAAGCAGCGTTAAAAAAACAACTGCGATTTTTATTTTGCTTGTGAATTTAGGTGTTTTCATATTTTATAAAGTGAATATTCTATTTGAAATTAGAAAAAACGATACTTCAGTTGTAATGAAAAATAAGGTTCTCTTTCTGTATAAGGAGAATCTCTGAAAATAGAACCTAAAAAGCGGATAAATTTACGGTCAATGAGCCTGTAATTTCTGTTATAAGCATAACCAATTGTAGAGGCAATACCATATTTTCCTTTTTTGAAAGCAAATTCAGGTTTTAGAGCAAAAATTTGTTGCCCCGCTTGGAACATTTTCTTTTCTCTTTTTCCGTCTTCGTCATGGCGCTCTACAAGTGTCAGAGTCCCATCGCCTTCATAAATTAAACCAAGCGTAAAAATGTCATTAAAATGATGCTTTACAGAAGTTTCACTTTGGTTGAATAAAAATACAGTTTGTTTGCCTAAAGAAAATTGGAAATGGGGCATAGGGTAAATAAAAATATGACCAAACATATTTGTGATAAATAGGCCTCCACCAAGTTCTAATCTGTTCCAGAAACGATGGTAGTAATTTAAGCCTGTCATGTAAATAATGGTGTTTTCATTTAAATGTTCGCGTTCTCCCATAACGCCACCACCAAAAGTAAAACTCAAATAATTTTCACCTTTTAATTTTTGAATGTTGTTTAGCATAAGTAATGCTTGAACAACTTCTTCTGGGTAATCTTTGGGAATGTTTTTGAATGGTAAATGGGTAAAACTCCCTGTTAAAATTCCCATCCACATGGAGAATGTTTTTTCAACAGAATCGCGTTTAAAATAAAAAGGCATCCCTGTTGAAAATTGGATTTTTCTAAAGTTTGTTTCTGATTTTGGAATAGCATCACCTGATTTTTCATGGTAGGTAGAAGTTGGCACAAATGCTCCACGGATTTGCAAAAATTGAGCATTTGAAAAGTTTTGAAATAGCAAAACTACCAAAATAACTAAAAACCATTTTTTCATTGCGAATTCAAATATAAAAAAAGAAAATGTCTTCTATAAAAGCTTTCATTTTCAAGAAGTTCTTGCATGCCATAGTTATAAGCGATAGGAACATAATTGAGATAAATCTTTGTGAAATTTGTTTTTTTTTGTTGAACACTAAACTTGCTGGGGTTTAATCATTTCAAATTATACTTGTTGCAAATTGCCACTTGCGAAGGCTGCTTAAAACTAGCCGTTTGCAAGGCTTGATAAGCTGAAGCAATTCCCTTGCTGGCAGATAGCCACGTTATCTTTAAAAAGACTCCTTGTTATAAGAACTTTCTTATCCAAATAAGTATATGCATAAATACATATTCTCCAAAGAAAAGGGTAGTGCAAAATAAAACACTTAAAATTAAGTTGCTATATTTTAGCGTATGAAATTGCCTGTAGTTTGTATTGTTGGCCGTCCAAATGTTGGAAAGTCTTCGCTTTTCAACAGGATCCTTTCTAGGCGCGCAGCAGTTGTTAGCGATAGAGAAGGTGTTACTCGTGACCGCCATTACCAAACCGCCCATCATAAAGATAGGGATTTTGTTTTAGTGGATACTGGTGGATTTTTGCCAGATGATTCAATTGATGTTTTAGCAGAAAGTGTCCGTAATCAGATTTTTGCCGCAGTTGAAGATGCTGATGTCGTTCTTTTTATGGTCGATATTCGAGTAGGCGTGACAGAACTTGACCTTCAATTTGCCAAAATGGTAAAGCGGCTCGAAAAGCAAGTGATTCTTGTTGCCAACAAAGGTGAAGATGTTGCGCACCGTAATGAAGCTTGGGAATTTCTTTCTTTAGGTCTTGGAGCCCCGCGTTCAATCAGTGCTTTAACAGGTTATGCTTGCCTTTCCCTTTTAGATGAAGTGATTGGGCTTTTCCCAAAAGGTGGAACTTCTACAAAGCAAGAAGATAGGCCAATTCGCTTTGCAATTCTTGGTAGGCCAAATGCTGGTAAAAGTACACTTTTAAACCGTTTGCTTGGTGAAGATAGAGCTGTTGTTTCTGATATTCCGGGCACAACACGCGATTCTATTGATTGTGAATTTAAGGTAAACGGAGTTCGTTATGTTGTTACCGATACAGCAGGGCTTCGTAAAAAAGCAAAAGTTTCTGATGAAGTAGAATATTTCAGTAACATGCGGACATTAGAAAGTGTGCGCCGTTCTGACCTATCTCTTTTAGTTTTAGATGTAACGCGTGGTCTTGAAGTTCAGGATTTCCGCATTATTACAGAAATTCGAAAAGCCGGTAAGGGCCTTATTATCTTGCTGAACAAGTGGGATATTTTACCAAATAAAACAGAAAAATCCTTTGATCACATTGTAAAAGATATTCTTGAAAGAGAACCACTTTTAGAATATGTACCGATTCTTTCTATCAGTGCCAAAGAAGGCCAGCGCCTTCATCGTGTGATTCAAGAAATCAGAACAGTTTATGAAAATTGTCACCGTGTTATTGGGCGTGAACGTCTTGCAGAAGTCTTTTCTAACCTTATGCAGCAAAACCCGCACCCAAGCAGACAATCAAGAGCTGTTGTTTTGAAACGTGCTTGTCAGGTGATGGTGGAACCACCGGTTATTTCTATTGAAACAAGAACACCGGAACTTGTAGATGAATCCTATAAGCGCTTTTTAATGAAACGTTTCTTTGAAGAATTTCAGTTAATGGGAGCTCCATTACGTTTAAATTTTGATCAAAAATTAATTTTAAGAAAGGATGAGGATCTTGAACAGTTTACTTTGTCTTCCAATAGCGTATCTGCTGGGGTCGATTCCAACGGCGGTTTGGGTCGCAAAAATCACACGCGGAATAGACATCCGTCATTACGGCAGCAAGAACGCAGGTCTAACAAACGTTTTTAGAGTACTTGGCTGGAGGCCTGCTTTGCCTGTTGTTTTTGTTGATTTGGGCAAGGGCTTTTTAGCTCCGTTTATTGCGATAAAAATGGTTGAAGCGTTTGAGCCTTCGTATGATTGGCTCCCTTTGGTTGCTGGGCTTTTGGCTATTTTAGGTCATAGTTTTACTTGCTTTGCAGGCTTTCGTGGCGGAAAGGGCGTTTTAACTGCTTTGGGCGTTTTCTTGGCTCTTTGCCCAATTACTGCTCTTGCGAGTTTTGCAATCTGGATTATTTTGGTCATAACTACAAAATATGTTTCTGTAGGTAGTATAGGTGGTTGTTTGGCGTTGGCCGTTTTTTCTGTAATGGGGTATTTAAAATTGCCGTTTCCACCAGATGAAATCAATTTGGGACTTTGTATAACAACCCTTTTGGTTGCTGTTTTTGTGATTTATAAGCACAAAGCAAATATTAAAAGGCTTATGAATGGAACAGAAAATGGTTTCGGGAAAAAAAGAAAAATACCGAAAGATTCTGAAATAGTTTTAGCAGAAAAGAATTCGGATTCTGTTGAAAATTAATATAAATTAAAGGATTGAAAACTGGAGATGATTTTATGAAAGTAGCAGTTCTTGGCACCGGCGGTTGGGGCCTTACACTTGGGCAAGTATTGCATGATAATGGTCATAGTCTTTCTTTTTGGACTCATTCTCAAGAAGAAGTTGATTTATTGACAACAGAAAGAGAATACAAAGATAAATTGCCTGGTGTTATTTTCCCGGAATCATTTACGTATTCGACAAATATGCAGTCGGTAGTTGCCGATGCTGATTTAATTTTGCTTGTTGTGCCTTCACAATTTATGGAAGGTGTGGCAAAAACGCTTGGAACTTGCAAAGCAAAAGAAAATGCAGTAGTGGTTAGTGCAACAAAAGGCATTCTTGAAACGACTTTGCAGCGCATGAGCGAAGTTTTACTTTCTAATGTTCCTTGGCTTACTCCAGAAAAGATGGTTGCATTTAGCGGGCCAACACATGCCGAAGAAGTCTCTCGCCGTATCTATACAGCTATTGTAGCTGCATGCCCATGTGAAGAATCTGCAAAGTTTGTGCAACTTGCTTTTAGCAATTCTTATATGCGTGTTTACACTTCTGATGACATTGTTGGCGTTGAAATTTGTGGTTCTATTAAAAACGTGATAGCTATTGCTAGTGGTGTTTTATATGGTCTTGGTGCTGGCGATAATACGCGAGCTGCACTTTTGACTCGTGGACAAGCAGAAATGTGCCGTTTAGGAATGGCGCTTGGCGCAAACCCACATACTTTTGCTGGCCTTGCAGGGATGGGGGATTTAATTGTCACTTGCCTTTCTGAACATAGCCGTAATCGTTATGTTGGCGAACACATTGGTAAAGGTGAATCTTTAGATCAAATTTTAAAAGACATGAAAATGATTGCAGAAGGTGTTCCGACATGCCGTAGTGCAAAAGCTTTGGCTGAAAAATCAGGCGTAGAAATGCCTTTAGTCAATGCTATTTATGAATCTTTATTCAATGGTAAATCGGCTTTGGAATCTATTCGTGAACTTATGGGTCGTGAACTCAAATCAGAAATCTGGTAATTTGGATTTTATTTCAAATCGAAAAATCCCTGTCAAAAAATGGCAGGGATTTTTTGTTAAGTATGCGTTCTATAAAGAACGTGTACATGCTGAAGCCCCACCTCCACCTTCTATGGTTACAAGGGTATCTCTTGAAAATGGCTTTATATAATCCTTTTCTAAATAACCATATCAACTATTTGGTTGTGTAAACCATAGAATGTATTGAGTCCTAAAGGGTCTGGCAGTATTTTTCTCCTAACCTTACTCCAATTGGCTGTATTTTTTTATTTGCTTCAGTAAGAGAGTTTTCCCATTGTTGATTGTAGAAATTATTTGAGCCTATATTAACTTCTTTTTCGGATTGGCTAAAATGAGATTCAGAGTGCTTTTTCATGGTGTCTCCTTGTTATTTGTGACGTCTGCAAAGTACAGAAATCTAGGTTAAACAAAATTCAGCATAAGAAAATGCCGGCTCTAAATAACAAGAATAAAAGCCTTTTTTAGGAAAACGTTTTTTGAAAAATTTTATTAGAAAATAAAAAAGACTTCAGAAACCTGAAGCCTTTTAAATGCGGTCGGACAGACTTGAACTGTCACGAGATTGCTCCCACTAGCCCCTCAAGCTAGCGTGTCTACCAATTCCACCACGACCGCGTGATAAAATCAGAACGCAGACAAATATAGTTATTTCATTTATTTTGTCTATGGTTTATTTAAAAAAAATCAAAAATTTTTAGAAAATATTTTTGGAGTGGAAAATAAAAAAAGACTTCAGAAATCTGAAGTCTTCTAAATGCGGTCGGACAGACTTGAACTGTCACGAGATTGCTCCCACTAGCCCCTCAAGCTAGCGTGTCTACCAATTCCACCACGACCGCAGAGCAAAAGCTCTGTCCAAAAATTACTGCGCTGGAACTGGAGCCGGAGCTGCAGGTTCTTGAGCAGGAACTGCTGCAGGAGCTTCTGGAGCTACTGGCATTGCTGCTGGTAATTCTGGAACAACGACATCTTGAGCAGAACTTGTTTCTGTAGCAGATTGGCGTAAGTCCGAAACAGGGCCTTCGTTACTCTGGCGAGAGGCGATAAAGCCTAAAGCAAAAACAAGAATGAAAAAGAAAATCGCAACGATTTTAGTCAGTTTTTGGATAAACGTTGCTGCTCCGGCTGTTGAAAAAGCAGACTGAGAAGTCATGCCACCAAGGCCAGCAAGTCCACCCATTTTGTCGTTCTGGATTAAAACGAGCAAAATAAGGAACAAGCAAAGCAGAACATGTAAAACAATTCCAATCCAAAAGAGAGTTGACATTGTTAATCCTTTTGTTTAATTAGAGAGCTTCTTCAGCGGCTTTAATAATAGCAAAGAAGGTGTCTGGTTTCAAGGCAGCACCGCCAATGAGACCGCCATCAATGTTTGCCTGAGCTAAAAGGCCTTGAGCGTTATCTGGTTTCATAGAACCACCGTATTGGATACGCATGCCATTAGCAATAGCTTCGCCATAAATTTCTGCAACAACAGAGCGAACATACTTTTGGGTGTCTTCAGCTTGTTCGTCGGTAGCAACAACGCCAGTACCGATAGCCCAAACTGGTTCGTATGCCAAAACGCATTTAGCAGCATCTTCAGCAGAAACATCTTGGAAAGCGCCTTTAACTTGTGTAGAAAGAACACTTTCAAGTTTGCCACCATTACGTTCGTCAAGAGTTTCACCAATGCAAATGATTGGTTTTAAACCAGCTTCAAGAGTCTTTTTAACTTTCAAGTTAACAGTTTCTTCTGTTTCGTGGAAATACTGACGTTGTTCAGAGTGACCGATGATAATATATTCAGCACCGATTTCTTTAACCATATCAACAGAAACTTTACCAGTGAATGCGCCTTGGTCTTTCCAATGAACGTCCTGGACTGCCAGTTTAACGTTTGAACCTTTGATTACATCAGCTACTTTAGCTGCTGCAAGGTAAGTCGGAGCAATTACAACTTCAGTTTTCTTGATGTCTTTTGTTGCTTCAACAATCCCTTCTGCAAGAGCAACGCTTTCGCTTACGGTCTTGTTCATTTTCCAGTTGCCAGCGATAATGTATTGGCGCATAAGAACTCCTTGATAAAATCAGTTTAACGGGGCAGAATATAGAAAAAAAGATTGCCCTTTATGGGCAATCTTAAAGAAAATTAGTAGTTAGAGCTTGTTTTTGATGTCGGAGGAGGAGAGCCACCATAGCGATCCCCTTCAATCTTATCAAGAACTAATTCATTTTCATAGCCTTTCAAACGAGCTTGTTCTGGATTTTTCCAAAGAAGACGTGTGATAAGTTTACCTTCGCGGGTGTAATATTCCCAAACAAAGCCATCGTCAGATTCTCTGTCTGGTGGTCCCCAAAGGAGGTTGACCATATCGTTAGTCATACCTTCTTCAATATAACCTTGCATAAAGACTTCTTTTAAGCGACGGTCAATGCCCATGCTTTCTTTAATAGCAAAGTATTCACGTTCATAATCTTTGCGACCTTCACCGCGTTCAATAAGAATCGGAGAAGAATAACGACTAGCGCACCCCATCAATGTCAGAACACTGAGAGATACAAGCAAAAATCTGCCGAGTTTCATAAGAGAACTCCTTTAAATAAAACTTTGAACAAAATAACACTTTTTATTGCTTTGTTGTCAAATGCTTTCATAATTTTACAAAAAAAGAGTTTTTTTATCGTTTGACCGCGGAATTGAACCGAAAAGAAAGTGAATTTTCTTATCTTTGATACATGTTTACTAAGGCTTTCCGTGTATTTTTTGTTTCGCTTGCTATTTTAGCGGGGAGTCTTTCTGCTTTTTCGTTTGATAGGTCGGGGATTTTGGATATGCATTATGGTCCAAATCTCAGTCTTACAGCAATGGGAAATTCACCAATTATTTGGGGAGAATGGCTGCCGCAGTTGATAACAGCAGTTGATTTTAGTTGGATAGAACCTTTAGGTGATAGTTTACCGTATGGTGAAGGTGTAAATGGAAATGCTGCTTTTTTAAGAATGCAAGCCGGTCTTGAATTGTCGCCGTTTTATGAAAATTTCTCGTTTGGAATGGGCCTTCGTCCATTTAGCATAAATCCTCAGATTGGTTTGAATTTTGTTTATAGCAATTTGGTTTATTTTGACTCAAATATTGAAATGGCTATGGCGGGCTCGTCTAGTGCAAAACAAAAAGGCTCTATCGCTCAAAATTGGAATACAAAGTACATATTTGACAATATTTACGGAGATGAAGATATAGATTTTGATTTTTCTCAGAGTTTTACTATGGGAGCAAATTTTGATTATCGTTCTAAAACGGGTTTGATGGTTGGAGTTTATTTCAATTTTATTCTTGTTGATATTACAACAGGGTTTGATGGTAAAAGTTACGATTACCAAAGAAATATGCCAGTATTTAGTCGCGATTATTTGTTAGAACTTTGTCTTTTTGGGCGTTACCCATTATCGCAAGCACTTGTTTTTTTATATGAGATAGATTTTTATAAGTCAGGTGTTTCAAAAAGTGGTAATACCATTCACAAGGAATCTTTGCATTATGGCAAAGTTCTTTCAGGGCTTGAATATGCTTGGGGAAACAGAAATAAGCATCGATTCACTTTGACTCCCGGATTTTTTATGCGAGGAAAATCTAGGTTCTATGATGGAAATGTCGGGCAACAGTTTATTATCCAATTGCAATACAGTTGCCAATTCGGACTTTTTAGTTATTTCTAATAAAGGGTCTTTTGGAGTAAGATTGTTTAAATCGTAGGCAGAATGTACCCAAATAGAACCGCAGTCTTCTTTACTAGCAAATTGAATTTTAGCCGGTAATAAAACACTATCAAAATTTTTCCATTCTAAAATTTTAATTTCTCTTTTTGCACTGCGTGTTCCAAACATTTTTAAAAGTTTAGGAACTTTTGTCGTGTCAGGAATCAAAGTAAACCACATTTGAGAAAATGCAGTGGATAATCGATTTGTTTTTTGTGAATCTTCAGGGCACAAGAATGCACCATTGGCGAGGATTTCTAAATCATCGAATCGAATAGGCGTTTTTCCGATAAACTCTTTTAAGTGATGCAACGCCATTTGGCGAGTAGCTTTTAATTTTGTAGAATAGAGAGTTCTGTATTCGCCATTGGTAACAAAATAAAGGGAATCATTTTTAGAAAGTTGAATAGCAAAAGTATCTGCCTGCGGTAAATTGTGGTGTTTCCATAGAATATCTAAATGCGTTCTTGATTTAGAGCGATTGATAAATGAACCTTCTAATGAAATTTGAAAGTCTTTGTTTAAAAGAGGCTTGTGACATATTTCTTGAGCATCAATATTTACGCTGCAAAATAAATTGACAAGCAAAACGGAACATAAAAAAAAGGAAGACTGTTTCTTAAAATTTCTCACTCTCTTAAAATAGAAACAGTCTTCGTATTTAATTCTTTAAAAAGCCATAAAATCTGTAAAATTAAAATTTTCGTTTTAAAATACAGAAACATTATTTCTCTTTGCAAACATAGTGTAAATTGCTCTTCGCAAATGAAATACAAATTGTCATAGTAACTGACAAGTATTTTGGATAACGAGTTTTTTTTAGATTAGTAG
This sequence comes from Fibrobacteraceae bacterium, assembly GCA_045629945.1. Taxonomy (GTDB): domain Bacteria; phylum Fibrobacterota; class Fibrobacteria; order Fibrobacterales; family Fibrobacteraceae; genus UBA1765. The sequence continues at coordinate 10,837 of JAZQSE010000031.1, forward strand.
AATAATAGTCCAGAAAGTTTTCAAAAGAGAAAACTTTCTGGAACATATTTTAGCCAATTTCAGCAGAAATTTCTTCGTCGTTTCCGATATCGAAAAGATGAACATCTTTCATGCTATTGCGAATTTTGGTTTCCAAATCATTTGTAAGTTCTGGATTCCCTTTCAAGAATAAGCGAGTATTTTCACGGCCTTGACCAATACGTTCGCCATTGTAAGAGAACCAAGCACCACTTTTTTGGACGATTTCTAATTCTACAGCGAGATCAAGAATAGAAGCTTCGCGAGAAATACCTTGCCCATAGAGAATATCAAATTCGCATTGAGTGAAAGGTGCTGCGACTTTATTCTTTACAATTTTGACTTTTGTTCGGCTGCCAATAACTTCTTCGCCATCTTTAATAGCCGCAATTCTACGAATATCAATACGTTGTGTGGCATAGAATTTAAGAGCATTACCACCAGTAGTGGTTTCTGGGTTGCCAAACATAACGCCGATTTTCATACGGAGCTGGTTAATGAAAAGCAAACAAGTGTTTGATTTTGAAAGAATACCAGTTAATTTACGCAAAGCTTGTGACATAAGACGAGCTTGTAAACCAACATGGCTGTCACCCATTTCACCATTGATTTCTGCCTGAGGAACAAGAGCTGCAACAGAATCTATAACGATAATATCGATAGCTCCAGAGCGAACAAGGGTTTCAGCAATGTCTAAAGCTTGTTCACCTGTATCAGGTTGAGAAACTAAAAGCGATTCAATATCTACACCTAATTTGCGAGCATAAACAGCATCGAAAGCGTGTTCTGCATCAATAAAAGCAGCTGTGCCACCGAGTTTTTGGGCTTCGGCAATAGCGTGAAGAGTTAAAGTGGTTTTACCAGAAGATTCTGGGCCGTAGATTTCGATAATACGACCACGAGGAAAACCGCCTACCCCGAGAGCCATGTCTAATTGAATACAGCCACTCGGAATGACAGGAATGTCATCTACAGGTTGGCTGCCAAGGGTCATAATAGCACCTTTACCATAGTTTTTTTCAATTTGAGCGATAGCAGCTTCTACAGCTTTTGCTTTTTCGCCATTCAAAGGTGCAACAGGTGTTGTCTTTTTTGCCATAAAGGACTCCATTTTTTTTGTTTTCGTTTTTAATATAATAATTACTGCACAAAAGTGCAAGTGCTTTTTTGGGTAAATTTTGTAAAAAGTTTACCCATTACATATAAAACGCTTTTCTCACGTATTTCGTTTCTTTTTCCATTAAAAATTTTTGAAAAAGTTTCTGTGCCTTCAGAAGAAGCAATTGCAAACCATACAAGTCCGACAGGCTTTTCTTTAGTGCCGCCATCAGGCCCGGCAATACCCGAAGTAGCAATTGCCCAATCTGTGCCTAAAACGCGTTTTGCGCCTTCTGCCATACGAGCCACCACTTCTTCACTGACAGCTCCATAGGTTTCCAGAATTTCTGCAGGCACTCCTAAAATGCGGTGTTTAATTTCGTTAGCGTAAGAAACAATTCCGCCATTGAAAATAGCAGAAGAACCAGGAATTGCCACAATTTCAGATGCAATTAACCCGCCTGTACAAGATTCTGCAGTGCCTAAAGTTTCGTTTCTTTCTTTTAATACTGAAACAAGAGCTGTGGCTAAAGAATCGCCATTAGTAGAAATGATATTTACATTTTCTGTTTTTAAAAGTTCTTTAAGAGTTGAAGAAAAAGAAACTTGAACCAGTGATTCATTTGTCCCATAAATTCTCAATCGAATACCGTCTTTTTCTGGAAGGCTACTCCAAGAAGTTTCGGTAAAGGAAATGCGAGCAAGAATCGTTTCTAATTCTGGTTCAGGAATCCCTTGGAATAAAATTTCTTTTGCAATAAAAGCATTTTTTTGTTTGCTGATAAAATAAGGTTTAAGATGTTCTTCAAACATACTTCTTGTTTCAGAAGGGACCCCAGGGATAGCAAAAATAACTTTGCCGTTAATAGAAATTTGTATGCCAGGAGCAGTTCCATTATGATTTTCAAGCCAACAAGCTCCTTTTGGAAAATAAGCTTGTACAGAATTTCCTTTGTGATAAGGTTTATTGTGCTTTAAAAGGAATTGTTTTATAGAGTTTTCGGCTTCTTCTGAGTGTTCTAAAGTAACATGCGCTAAATCTGCAAGCAGTTGCCTTGTCTTATCGTCAGAAGTTGGCCCAAGCCCACCAGTAATTATAATGGCTTCAATATCTGAGGTTAAAAGTTTGGATGCTATATCTAAAAAGGTAGAAGAATCATCAGGTAAAGTGATTTGTGCAAAAGTATTATAGCCAAGAGCAGTCATTTCTTTTGCAAGAAAATGGCTACCTGTATTTAAGGTGAACCCTTGAGAGAGTTCTGAACCTAAAGCTAAAATAGCAACGTTTTGTTTTTTACTCATAATCAATCCTTATCTACAAAGTAGATATTTTTAGAGACATTTTTTGTCACTGCTGAAAATATTGTAAAAATATTTCAGAAGAAAACATATAAAATTTATTGATTAACATTTATAGAATTCATTTATGGAATGTTTCTAAAAAAAAGAAATAAAAAAAGGAGGGATTTTTTTTATTTTTGGGTGGTGCCGTTTTCTATAAACAAGAAACATTTATTTAAGACAACTATGGTTTTTCTGTGGTTGGGTTTATTTTTTTGTTCTTTTGCTAATGCCGAAATACAAAAAGGAAAAACAGGTATAGAAAGTTTAGACACGCTACCTGTTTATGAATGGGATATAAAAACTGAAAATCGTTCTTTGCCTTTAACTCTTTTATGGAGTATTCTTCCTGGTGGCGGACATTTTTATAGTGAACATTATGTGCGAGGTGGTTTTATTTTAGCCGCAGAAGTGGCGTTGACTTATGAGGTGTTTATCAATAAGCCATACCAACAAGACAGGCGCTTTAAGCAAGCTAAACCTTATCGTGATTCGGTTGGAAAATATACAGAGGCTATGCTGAATACAACATCCCCTGAGGAATTGTCTCTTTTAAGAACAAAACGGGATGGGTATGCGAATTTAGTTCGGGGTTTTAGCGATAAAAAAATGGAAGAGGAAGATTTGCGTAAGGCTGAAATGGCTTGGCTTATAGGGCTTCATGTTTATAATGTTTTTGATGCTTTTGGAATCTGGATGAATAATAGAGGACATAGTGTTGAACAGCGTTCAATGGGAAAAGCATTGGCATTTGCTTTAATTCCTGGTGGCGGACAAATATATAATCGAGATTTTGGTAAAGCAGGACTTTTGTATATGGGACTTATCGGAGCTTTTACAAGTATTGGGACAACGCAACACCTTATAGAGTATTATTTAGAACGTCGTCGAGTAATTCGAGGAGAAAAGAATTTTGAAGAAGAAGAACGATTAAGCGAACGGATTACCCATTATCGAAAAAACAGAAACCAATATATATGGGGTGGGGCAATCATTTATTTGTATTCTATAGGCGATGCTATAGTAGATGCATTGTTAAGTGATTTTGATAGCCCACTGCACTTTGCAATCGCGCCTTCTTTTGAAGGCGGACTGCAAGCATCAGTTGGAATAGATTTTTAGACTATTTATTTTTGCAGCAGCATTCGTGGTCTTCGCCATGGTTTTTGCCGCCACAGCATTCATGACCTTCATCATGATCTTCACAATGACAATGGTGATGGTTTAAAGCGTTTAAGTCGTCTTCTGTAGCTTGACGAACGCTTACGACTTCAATAGAAAAATTGAGATTTTGTCCGGCGAGTTCATGGTTTGCGTCAACGCTTACTTTATCGCCTTCTACTTTTAAAACGCGAATGGGGAGAATGCCTGTAGGTGTTTGGGCATAAAACATCATACCGGCTTCGACTTTGTCTCCTTGAAATGCTGTTAATGGAATTTCAGAAACAAGAGCTGGATTGTGTTCGCCATAACCTTCAGCTGGAATTACTTTAACATCGAATTTTTCGCCGACATCTTTACCAACCATTGCTTTTTCAAGGCCTGGAACAATCATGCCTAAACCCTGGATGTATTCAAGAGGCGTTTTTCCGACAGAAGAATCTAAAACTTTGCCGTTGTCGTCTTTGAGAGTGTAGTGCATTTGTACTACGGTCTGGTGTGCGATTTTCATAGTAATCCTATAGATAAAAGTGAAACTTTATTCAAACAAATCCATTGTTTCTGAAAGAGAAGTCGGTTCTTCATTTTCAGTTTCAGCGGAAATTTCTGGAGAAATTCTAGAAATTCGTTTGACTTTTTTGGCTGTAAATTTACTACCAAGAGCTTTGTAAGATTTGATTTCAGCAATTTCAGTGAGATCAATTTCTTCTTTTTGAACTTCACGGCCGACTTGGTATTCCATTAAAGCTTTTGCATCATCACCAACAAATACTTCATAAAGGAGTGATTCCGGATGGTCTGTAATTATCCAGAAATCTGAAGTCATCGGACAATTTTCCAGAGTGAAACGCTTAACCATGTAGTTCATGTTTCCGCCTTCATAATAAAGAACAGAGAACACTGCATTTTGGTCAAGTTTCATAATGCGGTAAATGCCAGAGCCTACAAGTAATGGATCTGTAATGTCATATACACGAGCAGAACCATTTTTTCTAAGTACAAGAATTTTTTCTTTTTCTTTGAATTCTCCGAGGAATTCACCTTTACGCTGTGTGGTAACAACACCGCTAGGGGCATCAAAGTAAAGCTGTTTTGCTCCAAGAGTGCTAACACCTTTACGCAGGCGCTTTACATTTTTAATAGCGTATTTTGTGACGGTGTTTCCTCGAGAGCTACGCCCTTTGACTTCAATGGTTGAAAAATCAACTTCAAAGTTCAATTTAATACGCGGGCGAGGTTTTAAAATAACTTCAACAACTTCTGCTTCGCCGTTAGGGTTGCTTGAAAGATAAAGAATTTTAGAACCTGGTTTGCCTGAACCCATCAGGTAATCTTTTTCGCGCGTGACGCCACCGACATTGAAACGTTTAATGTAAGCAGGGCCATCTTTACCATCTTGGTAAATCACATTGTAAATACGACGTTCGTCGGCTTTGTTGAATTTTTCAACAAGAATGATATCTTTACCAACAAAGCTTTTGTCGGCAACACGGACAATTTTATAAGAACCATCTGCTTTGAAAACAATCAAATCATCGTATTCACTGACATCAAAGAGATATTCTTCTTTTTTCATTGAAGTGCCAAGGAACCCTTCTTTTTTATTGACAAAAAGTTTTTGGTTCGCTAATGCCACATGGACAGCTTCAACAGTACCAAATTCAGCAAACGTTGTTTTACGTTCTTTGCCATCACCATATTTCTTTAAAAGGTTTTTAAAGTGATTAACGGCATAGTCCGTAATGTGTTCTAAGTTGTAATTGGTTTCTGCAATTTTTTCATCGTATTCTTTTAAAAGTTCGTCCGTTTTTTTGCGGTCAAAAAGAGTAATACGACGCATTGGAATTTCAGTCAATTTCAAGATTTCTTCTTGAGTGACTTCTTTTCTGAGCATCTTTTTGACAAATGGAGCTAAAGCTTTATCAATAACATCTATCATTTCTTCTCTTGTACGAGTTTTTTCCATTAAATGATAAATCTTATTATCAATAAAGATTTTTTCAAGGCTTGTCATGTGCCATTTCTTTTCGGCATGAGCTTTTGCGTTTTCAAGTTCCCAAGTAAGCAACTTGACCGTGTGTTCTGTACAAAGCTTTAAAATTTCTGTAGTATTTGAAAATTTTGGTTTTTTATCAATGATAACGCAGGAATTGGCAGCAAGAGAAAACTGGCAATCCGTAAAAGCATAGAGAGCATCTATGACAATTTGTGGGTCACTTCCAGGTAAAAGATGAATCAAAATTTCAACATCTTTACTGGTATTATTGTCAATTTTTTTGATTTTTATTTTTCCCTTGTCGTTTGCGGCAAGGATAGAATCAATAATGTCTTCTGTAGTTCTGCCAAAAGGAATTTCGCGAATGACAAGAGTGCGGTTGTCTAAACGTTCAATTTTTGCTCGAACTTTTAAACGTCCACCGCGTGCGCCATCATTGTATTCGCTTGTATCAATAATTCCACCTGTCGGAAAATCTGGGTAAAGAGTAAATTTGCGGCCTCTTAAACAGGCAATACTTGCTTCACAAAGTTCTTTGAAATTATGTGGGAGAATGGTTGTAGAAAGCCCAACAGCAATACCTTCAACGCCTTGTGCTAAAAGTAAAGGGAATTTTGCCGGCAAAGCAACAGGTTCTTGGTTTCTGCCATCGTAACTAGGAATCCATTCTGTTGTTTCTGGGTTAAAAAGGACTTCAAGAGCAAATGGAGTAAGGCGACCTTCAATATAACGCGGGGCTGCCGCAGAGTCGCCGGTAATCGGGTTTCCCCAGTTTCCTTGCGTTTCAACGAGCAAGTTTTTTTGCCCAAGATTTACAAGCGCATCACCAATAGAAGCGTCGCCGTGTGGGTGGTAAGCCATTGTGCGACCAACGATTGTGGCTACTTTTTGAAAACGGCCGTCGTGCATTTCAGAAAGAGTATGTAAAACACGGCGTTGAACGGGTTTTAGGCCATCTTCAAAATAAGGTACTGCACGGTCTAAAATGACATAACTAGCGTAATCTAAAAACCAAGTGTTATAAAGTTTTTCAAGATAGTTTGCGTTAGAAAGGCCAAGAGTTTTTTCTTCCATAATTAAATCCTATAGTTCGTCGACAACTTCTGCCCTTAAGTTTTCCATAATGTAATTTTGGCGTACAGGAGTATTTTTTCCCATGTAGTATTCAAGCATCTTATTTAAAGAAGCGTCTTGAGGCATAGTGATACTATCTAGTCGCATATCTTCACCAATAAATAACCCGAATTCTTCTGGGTTCATTTCACCGAGACCTTTGAATCGAGTGATTTCTACATTACCATGTTTCTTTAATTCTGAAGCGACTTTATCGCGTTCAGCTTCGTCATAACAATAGCGAGTTTCTTTTTTGTTGCGAACACGGAAAAGCGGTGTCTGTAAAACAAACAAGTGCTTTTGTTCTACAAGTTCTGGGAAAAACTGCAAAAAGAATGTCATAAGTAAGAGTCTAATATGCATGCCGTCCACATCGGCATCAGTTGCAATAATCACTTTGTCATAACGCAGATTTTCAAGACCATTTTCAATATCAAGAGCGTGTTGCAGAAGGTTCATTTCTTCGTTTTCATAAACAATTTTTTTGGTTAAGCCAAAAGAGTTTTTAGGCTTTCCACGCAAACTGAAAACAGCCTGAGTCTGAGGGTTTCTTGCTTTGGTAATAGAACCAGAAGCAGAGTCCCCTTCGGTAATAAAAATCATGGTTTCTTTTGCAAGTTTGTTTTTTACATCAGTCAAATGAACGGTGCAATCTCTTAATTTACGATTGTGAAGGTTTGCTTTTTTAGCGCGTTCATTAGCTAATTTTTTTATACCGGCAATTTCTTTTCTTTCCCTTTCATTCTGGGAAATTCTGTCCATTATTTTTTTGGCTGTATCAGGATTTTTGTGTAAGTAATTGTCTACTTCTTTTGCAATGAAATCTACAATCCAAGTGCGAAGCGCCGGGCCGTTTGGGTAAGTTGTTGTAGAACCGAGTTTGGTTTTGGTTTGGGATTCAAAAACAGGTTCTTGAATCCTAACGGCAATAGCTCCGATAATACAGTTTCTGACGTCATGTGAATCAAATTCTTTTTTAAAATGTTCGCGGACGCCTTTAACAATACCTTCTCTGAAAGCGGCAAGGTGAGTACCGCCTTGAGTCGTGTGTTGGCTGTTTACGAAACTATAATAGTGCTCACCATACTGAGAACCATGCGTAAAAGCGGCTTCAATATCTTTACCTTTAAAATGAATAATATCATAACGGATAGAATCGTCTACACGTTTTTGCAATAAATCCATTAAACCATTCGGGCTTGCATAAGTCTTGCCATTCATGACAAGAGTGAGTGTTGGGTTTAAATGCGCGTAATTCCAGATTTTTTCTTCCATGTAAGCAGGAAGGTAACGGAAATTTTTGAATTTTTCATTATCCGGTTCAAAGTAAATTTCAGTCCCATTTTTTTCTGTTGTAGAAGAAATAGGGTAATCTTTGACTAAAATACCTTTTGAAAAATCAGCTCTTTTGCATTTACCATCACGATAACTTTTTACAACAAATAACGAAGAAAGAGCGTTGACAGCTTTTGTTCCCACTCCGTTCATACCAACGGATTTTTGGAAAGCTTCGGAATCGTATTTTCCGCCTGTATTCATTTTGCTTACGCAATCCACGACTTTACCAAGTGGAATACCACGGCCAAAATCTCTAACGCGGCAAGAATGGTCTTCGATATCAATAATGATTTTCTTGCCAGCCCCTTGCATGTGTTCGTCAATAGAATTATCAATAACTTCTTTTGCTAAAACGTAAATGCCGTCATCTGGACTTTGTCCATCCCCTTGTTTTCCAATGTACATTCCTGGACGGTGGCGTATATGTTCGTGCCATTCAAGGCTAATAATATTTTCTTCGGTATATTTTTCTGCCATAATTACACAAGATTTGAAAACTGTTAAATACTTTGTTTGGGAATACTCCTCACAAAGGCCAAATATAGCAAAAAAAGAAAATACTTTTTGCTGGTTTTTTAAATGAGACTTTTGTCTTGGAAAATCAGGAATTGCAAATTACTATGGTGTTGTAGTGCATTTTAGGTGTTTAAAGTGTAAAAAAAATGTTGAAAATGTGATAGGAATCAAAACAAAAGGTTCATTTTTTTTATTTTTCTCCATTATGAAAGTGATTTTACCAGTTGCGGGTTTCGGGTCTAGACTTCGTCCTTTTACTTTGATGAAGCCTAAATGTTTGTTATCTATTGCAGGCAAAACGTTAATTGAACATATTTGTGATTCTTTTGCAACGTTAAATGTTTCAAGAAAAATTCTTGTGGTGGGGTCTCTTTCAGAAAAGATTTATCAATTTGTGAAAGATAAATCCTGGGAAAATGTTTCTCTTGTAGAACAAAATGACCCTCAGGGCCTTGCTCAGGCTATAGCTCTCTGCGATTCTTTTTTAGATGATAATGAACCTGTTTTGATTGTTCTTGGGGATACGCTTTTTAAAGCAGATTTATCGATTCTTGCTAGTGCTGAAACGAATATTCTTTTTACAAGAGTAGTTGAAGATCCAAGACGTTTTGGTATAGTGCAAAAAGATGCGACAGGTAGGGTTACTCGTCTTGTTGAAAAACCGCAAGAATTTATTTCAGATGAAGCTCTTGTTGGTATCTATTATATTAAAGAAGTTTCTTGTTTACGGAAAGCTCTTAAGTTCTTGTTAGATAATAACATTCGTACAAGAGGTGAGTTCCAGTTGACTGATGCTTTACAAAAAATGGTTGAAGATGGTTCTGAATTCAGAACGGCTAAATTAGATGCTTGGCTTGATTGCGGCACAAAAGAAATGCTGCTTGAAACAAATGGAACTTTACTTTCTGAAAGCCAGAACTCTTATAGTTTCCCTGATTCTACTATTATTTTGCCCTGTTTTATCGGAGAAAATGTTGAAATAGTTGATTCTGTTGTTGGACCTAATGTTTCTATTGATAATGGAGCAAAAATTCTTTCTTCAAAGATTTCTAATGCACTTGTCGGAGAAAATTCTATTGTCCAAAATTCAGAAATTAAAGATTCCGCATTAGGTGAATCAGTTGTTTTAGAAAATCATAAAGGCTCGGTCTTTTTAGGCGATTATTCGCAGGTTTTAAAATGAAAAAACTGATTTTAGCAAGTGCTTCACCAAGGCGTCGTGAAATTTTGACGCAATTAGGCATCTCTTTTGATGTTTGCACTGCTTCAGTCTCCGAAAGTATAGAAAGCGAAAATCCTGAATTGATACCTAGATTACTCGCTGAACGTAAAGCGTTAGCCGTTTCTCTTGTTGAACAAGATGTCCCGGTTCTAGGTTTTGATACACTTGTTTTTTCATCTGAAGGCATTTTAGGTAAACCACGGGATGCAGTTCATGCGTTAGAAATGTTGCAAAAATTGAATGCGAAAACGCATACGGTTATTTCTGGCGTTGCATTGGCTTACCAAGGTCAATTGCTTTCTTCTACAGAAGAAAAAACAAAAGTGACTTTTCGGAATTTATCATTAAAAGCTCTCGAAAACTATGTGGCATCCGGCGAGCCGTTAGATAAAGCCGGTGCTTATGGCATTCAAGGTTTGGGTGCTGGTTTAGTGAGAGAAATTTCTGGGTGTTACTACAATGTGGTAGGACTCCCAGTTGCAAAAACTTTAGAAATGCTAGAAGCATTTGAGGAAAATTATGTCTGAACAAATGGAAAAGCTTCCAGAAGAACGTTTAGGCGAATTCTTGATTCGCTGCCGCGAAGCGAAAGGTCTTTCACGGGAAGAACTCTCTGAAAATACACATGTTTCAATTTCTTATCTAGAATGGATGGAAACGGGGCAATGGAAAAATTTCCCGGTAGAAGCTTATGTAAGAAGTTACCTGAATTCTGTTTCTGTCCGCTTGTCTTTAGATTCTAAGAAAGTTTTGGATTGGTATTCTAAAGAAAGTGGTTCTTCTTATCAGAATGAATTTTCAGCAGCTCCAATAGATAACGAATCTTTGGCTCTTTCTCAAGAAAAGAAAAAATCAAAATCAACACCGATTATTGTGGGTGTTATATTGTGTCTTATTCTTGTGGCTTTAGTTTATGTAATGAATTTGACAAAAACTGAAACGATAGAACCCGTTGTTGAATCTTTGCCAGAAGAAGAAACGATTGTAGAAGATTCTGCTGAAACTCCTCTCCCTATTCTAGAAAATGCTGAAAAGGTGTCATTAGATTCTCTTGCTCTCCAGGATTCTTTGGCTGCTGTTCAAGCGCGTCAGGTAGTTGATTCTGTGGCAAAAGAAAAAGAATTGCCAGCTTCAGCAACTTTATTTATTTCTTCTGGCTCTGAAACAAAATCAGATACGCTTGTCAAAGAAGAAACCAAACCTAAAGCAGAAGCTAATATCAAAACATCAATTGAATTTATGGCTTCTGGAAATGAAATGACTTGGGTGGGGATAAAAAGACAAGCAGAAGGTGAAACATTTATAAAACAAGGGAATTTGTCTGTTGCTGGTTCAAGATTGTCTTATGAAGGTAAAGACACGCTTTATGTGATAATTGGTAATCCGACAGCGATTGCTTATATGACATTAAATGGCACAAAAGTTCCTTTGCCTACAGGTTCGGTAGGGCGTTCTTTACGTTTCAGAGTTTTGGGAGAAAACGTTTTTAAAGGGTTTTAATTATGCGTAAAGCAAGTATTGTTCGTAACACCAATGAAACCAAGATTTCTTTAGAATTGAATCTTGATGAAGCCAGTCGCGGAACTATTTCAACTGGTTCTGGTTTTTTAGATCATATGCTGGACCTTTTTCAAGTGCATGGTGGTTTTACTTTGAACTTGCAGTGTAAAGGTGATACCGAAGTGGATATGCACCATAGCGTAGAAGATATTGCTATAGTTCTTGGACAGGCTTTACTTGAAGCTGTTGGAGATAAAAAAGGCATTGAACGGTATGGCTTTTACTTTGTCCCGATGGACGAAGCTTTAGCCCGTGTTTGCCTTGATTTTTCTAATCGTATCGGTTTTGTTTGGAATGTAGCGTTACCAGCGGCTTCTGCCGGTAGTATTGAAGCTAGTTTGTTTGAACATTTTTTCAAGAGTCTTGCAGAAAATGCTAGAATGAATTTGCATATAGAATTATTTTATGGTAATGACGCACACCATTCATTAGAAGCAATCTTTAAAGCTTTTGCTCGTGCTGTTGGTATGGCTATTTCTCCATCTCGCCGGGTGAGTGGAGTGCCTAGTTCTAAAGGCGTTTTATAATAGTTCTGAATTATTCTGGTGTTAGATTTTTCAACAAAAAAAATATTCCTTTTTGATTTGGATGGAACGTTGTTCAACACGCTTCCTGATTTGTCGTTTGCTATAAACAAAATGCTTGTTGCTTTTGGGTTAGAACCTTATTCGCGGGAAATAATCAAAACATTTATTGGTAATGGCTCAAGAAATTTAGTCAGGCGAAGTCTTGGAAATTCTGAACATTTACTAGATGAAGCACATGCTTTATTTATGGAATATTATAAAAATCGTTGTATTGAAGAAACTATTCCTTATCCTGGTGTTATTGAACTTTTAAAAAGAAATTTTCGTGCGGCTGTTTTAACCAATAAACCAATTGAACCCACAAAAAAAATTTTAGCACATTTTGGCCTAGCGAATCGTTTTGAATATGTTTTAGGTGGCGATACTTCTCCGGAACGTAAGCCTTCGTCGGCAGGAATAGAATTTATTCTTTCAAATGCCAAACTCGAAAAACAAGAAGCTTTGATGATTGGCGATGATACTCCAGATTTATTAGCAGCAAGGGCTGCAGGAATAGATTCATTGATGATTCTTGGAGGATTTGGTAAGCCTGAAAATATTTTGCCCTATTTCCCCAAATATACCGTTGAACATTTTGGGGATTTATTAAATTTGTTCCCATGAGATACCATTTAGCCACTTATGGCTGCCAAATGAATGAATACGATTCTGCAATGATTGCTCAGATGCTTGCGCGTTTTGGGGCAGTTTCTGTTTCTAGTCCGGAAAATGCAGATGTTATTATTGTCAACACTTGTTCTGTTCGTGAAAAAGCCGAAGAAACGGCGATCGCTCGTATTTTTCAGTTTAAACCTGTAAAGCAGGCAAACCCTGATCTGAAAATAATCATTGTTGGTTGTATGGCCAAAAATCGGGGAGAAGAACTTTTAAAAAAGTTAAAATTTGTTGATTTTATTGTTGGTCCTGATCAATACCGAAAAATTCCTGAATTGTTAGAACTCCCTCAAAAAAAACGTCTAGCTTTTTTGGACTTTGACCTAGAAGAAAATTATGTTGGAGAAAGTGCAAAAATATTAACGCCATTTAGTACGCATATAACTATCCAACGAGGTTGTAATAAGCGGTGTAGTTATTGTATAGTGCCTTATGTTCGGGGGCCAGAAAAGTATCGTTTGTCAAGTGATATTTTGCGAGAAGTAAATGAAGCGGCTGCGCAAGGTGTTTCTGAAATTATGCTTCTTGGGCAGACAGTGAATGCTTACCGGGATGGCAATGAAACATTTGCATCGCTTTTGAATAGAGTTTCTGAAATAGAAGGGATTAAGCGTATTCGCTTTACAAGCCCACACCCCAGGCATTACACGCAGGAACTTCTAGAAGTTTTAACGCAAAATCCAAAGGTTTGCCACCATGCTCATATACCGCTTCAAAGTGGTAGTAATGCCATTTTGAAAAAAATGCGACGCCAGCACGATATGGAAACCTATTACGGTATCATTGATTATTTACGTTCGGCAGATCCGCTTTATCATATTTCTACTGATATTATCTGTGGCTTTGTCGGTGAATCTGAAAAAGATTTTGAAGAAACTTTAGAAGCTGTAGAACGCGTACAATTTGATACCGCATTTATGTTTGTCTATAGTCCGCGTCGCGGGACTGAATCTTTCAAAGAAACTGAAATTTTAACAGAAGATGAAAAGAAAGAACGCCACACAAGGTTGACCGAAATTCAGAATGCCATAACGCTTAAACGCAATAAACTTATGCTTGGTCGCACAGAAACTTTGCTAGTTGAGCGCCTTTCTTCTCGGGATTCTTCTGAAATGATGGGAAAAACGGATAACTTTAAAAAGGTTATTTTTAAACCAGAAGGCAATGTAAAACCAGGTGATTACGTTAAATGTAAAATAGATGACATCCGTGGCTGGACATTACGAGGAACTTTAGAAACAAATGAATAAAAAATTCTGGTTTGTATTCTGCTTATTGATTTCTTGTTCTGCTTTTTCTTATACACTTGTTGATGCAGAAAGGGCTTATGTTGCAAAAAATTGGGCACTTGCAAATACAGCGTATGCAGAAGTTTGTCCAACGCTTGAAGGAAATAAACAAATCGCTTGTTCGTATTGGCAGATTTTAGCTTTAAGTCAAACTGGGAAATCAAGAGAATTTCAAAAAGCAGGTGAAATGCTTGATAGTTTGATTCAGAAAATTTCACCAAGAGATACGCTTTATTCTGATTTGGTAATGACTCGTGCTCAATTTGAAATTTATTTGAAAAAGTATGCAAAAGCAAGAGAGTCTTTACTCCATGCAAAAGAAACATCTAAAGATTCTGTTTCTTCTGTTTTGTTGCAGGTGTGTGCTTTGCTTGAAAAGTCAGACCCTTCTCTTGAAACAAAAGAGCTTTGTGCTGGTTTAAAAAATCCAACAAGTGCTGTTGATTCTATTGCAATAGCTCCTAAAGATACTTTACAGAAAAAAGTAGATTCGTCAGTTATTTTTCAAGACAATGTAAAGGCTCCTGAAAAGTCTTTAGAAACTCTTTATGTTTTGCAATTAGGTGCTTTTTCAAAAAGAGAAAACGCTGAAACCTTGCAAAAAGCTTTAGATAGCCGTGGGATAGAAACGGTAATTGTTGAAAAAAAATCTTCTGAAAGAAATTTGTTTTTAGTGCATTCAAAAAACGCTTTTTCAAAAGAAGATGCGGAAAAATACGGGCAAAAAGTTTTTTCTCCATTAGAAATGGATTTTTCTCTCGTAAAAAAAGATTGATAATGCAAAAAAACGAAACTTTCTCTTTCCAAAAAGAAAAAGTTTTCTATATTTTGAACACTTCCCCAGCCGGGGTGGTGAAATTGGTAGACGCGCCGGACTCAAAATCCGGTAGAGGTGACTCTGTGAGGGTTCGATTCCCTCCCCCGGCATAAATTTTTATTGCGAGGTCCTGTATGTCGATTTCGTCCAAAATTCTACCAGTAATTTTTCTAGCAGTTGCTTTTGTTTTTGCTCAGGACGATTCAGACTTTCCTTTTGATGAAGGGGCTTCTTCTTACTCTTCTGAATTATCCGAAACTTCTGATTCTTTTGATTCTGATGAACAAGCTCCATCTGCTGTTGGAACTGCTACTGCAACATCTGGAGAATGGGAAGGTTTCCAATACGAAGAAATGGGACTTACTCAGTGGGAATTTCAAGAAGCTAAAGAAAAAGGCATTTCTAGAGAAAAATTGACTCAATTGGTAGAAATGGGAGTCCGCCCTTCAGAATATTTACAACAACCTTGGGTTCGTTTAGGCGTATCTGAACAAGAATGGTTAGAACAGCGTACACAAGGTCTTGAAGATTCTGATATTGACCGTTCTTATCGTAATCGTTCTGGTGACCAGAATTATGCTTACCTTTCATTGCTTGTTCCAAGTCTTTACCAATGGTACTCTGGCCAGAATGTAAAGGCTATCTGGATGGACGCTATTTGGGTTGGTGGCGTTGGTACCTTGGCTTATTTGGCTGCAACAGAAGATACTAATGTTTGGATGTATGCTCTTATTCCTGTAATCGGAGCTCATGTTTGGTCTTTTATAGATGCTTTCTTTGGAACCCAATGGGATAACAACCCAGACGCTAACCGTTTTAGTTTTGGTGTTACACCGACATTAAATCAAGGCGTGGCCAGCATGTTTATGATGCGGTTCTAACATGACTGTTGAATTAATGAAATGTAAAATTCATCGGGCAACAGTAACCGATGCAAATTTAAATTACGAAGGTTCCATAACAATTGATAGTGCTTTAATGGAAGCCGCAGGTCTTTTTCCATTTGAAAAAGTTAGCATACTAGATGTGACAAATGGAGCAAGATTTGATACTTATGTTATAGAAGGAAATCGAGATTCTGGTGTTATTTGTTTGAATGGGGCTGCCGCTAGATTAGTTCAGAAAGGCGATTTAGTTATTATTGTAGCTTATGCAGCAATGACTCCTGAAGAAGCTAAAACATGGAATCCGACAGTTGTTAAAGTTGATTCTCAAAATAAAATTTTGGAATGAATTTGAATAAAGTTTAAAGAGCAAGGCGAAACAAATCAGGTTTCGCTTTTTTTATTGTTCTTGAGAACAAGGAATACTATTGCTCCTTGAGAGGCTTGGAATAAAAGTGGGATATAGCCTAGTAATGTAGAAGCTAAAACAATATCGGCTTCGATTCCTAAAAGTCCAGAATAAAGACTTACTTGAATGTTTTCACGCACGCCAATTCCGTTTATTGAAATGGGGAGCATTGTAAATGTGACCATAATGGTTGTAAAAACAGTAATGATAGCTAAATCAATATTAATTCCTACCGCTTTAAAGTAAGCGTAATGAATGATAATCGTCACTACTTGTAGGATTATAGAATCAATTCCTGATTTCCAGAATGCTTTTGGGTGTTTTCGATAAATAGCAAAAGCTTGTTGTAATTTTAAGAGGAAAGGAATTTTTTGGAAAAGTTTATCTGGGATTTTTATTTTATCTGAAAAAAGACCTGCGAAAATAATTAAGATTGCAAGCAGAGTCACTATGCTTACAGTAATAGTGTAGGGGAGTGGTATATTGTATTTTGAAATGACAAAAGGAATGGCTATGAAAAAGCTTAAGAACATAGCCAAAAGTCCCATGACTCTTGAAATCATAACGGCAGCGACTGAGTTTGCTGTATTGCCAAAACGTTTTCCAAAGGCAATTGTTTTTACAGCATCGCCACCGAAACCACTAGGGAGTAAATTATTGAAAAAATAACCTAAAGCAATGTAAGAATAAAACGTTCTGAATTTTATTTTTTTTCCATCGTTTAATAAAAGACCGCGCCAACGATTCGCTTGGATTGCCATTAAAATAATGGTTAAGACTAAAATAAAAGCCATCCAAGGGCAAGTTTCTTTTTGCCAATTTTCTAAAACATTGCTGATGGGGATTTTATTAAACAAGTAAGCTAGTCCAGAAAAAGTGACAACAAACTTCAGAACCGTAAAGATTCTTTGTGTTGTTGTTTTTTTCTTAGAAGAATTCATTGCTCTAATATAAATTTTATAATGTTATGCCAATTCTGGTCTGATTCTTAAAACAGATGCTCCGAGTTTTGCCATTTTAGCTTCAAAATCTTCATAGCCACGATCAAGATGATAAATACGGCTTATGGTTGTTTCACCTTCGGCAATTAAACCAGATAGCACAAGGGCAGCACTGGCACGTAAGTCAGAAGCCATAACGTCAGCGCCTTCAAGAGATTTTCCACCAATGATTGTTGCAGTGTTCCCATTTAACTGAATGTCAGCACCAAGGCGTTTTAATTCAGCAATGTGTGTGAATCTATCATGGTAGATTGTGTCCTGAATAAGGCTATTCCCTTCTATTGAAGCAAGAGTAGCCATTAATGGAGCTTGTAAATCTGTTGGGAATCCTGGGTAAGGAAGCGTTGTAACACTAATCGGTTTCAGAGTCTTGTTTCTAGCATCTACTTCAACCCATGAATCACCGATGGTAACATCACAACCGATTTCTTTGAAAACATTTAGCACGGCCATAATATGCTCAGGAACCATGTGAGTGACTTTTACTCGCCCACGTGTGATAACTGCTCCACAGAGGAATGTTCCTGCTTCAATTCTGTCGGCAATAGTTTCCCCGTTTCCCGGAGTTAAAGACTCGACACCTTGGATGGTTAAAGTTCTTGTTCCGCGGCCTTGTATTTTAGCACCCATAGAAATGAGATAATCTACAAGGTTGTCTATTTCTGGTTCTATAGCTGCGTTCTGAAGAATGCTTTCGCCTTCGGCTAAAGTGGCTGCTAATAATAAATTAACTGTTGCGCCCACACTTGAAATTGGAAAGTGGAATGTGCCGCCTTTTAAACGGCCTTCACAAGTTGCTTCAACATAGCCATGAGTAATGTTGATTTTAGCCCCAAGAGCTTCTAGTCCTTTTAAATGCAAATCAATCGGGCGAGGCCCCCAGGCACAACCTCCAGGAAGTGATACACGGCAACGTCCAAATCTTGCAACTAAAGGGCCTAAAACATAGAAGCTAGCACGCATTGTCTTTACTAGTTCATAAGGCGCTTCCAAATGGTTTGCACCTCTTGTATCAATGCGTAATTTGTGATTTTCGCCATCAATACGACACCCGATAATGCGTAAAACATCGGACATGGTTTTCATGTCTTTTAAATGAGGAACATTTGAAATTTCAGAGACGCCATCTGCAAGCAATGCGGCTGGCATAATGGCGAGAACGGCATTTTTTGCTCCAGCAATTTCTACTTCACCATCGAGAGGCTTTTGTACAGCAGGTACAAGAAACTTGTCCATTTTTATTTCTCCGAATTTTTATAAACGACCCGAGTTTTTGCCACCCAATCATGAAAAGTTCTTTTTTCTGGGTCAACTAAAGCGACAATGTAAGCGAGTCCATATAAGTAAACAAATGAAAAAGAAGAAAGAGAAGCGCAAAAAAAGCGCAACAACGAACCTTTTAGACCAAGGCGTGTACCATCAGCACGGATAATCTTTATTTTAAGTAGTAATTTCCCGGGAGTGGCGTCAAACTTCCAATTGCATAAAAAGAAATAAAGAAATTGTGTAATGGAAGTAAGCCATAGAAAAAGTTGCATACCACGTGCTTGAAATAGTTCTAGCAGTTTGTCATTTTCTTGCAATTCTTCTGGAGAAAGTGAGAAAAAAGCACTAATGGCGGCTGTGTCTAATAAGCCTGTATAATGCAATAGCATCATTGTGATACAAGCAATAATTGTCAAAATACAAATGTCGATAGAGTACGCCAAAGCTCTTATCCAGAATCCGGCAAATTGATTTTGTTTTACCTGGATTTTCTTTTCTTGAATTAACGCTTCTAAAGTTTGTTGGATAATAATGTTAGCTTGTTCTTTTTCAATTTCGGCTTTTAATTCTTTCCAAAGTTTCCAATCGGCAAGACCTGTATGCCAAACAAGCGTTTCGTCTGTAATGATTTTGCGTTCTACCAATTCCAATATATCTTCTTTAGAAAAAGGGCCTTGTCGCCTATCATCAGAAGTAATAGATTCGTCAATATAATACCAATTCATAATAATCTTAAATTTAGAAAGTTCTTGGAAAAAATAGGAAATGCTTGGCTGAGAAAAGGTTATTTTCTATAAAACTCTACAAGCGAGAGTCGCGGCAGATGAGCTTGCTCAATCTGACATGACCGAGCGCCGGAAGTTTCTATAAAACTCTACAAGCGAGAGTCGCGGCAGATGAGCTTGTCATGGCGAGGAGTCTTTTAAGACGACGTGGCCATCTGTTGGCAAGTAGATTGCTTCTGTCGTTTTCCTCCATCGCGAGTGACAAGAATCGCGTGCAAGTGTAC
>JAZQSE010000032.1:0-21918 GCA_045629945.1 Fibrobacteraceae bacterium
CTGTACAGAATACAGCCTTCCATAGATGTCGCAATTGCTTTGCTGTTCATCATAGCAAGTGCTAGTTTCCGCTGGGTAATTCAGGTTTTGGTCCATCCACACTCTATCGCCAATGGTGATGTATTTATACACTTGACCATCGCGGTCATCAACGAAAGAGCCACGACCGCTTTCTGGGCAGATGGAAGCAGCATTGAATTCTTCAGCACTAGCACTGTTATCGGAGCAAGCAGCAAGGGCAAAGGTCCCTAAGCAAATAGCTAGACATTCAAAAAACACAAAAAAAGGGGATTTTTTCATTCGAATCTCCAAAAACGTGGCAATTTAAGCAAAAATTTACAATAATTTCAATATGATTGCTTTTGCGTTAGGGATAGTGACCCCTTGGGGACAAGACCCGCGCAGCGGGGCTTGGTTTTAGGAGGCTGGCGACGAAGCAATCTAGTCCTGCATTACCCTACTAGAAATAAAGACGAGTGAAGTTCTTCTTCATCGTCTTTTATTATCCCCCCCTCTTTTCGAGTAGCCCTTGCTGAAGGCTTGCTCTTAATGCGAAAAAATGTATATTGGGATTGTATAAACTATTCAAAGGAGGCGATTATAGCCGAAGCTCTGATGGAACTCTACGAAACGATAAGTCCTGAAGCTCAACAAGAACTATTCGATTTCGCCCTCTTTTTGGCATCCAGACAGAGATCCTATGCAAAAAATGCCGAAATTCTAAAAAATACGATTGAGGATTTGAAACATAGTAAGAATTGTGCTGAACACGAATTGATTGAGACCTAAACATGAAAAAAGTTTGGCACGACAATGCGAGGGAAGAGTATATCTATTGGCAGGTTCAAGACAAGAAAACGCTTAAAAGGAAAAGCACCGCTTATCCTTGATTCTAAAAAGCCTACAATCCCTGTAGCTGAATACATCTATACAGAAAACCGCTATAAAGCTCTCACCCGCTCCAATCCAGAAGTCGCTAAGGCCTTGGCTGACGACCTCCAGAAAGAAGTCGATGCTCGCTTCGCATTCTACGAAGCAATGAGCAAAGATACCGAAGGGCTGATTAGCTTGTAAGCCGCAAGGATGTCATCCCCGCGAAGGCGGGAGAGCCTTTTAAAACTAACAGAGTGAGCTATGTTAAACATGGCTCGCTCTTTTTATATCACTCCAATATGTGACCTTTTCTTGAAGGAAAAGGATTTTCGCATAAATAATGATTTTAAAAGAATTTTACTCCATAAGTATTCTTTCCTTTTCTTATATTTATGCGTATGAGCGAATTTTTGCATAAAGATAGCCTCGGTCCTGTTGTGGAACAGGATATGCACAAAGATTTTGGAGAAGATGGTTTTAAATTAGAATGCGGTGAAACTTTACCAGCATTGGATATTCGTTTTGAAACCTATGGAACTTTGAACGAAAACGCAGATAATGTGGTTTGGATTTGCAGTCCTTTGACTGCTGATGCTCACGTGGCTGGATTTCATTCTAAAGAAGATAAGCATGTGGGTTGGTGGGACGCTTTGATTGGAAAAGGAAAAGCTGTTGATACCGATAAATTTTTTGTGGTTTGTTCAAATATTTTAGGTGGTTGTAAAGGGACTACTGGGCCTGCAAGTATTAACCCGAAAACAGGCAAGCCCTATGGTTCTAAGTTTCCTAAGATTTCTATTGGCGATATGGTTCGCACACAGAAAGTTCTGGCTGATTATTTAGGGATTAAGCATATTTATGCGGTAATTGGCGGTTCTATGGGCGGGTTCCAAGCTATGAAATGGGGAATTTTCTACCCTGATTTTATAGATCGCCTTGTGATTATTGCTAGTTCTCCACGTTTTTCAAGCCAAGCACTTGGGTTTGAAATTGTAGCTCGCGATGTAATTACACAAGACCCGAATTTTAATGGTGGCGATTATTACGAAAGTGAATTTCCAAGAATTGGGCTTGCCAATGCAAGAAAATTAGCTCACATTACCTACCTTTCTGCCGAAGGAATGGAACAGAAATTCAAGCGCGCTGCTGCTAAAGAGGCTCATACCAAAGCCACTCAAGCTTATGCAACCCCTTTTGATATGAACATTCCTTTAGAAAGCTACTTACGGTATCAAGGAGCTAAGTTTGTAGATAGGTTTGATGCTAATAGCTATTTACAGATTGCTCACGCCACTGATACCTTTGATTTAGAAAGCGAGTATGGTTCTCTTGAAAAGGCTTTTGAAGGGATTAATGCTGATATTTTGAATATTAATCTCAGTTCAGACTGGCTGTTTCCGCCTGATGAATCAAGAAAAATCACTACCGCTTTTTTAAACACCAAGAAAAACGTTACAAGCCTTGAATACGATACGGCCTTCGGTCATGATGGTTTTCTTATTGAAGGGAATAAACTTGGAAAATCTATTGGGCGTTTTTTAAATGTTTCAAATTCTAAATCCAAGACCAGTAATATTTCTACGATTTTTAGTGATGGAGTCGCTTTAAAACTTTTACAAAATTTCATTAAAGAAAATGATAGAATTTTGGATTTAGGTTGCGGAGATGGTTCTTTACTTGCCACATTGAAAGCTCAAAAAAATGTGCAAGGTATTGGTATTGAAAAAGACGAAACGTGTATCCTTTCTTGTATTCATAAAGACGTTCCTGTTTTGCAAAAAGACTTGGATAAAGGCTTAAATGATATTGCAGAAAATAGTTTTGATTTGGCTATTTTGAATAGAACTTTGCAAGAAATGAGAGACCCACTCGGGCTGCTTCAAGAAATTTTACGGGTGGCTAAATACGTTGCAATCACATTCCCGAATTTTGGGAATTGGTCTGTGCGTTCTGCTTTACTTTTCCGCGGGAGAATGCCGAAATCAAAGGAACTCCCCTACGAATGGTATAATACGCCAAACATTCACCTTTTTACTTTGCGGGATTTTACCAGACTGTGTGAAAAGCAAGGTTTAAAAATTGAAAAAATGGTTATTGATAATGACGATACTTTAAGTAAATGCTTGACTGCTGTCGGTCTCAAGAACCTTGGTGCTGAACGCGTTTTGGCTATTATTTCAAAGAAGGATTTATAATATGGCTCTTTTTTCGATGACCGGTTATGGGAAAAGTGAATCTGATTTTAATGGTATGCCATGTACTGTTGAAGTACGTTCTGTAAACAATCGCTTTTTAGATATTGTAACAAAGCTTCCCAAAGAATTGGCTTATTTAGAAACCGAAATCAAAAATCTTATAAAGTCCAAACTGGCTCGCGGTTCGGTGAATATTTTTATTACTCTTGGTGGAAATGAAACTGCATCTATTCCGTCTTCTTATAATAAAGAATTGGTTGAAGCAATTGTTAAAATCGCTAACGACATACAGAATACTTATAAAATAAATGGCGAGATTCGTTTAGAACATTTGTTGAATCAACCAGAAATTTTTTCTTACAAAAACGATTCTTCTAAAGAAGAGGCTCTCTGTAAGCATATTTTGAATGAAACAGAAAAAGCTTTGAACGCTCTTATTAAAATGCGTAAAATAGAGGGTGAAAATCTTGAAAAAGATTTGTTGAAGCGTTTAGGCGTTCTTGATTCTACTTTAGATAAAATCGCTCATTTAGACCCTTTAAGAATTGTTTCATGGAAAGAAAAATTCCAAGAGCGTTTAAAAAGTCTTTTGGGTGAAACAGAAATTGACCCCGCTCGAATTTTACAAGAAGCAAGTATTACCGCCGACAAACTCGACATTAATGAAGAAATTACTCGCTTTAAAAGCCATAATATTCTTTTTGCAAATGCAATTAAAGAAGGGGCTTCTCAAGGTAAAAAGCTTAATTTCATTTTGCAAGAAATGGGCCGAGAAGCTAACACTCTTGGCACAAAGTGCCAAGATGCAGAAATCCAAAGTTTAGCGATTCTTTTAAAAGATGAAATTGAAAGTATGCGCGAACAAGTGATGAATATTGAGTAGTTTTTTTAAATACAATTTAAAATTGAATATGCTTTTTTTTCTAAAAAAAAGCATATTTTTCGTTTAAATTATTCCTAAAAAGCAAGTTTTTTGATAGATTAGGGGTATATGGAAGTATCGGTATTAAGTAGTCATCAAGAACACATCATCCAGATGTTAATTCGTAAAAATCCTTCTCTCAATGAAGATTTATTGAGAAAGGCTGTTCTTTTTATTACCGATGCCCATAAAGGACAATTCCGAAAAAGCGGAATGCCTTATACTGAGCACCCTTTAGAAGTTGCTAAAATCCTTGCTGATTTACAATTAGATACGGCTTCTGTCCTTGCTGGGCTTCTACATGATGTTGTTGAAGACACTCCTCACACGTTAAAAGAACTTACAGAAATGTTCGGCGAAGAAACTGCATTTATGGTTGATGCAGTTACAAAAATTTCTGCTGTTCAAAAACAAAAGAATAAAGATGCCGAAAAAGCGGAGACTTATAGAAAATTAGTGAACGCAATGGCTAAAGACCCGCGCGTTTTATTGATTAAAATTGCAGACCGCTTGCATAATATGCGCACTATGCGCTATATGAAACCAGAAAAGCGCCAAAGTATTGCTCAAGAGACTCTTGATATTTACGTTCCTTTAACCCATCGTTTCGGTCTTTACAAGTTCAAATCGGAATTAGAAGATTTGTCTTTTAAATACGTAAACCCCGTCGAATACCAAAAAATTGTTGATGCTTTAATTGAAAAAAAGAATACTCGTGAAGCTTATGTTAAATCAGTTATCGGGCCATTACAATTTAAACTTGCTCTAGAAGAACTTGATTGTACTATCCAGGGGCGTACAAAAAACATTTATAGCATTTACTCAAAAATGCAACGCAGAAATTGTTCTTTTGAAGAAATTTTCGATATTTTTGCTGTTCGGATTATTGTCAACACCATTCCAGATTGCTATCTCGCTCTTGGTTATGTACACAATCTCTGGGCTCCATTACAAAGTCGTTTCAAAGATTATATCGCAACGCCTAAGCCAAACCTTTACCAAAGCATTCATACAACCGTTATCGGGCCAGAAAATAAAATGGTTGAAGTTCAAATCAGAACTCAGGACATGGACATGACGGCCGAAAAAGGTTTTGCTGCTCACTGGGCTTATAAAATGGAAACAGGCCGAAGTGGCGAAGAATTGGGTTGGCTAGAACAAATGGCAAAACTTCAGGCAGAAATTCCTGATTCAATGGATTTCTTGAATTTCCTTAAAGCCGATTTAAAGCCAAAAGGAATGCCTGTATTTACTCCAAAAGGCGATTCTGTTGAATTACCTCCAGGAGCGACCGTTCTTGATTTTGCTTTTGCTGTTCATACTGAACTTGGCTTGCATTGTATTGGAGCCAAAATAAACAACAAAGTTTTTAATATTGATTCAGTTGTTCCTAATGGCGCTACAGTACAGATTATTAAATCACCTTCTCAAGAACCTGGGCCAGAATGGCTTGATATTGTAAAAACGGCTAAAGCCAAACAAGAATTACGCCGTTGGATGCGGACTAGTTTTATACAGCAAGCACAGAATTTAGGTAAAGAAATCTGGGAAAGAGAACTTAGACGTTCTCATATTAAAGCTTCTGATATTCCCAACGAGCAAAGCATTTGCGAACATTTCAGTTTAAAAAACATTGAATCTTTCTATGAAAAATTAGGCCAAGGGGAAATGATTCTCCCAGAACTCCAGAAATTCTTGACTTCTTTTTCTAAGATTAAAGAAAATTACGAGCCTTCTGTTTTGCTCTATTCAAAAGAAAATAGTGCATTAGACCCATTCCCTTTACCTATTTCACAAAATTCTTCTTTGCTGATTCATTTTGCTAAATGTTGTTCACCGATTCCCGGTGAAGAAATTACTGGCGTTCTTGTTCCACACCAAGGGATAGAAGTTCATAATACAGGTTGTTCTAAACTAGAAGAAATCTCTCCAGAGCAATTAATTGCTGTCACTTGGGATGGCGAATCTTCTCGCTCTTTTGAAACACACCTTTCTATTGATACGGATAACCGGAAAGGGATTACTATTGATGTATTGAACGAACTCAGTCATGCAAATGTTTTCCTTGTTCGTATGAGTGTGGCTTCGGTGAAATATTCTGGTCGTATTCGTCTTACATTTAAAGCTTTTAGAAAAACTCAAGTTGAAAAAATTCTTATGAATATCAAACGTATTGAAGGCGTTAGGGAGGTACGTAAACAATGAAATCGCTACCCCATCTTTTCGATTATACTTTAAAAAATCGTGCTTTTAATTGCCGTATGCGTAATCGTTATTACGAAGAAGTTTATTACGCTTTCCGTTCTCTTGAACAACGATTAAAAAATTACGAAAACGAAGAAGCCGACAATCACGAACGCTTTTATACTATAGATCAAGAAATAAGACGTTACGAACAAATTCTTGAAAAATGTCTTGAATACGCTCAAGCCTCTGTGTTTTTTGGTAAAACAAATAAAATTTCTTTATTTTCAAAAGACAGACGTTACGGCATTTTACAAGAAGAATTTTTCTTGGTGTATTTTTTACAAGAATTATTAGCGACAACTCGTTACATTATTTCTCGTATTGAAACCGATACTCTTTTACGAGAAATGGAACAAAAAGCAAGAAATGGGCAAGCCGAAACTGTTCATGTGTCTGGCTTCTGGAGAAACTTGCAAAAGAATCTTGAAATTTTAAGCAGTACAACCATTCGAGAATTTCAAGATTTATGCAAACACATCCAAGAACGTTTTCAAACCGGAAACTCCGTTTTCGGGACATTGCAAGAGTTGCAGAACTTTTATTAAAAAGGTAGAATATGACAGAATATTTACCACTTCTGTTTATTTTGTTTCTCGGTTCAATTATTGCCATTGGAGCAAT
Organism: Fibrobacteraceae bacterium; assembly: GCA_045629945.1. Taxonomy (GTDB): domain Bacteria; phylum Fibrobacterota; class Fibrobacteria; order Fibrobacterales; family Fibrobacteraceae; genus UBA1765. Next base: position 6,859 of record JAZQSE010000032.1, read on the forward strand.
TCTTGTTGGTAAAATTTTGGGTTACCAAAGTAAAAACACAAGCAACAAATTTGCTCCTTATGAATGTGGTATGCCTACTTTTGGTTCGGCAAGAATCCAATTTAAAGTAGAATACTACATATTCGCTCTTCTCTTTTTGATTTTTGATATTGAAGCTCTTTTCTTGTTTCCTATTGCTGTAAACCTAAAAGAAATTTTTGCAGGCGAACCAATGGTTATTACGCCGGCCATTGTAATTGCTGATCTCATTATTTTTGTTTCTATTCTATTTTCTGGTTTGATTTACGCTTGGAAAAAAGGATTTTTAAAATGGGAATAATGCCTTTCATTCCAAAAATTTTAGACCCACTTCCTGGTGGAAAAACCATTGTCAATATGGTTGATTATGTGGTGAATTGGGCTCGAGCCAATTCTCTGTGGCCATTAACTTATGGAACAAGTTGTTGTGCTATTGAAATGATGTCTAGTTCTATGGCTCGCTACGATATTGCCCGATTCGGCTCCGAAGTTTTCAGAGATTCTCCAAGACAAGCAGACTTATTTATTATTGCCGGAACAATTACAGAAAGAATGGCTCCTGCAGTTCAAATGCTTTGGGAACAAATTCCTGGGCCGAAATATTCTATCGCTATGGGAGCATGTACTATTTCTGGTGGCCCTTTCCGCTATGACAATTATGCAGTCGTTCGTGGTGCAGAGCAAGTGATTCCTGTAGATGTTTTTATTCCAGGTTGCCCACCAAGGCCTGAAGCTTTATTTCATGGTTTATTGAAATTACGTGAAAAAATCATGAAAGAATCTAGTCGTAATGTTTGGAAAGAAGGTGCTTTAAGCGAATCTGAAGAACGGAATCGCTACAAAGAAGCGGCTCTTGCCTGGGCCGAACTTGAAAAAATCAAAGACGAAGAAATGGCTATTGCTCGCGAACAATTTAAAAGTAATCCACCAGAAAATTACGTTCCTTATAAAGCCGTTCGTGTTCAAAAAGAAACCTTCCCGGAAATTGAAAGAGTCAATATCCAAACTCAAGGAAAATCGGTAGAAGAATTATTTAAAATTGCAGAAACATACGTTAGTGATATAAAAATTTTTGATGACTCCAGCGACATTTTGGATATTGTCGTTTCAAAAGAAAAATATTTCCATTTAGCTAGTTCACTAAAAAATGATGAGAATGTAAAGCTAGACTATCTGATTGACGTTACAGCTGTTGACTGGAATGATCACTTTGATGTTATCGCACAATTAATGAGTACGAAATTCGGGCATAAAATCTTTTTACGCGTTGAACTTTCTAAAAAGGAAATTTCTGACGAAACAAAAGCAACTTCCATTCTTGCTTCTTTAGAGTCTTTAACGCCGCTCTACCCTGCCGCCGATTTTAAAGAACGCGAAGTTTACGATATGTTCGGGATTTATTTTGAAAATCATCCAGATATGCGCCGTTTATTTCTGGATGAAGATTTCAAAGGATATCCTCTTCGAAAAGATTTTACCCACCCGCATATTATTCCAAAGCCGGTATAGTTATGAGTAAGAATATTTTACTTCCCGGATTCAGAGAACCTCCTATTGATGAAGATTTTGAAGAATTCTACATCAATATGGGGCCACAACACCCTAGTACACATGGGGCGTTACGTTTGGTGGTAAGACTTGATGGTGAAAAAATTATTGAAGTAGTGCCCCATTTAGGTTACATTCACCGAGGCATGGAAAAACAAGCCGAAAAGCTAAACTACATCCAGTACATTATGATGTCAGACAGACAAGATTATTTAACCGCCATCCAAAATAATCTAGGCGTTTGTCTTGCGTTAGAAAAGGGCGCAAAAATTGGCGTTCCTGAACGTGCAGAATATATTCGGGTGATTCTTGCTGAACTTTCTCGGATTGCTTCTCACTTAGTTTTTTACGCTTGCTTTGGTGGCGATCTTGGTGGCCAGACAGTTCTACTTTATGGATTTAAAGAACGTGAAATGATTCACGATATTTTTGAAGAAGTAACGGGTTCTCGCTTGACAACTAACTTTTTCAGACCAGGTGGTTCTAACAAAGATATTCCAGATACTTTTGTTCCAAGAGTTAAAGCGTTGTTAAAACATTTAGAAAGTGCTCTTTCTGATTATGACCGCTTGCTTACCAAAAATATTGCTGCCATGGATAGGTCTGTTGGCGTTGGCGTTCTTTCTAAAGAAGATGCTATTGCTTATGGCTGTTCTGGCCCTGTATTACGTGCTTCGGGCGTTTCTTATGACGTGCGTAAAAACGACCCTTACAGTATTTACGCTTCTTTAGATTTTAATGTACCGGTTTTTTATAATGGCGATTGCTATGACCGCTATCTGATTCGTTTCCAGGAAATGTACGAATCCATAAAAATCATTAAACAATGCATTGATAAAATTCCAAATGGGCCTTATCGCAGTAAAGAAAAACCGATATTCAAATTACCGAACGGTAGTTTTTATGCCGCCACAGAAACGGCAAAAGGACTTTATGGTACTTACGTAGTTTCTACTGGCGGGAATTCTCCTTACAGAATCCATACGCGAAGTCCGAGTTTTGGCAATTTAGCTGCTTTAAATACAATGGCAAAAGGGCAAAGACTTTCTGACCTTGTTACCATTCTTGCCACAATAGACCCTGTTATTCCAGAAATTGATCGCTAAAGGTTTTTATTATGCTTCCTTCTGTAACTCACCCCATTGGCGATTTTGTCAGAGAAAATGTCCCGAATCTTTTGGGATATTTGCCTGCTTTTATACAACCTTATCTGCCTTCTGCAGAAATAGCCTCCCTGATAAATATTTTTATTTGCATTATTGCCATTGCAATTATTGGCATTGCACCTGTTCCTGTTTTAATTTATATGGAACGAAAAGTTTGTGCGCATATCCAATGCCGATTAGGCCCTATGCGACTTGGACCGCATGGCGTTTTACAACTTGTTGCTGACATAGCCAAATTACTTTTCAAAGAAGTTTATGCTCCAAAAGGAGCCGACAAATTTCTGTTTTACTTAGCTCCGATTTTTGTATTGACCGCCCCATTTTTAAATCTTTGCGTTATTCCGTTTGATAAAAATTTGCAAGTTGCCGATTTAAGCGTAGCTATTCCATTTATACTTGCCATGAATGGCTTTGGAATTTTAAGCACACTTCTTGGAGGTTGGGCTTCTAACAACAAATATTCTCTTATCAGTTCTTTAAGAAGCGGCGCTCAGATTATCAGCTATGAAATTTCGTTTGCTATGATTCTTTTGCTTGTGGTAATGCTTGCCGGTTCAGCAAGTTTAGGAGAAATCACAGCCAGCCAAAGCGGACACTTTTGGGATTGGTGGATTTTCAAAGCACCAATCCTTGGCTTACTTGCTTTTATTATGTTTTTAGTTTCTTCAACCGCTGAACTAAATCGCGCACCCTTTGATATTGCAGAAGCCGAACAAGAACTCACTGGAGGGTTCCATACAGAATACAATGGTATGGCTTTTGCCATGTTCTATCTTGCTGAATACATTAACTTATTTACAACTTCTTGCATTGCTACGGTTTGCTTTTTAGGTGGCTATCACGCACCAACCATTGGAATTTTAGCCATTGATAATATTTTGAATTGCGTACCAGGAATTGTCTGGTTTTTAGCCAAAACCTTCTTTGTAGTGTGGATTTATATGATGTTCCGTTGGACATTTGTCCGCCCGCGAGTTGATCAGCTAATGGCTCTTGAATGGAAATTTTTGCTCCCGGTGAACTTGTTGCTTTTAATTTTTGGCGTTGTATTTTTAGCCTTTGGATGGATTTTGCCCTAATGAGTACAGAAAAAATTAAAACAAAAGAATATATCAAACGCTATTTAAAACGTTGCGTTTCGGGCCCTTATAGCCTTTTATGCGGGCTTTCTGTCACTTTGCGATATTTCTTTAACCCAAAAAGAATCGTCACAGAGCAATACCCAGAAAACAAAAAAACTCTAAAAATGCACAACCGTTTCCGTGGCCATGTTGTTATGGTTGAAGACGAAAATGGTGAAAATCTTTGTACAGCCTGTGGCATGTGTGAAAGAGCTTGCCCCAACGCTTCAATAAATGTTCTTGCCACAAAAAATATTGCTGGAAAAAAAGTCCTTGGAAAATACCTCTATCATTTGGGAAGTTGCACGCAATGCGGCCTTTGTGTAGAAGCATGTCCATTCGGCGCCATTGAAATGGGACAAGGTTTTGAATTTGCTGATTTTTCTCCAGAAGCTTTTGAAAAAGTCCTGAACAAAAAGGAGGGACGCGGATGATTTTAAACATTCCTTTTTCAGATATTGTTTTTTATTTCGTCGCTGTATTCATGGTTTTACTTTCTATTGCAGCAGTCACTTCAAAAAACGTTTTACGAAGTGCCATCTTTTTGATTGCCACATTTTTAGGAACAGCTATTCTTTACCTTTTGTTAAAAGCCGAATTTATGGCAATGGCGCAAATTATGCTTTATGTCGGTGGCGTTGTTGTTTTTATAATTTTTGCTATTCTCTTAACAAGTCATTTAGGTGAAAACAAATTATCCTCACCAATTTCACAAAAATTTTTAGCTGTATTTCTTGCATTAACTCTTCTTGGAGTTATGGCGAAATTCCTTTTCAATACAAAAGAACTTTCTGAAAGCATTGCTCAAAAATCACCAGAAGCCTCCTCACTCATTGCTTATGGTGAACGATTACTTTCGTATGCCCCAAATGGTTTTGTGCTGCCTTTTGAAATCATAAGCATTTTACTTTTTATGACATTAGTTGTAGCTATCACTATTGCCAAAAAAGATAACAAGGAGGAAAAATGACTTTACTTCATTGTTTAATCCTTGCTTTTATTTTATTTACCATAGGTATCTTTGGTGTTTTAACCAATAGACACTTGATTGGTATGCTGATTTCTATTGAAATTATGTTAAACGCAGCCAATATCAATTTTGTGGCTTTTGCTTATTTCAAAGCACAAGACCCAACTGCCGGAACTTTGTTTAGCATTTTTTCTATTGCTATTACCGCTTGCGAAATGGCTGTTGCACTAGCCATATTAATTGCAATGTATAGAAAACATCATTCTTTAGACGTCAATTCACAGGAGATAAATCATGAGTAATTTGATTTCAAACTCCTACTTAATTTTACTTTTCCCGCTTTTCTCTTTTATCATTAATGGTCTTTTCCTTTGTTTTAAACACAGAAAAGCGGCAGCCATTTTATCAACAATTCTATCAGGATTTGGCGCTATATTCGCCTTATTACTCGTTGTCCAGTTTTTTATTTCAGGCGCAAAACCATTAACCGCTTGGGAATTTGAATTTCTTTCTTTTTCCGGAAATTTAATTGCCACAATTGGGTGCCTTTTAGATCCTCTTTCTGCAATGATGATTTTAACTGTCAGCCTTATTGCTTTTGTCGTTCATATTTATAGCATAGGCTATATGCAAGATGATTTATCTTCCGGCAGATTTTTCGCATTACTTTCTTTATTTGTTTTTTCAATGCTTGGTTTAGTCATTGCCACGAATATTTTCCAGACATTTATCTTCTGGGAATTAGTGGGCATTTCAAGTTATTTGTTGATTGGATTCTGGTACAATAAACCAAGTGCCGTGGCGGCGTCTAAACAAGCTTTTATTCTCACTCGTTTTGCTGATAGTTTTTTCCTCTTAGGAATTATTTTACTTTCTTATATTGCAAAATCATTTGTCTTTTCTGACATCAATTCTCTTCGTCTCGAAAATTTTGCAGGACAAATGATTTCTCTTGGAATAATTGAAATTCCAACAAATGAGGCTTTGGCACTTTCAACTCTTTTAATTTTTATTGGTGGCTGGGGAAAAAGCGCCATGTTTCCGCTTCATATTTGGCTTCCAAACGCAATGGAAGGTCCAACTCCGGTATCTTCTATTATTCATAGTGCCACAATGGTCGTTGCAGGCGTTTACCTTGTTGCTCGACTTTTCCCACTCTTTGCCATTTCAGGAAATGTTCTTGAAATCGTCATGATTGTTGGCACTATTACAATGCTTTTTTCTGCAGTTATTGCTTGCACTCAGAAAGATATTAAACGGATTCTCGCCTATTCAACACTTTCGCAGCTGGGCTACATGATGCTTGCTCTTGGCTCTGCTAGATTAACAGACGGCTCTATTCACTCACTCGGTTACACCGCTGCAACATTTCATATTTTCACACATGCATTCTTTAAGTGTATGCTCTTCTTGATTGCAGGGGCTTTAATCCATCAAGTTCATACAAATGACCTTGACGCTATGGGTGGTTTACGCAAAAAAATGCCATGGACTTATGCAGCCTCTTTAATCGCATGCTTTGCCATCGCAGGAATTCCGCCATTCTCTGGTTTTTATTCTAAAGACGAAATCCTCATTACCGCTTACCAAGCAGGGCACCCGATTATTTTCCTCTGCGCTCTCTTCACTAGTTTCTTAACCGCATTTTACATGTTCCGTTTATTCTTCTTGGCATTTCACGGAAAAATGCGTTCAAACCCGAAAACTCCTGTACATGAATCTTTACTCATGACTTTACCAATCCTATTGCTTGTTATTCCGACCATTTTTACCGGATTCTCATTCAAACATATTTTCCATCATTTCTTTACGCCAGAAAATATTACGGCTATTTCTCACAACACTCCTGATATCAGTTTTATTCCACCACTTGCTATTTGTTGTGCTATTCTTGGGATTATTTTTTCATACATTCTTTACGCAAGTCCAAAAGCCAACCTCGCTAAAGCCTTAGATTCTGATAACCGCAATACTTTTTACAAAACAATCTACAACAAATTTTATTTCGATGAAATTTATTACACCTTTGTCCGCCAATTTATATTAGGTGGTCTTGCTGCTTTTGCCCGTTTCTTCGAAGAAAAAATCATAGGTTCTTTAGTTGACTTTTTTACACTCATCATTCACAAAACTGGCGCTCTTGTTCGCAGAGCACATTGTGGCTACATTCCATTTTACATTGGCGTTATGATTTTAGGTGTTTTATTCTGGTATTTTGCAAGCAACCTTCCGCTTCAGGGAGCTTAACATGTTTGAAAAAGTTTTATTAAACCTTTTGTGGATTCTGCCTTTTCTAACGGTACTTTTTAGTATTCCAATCAAAGAAAATTCACCTCGTTTAAAACACTTTCATCTCGCATCTGCGGGTATCGTTTTATTGTCTTCTATTTACCTTTTAGTCCGAGTTTTTCAAAATACCGTTTCAAACACATCTTCTCAATTTCAACTTTTATTTGAAACCAAGTTTAACTGGTTAAATGCCATTTCTGCAAATTATTTTATTGGAATAGACGCCTTGAGTTCCATGATGTTGGTTTTAGCAGCCATTATCATTTTCACAGGAATTTTAGCTACCTGGCGACTTGAAAAAAATCAAAAAATATTCTTTGGCTTTTTTCAAATTTTAGCAGCAAGCGTTTATGGTGTTTTCATTAGTTTTGATTTAGTTTTGTTTTTTGTTTTCTATGAAATGGAAGCCTTGTGTATGTATTTACTCATTGCTGGCTTTGGTTCAGGAAACAAAGATTACGGAGCAAAAAAACTCACTTTAACACTAGCAATCGGCTCTTCTATGATTCTTGCAGTTTTCCTTGGAATTTATGCAGAAACAGGAACCTGGAATCTTTTAAAACTTTCAAATATCGTACTCCCTGAAAATTTCCAATTCTGGGCATTCCCAATTCTCTTTTTAGGATTTGCAGTTTCAAGTTCTTTATTTCCATTCCATTTCTGGTCACCTGCCGGCCATTCAGCTGCGCCGACAGCCGTTTCCATGTTTGCCGCTGGCGTAATGATGAAAATGGGAGCTTACGGTTGCCTTCGCATCGCCATTTACCTTATGCCAGAAGGGGCTAAAATCTGGTTACCTTATTTACTTTTATTTGTTGCCTTCAATGTTATCGTAGGTCCATTTATCGCCATGCGACACAAAGATTTAAAATTCATCACCGCTTATAGTTCCATTTCTCACTTAGGTTTAATATTCCTGGGGCTTGCAGCAATGACGCCTATAGCTTTCCGTGGAGTCGCTCTCCAAATGGTTAGTCATGGCTTTTTAACTGGGCTTTTCTTTGCTACCATCGGCATGATTTATTCAAGAACCCACACAAGAGATATTACTCAAATGAGCGGTTTAATGAAAGCCATTCCTTTTATCGGTGTAGGCTTTGTTATCGCTGGTTTTGCAGGCCTTGGTTTACCAGGGCTTTCAGGATTTGTGGCAGAAGCCACTATTTTCGTTGGAAGTTTTGCAAACCCTTCTCCACTTTGTCGCTTAATAACAATTCTTGCGATTCTTTCCATTACAGCCACTGCAATCTATATTTTAAGATGTGCCAATAAAATGTTACATGGCCCACTCAACATACCAAAAGAATCTTTACCCAAAGCCTATTTTGAAGAAAAATGCATTATCGTTTTTTATATAGCCTGTCTCTTGATTCTTGGCATTTTCCCTGCTCCTTTCGCAGAATTTTTAGATACATCAATATTTCCAATTTACTCCAATCTAATGCGGTAATTTTATGATAGCCATAATCCCAGATATTCTACTTTTACTTTTTCCTTTTTTAATGCTTGCATTCAAGCTATTTCTAACGCAAGCCCAAACTGCTCATAAAAATTTTGCATTTGCTTATCTCTTTACTCTTCTGATTTGTCAAAACTTCGTTCTTATCGGAGATACGCAAGTCTATTTTTCAAATTGGCAAATTGACACTTTTGGCATTTTCATGCGAGAAGTATTCACCCTATCAGCTCTTTTAGCTCTTTTACTTTCTGAAAATTACTTCAAACACTCCATGTCTGAAAAGCCCAAACTTCTCCATTTTTCAGAATTCGCCGCCTCAATTGGTTTTGCCACTTTTGGAGGAGTTGTCGTTATTTCTGCAAATGATTTATTAACTCTTTTTCTCGGATTAGAACTCGCCACAATCCCAATGTATGCACTAGTTGCCTGGAACAAACGCGATTCTGAAGGTACAGAAGCCGCCATTAAATACATTTTAATGGGGTCCGTAGCAACAGCCTTTGAACTATTCGGGTTCAGTTACCTCTATGGTTTTGCAGGACACTTAACCTTCCCAGAAATCACAAGCGCATTACAAACTAATCAAGCCTCTCCACTCATTTGGATTTCTGTTCTATTCATCATTTCCGGAATCGGCTTTAAAATGACTTTATTCCCATTCCATTTATGGGCCCCGGACGTTTACGAAGGCGCACCAACACCAGTAACCGCCATTCTCTCAGTCACCTCAAAATCCATAGCCATAGCCTTCTTAACCGTTCTCGTTTTTGGCCCGCTCAACGCCATTCACCAAGAAATCGTTCCCTTCTTAGCCTTACTTGCAGGCATCACACTTTTAGCTGGAAACTTAGGCGCACTATCTCAAAGCAAATTGCGACGTTTCATGGCATTCAGTTCCATTTCACAAGCAGGCTACATATTAATAGCACTCCTTGGAAACACACCCGAAGGAAAATACGCCATCATCTATTACCTATTCTTATATACATTTTCAAATTATCTTGCCTTTTTCATATTCTCAACCATCAGCAAAGACCAATCTGAAACATTTATTTCTCTCAACGGACTCTCAGAAAAAAGTAAATTCCTTGCCATCGCTCTTTTAATCGCCCTCATGAGCCTTGCAGGAATCCCACCACTTGCCGGCTTCTTCGGCAAACTCCAAATATTCACAGCCGCCGCAGAAAACAAACACTATTTCTTAATTCTATTTGCCGTCTTAAACAATGTCTTAGCCCTTTACTATTACATACAAGTTTTAAAAAGCGCCTGGATTGACAAACCGGCAAAAGAAATCGCTTTGTCTGTATCCTCAAAACAAAAAGCCGTAATCATTATCCTCACCTTAAGCGTTCTCCTGTTAGGCTTTTTACCCTTCTTAAGCAACAACTTATCAATTGCTTTTTTATAAAGGGAGAAGTCTCTCCCTCGCTTCAACTGGCTTTGTAAACAAAGCCATTTTCCGCTACCCACTCGGGTACTCAGGCTCACACCGCTTCACTTGCCGCAACTTTTTCCCCTCAAATTTACTATGAAACTTGCCCACGACTTGCTCGCGGTTCTTGCCCACAAACCTTGTCATTGCGAACCCCAACAAGATTTTTTGCGAAGCCTAAATGTGAGCCTGCCACGAGCCACACTTGTTCCAAGGGTGGCGTGGTGGAAGCAATCTACTTGCACGCGACTTGCTCGCAGTTCTTGTCATTGCGAGACGTGTAGAATACACGGCGCGGCAATCTATTCGCACCCAACTTGCCCGCGAACCTTGTCACTCGCGAAGAAACGTAGTGACAGAAGCAATCTGCTTGCAAGCAACACTTGTTTTTTTTGGATTACTTCGCTACGCTCGTAATGACAAAAGCCAAGATGGCCACGTCGTCTTAAAAGACTCCTCGCCATGACAAATCACACTCCGTTCGCCATGACAACCCTGAACTTGCCGCGGTTCTTGCCCACGAACCTTGTCATTGCGAGACGTGTAGAATACACGGCGCGGCAATCTCATCGCTAACAGATCGCCGCACTGCGTTCGCGATGACAATCCTGAACTTGCTCGCGGTTCTTGTCATTGCGATGGAGTGAAACGACAGAAGCAATCTCATCGCAAGTAGATCGCCACACTACGTTCGCGATGACAATTTATACTACGCTCGTAATGACAAAAGCCAAGATGGCCACGTCGTCTTAAAAGACTCCTCGCCATGACAATTCACACTACGTTCGCCATAACTAACTAAAAATATCACTGCTAAGCCCTGAAAAGGCAAGCTAATCTACTTTAATTTTTTTTTGCATATTATTTCTTTAATATTTTTTATATTATACAATCATTAAAAAAAGGATTTTTTATGAAACCATTATCTTTACTGCTACCTGCAGTCCTTATGATTTCTTTTACCGCTTGTAATCAAGCTTCGGCCCAAAACGGCTCTAATCAGGCTTTAGCCGCAAAACTTGATAGCGTATCCACAGAACTCGCTAAAGTTAAAGAAGAATTTGAAATTGTTAAATACGGCCTTGATAAAAGAGGCATTTCTTTAGAACAAATGAAAAAAGAAATGGAAATGGATAACAAAGTTTGGGACATTCCAGACGATGGTTCTCCAGTTTTTGGCAACACAAAAAATCCAAAATTGACCATTGTTGAATTTACAGAATTCCAATGCCCATATTGCTCACGTATTGCTCCAGAAATCAAAAAATTAATGGACAAATACCCAGACAAAATCAAATTTGTTTACAAGCATTTCCCACTTAGTTTCCACACAAACGCAAAACCTGCCGCTGCTGCAAGTATCGCTGCTCAAAAACAAGGTAAATTCTGGGAATTCCGCTACGCACTTGCTCCACACTTCAAAGAACTTTCCGAAGAAACATTCGTAAAAGTGGCAAAAGAAGTGGGCTTGAATATTGACCAATTCAAAAAAGACATGGTTCTTGATTCCACTATGGAAGCAACCATCAACAAAGATTTTGAACTTGGTATGAAAGTTGGTGTTCAAGGTACTCCGAACTTCTACATAAACGGCAAACGCCAAGATCGTTTTTCACCACAACTTGTGGAAAAAATGTTAAACGAAAAATAATTTTTACATGAGTTTTACTAAAAACACGTAACTTAATGAAAAGACGTTCCTTTAGACTCAAGGAACGCCTTTTTATGTAAACAGAATTTGCTTTTTTTTGAACGCTTTTCCCAAAAAAATCTTAAATTCTAACAAACTCAACATAAACAAGAGGTAACGTAAATGAAGCAAACCTTGAAAGCAGCGTCCTTGTTCCTTTTAGGAATGACGGCGACCGCCTCCATGGCTCAGCAAAAACCACCACGTCTTGTAGTTTACAAATTCTTTGATGACCAATATCGTCAAGGTGGTTTTGACTACGCTTATGGTGGAAAATCAAAAGGCATCGAAAAGACTAAAGATGGTGGTTATAAATCCAAATCAGCACTTAAAATTAGTCTTGACCCAACTGATTATTCTGGGGCATCCGTTTGTCTTTACAATGAATTCTTTGATTTGAACAAGTATATGCTTGATTCAAGAATTGAATTTATGATTAAGGGCGCTAAGGGTGGCGAACAATTAAAAATCGGTCTCTTGGATGATGAAACCGGTGACGGCAAGAAAACTCAGGTTGTTCTTCCTATGAACAAATACATCCAAGGTGGCGCAGTTACCACAGAATGGAAAAAGGTAACTATTCCTTTGGTTGATTTCCCAGACCGTGGTCTTTATTGGGATAACACCCGCAAAGCAGAATTCCCTTCTCGCATTGACTGGGATAAAATTGCTGAAATTCGTTTCTCTATCGATAAAGGAACTAACCCAGCATTTGAAGTATTTGTCGATAACATCGAAATCGTCAAGGGTAACAAAAAAGCTAAGCCTAAAGCAAAAATTGTTTACTGGGACGAAAATAACGATGTCATCGATGGCCCTAAGACTCCAGAAAAATTGGATGGCAAGGCCAAAACACTCGCTACATTCTATGACAACATGCTTGCAAACGGAAAGTTCAGCTACGTTTATGGTGGTTTAACTGCTCAACGTGAAGCTCAATCCAAAACAGCAGGCAATTCCAATGTACTCGCTATGTACATTGATAACAACGACTGGTCTGGTGTCACCTACTCTCTTGGTGAAGGCAAGTATGTAGACCTCTCTAAAGTTCGCAATAAAGGCGGTCTCTACTTCTGGATCAAGGGTAAACTTGGTGGCGAAAAAGTCTATGTCGGTCTCTTGGATAACCAAGGTAACGATATCAAGAGCCAGACTAAGATCAGCTTGAACGACTGGATTGAAGGTTCTAAAGTCGGCAAAGATTGGAAACTTGTCAAGATTCCTTTGAAGAAGTTCGTAGACAAAGGTAAAGCTTGGGATGCAACCAAGCAGGCTGAAGTGGCTAAGGACATTCAATGGAATAAAATCCAAGAAATCCGCTTCTCTGTTGGCAAGGGTGAAAACCAGGGCGAACCAGGCAAACCAGCTCCTGTAACTATCTTTGTTGACCAAATCACCTTCACTGAAAATATTGACTGGGTTGACCCAGACATCAAGTGGGATAACTGGAAATCCAAAGCTCCAGATATGGTGATTACAGACTTCGAAAGCAAGTATTCAAAGGATATTTGGGAACCATCTAAAGGTCCTAAGTCCAAGGTTGAAGTTGAAGTTCCGTTCAAGACTTCTAAGCTCGACGGCAACTCTCTCAACGTAAAGCATTTCGAAATGTCTGACTGGGTTGACGTTGTATTTGATATGGCTAAGAACAATCGTCCTGCTAAGGACCGCGATTGGACTAATCACTGGGGTATCATGTTCGACGTTTACTCTGAACGCGCATGGCAGTCCATTACAGTTCAAATCGGTGACGCTGGAAACGAACTCTTCGTTTCTAACACAGGTGTTCCACGTGGCCGTAACACTGTAATCGTTCCATTCCGTAACTTCGCAAAATTCCCTTACTATCAACCTCCTGGAGCAAAGGAAAACGGCGTATTCGACTTGAAAGGCGTTGTTTCTCTTGACTTCAAACCAGGTGGAGAAGGTTCTAATGGTAGCTTCGAAGTTGATAACATCAAGCTCACCAACCTCCGCGAAGTAAAACAAGCTGCTCGCCCAGCTGTTGTAAAAGTAAATGTTAAAGGCACAAGCGAAGTCTTGAACCCAGAAATTTCTGGTGGTCTCTTCGGCATTAACGCAGCCCTCTGGGATGGCGATATGCTCGACAACAAGAAATTCAAAGTTCAAACTTCTGAATACGTAAAACGCATCAATCACGGCATTGTTCGTTACCCAGGCGGTCTCCGCGCTGATGACGACCACTGGAAAGAAATCCTTGACAATAAGGATTGGATGGTTGATACTGATGAATTCTTAGAATGGTTGAAAAAGACTGGCTCTAACGCTATGTTCACAGTAAACTTCGGTTCTGGTACAGAACAAGAAGCTGCTGCTTGGGTAAAACACACCAACGTAGATAAGAAAGCTGGCATCAAGTACTGGGAAATCGGTAACGAAGTTTATGGTAACTGGCACCCATACTATGAAAAGTATGGTAAAGATGGTGGTACCATTTACGGTAAACGCGCTCGCAAGTTCATCGAAGCAATGAAGAAAGTTGACCCAACTATTAAGGTTGCTGTTCTTGGCGTGCTTGACGGTGAATGGAACGATAACGTTCTCCGTGAAACTGGTGACATTGCCGATGGTATTATTGTTCACCACTACCCACAACACTTCGGTGAAGAAAACGACTTTGCTCTCCTTTCTGCACCACAAGACTTGGTACCTATCTACAGCCGTCTCCATAAGCTCGTAGACAAGTGGACCAAACACTTCAATAAAGAAAAGAAGTTTGAATTGTGGCTCACCGAATGGAACTCTGTTGACTTTAACCCAGGCCCACAAACCATCGCTCTTGAAAACGGTTTGTTCGTTGCTGATTATCTCGCTATGCTTGCAACAGAAAATGTTGACAACGCACAATACTGGGATATCCACAACGATATTACTCCAGAAGGCGGTGACTATGGTTACTTAACCCGTTCTGCTGAAGAATGCATGAACTGCCCACGTCCAAGTTACTGGGCATTCCAAATGGCTTCTGACGCTCTTCGCGGTAAACTCTTGAAGACAGAAATTACTGGCGACAATGAATCTTTAATTACCACTTACTACACAGAAAATGGTAAGAAGAAATCCTTGCTCGTTGTAAACAAGAGCCCTTACAGCGATTACGAATTGAAACTCGACATTCCTGGTTTCAAGGGTAAAGCAACTGTCCAGACTTTAGACCGCAGCTCTGAAAAGCTCAAAGAAGGTTGGGCAAACGATCCTTCTAAGAAAGCTAAGAAGGGTGTAGATGTTTCTAAACCTATCAAGGTTGGTAAACGTACACTTACTCTCATTACGATTGAATAATCTGTAAGCTTTCTGATAAAGCCCATGCCCTGTTTAAAAAGGGGGGGGTGGTTTATTATAA